>DASWIA010000041.1:0-309988 GCA_036397895.1 Acidimicrobiales bacterium | reverse complement strand
CAACCTGGGTTGCGACCAGTTGACGCACCGCCCGCCAGCGTTGAGCGCCAGGCGTAGTGCCGGCGTCCTTCGTGATCGTCGGCGAGGGCGGTGTCGAGGCGGTCGATGTCGTGGGCCGGATCGTCGACCATGGCGGGGATGTCGACCTCGGCGCCGTGGAGTGCCCAGCGGGCAGAGTGACGGAATCGGCGGGCGAGCTCGGCCAGGTCGGTGGCGTCGTCGATCATGTCGTGTCAGTCGTCCACCACGTCGACGGTGGCGGGCAGGACAGGGGCGTCTCGGCGAGGGCGGGCCATCAGGTGGACCGCAGACCGGCCGTGTACTTGCCGGGCCCGCGCTTGGCGGACGGTTCTTCCACGAAGCGGATGCCGAGTTGGCGAATCACGTCGTTGAACGAGCGCCGGCACCGGACCTCCGCGTCGACCATCGGGTGCGACTTCACTCCTCCGTAGCGGTCCACGGTGGTCATGCCGTCGGCCTTGAGCGTCTCGGCCGCTTCGTCGGCCCGGTCGAGAAGCCTGAGCCCGTTCTCGAGCACGGTCTGCTCGCCTTCGGACAGTTCCCATGCGGTCAGGAGCTCCCGCCAGAGCGCCCCAGAGCGCCGGGAAAGGCCCTTCGGGGGCTTGGGAACGGCGGAATCAGCGGTCATGGCCGGGCCTCACGGTGGTTCGAGGGGATGCAAGTCCTGCGTGGCCGTACCCAGCACGGTCCCGGGGCGATGGCGGGTGGGGGGTGGTGGGCCAGGGGGTCCTGGCAGCCCGACGCGCGCCGAGCCCTGATCAAGTCGGCGGCGTCGGGCTGCGGTCGGCGCCACAGCTCCGTTGCTTCTCGTTGTGCTCGAGAGCGGACGTGCGCAGGAATGTCGGAACCGACATCGTTGCGCACGTGATCGGTTCCTGTTTGCGGCCCACCGTCAGACCCTCCACTCGATGTCGACGCGGTCCGGGTCGATACGTCCGATGCCGTCCACCATCGGGGGCAAGCCCTTGCTGGTGGCTGGGTTGATAGTCACTGTGACGATCAGCGCCTTGAGGATCTCGCGACGGCGCTCGGTGCCGAGGTCTGGCCACCGGTCGGCCAGGTCCACGAGGTCGACCGTCGCCAGTGTCCCGGCCTGTCGCGCGAGTGCCGTGTTCGCTTCGTCGAGCCGGCGGGCGAGTCCTCCCCGGGCCCGGAGCCACTCGGCCCGGGTGATGCGTCCCGCGCCGTGGTCATCGGCGAGGGCTCCGAGCTCGGCCTCGATCTCCTCGATGTCGGGCGCGTCCTCGTTTCGCTGGCGGTGGCGATCTACTGCGGCGGACAGTTGGCCGGAATCGATGGTGGCGAGGGCGGCGGCGGTCACGAGCGCGTCGAGCGAGTCACGGCTGATCGACATGCGCCCGCACCCCTTGCCCTTCGTCGTTGCGCTCGGACTGCACCGATACGCGTAGTTCCCGTTCCGGGTCTGGTTGGCCCAGAGCGGGAGCCTGCATCGTCCGCAGGTCAGCAGTCCGGTGAGTAGGTGTCGGTCGGACGGTGGACGGCCGCGCTTGCGGGTAGCAGCATCGGCCCGCAGTCGTTCCCATGTTCCGCGGTCGAGGATCGCGGGCCAGGTTGCCGGGCCGACGATCTCGCCCTTGTAGGCGCGGAGTCCGGCGACGTGTGGGGAGGTGAGCGTGCGGCGAAGGTTGCCGACCGTCCACTCGTTCCCGGTCACGTTGCGGATGCCCCGCTCGTTCATGTCCCTGACGATCTTCGACCACGACCCACCGTCAAGGATGGTGGCGGCGGCGGCCTGCAGCACCTCGGCCTCGGCCGGCTCGAGTTTGGCCCGGTCAGCGGTGAGTCCGAACGGCCGCAGCCCTCCCCCGGCGGGGCGACCTTGTGTCGCTCGTTCCTGCTTCGCCCGTGACACTCGTTCGCCGATGCGCTCGGACTCGTGACGCGAGACGCTGCCAAGGATGCGAGCCACCATTCGGCCGGATGCTGTCGAGAGGTCGACGTCCCCGGCCTTGACAGTGGCCACGTCGGCGCCGGCACCTTGTACGGCGTCGATGAACGACTCAAGGTCGGCAGGGTGTCGGTACAGCCGATCCGGGTGGTAAGCGACGACCGCGCTCAGCCGCCCGGCCTCGGTGTCCGTCAGGAGCCTGTCGTACTCGGGCCGCTGGCGGGCCTTGAACGCGGACAGGTCGTTGTCGACGTACTCGATGATGTGCGCTTCGGGCCATCGCTCGGCGATCAGTTCTCGGCCGTCGGCAAGCTGGCGGTCGACGCCCTCACCGTCCTGTCGATCGAGGCTGATCCGGGCGTACAGCCCGATCGTGTTCCCGCTACCGTTCCCCTTGGTCCTCATACGGTGAGAATAGCAGAGTGATCTTGATGACGGTCACGGGGCTGATACTGCCATCGGTCGGTGCGCCCGTCACAGCCACGGCTGTTGATCAGGCGGCAACATCTCTACGCCGCCGTCCGGTCCCGTACCGCCAACTGACACCATGTCGTCCTACCACCTGTGCCACCATCGTCGGGGTGGCGCAGCGTGCGAAGCGGTCCGTGTCCCTCCCAGCCGAGTTGGCTCAGGCGATCGACCGAGCCGCCGCCCAGGACGGCACCACATTCAGTGCCTGGCTCGCCGGCACCGCCGCTCACCGGCTCCGACTCGAAGCCGGCCGACACGCCATCGCCGAGTGGGAACGTGACCACGGGCCGCTCACGTCAGACGAGCTCGCCGATGGACTGGCCCGCGCCCGGGCGCTGCTCGGCCGTACGAAGGCCAAGGGCCCGTCGCGACGGTCCGCATAGATGGGAGGCGTCACCTACCGGGGCGCTCGTCCATGACAGAAGAGCAGGCACGCCAAGTTGGTGTCCTCGCCGGCAAGGCCGCGCACCACGACGTCGTCGACGTCACCGTGGTCGAAGGAGCGATCCGTCGCCGCGACGCCGTCGTGACCTCGAACGAAGATCACATCCGTCGCGTCGCCGACGCGGCCAGAGTTCGGCTGCAGATCGAACGCATCTGAAAGGGCGGGGGCGAGCGGGCTGCGGTGGTGAGGGGGATTGGCCCGGGCCGCCGCGATCCGCTGAGCGTCAGGTGCGCGGGGCGGTCTGGTTGATGGCGAGGCCCGACGCGCCGCGCTGGTAGCCCGGCACCTCCGTGAGGGGGTCGTCGATGTCGTCGAGCTCGGTGCGCAGCGCCCGGCTCATGATGGCGTGCATCTCGTAGAGCGCGGTGATGTAGGTGAGCTCGAGGATCTCGATGTCGTCGAGGTGCTCGCGCAGCGCGGCGAAGACCCCATCGGGCACCCGACCGTTCCCCTCCACCAACCCGTCGGTGTAGGCCAGGACTGCTCGCTCGGCGTCAGTGAAGCACTCGGCGACCTCCCACGACGGGACGGCCTGCACCTGGTCGTCGGTGAACCCCTCGTCGCGCAGCGACCGGCAGTGCTGGGAGAAGACGAATGCCGATCCGCGCAACCACCCCGCCCGCGTCTGAGCCAGCTCACGGAGACCGGGCGGGAGCTTGCGCTCGGGATTGCGGTACAGGGCGAACCCACCCAAGCAGTGCGCCATGATGTCGGGCACCGCGGCGAAGGTGGTCCACCAGTCGCCGGGCGTGCCGTCGTCGGTCCCTGGATCGGCGACCGGATCACGGTCGGGGCCGAAGATCAGGTCATAGGCGAACGCCACGCTGGCATCGGTGACCTCGCGGCGTGGTACCTGGCGAAGCCGGGTCATGCCGAGACCCCCTGGTCACCGTGCCGTCCTGCGGCCGTTGCCGGCACGTGGGCTACGTCGTTCGGGCCGAGCTCGCGAGTCCACGCCGCCAGCTCCAACAGGATGCCGTCGGGGTCCTGGAAGTAGACCGAGCGAACGAACACCCCGTTGTCGTCGGGACCGGCCGCCAAGCCCCACGGGGAGTCGTCGTGGTTCCAGATCTCCGTCGTCTCGACGCCGGCGGCGCGAAGACGCTGGCACATGTCGTCGATCTCGCCGGCGCCCACATCGAGGGCCACATGATTCATGGAGCCGATGGCGGAGAGCATCGATGTTCGGTCGGGAAGCCCTTGCGGCATGGCCAGCCCGGGAGCCGGTTCAGGGGCGTCGGGGAACCAGAAGAAGGCGATGGTGGCGCCACCACCGCAGTCGAAGAAGAAGTGCTGGCCCATCTCCTCGGGCAGCTCGATCGTCTTCACCAGCGGCATGCCGAGGATCGTTGTGTAGAACTCGACGGTGCGGGCCATGTCGCGACAGACCAGCGCCAGGTGATTGATGCCCCGGGTTCGTACCGGTTCGGTCATGAGATCGCCTCCCTGTCCGACCCGACGGTAGTTCGGTCAGAGAACCTCGGAAGCGCCGTGCTCGCCCTCTGTGACGAGCCGGAGCGACCCGTCGCCGACGACGTCGACGACGGTGATCGAGGCATTGGCACATCGAGCCACCGTGACCGCATCGGAGCCGGTGGCCTCGCCGATCACGATGTTGATGGGGACGAAGTGCGTGACGACGACCGTGTCACGAGACAACGAACGCAGGTGGTCGAGCACCGACTGACGCCACAGGCGCTCTCGCTGGCCGAGCGACGACCACGTGGACCCCAAGACATCGCCCAGCCAGGCGGCCCGGCCCGACAGCTCATCGGTGGGCGAGGGGATCTCGGCCACCGCGGGATCGACGATCCGGTGCTCCAGGAGAAGGTCACCGATGGGAGCCGCCGTCTCCATGCATCGCCGGAGGGGCGAACAGCGGAGCTCAGGGAGCCGCGCCGAGTCGTTGCCGCAGTCGGCGAAGACCGTGGCCAGATGGTGGGCGACGGCCAGGGCCTGGTCCCGCCCGCGGGGCGACAGACCCGGGTCGTGGTGATCACCGAACCCTGCGGCCGCCTCGCCGTGACGCACGAGGTAGATCGTGGTCATCAGATGATGGACGTCTTCATCGGCTGGTCCGGGGATCGGATCTCTCCGTGCTCGATGAACCACTCCCACCCGAACGCCTCGCGGAACGCATCGACGGGCATGGACATGAAGAACGACTGCTCATCGATCTGGCTGGCATGGGCGGCCATGGATGCTCGCTTGAGCTCGGCGTGGTGCCGGACGTCGACGCCGTGGGTGATCCGATCCTCGGTCACACCGAGCTGGTCGAGGAAGGCCTCGTCGGGAGCCCCGTCCACCTCGTCGAGAAGGAGGCCCAGCCCCAACCCATCGTCGCGTGCCGCCATCCACAGCGACCTGAGCCACGTCCGGTTGGCGGTCGCCTCGAACACCCGGTCGACTCCGGCCAGCGCCGCGGCACGCAGCCCGACTCGGTGCACCTGGATGTGATCGGGGTGCCCGTAGTTGCCGTTGTCGTCGTAGATGGTGAGGACCGTGCAGCCGACCTCGCGGAGGATGGCGGCCAAGCGCTCAGCGGCCTCCTCGACATCGGCCTGCCAGAAGCACTCAGGGTCGTTGTTGGTGGGCTCGCCCATCATCCCCGAATCGCGATAGCCGAGGAACTCGACCCGCCCGGCGCCGATCAGCGCCGCTGAGGCCTGGGTTTCCTCCACCCGCCGGTCACCTAGCGACTCCCCCTCATCGAGCACATCGTCGTCGACCTCGCCGACCTCGCCCCGGGTCGCGCAGACGAGCACCACTTGGTGGCCCTCGGCGGCGGCTTGACCCATCACGCCGGCCGTTGAGATCGACTCATCATCAGGATGAGCGTGGAAGCAGACCAGGGTTCCCATGCGGTTGCCCTCAAACGACGGCGTCGGCGTCGCGGAGCTTGGTGATGTCGGACTCGTCGAACCCGAACTCGGCCAGCACCTCGGTGGTGTGCTGGCCGGGGTTGGCCGGCGGCGAACCGATCTCGGGTTCGGTGCGGCTGAACCGCGGGGCCGGCGATGGCTGAAGGATGCCTTCGACCTCGGTGAACGTTCGGCGATGGACGTTGTGAGGGTGCTGGGCCGCTTCCTCCATGCTCAGAACCGGGGCGAAGCAGACGTCTTGGCCCTCCATGATCTCGCACCACTCGTCGCGGGTCTTTCGCTTGATCACCTCGGCGAGTCGCTCCTTCATCGGACCCCACTGTGACTGGTCCATCTGGTGCGGGATGTCGCCGTCCTGGTCGAGCCCAGTGGTGCGCAGCAGCGCGGCGAAGAACTGCGGCTCCAGGGAACCCAAGGAGATGAAGCGGCCGTCGGCGCACTCGTAGGTGTCGTAGAACCAGGCACCGGTGTCCAACACGTTGGTTCCTCGCTCGGGGTGGAGCCAACCCTGCGCTCGAAAGGCGTACATCATGGTCATCAGCAGCGAGGATCCGTCGACCATGGCCGCGTCGATGGACTGCCCCCGCCCGGAGCGCTGCGCCTCGAGCAGCCCGCACACCACACCGAAGGCCAGGAGCATGCCGCCGCCTCCGAAGTCAGCCACGAGGTTGAGCGGTGGTGTGGGCTTGGAGCCGGCGCGCCCCAGGTGGGCCAGCACACCGGCGAGCGCGATGTAATTGATGTCGTGGCCCGCCTCCTGAGCGTAGGGGCCGTCCTGGCCCCATCCGGTCATGCGCCCGTAGACCAGCTTCGGGTTCCGTTCGAGACACGTGTCAGGACCGATGCCGAGCCGTTCCGCCACTCCGGGCCGGAAGCCCTCGACGAGCGCATCGGCCTGCTCGACCATCTTGAGCACCGTCTCGACGCCGTCAGGCGACTTGAGGTTGACGGCCACCGACCGCCGCCCACGGTTCAGCACATCGAGGTTCTGGCTGTCGGGTGTGGTTCCCCGACTGACGCCGTTGGTTCGATCGACCCGGATCACGTTGGCGCCCATGTCGGCGAGCATCATGGCGGCGAAGGGCCCAGGGCCGATCCCGGCGATCTCGAGGATGGTGTATCCGTGAAGCGGTCCAGTCATGGCGCCGATCCTAGGAGGCCAGAGGACGTGGCTCATCTCGGTGAGGAGGTCGTGCGCGAAGCCGTGGGATCGATGGAGATCACCTCGACCTGACGCGGCGAGCTACATGCGATCGAGGAGGTCGCGCTTCTTCGTCTCGAACTCCTCCGCGCTGATGATGCCCTGGTCCCGCAGCTCGGATAGCTCGCGGATCTGCTCGGGGATGCTGGTGGCATCACCATCTCGTCGAGGTACCGCCGACCGGTGAGCGGAGGCCACCCGCTCCGCGGTGCGGGTCTCGTTGGCCTCTATCTGGCGGTAGATCTCGTTCTGCACGCCGGAGGGATGGGTGATGTCGGCGAACCGCTGCTGGCCGCTCTGGCCGGCGGACTCGATGAGCAGATCGCCGGCGCCGAGGATGCGCTCGAAGATGGTCTGGTTGAAGATCACGTTGTTCACCCGCTCGAGCGGGATCTCGATGCCGTGCTTGGCGATCACGCCGGACCGGAAGATGAGCCGATCGGTGGTCACCACGAAGTTGGTGCTGGCCCAGCGGGCGTAGCGGACACCCAACCACGCCAACCCCCCGACGAGCACCAGGGCCACGACCCACTTGATCGGCCCGGGCCAATCCTGGGCGAGGCCGACCACGCCGACCACCACCAAAACCGTCACCAGTGCGGCTGGTCCTGACAGGAACCACCAGTGAGGACGGAGGTCCAGCGCAATGTCCTCCTCGTCGTTGAGCAGCCGCCGGGGGAAGGCCATGGACCAGAGGCTACCGATACACCTTGCGCCGAAAGATCCGATCGGCGGACACGACACGATCCAAGAAGAGCCTGCCGTGCAGGTGGTCGATCTCGTGTTGCATGGCCCGGGCCTCGAATGCATCGGTCTCGATGACGCGCTCGTTCCCCGACATGTCGAGCCCACGCACGACGACACGCTTCGCCCGCTTCACGTCGCCGGTGAGATCAGGGACGCTCATGCACCCCTCGCGTCCCACGTCCCAACGGCTCGCTGACACCACCTCGGGGTTGAAGAGCACCACTTCACCGTGACAGGCACGGGCCTTGGTGTGCCCGGAGACGTCGACCACGAAGACGGCGAGGCTCACCCCGATCTGTGGAGCAGCGATGCCGACGCTGTGGTTCGCGGCTCGCATGGTGTCGAGGAGGTCACCGGCAACCCCCCTGGCCGCGGCGTCGACCTCGTCGACGGGAGCCGCCGGGCGCGACAGCACCTTGTCAGGGAGCAGGACGACAGGCCGGGCGGGCACGGTGGGGGTGCAGGACCCGAGGCGGGACGGCTAGAGGATGTCGGGATCGTCGGCGTGCAGGCTTGCCTCGATGCCGAGCCGGTGAGCCTCAGCCCCCAGCGCCGTCGCCAGCTCGTCGACGTCGACCCGGTCGGGAACCGTCACCTCCAGCACCATGGCGTACACCGGGCGGTCGGGGTCACCGATCACCCGGGTGGAGAGGTCCACCACGTTCACCCCACGGTCGGCCAGCAGGCGGGTGATGGCGGCCACGATGCCGGGGCGATCGGCTCCGTAGACCGACACCACGAACTCGTGGCCGGCGAGCGACTCAGGAACGTCGTCGTCGATCGGGAGCACCGAGGTGACCAGCTGGTGGCGCGCCGCCGGTTCACCGACGGCGGCGGCGATGCCATCGCCGGTGGTGTCGGGCGTCGCCACGATGAGCATCATGGCGAAGTGGCCCCGAAGGATCGTCATCGACGTGTCCTCCAGGTTGCACCCCGCCTCGGCCAGCGCCTCGGTGAAGGCCGCGACGATGCCGGGGCGATCACGACCAACGGCACTGATGGCGTAGTGCGGCATGAGCGGTGACGGTAGCCGCGCCCGACGGCGGCTCAGCCGTAGCCGAGCTCGGTGAGACGGTCGTCGTCGATGCCGAAGTGGTGAGCCACCTCGTGCACGACGGTGATGCGCACCTGCTCGACGACCTCGCCCGGTGCGCTGCACATGGCGCAGATCGGGAGGCGATAGATCGTGATGCGATCGGGGAGGGCGAGCCCGCCGTAGTCCGCCCGCTCGGTCAGCGGGATGCCCTCGTAGAGACCGAGCAGACCATCGCGGGGGTGGCGGTCGGCCACGAACACACCAACGTTGTCCATCAGGCCGGCGAGCTCGTCGGGGATGCCGTCGAGTGCCTCGGCCACCAGCTGCTCGAAGCGCTCAGGGTCGATCTCCACCACCGGGGCAGGCTACGTCGGACGCTCGGCGGAGATCCCGGGACCGGTCACACCCCACCGGTAGGTTGACGAGGGTGAGCGGACCGCCGGGCAATGCCCTCGACCTGTGTGCCCTCGACCTGTGTGCCGACCTGTGGGCCCTCGACCTGCGGCAGCAGAGGGCGGTCGAAGCACCCGGACCGGTCGTGGCCGTCGTTGCCCCACCGGGTTCTGGCAAGACCCGCGTCCTGGTGGAGCGCATCCGCCACCGTCTGGCCGGGCGAGCGAGCCCTCACCGAACCGTCGCCCTCACCTTCACCCGTTCGGCCGCCAACGAGCTCTCATCGCGGCTTGGTCCGGTGGGACACGACCTCATCATCGGCACCACCCACGCGCTGGCACTGCGAATGCTCCAGCGACGCTGGGCCGATGCCGGGCGCCGCGCCCCCCGCGTCACACCGTCGATCCGCAAGCTCGTCACGTCGGCGGTCACCACCGTGTATGGGCCCGGGACCGAACCGGTCGTCCCCTACGTCGAAGCCGAGCTGGCCCACGCCGCGTCGCTCGGCGTCCCACCCCATCAGCTCTCGGACCCAGCCGTGTCCGCCGTGGCCGCCGAAGTCGGCCGCCTCAAGAGGCGACGAGGCATCATCGAGTTCTCCGACCTCCTCACCCAGGCGAACGAGGCGCTGGCCGCCGACCACCGATGGCGGGATGCCATGCGCTGGCGCCACCGCCACATCCACGTCGACGAGGCACAGGACCTCACCCCCGTGCAGGTGCGCTTCATCTCGCTTCTCCTCGGCGACGAACCCGACCTCTTCGCCGTGGGCGACCCGGACCAGTCGGTCTATGGGTGGGCCGGCGCCGACCACGACGTGTTCACCCCCCAGTCGTCGCTGTTCGCCGGGGCCGATTGGTTCGAGCTGCATCGGACCCACCGGTGTCCGGCTCCGGTCCTGGCCGCCGCCGTGGGTGTGCTGGGCCCGCACCGGCGGGGCCCCACCGCCGAAGCAGCGACGGGCTCCCCCCACGGCGCACCGCCGGTCAGCCACACCGTCTTCTCCACCACCGACGCCGAGCTCGCCTCGCTCCCGGGTCGCGTCGACGCCCATCGCAGCACCGCGGTGCTGGCCCGCACCAACGAGATGGCCGCGGCGGCCGCGGCTGCGCTCGGGCGGTCCGGCGTCGAGGTGTCGCCCGTGGACGAGATCGGCTCGCGAGCGGTGGCGGTGGGCACCTTCCACGCCGCCAAGGGCCGTGAGTGGCAAGACGTCCACCTCGTCGGGGTGTGCGACGGCCTCGTACCCCATCACACCGCTCGCGACGACGCCGCGGTTGCCGAAGAGCGTCGCCTGCTCTACGTAGCGATCACCCGGGCGGCAAACCGGGTGACGTTGAGCTCGCCGCGTTCGATCGGTGGTCGCGGCGTCAGGCCGTGCCCCTGGATCACGCACGTCGAAGCGGTCGACGCGGTCGAAGCCGTCGATGCGGTCGAAGCCGTCGATGCGGCGAGTGACCCCCGAGTAGAGCGCCTGAACGAAGCCCGAGCCGCGCTGGCTCAAGCCAAGCGGCGGTCTCGGATCGAGCGGCTGGCCGGCGGTTGACATCGTAGCGGGGCGGCGCGATGACTGGATCATGACCTCTTATCTCGACGCGGCCGCTTCGATGGGTCGGCCGCGGCCCATGGACGAACCGCTGGAGGAGATGGTCGTTCCGGCAGCCGACGACGCTCCCTGGGAGCAAGGCCGAGGCGAAGAGGACCCCTTCGATGAAGACCTCATCGCGCTCCACGCCTTCGCCCCCCACATGCTCGACGATCTCGAGCCGCTCGAGCGGCTCGTGTTGTCAGCCCGATTCGCCTTGAACGATCACCCCGTCCAGAGCATGCGCGAGATCCACCAGGAGCTGGGCGTCTCCCGACGCGAGCTGCGCGATGCGCTGGGCACCGGCCTCGAGAAGATCCGCCGTCACCTGCTCGACTGATCGGGGGTCATCGGTCCGGCGTTGAGCGGCGCTCGGCCATGCCTTGCTCACGAGCGTCGCGCAGCGCACGGAATCGGTCGGCGGATATGGCGATGAACACCGCGTCGGCCTCGGCGCAGAGCCGATCGCCGTCATGGATGGTGCCCTTGGCGAACGTCTTGCGACCGTCGCGTCGATCGATCCAGCCCGCCAAGGTGAGCTCGGTGTGGAGCGGGGTCGGGCTGCGGTAGACGACGGTTAGCGTCCCGGTCATCCCCGGTGCACCGGCCAACGTCTGGGCAAGACCCAACACATCATCGAAGGCGGCGGCGATGAGCCCGCCGTGAACGCATCCGGGCGGACCCTCATAGGCATTCCCGAACGTGGCCCTCCCCGACACCCGCTCGCCCACGACGTCCAGCCTGATCGGCGGCGCCAACGGGTTGGCCCGGCCCATGAGCGGGCTGTGGTCGAACACCGCAGTCGGGTCACCGGCGTTGGCGGCCTCCGCGAAACCCTCGTAGAACCGTCCCTGGGGGAAGGGCTCGAGGTAGTCGACGAGCTCTTCGAGGCGGTCAGCGGCCACCGCCAGTCCTGAAGCAGGCGCCCGGGTGTTCACGAGCCGGTCGATCACGCGCCGGATGGTGTCGGCCAGCCGAATGGCCTCGGCTCGCCGCGCCACCCGTTCCGTACCGGGCTCGGGCTCCACGTCAGCGGCCATGATCGAACTCGATGACCACCGGAGCGTGGTCCGACGGCTTGCGGCTCGGGTAGCGGGCGTTGCGATCGACCAGCGCCCACGAGCTCCGCTCGGCGAGGTCGGCGGTGGTCAGCAGGAGGTCGATGCGCATCCCGCGACGCTTGTGGAAGTCACCGCGCTGGTAGTCCCACCACGAGAACAGGCCGGCTTCGTCATGGTGGCGCCGGAAGGTGTCCACGTACCCTTCGTTGAGGACGGCGGCGAGCGCCGACCGCTCCTCGTGGGTCACGTGGGTCGACCCGTGCACCTTGGCGGCATCCCACACGTCGCGATCGTCGGGAGCGATGTTGTAGTCACCACCGATGATCGCCGGCGCCGGGCCCGCTGCATCAGCCGCGGCCCGCTTGCGCAGTCGCTCCATCCACGCAAGCTTGTGGTGCCATTGGTCGTGGCCGACCTCTCGGCCGTTGGGCACGTACACGCTGGTCACCCGCACCCCTCCACAGGTGGCGGCAAGGATGCGGGCCTCGCCGTCACCGTCGCCATCGTCAAAGCCGGCCACGACGTCATCGAGGCCGACCCGGCTGGCGATCGCCACGCCGTTCCATCTCCCCTCTCCATGATGGGCCACCTCGTAGCCGAGTGCACCGAAAGCCATGTAGGGGAAGGCCTCGTCGGCGAGCTTCGTCTCCTGCATGCAGACGACGTCGGGGGAACACTCGGCGAACCACTCTTCCACCAGGGGGAGGCGGGCGTTGAGGCTGTTGACGTTCCAGGTGGCGACTCGAAGGCCCACGCCGCCGACCGTAGTGCGCGCTGGCCGGATGTGACCGCCCCACGGTGCTCGAGTCCATCGTTCGTCAGCGGCGGGCCGAACGGACCTCGGGGTTGTAGCAGACCCCTTTCATCCCCAGCATCTGGGGTGGGACGCACAGGTTCGAGTTGAGACAGCGGGTCGGACCGTCGTCGCAGGCCAGGATGCGACGAGCCAGATCGGGCTCGGCGTAGAAGGGCCGGCCGATGCCGACCATGTCGGCCGTTCCCGTCTCGAGGATCTGGTCGACTTCGGCCGACCACCGGATCCCTCCCACCGCGAAGACCGGGATGTCGACCACCTGCTTGGCCGCCTCGAAGAGCTGCCGGTTCCACACCGGTCGGAACGGTGCGCTGACACCGCCCAATACGTATCCCGCCATCAGCGCAAGCTGCTTGGACCGTTGGGGAGCCGCCTTCTTGAGTCGCGCGTTGACGGCAGGGTTCGACCACAACGAGGTGGGGATCCCTCCCCGACTCAGCGTCGTGTCAGGGAGGACCGATACCTCCACTGGAGTGATGGCGTCGAAGCCCCACTCCTGGCACAACCGGCAGAGCTCGAGCGCCTCGCCCATCCCGGTGTGGCGGATCCCCGGCGGCGCCGTCTCCAACGGGACCTTGACGGTGCACGGGTAGTCGTCACCGGCGGCCCGCGCCACCTCCTCCCGGATGAGCCGAAGCACCGAGGCACGACGCGATGGAGACCCACCGAACTCATCGGAGCGCCGGTTGTAGAAGGGCGACAGGAACTGGTCGAGCAGCTTGGCGTTGGCCGAGCCGAGCTGGATGCCGTCGTAGCCGGCCTCACGAGCCCAGGCCGCGCACCGCCCGTACTGGGCCGCCATCTGACGCACGTCGTCGCCGGTCATGACGTGCACCGGGACGCCGCGCAGCGCCGCTCGAACCAACGGCGGAGGCGGCGACGGGGCCAGCAACGGTTGCATGCGGTCGCTGGCATAGGGCTCATGCCATGCCTCCATCCCATAGAGGCCCCCATGGCCGAGCTGGAGGAAGATCGCGGCACCGTGCCGATGGACCTCGTCGACCATCGGCGCCAAGGCGAGCACCCGCTCGCGCTCGTGCACCAGCGTCATTCCGGGCGAGGTCCGGCCCTCGGGGTAGATGCAGCTCGAGCCCTGGATTATCAGGCCGACGCCCGAGAGCGCGTTGGGGACGAAGCTCTTGGCGTACCGCTCGGCGGCATCGGGGCCAGATCCTGCTCCCTCGAGCACCGGAGCGCGGTACAGCCGATTCCGGATCGTGCACGAGCCGAGGCGCAGCGGGGTCTCGAGCACCCTCCGATCGGCACCGTCCACGCCGACCAACGGACCGTCTCTACTTCCTCGTACCTGAGCGCTTCGTCCGGCCGGCGGCGGCCTTGCGCTTGGCCGCAGGCTTCTTCTTCGCCGCCGCGGGCTTCTTCTTCGCCGCCGGCTTGCGCTTGGCTGCCGGCTTCTTCTTCGCCGCCGCGGGCTTCTTCGTAGCTGCCGCCTTGCGCTTGGCTGCGGGCTTCTTCTTCGCCGCCGCCTTGCGCTTGGCTGCCGGCTTCTTCCCCGCCGCCGTGGGCTTCTTCGTAGCTGCCGCCTTGCGCTTGGAGGCTCCGATCTTCGGGGACGGCAGCTCCTCGAGCCGCTCATCGAGCGCGGCCAGGGCACCCGAGCGCTCACGATGGGCGATCTCCCACTTCCGCAGGGCCACCACGTGGTCGCGAGAGAGATCAGCCACGAACTTCGCCACCTGGTTGCTCCGAAGGTCGTCGTAACCCTCGACCGGTGGCGTCTCGTCGGGTTGGGGCATGTCTTCCCCGATGGGCCCGTCGCTGGGTCCTCCAACCTCGACATCTGGGAGCCCGAGCTCCACCGCTCGGCGCGGAGGATCGAGCTCGGCGATGACGAACTCCCTCGTCGTCCCTTTGGCAAGAACCTCCCGAGCCGCCCGAGGCGGTGGGTCGCCCAGGCGCCGGTTGGGGATGTAGCACCGCACGTCGCCAACCATCACGTACGCGCCATGGCTGCTGTACTCGGTCACCTCGCCGCTGATGATGGATCCCCGCTGGTTGCCGCCGACGAACTCGATGAAGGGCGTGAACGCGTTCACCGGCTCGTCGGCCCTGCCGGTCGAGCGGCGGCGACGGCGCGACCGCCCCGACGACGCGCTCTCGGCCCTGGCCGTCGATGCCGACTTCGGCTTTGCCTTGGTCTTGGCCCGGTCCTTGCTCGAAGATCCGGCGGCCTGCTTCTTCCCGCGGCGCGTGGACGATCCCTGAGAGCCACCTCGCCCCTTGGCCTGCCGCGGGCCCTTGGCCTGTCGCGTCGCCATCCGGCTCTTGGGGCCGCGCACCGGGACACGCGGCTGGAAGATCCATCCGACGCCGGCAACTGGCTTTCCACCGATGAGGCGACCTGATTCGAAGAGCCAGTCGTGCTCTCCATGGAACTCCTGGAAGGAGTCGTTGCTGAAGATGACGGCATCCGCCTTCTCGGCGACCTGGAGGATGAAGGCATCGCCCCGCCCCACTCCACCGGCCGGCGGCGCGACCATCTCGCCCGCCGCAACGGCCTCGTCGAACGCGTCGCGTTCCGATTCGTCGATGCGGTGCCCGAAGGTGGCGTCAACGACGACGATGGGTGGCACGTCTTGAGGAAACTCCTCAACGAACGCGCGCACTGCTTCGTCGAGCTGCGCCAGGCTGGGAAGCGAACGGCCCTCGGTCGCGATGTTGGAGCCGTCGACCACCACGCGTGGTGTGCTCATGTTGGGCGGCAGTCTCGCACACTTCGCCGTCGCCTAGCCTCATGGTGGTGGATGACCCCACCGCAGAGGTCACCGACCTCCTACAGCAGATGATCCGGAACGCGTGCGTCAACGACGGCACGCCCGACAGCGGCCAGGAGGAGCGCAGCGTCGATCTGCTCTCCCAATACCTCGACGGGGCAGGTCTCGAGGTCGAGTCCTACGAGTCGCGGCCCGGTCGCCAGAACCTGGCCGCCCGGATCGAGGGGAGCGACCCCCAGGCACCGGCACTGCTGCTCATGGGTCACACCGACGTGGTGCCGGCCAACGCCTCCCGCTGGCAGCACGATCCGTTCGGCGGCGAGCTGATCGACGGCGAGGTGTGGGGGCGAGGCGCCGTCGACATGCTGAACCTCACCGCCTCCATGGCCGTGGCCACCAAGCACCTGGCCGACGATGGCTTCCGTCCCCGTGGTGACCTGATCTACCTGGCCGTCGCCGACGAGGAGGCGATGGGCACCTGGGGTGCCGACCACGTCCTCAGCCATCGCGCCGAGATGGTGAGGGCCGACTATGTCGTGACCGAGTCGGGAGGCGTCCCCATCATCTCGCCGGACGGGACTCGACTTCCCGTGATCGTCGGCGAGAAGGGGGTGTACTGGCTGAAGCTCACCATCGGGGGCACGGCCGGCCATGGCAGCCAGCCGTTCCGCACCGACAACGCACTGGTCACCGCCGCCCAGGTGGTCACCCGGCTAGCCGACCACGAGACGCCCACCGACATCCACGACATATGGCGTCGGTTCATCGAGGGCACCGGGTTCCCTCGGGAGCTGGTCGAACCCCTCACCGATCCTGAGCGTCTTCCTGCCCTCTGCCAGGACCTGCCCCTCGGCCTTGCCCGCCAGGCCCATGCCTGCACCCACATGACGATCGCCCCCACCGTCGCTCACGGTGGCAGCAAGCAGAACGTCATCCCCGACCACGTGGAGCTGCTCGTCGACATCCGCACCCTTCCCGGCCAGACCGGCGACGACGTCGCCGACGAGGTGCGGGCCGCGCTCGGCGATCTCGCTGACCGGGTGCAGATCGACGTGCTCGAAGCCAGTGACTCCTCGGCGTCGGCTACCGACACGCCGCTGTGGGACGCCCTCGAACGAACGGCTCAGCGCTTCTACCCCGGCGCGGCGACCATCCCGTTTCTCACCGTGGGGGCCACCGATGCCCGGTTCTTCCGCCGTCACGGAGCGGTGGCTTACGGCTTCGGCCTCTTCAGCACCAACCTCACGTTCGAGGACTACGGGCGGATGTTCCACGGCGACGACGAGCGCGTCGACACCGAGTCCCTGCGGCTCAGCACCGAGATGTGGCACGCCCTGGCTCACGATCTCGTCGGCGGCTGAGAATCAGGTCCTCAGATCCCCTCGACCACTGCCCGCTCCACTACGTCGCTCTGCTCCATGTTGTGCTTCGTCGCCGAGCCGGTGGCCGGACTCGACGATTCGGCGCGGCTGACCCGGCGAATGGCGTGGCTCTCCTCGAAGCTCTCGTACAGCTTGCCCTTGACAAAGGTCCACGGTCCCATGTTCTCGGGCTCCTCCTGGACCCAGACGACCTCGGTGGCGTTCGGATACGTCGCCACCGACTCCTCGACATAGGTGAACGGCCACGGGTACAGCTGTTCGACGCGGACCACGGCTACCGGAGAACCGGCCTCGTCCCGGCGGGCCAAGCAGTCCTGGGTGACCTTCCCGCTCCCGAGCACCACCCGTCGGACCGCCCCCGGGTCGGGCACCGAGCTGTCGCGGATGACCTCGAGGAACGATCCCGACGTCATCTCGTCGATGGATGACCGAGCGGGACGGGCTCGCAGCAGCGACTTCGGCGTGAACACCACGAGCGGCTTGCGCACCTCGCGGTGCATCTGCCGGCGCAGGAGGTGGAAGTAGTTGGCCGCCTGGGTGCAGTTGGCCACCTGGATGTTGTCCTCGGCACACAGGATCAGGAACCGTTCGATGCGCGCCGAGCTGTGCTCAGGACCCTGGCCTTCGTAGCCGTGGGGAAGCAACAGGGTGAGACCCGACGTCTGGTTCCACTTCTCCTCGCCTGGACACAGGAACTGGTCGATGATGATCTGTGCACCATTGACGAAGTCACCGAACTGGGCCTCCCAGATGGTGAGCGTGTCCTGGTTGACCACCGAGTACCCGTACTCGAACCCCAACGCCGCGTACTCCGACAACAACGAGTCGTAGACGAGGAAGCGACCCTGCTCGGGGCGGAGGTGCTGGAGCATGGTGTGCTCGGCCCCGGTCTCGAAGTCGGTAACCGTCGCGTGTCGCTGGCTGAACGTACCTCGGCGGGAGTCCTGGCCGGCCATGCGGATGTCGGTACCCTCGAGGACCAAAGAGCCGAAGGCCAGCGCCTCGGCCAGCGCCCAGTCGACCTCCCCAGCCTCGTAGAGCTTGCGCCGGGCATCGAACTGCTTGGCCAGCTTGGGATGGATGGCGAAATCGGGGGGAACGGTGAGCAGGGTGTCGAAGATCTCGTCGAGGGTCGATCGATCAACTCCGGTCTCGACCCGCGGCAAGAGGCCGACACTCGTCCGAGGAGCGGCGTCGCTCGGCTCGTCTGAGGGGGCTGAGGCGCGGGTGTCGTCGAGCGCCTCTTGGAGGCGAGCCCTGAAGTCGTCGAGCGCCTGCTCGGCCTCCTCCAACGTGAGATCGCCTCGCTTCACCAGGGTCTCGGTGTAGAGCTTGCGCACCGACCGGCGCCCTTCGATGCGCTTGTACATGAGGGGCTGGGTGTAGCTGGGGTCGTCACCCTCGTTGTGGCCATGGCGCCGGTAGCACCACATGTCGATCACCACGTCCTTCTTGAACGCCTGGCGGAACTGGAACGCCATACGCGCCACGCGCACACACGCCTCGGGATCGTCGCCGTTCACGTGGAAGATCGGTGCCTGAACCATCTTCGCCACATCGGTGGGATACACCGAGCTGCGCGCCGAGTCCGGCGTGGTGGTGAACCCGACCTGGTTGTTGATGACGAGGTGCACCGTGCCCCCGACCCGGTAGCCGCGTAGAGCCGACAGGTTCAGCGTCTCGGCCACCACACCCTGCCCGGCGAAGGCGGCGTCGCCATGGATGAGCAGGGGCAGCACGCTGAACGCCTCAGGAACGTCGATGGTGTCCTGCATCGCCCTGGTCATGCCGACGACGACGGGGTCGACCGCTTCGAGGTGGCTGGGATTGGCGGCGAGCTCCACCGGCATCTCGTGGCCCGATCGACCGACGAACGTGCCCTTGGCACCGAGGTGGTACTTGACGTCACCCGACCCCTGGATGGTCGACGGATCGACGTAGCCCTCGAACTCCCGGAAGATCTGGCCGTGCGACTTGCCGACGATGTTGGCCAGCACGTTGAGCCGGCCCCGATGGGCCATGCCCAGCACGGCCCGCTCGATGCCCGACGTCGCTGCCTCATCGAGGATGGCGTCGATGAGAGCGATGGCACTCTCGCCGCCCTCCACACCGAAGCGCTTGTGGCCCAGGTACTTCGTGTCGAGGAACTTCTCAAAGGCCTCGGCCGCGTTGAGACGACCCAGGACGTGCCGCTGCTCGTCGCGGCTGAGCTCGAACCCCACCCCCTCGACGTGCTCTTGGATCCAACGCTTCTGGTCGGCCTCCTGGATGTGCATGTACTCGACACCGATGGTGCGGCAGTAGGCGTCACGCAACAACTTGAGGATGTCGCGCAAGGCGAGCTTGGAGGTGCCGGCCAGCCCGCCGGTGACGAACTCGCGATCAAGATCCCAGATGGTGAGTCCGTAGGTCGCCGGGTCGAGCTCGTGGTGGGTCTCGGGCTCCTTCCATCGCAGCGGGTCGAGATCGGCGATGAGATGTCCGCGCACCCGGAAGATGTTGATGACGGAGTGAACCGAGTTCTGCTTCTCGAGCCGGCTCTGCTGGGAATCCATCGGGCTGACGTCTCGTCGCCACCGGACTGGTTCGTAGGGCACGCCGATCCCACCGAAGATCTCGTCGTAGAACCCGTCCTCGCCGAGCAGCAGGGCGTGCACCTGCTTGAGGAACATCCCCGATTCAGCGCCCTGGATGATGCGGTGGTCATAGGTGGACGTGAGGGTGATGACCTTGCTGACGCCGAGCTCGGCCAGCGTGTTGGGATCGGCGGCCTGGAACTCGGCGGAGTAGTCGATGGTGCCCACCCCGATGATGGCGCCCTGTCCCGGCATCAGCCGCGGGACCGAGTGGACAGTGCCGATGGTGCCCGGGTTGGTGAGGGTCACCGTCGTGCCGGCGAAGTCATCGGCGCCCAGCTTCCCGGTTCGGACCTTGCGGATGACCTCCTCGTAGCTGCTCCAGAACTCTCCGAAGTCCATACGGTCGGCGCCCTTGATCACCGGCACCATCAGGGTCCGGGTTCCGTCCTTCTTCTCGAGGTCGACGGCCAATCCCAGGTTCACACGCTGGTGGCGGGTGACGGTGGGCTTGCCGTCGGCGTCGACGGCGTAGGTGCTGTTGAGCGCCGGGATGGCCTTGAGTGCCTGCACCACGGCGTATCCGATGAGGTGGGTGAAGCTGACCTTCCCCCCCCGGGTCCGGGCCAGGTAGCCGTTGATGACGCGGCGGTTGACCTCCAGCAGCTTGGCGGGTACCTGGCGGGCGCTGGTGGCCGTCGGGACGCCGAGCGACGCCTCCATGTTCTTCACGATGGCGGCGGCCGCGCCCCGGAGCGGCGTCGGCTCCGGTGACTCGACGGCGGGCTCGACTTCGACCGTGGCCGGCGGTGGCGCCGTGGCCGGCGTTGGCGCCTGAGCGGCCTTCGGTGTCGGCTCCGCCTTCGCCTCTCTCGCCGCCTCGGCCTCGGGCTCGGGCTCGGGAGATGCCAGCCTGGCCGGCGCGGCTCCGTTGCCGCCTCCGCTCTCGGCCACGGAGATGCCACTGCCGTGCGAGGGCTCGTAGTCAGAGAAGAACTCCTGCCAGCTCTCGCTCACCGACGTGGGATCGGCCAGGTACTGCTCGTACATCTCGTCCACGAGCCATGCGTTGGGGCCCAGCGTGGACGCCATCCCCGGTTTGGAATCAGCCACGGCAGGAGAGGTTATGCCCACGTGGCACCATCGACTTCCGTGACCGAGGACCGGCGACCGCTGCTCGAGCTGCTCCCCCGTCTGGAGGAACGGGTCCCGTGGCCCCGCGTCGCTGACGGCCTGCCGACCCCGCTCGATCAGATCGACGACGGACTGTGGGTCAAGCGTGACGACTTCACCTCGACGGTGTACGGCGGCAACAAGGTGCGCAAGCTCGAGCCACTTCTGGGCCAGGCGGTGGCGAGGGGTGGCCCCGTCATCACCGCCGGCGCCACCGGATCGCACTTCGCGGTGGCCACCGCCACCCATGCCGCTCGCCTCGGCGTCGGCGTGGAGGTGGTCCGCTTCCCCCAACCCATGACCGATCACGTGCGCGAGGTGGCCGACCACTTCCGCCGGCTCGGAGCGTCGGAGACGCCGGTGAAGAACCCGTACCTGTTCCCGCTCGTGCAGCTCCGGCGACGAGTAGCCCGGCGGGCGGAGGACCCGCTGTTCGTCCCGACCGGAGGCTCGTCGCCCACCGGAACGCTGGGCTACGTGAACGCCGGCCTCGAGCTGGTGGAGGACCACGAGCGTCTCGACCTCGACCAACCACATGAGGTGGTGGTGGCCGCCTCGACCTGTGGCACGGCCGTTGGACTCTCGATCGGTTTGGCCCTGGCCGGCTGGACGTCGTGCACCGTGGTGGCGGTCCGGGTGGCCGATGCCGCGCTGACCAACCGGGTGTGGATCGGCCAGCTCCGCGCCCGCACCCAGCACCTGCTCCGCCGGGCCGGCGCGCCGTCGCGCGCGCCCACCCGCCTGCTGGTGGAACCCCGCTTCTTGGGCAAGGGCTACGGGGTGCCCAGCGCCGAGGGCGATGCCGCCACCGCCTTCGCCGCCGAAGCATGGGACCTTGCGCTGGAACCCACCTACACCGCCAAGGCCGTCGCCGCGGTGTTGGACCGGCGCCGCCCCGGGCTACGCCAGGTCTACGTGCACACCTACGCTCAGCCGCGCCTCTGAGCCGGACCTGCGCCAGCCACGGGGGCCGGCTGGCAAGGGCCTACGCCTGACGGCTGCGGTATCGACGAACAATGAGCACACCGACCACGGCGACGAGGGCGAAGAAGCCGGGGAACGGGCCCCGGCCGACGAGACCGCGGGCTCCGTCGAGCGCCTCGGGGCCGACGAAGACCACGAACGCCGTGGGCACTGCCATGCCGATGGCGGTGCCCAGCCACACCGTGCGCATCGGGATGCTGGTCATGCCCACCAACCAGTCGGCCGCGGTGTGGAGGTACACGAACATCCGCAGCACGATGATGCCCGGCAGCGGCCAGCGCTGGAGGAGCGCGTCGAAGCGGTGGAAGCGGTCAGGCAGGCGATGCTCGAGGCTGGCCCGCCCGACGTGGCGACCCATCAGCACGCCCGGAGCCGACGAGGTGAGCGCTCCGGTCCAGCACAGGACGAACGCCACCGGTTGGCTCCAGATGGCGATGGCGGCGATGACGAAGACCAGCCCGGGCACGCCCACCGCGACCAGGCCGGTGAAGATGGCCAGGAACCCGAGCGGCCCCCAGATCCCCCAGCTGTCGACCCGGTCGCGAAAGGCGTCGGTGTCGCGGACGAGATCGTCGAGACCCGAGAGGTAGGCGATGCCCACCAGCATCGCCAGAACGACGCTGCCGATCACCAGCCGGGGCCAGACCGCGGGGCGAACGGTGCGGGCCTCGCCTCCCACTGCCGCGATCGCGTCAGTCACCGAACTCCGCTTCCTCGAGCGCTCGCAGCTCAGCGAAGCGCTTGCGCAGCTCGTCGCGTCGGCCCATGTCCATGGCCAGGTTGACCATCTCGTGAGGATCGGCGTCGAGGTCGTAGAGCTCGTGCTCCTGGTCTTCGAAGCGGGCGTCGTGGGGGTACAGCTTCACCGATGGCTGCCAGGCCAGGTCGGCGGTGGGCTTGCCGCCCTTCACGCCGTAGTAGTGGGCGTACTTGTACTGCCCGTCGAACACGCCGCGGATGGCATAGCGGGTGTGGTGCATCTCGACCGTCTGATGGGCGGAATCGTGACAGAACAGCACGTGATCACGGGCCGAGGTGGCGGGATCAGCGAACGCCGACGACTGATCGACACCGCGGACGGTGCCGGGAACCTCGGCCCCGCCGATCGAGCAGATGGTGCGGAACAGGTCGACGGCGCTCGACAGCGATGACGACACCGAGCCGGGCTGGGTGACGCCGGGCCACCGCACGTACAGGGGGACGTTCATGATCTCCTCGTACACGAACGGCCCCTTGGACCGGAGCCCGTGCGAGCCGGCCATGTCACCGTGGTCGGAGGTGAAGATGACCACGGTGTCCTCCGCCGCGCCGCTGCGGTCGAGAGCGTGGAGGATCAGCCCCAGGTTCTCGTCGCCGCGACGGTGCAGGTCGAGGTAGTAGTCGAGGTTGCGCAGCCACTGCGCCGGGTCGTCGGGATCGATCGTCCCCCACGCGCCGTGCTGCTGATCCCAACGCCACTGGCGGTGACACGCCGGCTTGTCGAGCAGGTCGTCTTCGAAGCTGGCGGGCAGCTCGTCGACGATCTCGGGGTAGTCGGCGGTGTAGGGCGGAATGGTGTCACCCTCCTTCCACGCCGCCGCCTCCAGCAGCGACTTGATGAAGGCGACCTCGTCGGGGTTCCGGTCCTGGTACCAGGGTTGGTCGATGGGGAACCACACGATGTCGTGGGGGTTGACGAGGGCGACGGTGAGGAACCAGGGCTGATCGGAACCGGTGACGTTGGTGTCGAGCCACGACGCGGCATTGGACGCGATCACCGGATCGAAGTGGGCACCGGTGCCGGCCCAGCCCATGAAGTGGAGGTCGTTGCCGTCCCAGTCGCTGTAGCCGTAGGCCTCCATGTCGGGGTGAGCGCCGTGGGCCAGGTGCCACTTTCCGATGTAGGACGAGCGGTAGCCGGCGGCTCGCATGGTCGACCCGATGGTGGGCACGCCAGGCGACAGCTCGGAGTGGTGCGGGTGGATGACGTTGTCGGGCACACCGTGCTGGGGAACGTGCATCCCCGTCATCAGGGTGGCCCGCGAGGGAGAGCAAGGTGACGAGTGCGTGTAGTGGTTGGTGAGCTCGATCCCCTCGTCGATCAGCCGCTGCCGGTTCGGTAGCTCGAACCCATCGGGGATCCAGCCTCGCTGGCGCTCCTGATCCGAGACCAGCAGCAGGATGTTCGGCCGTCCTGGCGGCATGTGCCCTCCCCCGTCGGTTGCTGCCGGAACCGTATAGGTTCGCACCACGATGGCCGCAGAGTTCATCTTCACCATGCAGAAGGTGTCCCGAGTGCACCCGCCCGACCGGGTGGTGCTCGAGGACATCTCACTGAGCTTCTACCCCGGGGCGAAGATCGGCGTGCTCGGTGCCAACGGCGCCGGCAAGTCGAGCCTCCTGGGCATCATGGCCGGGGAGGACGACGGCTACCACGGTCAGGCCCGTCTCACACCGGGTTTCACCCGCGGCTACCTCCCCCAGGAACCCGAGCTGGACCCGACTCTCGACGTGGTCGGCAACGTGATGCTCGGCGTGGCCGAGACCAAGGCCCTCATCGACCGCTACAACGAGGTCTGCGGGGCCTTCGGTGACCCCGATGCCGACATGGACGCCCTGCTCGAGGAGCAGGGCAAGCTCCAGGACCGGATCGACGCCAAGAGCGCCTGGAACCTCGAGCGGACAGTTGACATCGCCATGGACGCCCTTCGCTGCCCACCCGGCGACGCCACCGTCGACCACCTCAGCGGTGGCGAGCGACGCCGCGTCGCGCTGTGCCGGCTCTTGCTGTCCCGACCCGATCTCCTGCTGCTGGACGAGCCGACCAACCACCTCGATGCCGAGTCGGTGTCCTGGCTGGAGCGGTTCCTCCAGGAGTACCCCGGCACCGTGGTGGCCGTCACCCACGACCGCTACTTCCTCGACAACGTGGCCGGCTGGATCCTCGAGCTCGAGTCGGGTCGCGGCATCCCCTACGAGGGCAACTACTCCGGCTGGCTCGAGCAGAAGCAGCACCGCCTCCAGCAGCAGGAGAAGTCCGACTCCGCTCGGCGCCGCACGCTCGAGCGCGAGCTCGAATGGGTGCGGATGGCGCCCAAGGCTCGCCAGGCCAAGGGCAAGGCCCGCCTGCGGGCCTACCACGAGCTGCTCGACGAGGCCGAGGCCGCCGCCCAGCGACAGGACAAGCTCGAGATCTGGATCCCTCCCGGTCCCCGCCTCGGCGACGTCGTCGTCGAGGCCGAGGGTCTGGCCAAGGCCTACGACGACAAGCTGTTGTTCGACGATCTCACCTTCTCGCTACCACCCGCGGGCATCGTCGGTGTCGTCGGCCCCAACGGAGCCGGCAAGACCACCCTGTTCCGCCTGCTGGCCGGCGAGGAGCAACCCGATGGCGGCTCGTTGAAGATCGGGGACTCCGTGCAGCTCGCCTATGTCAGCCAGAGCCGGGCCGAGCTCGAAGCCCACCACACCGTCTACGAGGAGATCACCGGCGGCGCCGAGGAGCTCAAGCTCGCCAACCGCGTCGTCGGGGGCCGGGCCTACGTGGCGTCGTTCAACTTCAAGGGGGCCGACCAGCAGAAGTCGGTCGGCAACCTCTCGGGCGGCGAGCGCAACCGCGTCCAGCTCGCGAAGGTTCTGCGCGAGCCGGGCAACCTGTTGCTGCTCGACGAGCCGACAAACGATCTCGACGTCGACACCCTGCGAGCCCTCGAGGACGCCATCGTGAACTTCGCCGGCTGCGCGGTCGTCATCAGCCACGACCGCTGGTTCATCGACCGCGTCGCCACCCACATCCTGGCCTTCGAGGGCGACAGCGCCGTCCGCTGGTTCGAAGGCAACTGGTCCGATTACGAGCACTGGCGCCGCCGGGAGCTCGGAACCGAGGCCGAAACACCGCACCGAATCCGCTACAAGCCACTCACCCGCGGCTGAGTCGCTCACATCTCGGCCGGAACCGGCCGATGTAGTGGATGTGACCACTACGAACACGGCATCACGGGCCACGCGTCGCCATGCCACCCCGACGTGGAAGAGCCGAGCGGTGGTTCGCAACGTCGACGCCGGCAGCTCGGTCATCTGCGTCCACTGCGACGAGCAGGTGAAGTTCGCGGCCCGGGAGAAGCGCCAGCAGGTCATCTGCAACGTCTACCGGCAGGGCGTTTGGGACCGCGTCGAGCACTACCACGACGAGTGCTACGGAGCTGCGGGCTCGCCGCACGGAACCCCGTCGGCCTGATCAGACTCGACGATCACCATCCGCCCGCTGCTAGACGGTGGCCATGACCACAGCGGACGACCACGCCCTGGCGGCCGACCTCGCCCGTCGGGCTGGTGAGCTGCTGATCGCACTGCGCGAGCGCGCCACCGAGCTGGCCCACGCCTTGGGAGACGAGGGTGACCGCCGGAGCCACGAGCTGATCATGGCCGCGCTGGCCGATTCCCGTCCTGACGATGCCGTGCTCTCCGAGGAGGGCGCCGACGACTCCACCCGCCTCGAAGCGGACCGGGTCTGGATCGTGGATCCCCTCGACGGCACCCGCGAGTTCGGAGAACCACCCCGCACCGACTGGGCGGTGCACGTGGCGCTGTGGGAGCGCGCTGCCGCCGGAGACGGGCACGGGCTCACCGCCGGAGCCGTCGCCCTCCCCGCGCTCGGCCAGGTCCTCGCCACCGCCGATTCCCCGCCGGCGACGACCCGCCACACCGGCCCGCCGCGGCTCGTGGTGTCGCGCTCGCGACCACCGGCGGCGGCGACGCACCTGCGCGACGCGCTAGGCGGAATCCTGGTCGAGATGGGGTCGGCCGGTGCCAAGACCATGGCCATCCTGCGCGACGAGGCCGACGTCTACGCCCACTCCGGTGGCCAGTTCGAATGGGACTCGGCCGCGCCGGTGGCGGTGGCCGCCGCCGCCGGACTCCACGTGAGCCGGATCGATGGGTCGGCCCTCAGCTACAACAGCGCCGACCCCTACCTGCCCGATCTCCTCGTCTGCCGACCCGATCTGGCCGCACCCGCGCTCGACGCGCTCGCCTCCTTCGACCCCTGAGGCTCGATCCACCGATCTGGGCCGCCATCACCTCTGGTGGCGAGGCGATGCTGCTCGACTTCGAGCATCTCGGGCATCGCCCGACGGTAGCCACCGCACAGCGAATGGCAGCGCCCACCGCGTGCAGCCAAGATGGCCCGATGTCCGCACGGCCCGCCGACCTCGAGCACTACGCCTTCACCGAGGACGCTCCGTGGGTCGTCGACGCCGCTGACCTGAGCTGGTCGATCGGGATCGACGCGCTTCGCCGGCGCACCCAGGCCCAGGTCCCCGAGCTGACCCGAGTGGGGCGCCTGCCTCCGGGGGGCCGGGTGCTCACGGTTGCCTGGCATCTCGGTCGAGCTCTCGTGGGCTGGAGGCTCCGGGACCGCGGCAAGGGTCAACCGGCATCGCGGGCTGGGCTCAGCCGCCGCCTGCGGGAGGCCTTCACCCCGCTGGGCCCCACCTACATCAAGCTCGGCCAGATCCTCTCCAGCGGCGAGGGCGTCTTCCCGCCCGAGCTGGTGGCCGAGTTCAAGCTGTGCCGCGACCGGGTCCCACCCGAGTCCTATGCCGACGTCGTGCGGGTCATCGAGGACGACCTCGGGAAGCCGCTCGACGAGATCTTCGCGTGGTTCTCGCCCGCACCCATCGCCGCCGCCTCCGTCGCCCAGGTGCATGCCGCCGTGCTGCGCTCGGGCGAGAAGGTGGTGGTCAAGGTGCAGCGCCCCACTGTCGCCGAGCGGGTCCGTGCCGACCTGGCCGTGATGGCCTGGTTGGCCCCGCATCTGGTCGGGCGCATCCCGGTGGCGGCACTGGCCAACCCACCAGCCCTGGTCGAGCTGTTCGCCGAGACCATCAGCGAAGAGCTCGACTTCCGGCTCGAGGCGCAGAACATGCTGGACGTCGCCGCCATCATGGTCGAGCTCGACCAGCGGGACTGGGTCATCCCCCGCCCCCACCCCAACCTGGTGACTCGCCGGGTGCTGGTCATGGAGCGGCTCGAGGGCTTCGCCTTCGATGACGTCGTCGGAATGGCTGGCGCCGGGATCGACACCGAGGCGGTCGTCCGAGTCGGGATGATCGCATTTCTCGAGGGGGCGATGCTCCACGGCGTGTTCCACGGTGATCTGCACGGCGGCAACCTGTTGGTGCTTCCCGACGGCCGAACGGGGCTCCTGGACTTCGGCATCACCGGACGGATGGATGAGCGCAAGCGGCTGGCGTTCCTCCAGCTGCTCATAGGCGCAACGACCAACGACATCGGTAGCCAGCTGCGCGCCCTCACCGAGCTGGGCGCCCTTCCCCCTGATTCGGATCTCGACGAGCTGATCGTGGACCTCGGTCTCGACCGGCCACCGGTCGACCCCACCACGCTCAGTCCCGACCAGCTGGTCAGTGAGATCAACGGGGTGCTGAAGCAGCTGTTGGCCTACGGGGCGCGGATGCCCAAGGAGCTGATGTTGTTCGTCAAGGACCTCGTGTTCCTCGACGGTGCCATCGCCACGCTCGCTCCCGATCTAGACTTGTTCGCCGAGATCGCCGGGATCGCTACCCACATGGCCGTCACCCACGGCGAGCGGATCGCCGCCGATCTGGGGCACGGCATCGACCCCGGCAAGATCGATCTCGAGGGGGTGCGGGCCAGCTTCGGCGTCACCGATGCCGACGCCACCATGACCTACCGCGAGCTCAAGGCCCGCCGCGAGCTGATCGCCAAGCGGCTCGGAGACGCTGACCGCGGATCACGCCCCGAACTCGGGTAACGCCTGTTCGGTGGTGAGCACGGGGCCGAACAGATCGCCGAGCTGCTCGACGCGGTCGAGCACGTCGCCGGCCTCGAACGAGAGGCGCTCGGCATCGCCGGCACCGACGGCGGCGGCCACCTCCTCCCACGTGAGCGGTGTGGACACCGTCGGGCGGGCGCGGGGTCGGAGTGAGTAGACGCACACGGTGGTCTTGTGGGTGGTGTTCTGACTCCAGTCGACGAACACCTTGCCGTGGCGCTGGTTCCTGGCCATGACGCTGGTCACGAAGTCGGGCTGCTGCTTCTCCAAGAGCTTGGCGACACCGTGGGCGAACGGCGTGGTGTCGTCATAGGTCACGTCGCTGTTGAGCGGCAGGTACACCTGCATCCCCTTCGAACCCGATGTCTTGGCCCAGCACTCCAGACCCACGTGTTCGAGCAGTGCGCGGATGTCGAGGGCGAGCCGGGCACAGCCCACCACGTCGACACCGGGCCCGGGGTCGAGATCGAACACCACCGAGGTCGGCACGTCGGGTGCGGCGGCGGTTCCCATGGGGACGTGCAGCTCGAGGGCAGCCATGGTGGCCGCCCACACGATGCCGGCCCGCTCGCCCAGCACGGCGTGAGTGGTTCGCCCCAGCCGCACCGAGTCGATCCAGTCGGGAGCGTGGGCCGGGATGTTCTTCTCGAAGAAGGACCCGGCCTCGACGCCGTCGGGGAAGCGGTGCATCGTGAGGGGTCGACCGGCGAGGTGGGGCAGCATCACGTCGGCGACCTTGGCGTAGTAGGCCACCACCTCACCCTTGGTGAAGTGGGCCTCGGGGTAGAGGACCTTCTCGAGGTTGCGCAACCGGATGACACGCCCGTCGACGGTCACCTGGGTGTCGGTCAAGCCGACTTCCGGCTCTCGGCCCGAGCGGCCTTGGCCTCGGCAACGCTGGCCTCGAGAGCGGCCATGAGATCCACCACCGACGTCTCCTCGGGGGTGTCGGCGCGGACGATGGTGCGACCGGCCGCCTTCTCGTCGATGAGCTCCAGCACCTTCTCCCGATAGGTGTCGGTGTGCTCCTCGGCCTCGAAGTCGGTGGCCAGGTTGGCGATGAGCTGTGCCGCCATCTCCCGCTCCTTGTCCGTGACCTCCACGCCGTCGAGCTCGTGGTATTCGGGGAGCACCGGCTCGACGATCTCGTCGGCGTAGTACATGGTGGACATCAGCAGCCGGCCGTCCTTCGGGCGGATGGCGGCAAGGTACTGCTTGGAGCGCATCACGAAGCGCGCGATGCCCACCTTGTTTGCCTCCTCCATCGCTTCCACCAGCAGCATGTAGGCCTTGGCGGCTCCGGGGGCCGGTGCCACCTGGTACGCGTTGGCGAAGAACACGGGATCGATCTGGTCGAGGTCCACGAACGCCGAGATGTCGACTGACCGGCTGGCCTTGGGGTCGAGGGCCTCGAGCTCGGCGCTCTCGATGGTGACCCAGCTTCCGGGCGAGACCTCATAGCCCTTGACGATCTCGGTGTGCGGGACCTCGCGCTCGCCGTCGTCGCCTTCGGCCACCCGCTTCATGCGCACGCGGGTACCGGTGACGCGATCGATCTGGTTGAACCGGACCGTCTTCGACGACACGGCCGGAAACAGCTTCACGGGGATGTTCACCAATCCGAAGCTGATGGCGCCGTTCCACAGTGCTCGAGGCATGCCAACAGCGTGCCGATCGGGCCCCGGATCGTCAACGTCGGGCATGATGGTGCCGCCCGGCGGCCGGCGAGGAGCACCCAATGGCTGATGCCCTGACCTACGAGCACCGCATGAGCGGCAGCGATGCCCTGATGTGGAACATCGAGAAGGACCCGTTGTTGCGGTCCACCATCACCGCGGTGGCGTTGCTCGACCGGGCACCGGATCGCCACCGGCTCGTCGAGCGCGTAGAGCGGGGTACCCGACTGGTACCGCGCATGCGGCAACGGGTGGTGTCGTCGCCTTACTCGGTGGCGCCGCCCCGGTGGGCGGTCGACCCCAACTTCGACCTCTCCTACCACCTGCGGTTCGTGAAGTCTCCCGGTGACGGAACCCTCGGCGATCTGCTTCACCTGGCCGAGCCCCTGGCCATGCAGGGATTCGACCGGGCGCGCCCGCTGTGGGAGTTCGTCGTCGTCGAGGAGCTCGCCGACGGCAAGGCCGCCGTCATCCAGAAGATCCACCATGCCATCACCGACGGGGTCGGAGGCATGCAGATCGCCATGCATCTCGTGGACCTAGAGCGCGAACCCGATCCCGATGCGCTTGGCCCCATGCCGCGGGCGCCTGAGCCCGACGAATGGTCGTTCGCCCAGCGCATGGTCGACGCCGGTACCCACGAGCTGCGTCGTCAGGTCTACCGGCTGCGCCGGACGGCGGGGCGTCTCCCGGCCGCCGCATCCGATCCTCGGGGCGCGGCGGAGGGCCTGGTCGACATGGTCCGCTCGACGGCGCGGATGCTGACCCCCTACAGCGCGCCGATGAGCCCGATCATGACCGACCGTTCGCTCAGCGTCCGGTTCGACAACCTCGTGGTCCCGCTCGCTGACCTGAAGGCCGCGGGCAGGGCCTCGGGCGGCAAGCTCAACGACGCGTTCGTGGCCGCGGTGGCCGGTGGCCTGCGCCGCTACCACGAGGCGCAAGGTACCGACGCGGCCGAGCTGCGGATGAACATGCCCATCAACGTCCGCGACGACGAGACCAGTGGCATGGCCGGCAACCAGTTCGTGCCGGCCCGCTTCGCGGTGCCCATCGACATCGCCGATCCGATCAAGCACATGGCTGCCATCCGTGAGCTGGTCCTGGCCCAGCGGGCCGAACCGGCGCTCAAGCTGTCGGGTCCCATCGCCGACCTGCTCAACCGCTTCCCCACGTCGTTCGTCACCGAGGTGTTCGGCGGCATGCTGCGCGGCATCGACTTCACCACGTCGAACGTTCCTGGCATCCCCGTCCCCGTGTTCCTCGGTGGCGCCCAGCTCGAGGCCCTCATCCCCTTCGGCCCGCTGGCCGGGGCCGCCATCAACGTCACGCTGGTGTCGTTCCTCGAGGATCTCCACATCGGAGTGAACATGGACCCCGCGGCAGTCACCGACACCGGTCTGTTCGTCAAGTGCCTGCGCGACGCCTTCGACGAGGTGCTCAAGGTGGCGTGAGGTGATCCTGTCGCCATCCAGCGTCGACGTCGTCGTGGTGGGGGCCGGACCGGCCGGTGCCGCCGCCGCCACCCACCTGGCGCGATCGGGGCGCGACGTCCTCGTCGCCGACAAGGCCACCTTCCCGCGCGACAAGTGCTGCGGCGACGGGCTCACGGCGCTGGCGCTGCGTGAGATGGAGGCTCTGGGCTTCCAGCCCGACTCGGTGCCGGGATGGCAGCCGGTCGACGACTGCGTCCTCACGTCACCGTCGGGTCGCTCGATCAGCCTTGCCCTTCCTCGCAACCGGGGCACCTACGCCGTCACTGCGCCGCGTCTCGAGCTCGACGCCGCGCTGGTGGACATCGCCCGGGCCGCCGGCGCCAAGGTGGCTGACGGTCACGCGATCGGTGGCGTCGCCTCCGAGGACGACCACCTCCGCGTCGACGTCACCGGGATCGGCGAGGTGCGAACCCGCTACCTGATCGCCGCCGACGGGGCGTGGTCACCGGTGCGCAAGATGGTCGGCGTGCCTCACCCGCCGGGCTACCGCGGCGAGTGGCACGCGTTCCGCCAGTACGTGTCGAGCGTCACCGGGAGCGCGGCCGAGGTCATGCACATCTGGTTCGAGGCGGACCTCGTGCCTGGGTACTTCTGGTCGTTCCCCTTGCCTGGTGGCCGGGCCAACATCGGCTACGGCGTGCATCGAGGCGGCCGCGTCGACATCGGCGACATGGGTCCGTTGTGGCTGGACCTGGTCGAGCGTCCTCACATCAGGCGAGCTCTCGGCCCCGTTGCCCAGCTCGAGGGTCGCCACTCAGCGTGGCCCATCCCGGCCCGAATCGACAAGGTCACCCTCGATGCGCTCGACGGTCGGGTGTTGTTCATCGGCGATGCCGCAGCGGCGGTCGACCCCATGACGGGCGAGGGAATCGGGCAGGCGCTGGTCACGGCGCGGCTTGCTGCCGGCGCCGTCACCGAAGCCGGGGCGCTCGAGCCTCACCGCGCCGCCGAGACGTACCTCCGGTCGGTGCATGACGAGCTGTTCGCCGACCACCGCATGTCCATGGTGTTGATCCGGGCCCTCGAGCACCGCAAGGGCGCCCGGGCCGCGGTGCGGGTGGCAGGCCTGACCGGCTGGACGCGTCGCAACTTCGCCCGGTGGCTGTTCGAGGACGAACCCCGGGCGGTGCTGGCCACGCCCCGACGCTGGCACCGCGGATTTCTCGCCCGGGACGGCGCCTGGGCCACGATGGGCCCGTGACCGACTCCGCTGCCACACAACGCCCACCGCTCACCGACGACCAGCAGTCCGAACGCCGCCAGGCCCTGGCCGACATCATGCCGTCCACGCCGTTCATCAAGAGCCTGGGCCTCGTGGTCGAACGCTACGAGCCCGACGAGGCCGCCATGAGGCTGCCGTTTCGCGAGGATCTCACCAACGACGGGGTGGTGTACCACGGCGGTGTGGTGGCATCGGTGCTCGACACCACCGGGGCCCTCGCCGCATGGTCCAACCACGACTTCAACAAGGGAGCACGTGCCTCGACGGTGTCGATGTCGGTGCAGTACGTCGGGGCGGCCCGCCACAGTGACCTGCTCTGCTCGGCGCGAACCATCCGGCGGGCCCGTGAGCTCATCTTCACCGAGATCACCGCGACCGACGCCGACGGCCGCCTCGTCGCCCATGCCGTGCAGACCTACCGGATCGTGTGATGGTCAGGACTGGGCAACCAGCTCGTCGGCAACGGCCAGTGCCAGCGCCATGATCGTGACCTGAGGGTTGACATCGGGGCAGGTGGGCACGGCGCAGGCGTCGGCGACCCACACCCCGTCCACTCCCCGGAGCCGGCCCCGCTGATCGACGGGCGACGTCTGCTCGTCGGCACCCATGCGCAGGGTGCCGGTGGGGTGGAAGGCGGCGATGTGCAGCCGTCTCGGGTCGGTCCGGGCGACGAGATCAGCGAGATCACCTGTGGTGCGGGCCGGATCGGCACCGGGGATGCCGGTGAGGATCTCCGTGGCGCCGGCGGCCAGCAGCACCTGGCCCATCACCTCGATGGCCTTGAGCAACCGCTGACCGCCGTCGGCGGCAAGGCGATAGCTGACGATGGTGCTGCCCCGCCGGCGACCGTGCACCCGTCCCCACGGGCCATCACCGATCATCCCGCCCAGCGTCACGTTGTGGTGCGACGCCTCGAGCTCGCCCAGCAACGCCCGGCCGTACCCGGGCAGGGCCATCGATCCCATGCCCGGCGGTGTCGACGTGGCCTCGATGAGGATGCGGTGGGATTGGTGGAACTCCTCGACCACCGCCGACTGGAGCACCCCTTCCCATGCCGTGATGTCATGGCTGAACCGACCGCTGGTCGCCACCGCCGGGTGCAGGGCGAGGTTGCGGCCCACCTCCCGGTGGCGGCCGAGGCCACTGCGGCGCAGCAAGGTGGGGCTCTCGGTCGCCCCGCACGCCACCACGACGGTGGGCGATTCGATGATGACGGCTGAGCCATCGGGTCGACGGGCCAGCACACCAGTGGCCCGGCCGCGGTGGTGGAGGACGCGGCTGACCCGAAGCTCGGCGACGATCGTTGCACCGGCATCGCAGGCCTGGGGCAGCGCGTTGAGGTGCACCCCGGCCTTGGCGTTGCGGGGGCAGCCGATGGCGCACTGGCAGCAACCGCCGCAGCCGGGTGCGTTCCGCTGCAGCGGGTGGGCGGCCCAGCCCAGCTTGTGGGCGCCCTCGAGCATCGTTCGCCCGTTGCGACCCATGATCTCGAGTGGTACCGGTCCGACCCCGATGGTCTCCCACACCTCATCGAGGTAGGGACCGAACCGTTCAGGGTCGGCGAAGGGGATGCCGAGCTCGCGGTGCCAGCGCTGGAGAACATCGACCGGAGTCCGGTAGCAGGTGCCGGAGTTCACCAGTGTGGTCCCACCGACGCCGCGGCCGATGGGCAGGACCACCGGAGGCACTCCCAGTGCGATCGCCGGTGCACCGTCGCGGTAGAGGTCGGCGAACCGGTCGAGCGGCTCCCCGGTGCGGAACTCCCCAACGGTGTGCCGCCGGCCTTCTTCGACCACCGCCACGTCCCATCCTCGCCGGGCCAGCGTGCGGGCGACCATCGCACCCCCGGCACCGGACCCCACCACGACCACGTCGGCACGCGACCGCGACGGCCAGACGGTCGACGCGCAGATTCGCAGCTCCGGATCGGGACGAGCCGGAGGGTGGGCGGCGGCCGCCGCTCGCATCTCGGGGGCGTGACCATGGGCACCCTCGCACAGCATCACCACCCCCTTGAGTCCTTCGAGGGCATCGGCGCCGGTGGCCGTGGCCGCCACCCGGGCCAGCACCCGCTGGCGCCGATCGACATCGATCGCTCGCAGCCCCCGCCCTCGGTTGGTCACCCGGGCGAGGGCGTCGACGCCGCCGGTGCCGGCGTGCACACCTCGCCGCATGACGGGAGGGACCTTGCTCAGATAGGAGCTGAGTCGGGCGGCGGCGTCGTCGGGGTCGGGGCCTCCGTGCTCGGTCGGGATCAACGCGCTGATGAAGGCGGCCAGCGACCGCTGGGTCACCCGTTCGCTCCGGCCAAGAACACGGCCCGCAGCAGATCCCGCCGTTCGGAGAGCTCCGACGCCGGACCGTCGAAGCGGACTCGCCCCCGTTCGAGGAAGTAGGCCCGAGCCGCGAAGGCCAGGGCGAGGTCGACCTGCTGCTCGACGACGACCACGGCGAGCCCGTCGTCGCGGAGCCCATCGAGGACCTCGAGCAGTGACTCGACCACGATCGGGGCCAGTCCGAGGCTCAGCTCGTCGACGAGCAGCACCTTGGGACGGGTGACGAGGGCGCGGGCCACGGCGAGCTGTTGCTGCTGCCCGCCCGAGAGGCTGCCCGCCTTCTGGTCGAGCCGGCCGGTGAGGTCAGGAAAGCGGGCCAGGGCTTCGGCGATCCGCTGATCACGTTCGCGGCGCGGGAGCGGGGTGGCCCCCACCGCCATCGACTCGGCGACGGTCAGACCGGGAAAGGTGGCCCGCCCGCCCGGCACCGCCACGACACCGGCGGCCACGATCTGGTGCGGGCGGTTCCCGACTATCGCCTCACCGGCGAGGTGGATGCTGCCGTCGGTGGGCGCCACCAGACCCGAGATGGCGCGCAACAGGGTGCTCTTGCCGGCGCCGTTGGTACCCAACAGGGCCACGATCTCTCCGCGCGCCGCGGTGAGGGACACGTCGGCCAGCACCTGGACGCGGCCGTAGGACACCGAGATCGAGTCGACGACGAGCAGCGGATCTTTGCTCACAGCTGGTTCACCGTCACGATCACCTCGCCGTCGCCGTCGACGATGACGACGGCTTCGGCGGTCGTCTGACCAGCACGCGCCGCCAACCACGTTCCGTCGGATGCCACTGACACCACCGACGTGGAGCCGTCGCCCCACCGCACCTCGACTTTTCCGCCGGCCGGAACACCGCGGCCGTAGGCGGCGGTGAGGGGAGGGATGTCGGACCCGCCGACCGTCGAGGTCCATGCCGCCACCGGATCGGGGTCGGTCTCGTCGAGCTCGACGGTGAGCCAGCCCTTGGGGCTGTTCCAGGCCACCAGGGCCGCCAGCCTGGCGCCTCGGCTGACCACCAACACCTCCACGTCGTCGACCGCCACCTGCGCGGTGAGCCGGTCGGCGGTATCGACAGCCGCCGCCAAGGTCGGCGTGCCGGCGGGCAGGCTGGCCGCGCCGATCAGGGCCGCTCCGACCAGCAGGCCGATGCTGGTGACGAGGAGTGCAACCCGGCGCGTCATCCGCGGAGATACCCGTCGGCGAGACGGTTCCAGACCTGGGCGGCCCGGCCACTCCACGGGGCCACACCCGCCGCCGTCACCAGACCGACGGCGACGAGACCGATGAGCGAGGCCAGCGCCCACGGCTCCCCCGGCCACACGCGGGGCAGATCAACTGTGGCCCGCGTGATGGTTGGAGCGGCCAGGCGGAGTGAGTCGACGGCAGGGGCGGCAGCGAGGGTGGGCGCGTCGTCAGCCGTCTCGGTCGGATCGGGCGCCGCCGGGGGCCGGGTGGACGGAGCTGGAGCCACCTCGGGGGTCACCGGCGCCTGTGGCTCCGCCGGGGCGGGGACGGTCGGAGTCGGGAAGGGCGCCGACTCCCCGAGATCGGCGCCCAGGAACCCCTCTGCGGTGGCGCCGGCGACTCGGGTCCGGAAGAAGTAGTTGCCGTTGGCGTCACCGCTGCTGAACCCGATGATGAGGCCTCCGGTCCGCACCCGACGCCCACCCTCGAGCTCCTCGACCACAGGGCCCGCGACCCGCAGCTCGAAGTACTCGCTGCTGCTGAACATGGTGGTGATCTGGTCTCGTGCCGCGTCGAGCTGTTCTGCGGGGATGCGGGACTCGTCGACATCTACACCGCCGACGCCCACCACCACGGGGATGCCGGCGAGCTCGGCCTCGCTCACGTCGACCCCGCCGCTGGCCAGCGGCTCGCGGCCGGGACTCAGCTGCACGTAGGCGAACGAGGTGACCGACGCCGCGCTGAACGGGCCGATCGACACCCCTGTCGCCCCCGAGCGGGCGTCGGCGATGAGGCCGTCGGCCCCGGCCGTGGCCCCGCCGGCGGACCAGCCCGACCCCGAACCGAACCCGTCGCTCGATGCGTAGCTGCCCTCGCTCTCGGTCACGGTGGTGAGCCCGGTGGTGCGGGCGAAGAACCGCGACGTTCCTTCGCGCACCTCGTCCTCGTCGGGAAGGCTGGGGGTCTCGCTGTCGACTTCTACCCGCGGCTCGATGGGACCGGTGAACGCCTCGGTCGTGCCCACGTCGACCGCGGCGGCCAGCCCATATCCGGCCGCGGGAGGTTGATATGAGATCGAGCGGCTCGAGAAGAACCGTGGGCCGAGCGCGGTCTCGCCCCGGCCCGGCAGCTCCTCGTACGGAGAGGCCTGCGCCGTTGCCGTGTACGCCAGCCGGCCCAGCGTGCCGCGCTGGTCGGTCTCTGTGACCTCGGCGTTGACCGAGCCTCCGCCGCCGACGGCGACGGCCAGCCCGACGACGAGCACGGAGATGGTGATGCGCCTCATCGGTGGCTCGCCAGGTATCGGCCATCACCCAGGTAGGCCCGCACCACGTCACGGTCGGACAGCACGGCGTCGACCGGCCCGGTGGTGACCACCCGCCCGAGATCGAGCGCCACCAGGCGACCGGCCAAGCCACCGACGAACGGTACGTCGTGGTCGACCACGATCACCGCCGCCTCGCCCCGGATCCGCTGGATCAACGACCCGAGCACGCTCACCTCGCTCTGCTGGAGACCCGATGCCGGCTCGTCGAGCAGCAACAGCTCAGGCTTGCGCGCGGCCACCCAGGCCAGCTCGACGGCCCGGGTGGTGCCGAAGCTGAGCTCGGCGACCCGATGGTCGAGATAGCGGCTGAGGTCGACCAGATCGAGCAGGGACTCGGCCTCCGCCGCTATCCGCTCCTCCTCCCGGCGGGCGGCGCGGACCCCGAACCCCTCGACGAACATCCCGTGGCGATGGCTGCCGTGGAAGGCGGTGCGCAGGACCTCGCGCACGGTCATGGTCGGGTACAGCCGGGCATCCTGGAACGACCGGCCCAGTCCTGCCTGCGCCCGCTGGTACGGCAACCGGCCCGACACGTCTTCCCCGCGGAACCGAACCTGGCCGCCCGACGGTTCGGTGAACCCCGAGATGACGTCGAGCAGCGTGGACTTGCCGGCGCCATTGGGACCGATGAGCCCGACGATCTCGCCCCGCTCAACCGTCATCGACACGTCGGACAACGCGGTGAAGTCGCCGAAGCGCACGGTCACACCCGTGATCTCGAGGATGGGAGCGAGCTCAGACACCGGCGGGCTCCTCGTCCTGCCGCTGGTCGAGGTCGGACGCGGACGCGGCCGCCGACTCGGACGCGGACTCGAAGGCGGACTCGAGCTCACCCAGGGCCACGTCGTCGCGCCGTCGTCCCCGGTCGCGGAGGCGGGCAGCGAGTCCGGCCAGGCCGTCGGGACTGGTGGTCATCACCACCACGATGCCCACGCCGACACCCACCGACGTGAGGTCATTGATCGAACCGGAGGTGCGGAACACCTCGGTGAGCCACACCAGGAGGAAGGCGCCGATGACCGCTCCGAGGGGCGAGCTGAGGCCGCCGACGGCGGCGATCCCGAAGGCGGTGAGCGACAGCACGAGGAAGGAGAACAGCTCGGTGGAGAACGTTCCCAGCAGGTAGGCCAGGAGTGAACCCGAGATGCCGGCCAGGAACGCCGACAGGACGAAGGCGACGAGGCGGTACTTCACCGGGTTGAGGCCGGCGGCGGCCGCCGCGGCCGGGTTGTCGCGGACCGAGCGCAGGGCCCGGCCGGTCCGGGTGCGGGCCAGTCCGGCGACGAAGGCGAAGCACGCCCCGGCGGTGAGCATCACCACCGCGGCGAAGATCCGGTCGCCGGCGATGGCCTCGGGTCGGGGGACCAGGAGGGCTCGACCCTCGTTGGCGAACCAGGACGAGACGAACAGCGTCTCCTCGAAGAGGGCGGCGAGCGCCAGGGTGCCCACCGCGAGGTACAGCGGACGGAGTCTCAGCGCCGCCACAGCCACTACCGCGCAGACCGGGATGGTGGCCAGGCCGGCCAGCGGGATGACCAGCACCATCGGGAGACCGAGGGTGGTGGCGAGCACCCAGGTGAGAGAGGCGCCGACCCCGGCGAACGTTCCGGGCATGAGCGAGACCTGGCCGCTCCAGCCGGTGAGGACGACCAGCGACAGTGCCAGCAGCGCGTAGATGACGGTGCGGGTGGTGACGAAGGTCCAGAAGCCCGACAGGGCCAGGGTGGCCACCGCCACCGCGGCCGCACCTGCCCACCACGTTCTCGGCGTTCCGATGATGGGATCGCGAAGGCCGCGGCCGATGACCCGGCCATCGCCCTCGACTGCCTTGGCCTCGAGGTCGGAGACGAAGAACCGCTCGACCCGCATGAGGAGGAGCACCAGGACCAGCAGCGGAGCGATCGCCGGTGCGAACCCACCGATGGGGTCGGGGAGCCCGGCCACGATCTCGCCCACCACACCCAGGCCGAGCCCACCGATGAGGGTGGCGGGCAGTGAGGCGAACCCGCCGAGCAGCGCGGCGGCGAAGGCCTTGAGCTGGAACCCCTGGAAGGTGAGGGTCGAGACGACGCCGAACGGCATCTGGAGCACACCGACGAGTGCGGCGCTGGCTCCGCTCAACCCCCACACCAGGTCACGAACGCGCCGGTCGTCGATGCCGGCCAGGCGGGCGGCCATCGGGTTCTGGGCCAGGGCGCGGATCCGGATGCCCAGCTCGGTCCGGCTGACCAGGAGCGCCAGACCGGCTGTTGCGCCGGCGGCCATCACGATCACCGCCACCCGCTGCCAGGGCACGACGGCCCCCGCGACGCTGACGCCGTCGCTCACGGGAAACAGCGATCGCCCGAACGTGGTCGGCGTCCCGAGATGGGTGAACACCCATCCGACGATCCCCTGGAGGATGCCGGCCACGCCGATGGACACGATCACCTTGGTGACCGCCGACGCCCCTTCCAACCGGATGAACACGGCGCGGTGCAGCACCACCCCCAACGCCGCGCCGAACAGCACCGAGATCACCGCCGCCACCCCGACCGGCATGGCGTCGAAGCGCTCGATGAGCTCGAAGTTCACGAACCCGGCGGCCATGGCCATCGAGGCGTGGGCGAAGTTGAGGACGCCCGTGGCCCGGTAGACCAGGACGATGCCCGCTCCGAGGAGGGCGAACACCGCACCCAGCGCGGCTCCGAGGATGGCCTCCTGGACGATGATCACAGCTCGGCCTCGCCATAGCTGAGCGGGCCGGCGGCCTTGACGTACTTGCCGTCGACCAGCTTCAGCAGGACGGTGGCTGATCCACCCAGGTGACGGTCGGGGTTGAAGGTGAGCAGGCTGGTGGTGCCGAGATCGAGGTTGGTCACCCGGTTCATCTCGGCCAGGAAGGCGGCCCGGTCGTCGACACCGGTGCGGTTGAGCACCTCGACCAGGAGCTGCATGCCCACCCAGGCGGCGAGGGTGTGGCCCGTGAGCTCGCCGCCGGGATAGCGGCGGGCCAGCACGTCGACGTACTGGCGCATCTGGGGGGTGTCCCGTTCGATCCAGCTGAGCCCGGCGGTGTCGGTGAGGACGAACTCGTCGCAGGTCGAGCCGCACGAGTCCTCGACCAGGCGGCTCCACGCCGCCGGCCCGATCCACGGTACCTGCCAGTTCTGCCGGTCGGCGCCGAGCCGCCCGTAGATGACCAGCACCGGATTGGTGGCCATCACCCCGTTGGCGCCGGCGGCACGCATCCGGGTGATGGCGGCATCCATGTTGGTGACGGCGTCCTCGGCGGCGCCGATGGGCTCCTCGGCCACCACCTCGATCCCCTGTCGCTCGAACTCCTCCCGCAACAGCGGGATGCCGTTGGCCTCCGACGGGACGTCGAGATAGGTGAACGCCACGCGGGTGATCCCCTCGCGCTTGGCCATCTCGGGCAGCAACCGGAGGTAGAAGCGTCCCGGGGGCGCAGTGGCGAAGTTCACCGGTGACAGCGCGTCGCTCGTCTGGTTCTCGGCGCCGCCCTGGATGAGGGGCACGTTCTGCTCGACCAGATAGGGGATGACCGACTGGAAGGCCACCACCATCACGTAGGTGTTGACGATGGCGAATACGTTGTCCTGCTCGACGAGCCGCCGGACAGCCTGGAGGGCTTCGTCCTGGCACAGCAGGCAGGCGTTGTAGGCAACGAGCTCGATCGGTCGACCGAGGATCCCGCCGCGGGCGTTGAGCTCGTCTATGTACGACTGGGTGGCGCGCAGGATGGGGACCCCGAAGTCACGCTGGCCACCCTGGAGGGGCTGGACGGTTCCGATCTTGATCGGCTCGACCGACGCCGGCGGTGGCGTCCCCTCCGACCCGTCGGTGGGAAGCAAGCCGCCCGGTTCAGCGGCGCCTGGGTCCGTCGCGGCGCGGGCGGAGTCCCCGCCCGCAGCGATGCCCCCGGCTGCCGTGTCAGCCGCGGTCGAGCCGGCGGCGGTGGGCGCACCGGGGTCGCCCGCCGCCATCTCCTGGCTGGCGGCGGCGTGGACCGCACCCGACGACACGTCGATGGAGGCAGTCGAGGTGCACGCGGCCGACACCACGGCCAGTGCCAGCACGATCGCGGCCGACCGAGACGTGACCCACACGGTGTGCACCGATCCCCCCATGACGCTCGACACCCCCCTGGACCGCCGGCCTCACGGGCACCGGCGGCGTTGTTGATTCGTCAGTCAGTTGCTCTATCCTGGCACGGCATGAGCTTCCTCGTCGATCCCCCCTTGCTGGTCGGAGCCGGCGCCGCCGCCGGAGCGTTGAGTCCTGACCACACGACGGCCGATGCCGCCCGGCGCGTGACGGTGGCCGTGTTCCTGGTGACCTCGATCAGCCTCTATCTCGAGCGGCGTTGGATCGCGTGGATGTGGAAGATGATGGGCTCGGCCAGCGGTCGGGACTGGATGATCAACAGCGGGGTCACCCACTTCGAGTACCGGCGACCGCCACTCGCCACCCACCTCACGGGCGCGTTGGTGTTCGCCACCTACCCGTTGTGGTTCCGTCTCGGTGAGGGCCTCGGCCGCCGGATCCGCTCAGCGAGCGGGGCGAAGGCCGTTGACGCACAGGTCGACGAGGCCGGCGGCGGCCTCGTCGGTGGTCATGCCATCGTCGGTCACCAGCCGGCGTGACACCAGCTGCATCACCAGGGAGCTGACCGAGACCGCGGCCAGCCGCAGAGACACCGACCGCACCCCTCCGGCCTCGGCGGCCTGGGCGAGGGTGTCCTCGGTGCGACGGATGAACCGCTCGTAGATCCGACCGACGTGGGCCTCGAACTCGCCCCCGAGGGCCACGGCGTCCCGGAAGAGCAGCCGGGCGCTGTCGGGATCGTCCTCGAAGTGGTCAAGCGTCACCCGCACCGCCTCGGTGAAGGGGCGGAGCGGGTCCTCGACGGTGGGCTCGAGATCGAGGGCTTCCACCACCGCCTCGGCCAGCCGGGCCGCCTCGGTCTCGAGCACGGCGTGGAACAGCGCGTCCTTGGAGTCGAAGTACCAGTAGATCGAGCCGTAGGAGAGGCCGGCGGCCCCGGCGACGTCGGCCACCGTGGTGTCGTGGAACCCCGAAGTGGCGAAGACGGACTTGGCCGCGTCGAGGATCTGGACCCGGCGGGCCGCCTTTTCGGCGTCGGTCACGGCACGGCGGCGCGGGGTGTCAGCGGTGGTTGTGCGAGCCATCGTCACAGTCTACGCGCTTGCTGACTGGAGAATCAGTAAGCGGCTACGATCGGGCCATGCTCCGTACTCAGCTCTGCGACATGTTCGACATGGACCATCCGGTGATGCTGGCCGGAATGGGTGGCGTCTCCTACCACCGCGTCGTCGCCGCGGTGACCGAAGGCGGGGGCATCGGCACCCTCGGTGCCGCGCCGATGACGCCCGACCAGATGGACGAGGAGATGGCCGAGGTCCGCAAGCTCACCGACGGCCCGTTCGGTGTCGACCTGCTGACCGCCATGCCCGGCGAGATGGGCCCGTTGGTGGAGCGGGTCATCAGGGGCGGTGCTCGGCTGTTCGTGGCCGGTCTTGGTGTACCCCGCGACGTGGTCGAGCTCTGTCACGACAATGGCGTGCTGGTCGCCAACATGTGCGGCAAGGTCCGTCACGCCCTGGCCTCGATCGAGGCCGGGTGCGACCTCGTCATCGCCCAGGGCACCGAGGCCGGCGGTCATACCGGTCTCGTCGCCACCATGCCGCTCGTTCCCCAGATCGTCGATGCCGTAGACGGCCGCGTTCCGGTGGTCGCCGCCGGCGGCATCGTCGACGGCCGGGGCCTCGCCGCAGCCCTCAGCCTCGGAGCCGCCGGCGTGTGGATCGGCACCCGGTTCATTGCCACCCCTGAGGCCCGCACCGTCGACGGCTACAAGGAGAAGCTGCTGGCGACCGCCGAGGACGGGACCGTCGTCTCCCGGGCCTACAGCGGCAAGCCCATGCGCGTAGTCCGCAGCGAGTACGTCGGCCGCTACGAGCGAGGTGAGGCCGAGCTGCAGCCCTTCCCCGACCAGATGCTCCAATCCATCGTCGACGGTGCCCTGCACCTCGGGGGCGACATCGCCACACCCGTCGATCCCGATCTCGAGTGCTACCCGGCCGGTCAGGGCGTGGGCGCCATCGACGAGCTCATCGGGGCCGCCGAGCTCGTGGGCATGATCGTGGACGAGGCCGAGGCCGCGCTGACCAGCGCCTCCAGCTTCGTGGTCACTCCCGCCTGACGGGTCGGCTCGCCAGCACGGGTGGGCCGTCAGCGGCCGATGAGGGACTTCAGCTTGTTGGTGACGCCCCGTCGGTAGCGCAGACGGGCCACCATCGAAAGCACCGTCGCGCTGCCGCGGGGTGTGGGATACCAGGTCGGCTCGCGCTTGAGCCCTCCACGGTCGGTGAGCACGGCCTTCTGGACCGTGAACTCCCGGAGGCCCTGTTCGCCGTGGGCGCGGCCGAACCCCGATTGCTTGACGCCACCGAAGGGCAGGGAGGCGACCGCGTAGTTGACGATGCAGTCGTTGACACAGATGTTGCCGGCCTCGATCTCGGCCACGAAGCGGTCGGCCCGCTCCGGGGACGTGGTCCACACCGAGCTGTTCAGCCCGTAGCGGCTGTCGTTGGCCAGCTTGAGCGCCTCGTCATCGGAGTGCACGCGCATGATGGGGAGCACGGGGCCGAACGTCTCGTCGGTCATGATCTTCATGCTGTGGTCGACGTCGACGAGCACGGTGGGTTCGTAGAACAGCCCGGTCTCTCCCGGTGTTCGCTGCCCGCCCGCCACCACGTTGGCCCCCTTGGCCACCGCGTCGGCCACGTGGTCCTCGACCACGTCGAGCTGGTGAGGGAAGGTCATCGAACCGATGTCGATGGCACCACCATGTCCCTGGCGGACGGCGGTCGCCTTGGCGGTGACCTTGGCCACGAACTCGTCGTAGACGGCGTCGGCGACGTAGACGCGCTCCACCGCCATGCACGTCTGCCCGTTGTTGAAGAACGATCCCCACACCGCGCCGCTGGCCGCGCGCTCGACGTCGGCGTCGTCGAGCACGATCATCGGGTCCTTGCCGCCGAGCTCGAGCAGCACTGGCGTCAACGACTCGGCTGCCGCCTGCATCACCCGGGTACCGGTTCGGCTCGAACCGGTGAAGGCGATCTTCTGCACACCGCCCCGCACGAGCGCTTCGCCGGTGCCTCCGGCTCCGGTCACGACGCCGACGATGTCGGGGAACACACCGGCGGCGTCGAACAGCTTGCCGATCTCGAGCCCGACGAGGGGCGTGACCTCCGACGGCTTGAGAACGACGGTGTTGCCGGCGAACAGGGCGGTCACCACCGGGCTGAAGGCCAGGATGAACGGGTAGTTCCACGGGCTGATCACACCGACGACGCCGAGAGGTTCGTAGCGGATCATCGCCTTCTTGTGCAGGAGCATCCCCGGCGCCACCTTGCGATCGGTGAGGAACTCCTCGCCGTGCTTGGCGTAGTAGGCGATCAGCTCGCAGCTGGGAAGGATCTCCGAGGCCACCACTTCGGCTTCGGGCCGTCCCGTCTCGCGGACGATGACGTCGACGATGTCGTCGAGGCGGTCGAGCATGCGATCGCGGACGGCGAGCAGGTGCTCGGCCCGCTCGGCGAAGCTGAGACGGCTCCACCAGGCGAACGCGCCCCGAGCCCGGTCGATGGCGGTCGCTACCTCCTCGGGCCCCATGTCCGGCACGGTGCCGATGAGCTCGTTGGTGCGGGGGTCGTAGGTCTCGATCACGGCAGCCATCCTCTCATTCACGGGCGCAGGCCGACCTCGGCGTGGCCTGTCCCAGCAAGCGACCAGGTGCGCTCGGTAGCCCAGGAGCCGGCGTCCTTCTTCTCGAGGCGGATCTCGATGTCGGCGCGCTCGGTGTTGGTGCACACGGCCGGCGCTCCGTCGGGGTCGGCATAGTCGAGGGCGACGCACCGCTCGGGCAGCTGCGTCACCGCGATGTCGATGCGGCGCCCGGCGCTGGTGCCCCGCACCGTCCACGTCGGGAGCGCCAGTGACGTGCGGAAGCGCGGGAGGACCTTGAGCGGGCTGGACGGCCAGTCCTCGCCGTCGACCCGGAGCTGCACGGCGGCGAGCGGTGGCACCTTGCGGAGACCGGGCCGGCGGGCGGTGGCGGCGACGACCTCGAGCACGTCGCCACCGCCGAGGTCGGCGTGCAGCCAACCCCAGCGCTGGGCGTTGCCGTGCCCGTAGATGCGGGCCAGGTTGGCCGGCCCGTCGACGTCGAGAGCGCGGTCGCCGACCACGATCTTGCCTGACCCGGTGGCGGCTGGCAGCGGCACGAACTGGCAGCCGGGCAGCAGGTGGCGGTCCCAGGCGGCGCGGGAGTAGGTCCAGATCGGGGCGGAGTCGTCGGTGAGCGTCACGTCGATCGAGGCCCCGTCGGCGTCGCCGACCAGGCGACATCCGGTCGCGGTGCCCTCGACGGCCACACCACCGGCGCGCCACCAGGTGTCGCCTTCCTGGCCGGCGCGGCCGCGCTCCAGCGGAGCGCGTCCCCATCGCGCCGTGGACGGCTCGCCGGCTCCATCGGGTGGGAACAGACTGATCCAGCCGTGCCCCACCGCTTCTGATCCATCGACGGAGGCGACCGTCTCGGCATGGAACCACCAGCCGGCACCGGTGGCGTTGTCGGTGCCGGTGGCGTACCAGACCTCCATGCGACCCGGCGTGCCGTCCCAATGTGGCTGGCCGAGGCCCGTCACCGCTCCACCCTTGCCCGGGCCGCAGCCCACGACATCCCGGACGTGGCGTCGAGATCGTGGGGCAGACCCAGCACTCGCTCGGCCACGATGTTGCGCTGCACCTGGGTGGTACCTCCGCCCACGGTGAGAGCCGGGGCGAAGAGATAGCCGTGGTGCCACATGGCGCCGTCGCTTCCGAGCGGGCCGTGGGTGGCCAGCATGCCGCCGGCGCCGGCCAGGTCCTTGGCGAAGGCCATGATGCGTTGGCCGTGCTCATCGGCCAGCAGCTTGCGGATCGACGCTTCGGGCCCGGGAGGCTCGCCACGCACCGCCGCGGTGACGGTGCGCAGACGGATGAGGCGGAGTATCTCGGCCTCACACCACAGGTCGGCAGCACGTTGACGCTGGTGGGGATCGTCGATGCCGCCCTGCTTGTGGATGAGGCGAAGCAGGTCGGGGTAGCTCGGACCCATCCCCCACAGGGCGCCACCCCCGCTGAGCGACACCCGCTCGTTCCCCAAGGTCACCTTGGCCAGCGACCAGCCTCGGTGGAGCTCACCGACCAGGTTGTCGGCCGGGATCCTCACGTCGTCGAAGAACACTTCGTTGAAGAGGTGGACGCCGGTCATCTCGATGATTGGCCGCACCTCGATGCCGGGAGCGTCCATCGGGCAGATGAAGTAGCTGATCCCCTCGTGCTTGGGCGCATCGGGATCGGTCCGGGCGATGAGGATGCCGAACTTGGCGATGTGGCCCATCGACGTCCAGATCTTCTGGCCGTTCACCACGAACTCGTCGCCGTCGCTGACCGCTCTCGTCCCCAGCGCGGCCAGATCGCTGCCGGCGTCGGGTTCGGAGAAGAGCTGGCACCAGATCTCCTCGCCGGCCAGGAGCGGCATGAGGTAGCGCTCCTTCTGCTCGGCAGTTCCGGCGTGGAGCAGGGTGGGACCGGCCCAGCCGATGCCGATCATGTTCTGGGGTCGCGCCACGCCGGCGGCGCTGAGCTCGTCATCGATGATGAGCTGGTGGATGGCGTCGGCGTCGAGGCCGTACGGCTTGGACCAGTGGGGTGCCACATATCCGGCCTCGGCCAGCTGGCGGCCCGTCGGGCTGGGGTGGTCGCCGAGCCATCGACGAACCTCGACCCGGCGGGGATCGTCGTCAGGCGGCAGATCGAAGTCCATGACCGCTGATGGTACGGCACGGATGTCGAGCCGACGGAGAGAACTAGCCTCGCGGGCCACGCCGCGACCAGGGGGACCGTGGACAATGCCAGCGTCGCGCCATCGGGTGGCTGAGCCCGACCTCTACGACCCCGCCGCCGCGTGGCGGCGGGCCGGGTACTACTTCCTGGGCTGCTGGGTGATGGCCATCATCAGTGGGGCGATGTTCCGCATCTACCGGACACCGGCGATCGCTGGGGGAAACGCCTCGGCCAGGGACTGGCAGCTGTGGACCATCCTGTCGCTGAGCGTCGTGGTGCTGGCCTATTGGGTGGTGTGGCCAAAGGGCACGCTCACCCACGGGCGAGAACGGCGGTGGGGCTGGCAGCTCCTCATGGGCATCGGCTGGGGGGTGTCGGAGGGGCTCGGGATGCTGAGCGTCTGGAGCGTTCTCCGGAACTTCGCCTTCTCGCCGCCGTGGGCGTCGGTGGTGACCTTCGGCGTGACCGGTGCGTTCCTGTGGGTGTGGCACGACAAGTACTGGGACATCCATGTGTCACCCGACCACAACATCGTCGAGTGGAACCCGCGCAAGGTCGCGTACTGCCACGTGCCGAGCCTGGTGGTGACCCTCACCCACCTCGCCATCTACCAGGAGCCGGTGCTGTTCGTCGCCTTCCAGACCCTCGCCATCGTAGGGACGGTGCTCGCCATGCGGTTCCCCGCGCCGACCGACCCGCCCGGCCCCGCGCCGATCAGCGGTTCGCCGGGGGGAACACGCCCGCACGGGACAGCAGCCCCGGCACCGTGGCGCCGAGCTGTTGACCGATCCAGATGGCCGTCTCGTTGAGCCGATCGAGATCGAGGCCGGTGTCGTAGCCCATGCGAGCCAGCATGTAGGCGACGTCCTCGGTGGGTGTGTTGCCCGTGGCGTTGGGAGCGAAGGGGCAGCCGCCGATGCCACCGACCGACGCATCGACCACCCGCACCCCGGCCTCCACCGCGGCGGCCACGTTGGCCACCCCCGTGTTGCGGGTGTTGTGGAAGTGGACGTGCAACGGAACGTCGGTGACGGCGCGCACGGCGTCGATGCGCTCGCGCACATCGGTCGGAGCGGCGGCGCCGATGGTGTCGGCCAGCGTGATCTCAGCCGGTCCGTGCTCGGCCACCCGGGCCGCCACCTCTGCCACGCGACCCGCTGTGACCTCTCCCTCGTAGGGGCAACCGAAGGCGGCGGAGAGTACGACGGTGGCGGGGATCTTGGCCTGGTGCGCGTCAGCGGCGATGTCGGCCCACGCCGCCAGCATCTCATCGACCGACGCACCCTGATTCTGGTCGCTGAACGTCTCAGTCACCGCCACGACGACGTTGACCTCGTCGACCGATGTCTGCGTCGCCCGCTCGAAGCCGCGACGGTTGAGGACGAGGCCGATGAAGGAGACGTCGTCGCGCGCCGGCAGGGCGGCCAGCACCTCCTCGGCGCCGGCCATCTGTGGCACCCGCTCGGGGTTCACGAATGAGGCCACCTCGATCCGGCGGATGCCGGCGCCGATGGCCCGCTCGATGAGCTCCACCTTGGTGGCGGTGTCCAAGATGGTGGCCTCGCTCTGGAGACCGTCGCGGGGACCGACCTCGACCATCTGCACGCTGCGCTCGGTCATGACGACGACTGTATGCATCGACGGCCGGTGTTGGAGCGGAGCAGGGGCCAGTGCAGGTGTCGGGTGTCAGGGTGGCGAAGTCCCCACGAATGCGATCGCTCCGCCTTCCACTCTCCTCCCTCGTCCGGATCGTCGGGGCGGCTGTCCTGCTCGGGAGCCTGGTGCCGTCGGCGTCGGTGGCCCTCGTCCCCGGGGATGAGGCTGAGTGTGCGTTCGGCACTGGTGTGCCCGAGACCGGCCTCCAGGGGGAGGTTCCGCTGGCCGACCAGATCAGCGGCCGGGCGCTCGACGGCTACCGGTGCGGCATCGACGTCGTAGGCCACCACGATCTCGGCGGTCAGCAGTACAACGCCAACATGGCGTGGGTCGACGACTGCGCCTACGTGGCGACCGCCGGTTCGGGGGTGTCGGTGGTGGACGTGACCGAGCCCCACGAACCGACCGTGGTCACAACGCTGAACGGGCCCACCCCACTCGATCGCCCCCAGGACTGGGGTACCGACTTCGCCCTCGAGACGCTGGCCGCCTGGGAGAGCAACGACCCCGACAACAAGCGCGCCTTTCTCGCCATCGGCCGCTACGGCAATCCACCGGCTTGGGTTCGGGCACCCATGGATCTCTACGACGTGAGGGATTGCGATGAGCCCAAGCTGCTCGGCACGTACTCGTGGCCCACGAACATCCACAACCTCACGTTCAGCCCCGACGGCGCCCGCATCTGGGCCACGCTGCCGCTCCAGGCCATCGACATCTCCGCGTTCGATCCCGATGATGTGGAGACGTTCTCCGAGATCGACCACCTCGGCGACCTCGAAGATGACCTCCAGGCCGACGCCGAGGATCGGGGCAACCTCGACGAGCGGTGGCGTGACGAGTTCCTGAGCCACGAGGCGCTCGAAGTCGACGAGGGCGGCCGGTCCATCCTCTACCTCGGTGGCCAGACCCCCTTGTTCGACACCTTCTCGATCATCGACGTCACCGACTGGGTCACGGGCTCCGGTCCGGCCGAGGTCCTGTCCCAGCAGGACGCCAGCAGGGGTCACTCGGTACGGACGGCCACCATCGACGGTGAGACGTACGTGCTCCACTCCGAGGAGAGCGTCGCTGATCCCACGGCCAAGGGATGTGTGCCCGCCGAGCTCAACCCGGTGGGCGGCGCCGCCCAGCCCTACCTGACCAAGGTGGAGCGCGACGACGAAGGATCGCCGACCGGGATCGACCAGGGCGGCGCCACCCAGTTCCGGTTGGAGATCAACGAGCCCGAGCACTGCGCCACCCAGATCGCGGATCGGATGAACTCGTCGGTGCACTACCACGACGTCGACGACCCCCAGGACACCTCCTTCGCCCTGCTGTCCATGTGGAACTCGGGGCTCCGCATCGTGGACGTCCGGCCGCCCACCGGTGGCGGCACACCGGACATGGCTGAGGTGGCCTACTTCAACCCCGGCGCCATCGAACGGATCGGTGGGGACTCGTTCCTCGACGTCGCCTGGGGCCACGTCCGCTACCAGCCCGACACCGGCGAGATCTGGCTGGTCACCGCCCGCGGCGGCTTCTGGGTGCTGCGGCTGCAACCGGCGGTGTACGACCGGATCGGCCTTGCGGTCCCGTCCGCCCACATCGCCCCTCCCGCCGAACCGGTGACGCGCACGAAGCCGTTCCTCCGCCAGATCGGCGCGGCCCCCACAGCGGCGTACTACTGCACCCTCGACACGTCGACCGTCACTGCCGCGGGAGCCGTCACCGGGGTGGTCAGCGCCGCGACCTATCCTCCGTCGCCATGAGTGGATGGAACTTCGCCGAGGTCTGGGAAGCGATCGCCGAGGCGATCCCCGAAGCCCCGGCGCATGTGCAGGGTGACAACCGCACGACGTGGGCGCAGCTCACCGCCCGCGCCAACGGCGTGGCCCAGGCCCTGCTCGACGCCGGAGGGCAGCACCAGGACAAGGTGGCGCAGTACCTCTACAACTGCCCCGAGTACCTCGAGTCGCTCTTCGCCGCCTTCAAGGCCGGGATGGTCCCCGTCAACACCAACTACCGCTACACCGCGGCCGAGCTGACCTACCTGTGGGACAACAGCGATGCCGCCGCCGTCGTGTTCCACGGCTGCTTCGCCGACACGATCGACCCCATCCGCTCCGACGTGCCGGGCGTGACGCTGTGGTTGTGGGTCGACGACGGCAGCGGACCCTGCCCGGAGTGGGCCGCGCCGTACGAGGACGCGGCCACCGCCGGCACCGCCGAGAACGTCCGCGGCCCCTGGGGTCGCGATGGCGACGACATCCTGATGCTCTACACCGGTGGCACCACGGGGATGCCCAAGGGCGTCATGTGGCGCCAGGACGACCTGTTCTCGATCCTCAACACCAGCGGCCTGGTGCGCCACCCCGACGAGCCCGACTACGACGCCGTGCGCTCGGCCATCACCACCGCCGGCCCCAAGCTGCTGCCGGCGGCACCGCTCATGCACGGAACCGGGCTCTACTCCTCGTTCGGTCTGCTCAACGTCGGCGGCGCCGTCATCTTGCTGACCGACCGCAAGTACGACCCTGTCGAGCTGCTGGACACCGTCCAGCGCGAGGGCGTCAATGCCATCGCCTGGGTGGGCGACGCCTTCTGCAAGCCGGTGCTGAACGAGCTGGACGCTGCCCCCGACCGCTGGGACATCGGGTCGCTGTTCCTGATCGTGTCGTCCGGGGTGATGTGGGCCACTGAGTCGAAGCAGCGGCTCATGGACCACCACGGAGGCATGCTGATGCTGTCCGACCAGTTCTCGTCGTCGGAGGCCCTGGGTATGGGCTCGTCGGTGGCGGCCTCCGGCAACGTGGCCGACACGGCCAAGTTCCAGCTCGGGGAGAACGCAGTGGTCATCACCGACGATCATCGCCTCGTCGAGCCCGGTTCGAGCGAGGTCGGCCGCGTCGGGGTCAAGGGCCGGGTGCCGCTCGGGTACTTCAAAGATCCCGAGAAGACGGCAGCGACGTTCCCCGTCATCGACGGCGTCCGCTACTCGATCCCCGGCGACTACGCCGCCGTTGATGCCGATGGCACCATCCGCCTTCTCGGCCGGGGCAGCCAGTGCATCAACACCGGCGGTGAGAAGGTGTACCCCGAGGAGGTCGAGGAGGTTCTCAAGGGCCACCCTGCCGTGCACGACGCGGTGGTGGTGGGGCTCCCCGACGACAAGTGGGGTGAGTCGATCACCGCGCTGGTGGAGCTGGTGCCGGGAGCGGGGCTGGACCGGGCCGAGCTGGCCGTTCACGTCAAGGGCGAGCTGGCCGCCTACAAGGCACCGAAGGACGTGCTGGAGATCCCCTCGGTCGAGCGGGCCCCCAACGGCAAGGTCGACTACAAGCGATGGAAGGCCGAAGCCGCAGAACGCCTCGGCGTAGCGCTGAGCTGAGCGGGAGCTGGGGCTGGGCTTCTTCGTTGGTGGCGGGGGCCCGAGCTGCGCGTTGGCTGCAACGCTCGCGTTTGGGCGGTGACCGATCTTCGTTAGCACGCGTGAGGTTTGGCCCTCTCAGAAGGCCTCGCAGGGATGAACCACCACCACCAGCAGACCGCCCTCCCGTTCGACCTCGACGGCTATCTCGCCGCCAGCCGCCGACGAAGCTACCAAGCCCCGGAAGGGGCCCCGGACGCCTGACACCCCGCTGACGTCGGGCCGTCATCTGCCCGTCAGCCGGCGTTCACCCATGCACGCCGTGCAGAGGCGTAGTTTAATGTCCGAATCGTCGAGTCGACCGATCCCGCGACGGCGACACCGCGCGACCACCGGGGGAGCCATGTCCGATCGAGGAAACGCCGCACCGATCCTGTCCGGCTACCCCGACGATGACGACGACGAGGTCGACCAGGTCGAGGCGGTGCAGAACACAGGACTGTTCTTGTGGAGGCTCTCCGAGGACCGCCTGGTCCGCACGGCGTTCGACTTCCAGTGGGCGGGCCAGTACACGGCCGGCCTCTCGACCGGACTGCGCGTGCTCTCGAATAAGCTCACCGTGTTCGCTGGCGTCCACACGCTCGCGACCAGCGACGACCCCGTCGAGCTCACCAAGGGTGCGGTCAGCACGGTCGGCGGTGCGGCGGGGCTGGGTTCGGGCCTGGCGTCCTCGACCGGGGCCGCGAGGCTGGCCGGAACCCTGGGCGCGGTCGGCGCGTCCGCCGGGTGGATCGGGACGGCGATCGAGGTCCTGACAGGCGGGGGCCGCGACATCCTCCGGGGCAAGGAGATCGCGCGGGCCGACGGCGCCGCCCTGGGCTACGCCTACGGCCTGGCCGGCGCAGTCCTCGGATGGACCGAACAGGAGGTCCTCCGGCAGCCCGGCCTGATCGACGAGCTGTCGCACGGCGGCGAACGAGCGCGTCACGAAGGCATCGTCGACGGCGTCCGCGAGGGGTTCGGCGCCGGAGCCGCACTCGACGAGGGCGAGCGCGAGGCCTTCCAGCGGATGATGTGGTCCCACGCGCAAGGGCGAGTGCCTCCGTTCTCCTCGACCAACGAGGAGGGCACCGCCAAGTGGCACCAGACCTGGCTGCAGTGGAACGCCCATCTGATCTGCTCGCTCATCCAGCACCCACCCGACCCACCGGTCCCACCGGCCGAGCGGGTCCCGATCGCGAGCGGCGGGAGCGAGGCACCCGACGTCGACTTCTGGGGGCTCGTAGACCAGGTGGCCGCGGAGGTGCTCCAGCAGCTCGACGACGGCGGCGACGCGGACGACGACGTACCGGACACGACGGACGATGCGACGAACGATGCGACCGACGACTCGGCCGGTGACGAGGACGACGACCGTCCGACCGGAGGCGACGGCGGCGCCGGACCCACCGACCCCGGAGGGGGCACCGACGATGAGCCGGAGGACGCGCACGGCGGCCCATCCGGGCGCAGCGGAGCCGAGGCATCCGACGACCGGCCGCAGCCGGACGCGTTGGGGGCGATGGTCCGCATCGCCGCTGCGGTGGGCGACTCGGTCGTGGGAGCCGTATCCCATCTCGCCGACGTGGCCGACGACCTCTTCGACGCGGAGGACGGCGACGAGGATCTCCCGATGCCCGACGACGAGCCGGATCGGGACGAGGACGACGACCTCGAGCTGCCTGGCGACGATGCCGGCGGCGGACGCGCTGACCTGCCGCTCCCCGACGACGACGGGGCGGACGTCGACGACGGCAACGACCTGGAGCTCGACGTGGAGATCGACGTGAACCCCAACTCGATCGGAGGACTCGGGCCGTGAGCGCGACCGAGGAGCTGTACCAGGCCGGCAACCGCCTGTACCAGGAGCGGTCGTACGCGGCCGCGGAAGCCGTCTTCCGGCAGATGTGCGACGCCGTGCCGCCCGAGGGCAAGGAGGCCGGCCGGGCCCACTACAGCCTCGCGCTCTGCCTGCTACACCTCGACCGCACCGGCGAGGCCCGACAGGCGCTGAACCAGGCGTTGCGGGCTGACCCGGGGCTCGAGCGGGCGAAGGACCGGCTGCGGGAGATCGACGCCGCGCAGGCCGCTCCCCCTCCCCCGGCCGGTCCGCCGGACCGCGCGCCCGCTCCGCCCGCGTCCGGCGGGTCGGGACCGATCATGGGCACGGCAACGAAGATCCGGCGCAGCACGACCGGGAGCCCGTGGATCGCTCGGGCGACCAACAGCGAGCTGGCATTTCGGCTCGTCGTGTCCTCCGGAGCCACCGAGGCGACGGCCGTAGCGGTGGCCCTGCACGGACCCCGCATCCTCGGGTCGGTCGAGGACGGCGACCAGATCCAGCTCCCCGCGGGGTGGCGTCCCGGCGTCTCGCCGTCGCAGGTGCTCAACCTGACCACCGGGGAGACCGTTCGGGTGGCGAGCGGTGGGCGGGTCGTGCAGTGGGTGATCCTGGCGGTGTTCCTGATCGCGTTCGCCGCGTTCGCGATCTGGGTGGCGTCCAACCTCAGGTCCGATTCCGGGGGCTTCCAGGGTCTGGGCCTCGCCTGACGTCCCGCGACGTCGCGTCGGCGTCTCGGCCCGTCAGGCGCCGTTCACCCCACCGATGGTGGACCTGCCGGCCGAAGGCGGTAGCGTTCCTCCCGGCCGATGCACCGAGTCGAGATGCAGTCGCTCCAGCTGGACAAACTGAAGAAATTCATCGAGGTCGCCGAGATGATCGGATCGGTTGAACCGGGGATCGTGGAGCCATCCTGAGCCGACCTGCGCGATGTCCCGGACGCGCGCCGGCGCCCACCCGTCGGGAACCGCGAGCGGCTCGTCCTCGCGTTCGATTGGTTGGATGCCGAGGTCGGCGAGGAGCTTGGCGGCGGGGGTGTCGGTGGGGTCTTGGGGGACGAGGCGGCCGGTGACGGCGGCGGCGAGGATGGCATCTCGCATGCGCTTGAGGAGTTGGCGGACGGTGCTCGACGAGTTGACCCGGAGCTGACGGCTCCATCGCTTCTACCGAGTCACCGGCTCGAGAATTCCTTGCTGGACGGCGCCACGGCGGGCGTCGCGAGCGCGGCGCCGGGCGTTCTACGATCCTTCTCCCGGCTGCTGACCCCGCCGCGGCCGGACCCGGGGCAAGACCCGTACGGCGCGGCGCAACATCGACCTCGACGACACCACCCTGACCGTCCTGGCCGGGTGGCGGTCGTTCCTGGCCGGCGAGTTCGCTGCGTCGACATCTTCAACGCCGAGGGATACGCGATTGGGGGCCCTGATCGGACGCCGACCCTCTGTTCAGGTTCTTCCCGCCGTTCCTTGACGGGGCGGGTCGACCGGTGCATACTCGAACAATGTTCGGCGAAACGAATATCGTTCGGTTTACCGATCGTCATCAGGTTCGAGGACAGTGACCCCGGAGCCCGCGGTGGCGACGAGTTCGCGACGGCTCGACCGCCGGACCGCCCGCCGGCAGGAAACCAAGACCGAGATCATCGCCGCGGCGTGGGAGCTCGTCAGAGAGCACGGCCTGGCGGGGCTGGCTATGCGCGACCTCGGGCAACGGGTGGGGATGAAGGCCCAGTCGATCTACTCCTACTTCGAGTCGAAGCACGACATCTATGACGCGATGTTCCGCGAGGCATACCTCGACTTCGCCGTGGCCACGACCGAGGAGGTCGGTTCCGGCGACGCGGGGAGCGGGGCCGACACGATGCGCCGGATGGCCCACCGGTTCTTCGAGTTCTGCACGTCGGACCCGGTCCGATATCAACTGCTCTTCCAGCGGACGATCCCCGACTTCGTCCCCACCGACCAGAGCTACGCGGCGGCGGTCGATGCGCTTCAGGCGATGGTCGACGGCTTTGCAACGCTCGGTGTCACCGACCCGGAAGCCGTCGACATGTGGACCGCGCTCCTCACGGGTCTGACCGACCAGCAGATCTCCAACGACCCCGGCGGGGATCGCTGGGAGCGGATCGTCGACCGCGCCGTCGACATGGTCCTGCGTGAGATCGCCCCCCACCTGCTCGACCCGACCACCTGAAGGATCACGACCATGACCACCGACCCGATGTTGACCGGCGAATCGAGGCCCCCTGTGGTGCCCGATGCCGTGGACGTCACCAACCAACCGCCGCTCGGCCACGATGAGGCCATGGCCCTGCTCCCCGTCGAGCTTGACCGCGCCCTCGATCTCGTACGCTCGCTCGACGACCGGGAGTGGGCCGCGCAGACCGCCTGCCCCGACTGGGACGTGCACCGCATGTACCTGCACGTACTCGGGGCCTGCGAGGCCGCGGCCTCGATGAGGGAGAACGTGCACCAGATGCGCCTCGGAAGGCGGCACCGCGCCCGGCGCGGTGGCTCCCTGGAAGCGGGCCTGTCGAACGTGCAGGTCCGCGAGCGGGCGGACGTGACGCCGGCCGAGCTCGTCGAACGGCTGGCCGCCGTGGCGCCACGCACAGTCCACAAGCGCACGACGACGCCGGCACTCCTCCGCCGCATCAAGATGAGGATCGACGCTCCCGTCGTCGAGCGGTGGAGCCTCGGTTACCTGATCGACACCATCTACCTGCGCGACCTCTGGATGCACCGGGTGGACGCGACTCGGGCCACGGGGCGCGACCTCGTGCTCACCGCCGACCACGACGGCCGGATCGTGGCCGACGTCGTCGCCGAGTGGGCCCGCCGGCACGGCGAGCCCTTCACCCTCAGCCTCGACGGACCAGCGGGCGGCGTCTACACCTCGCCCGGCTCCCACAGCCCAGACCGGCCCACCGAGACCCTCGAGCTCGACGCGGTTGAGTTCTGCCGCACGCTCGCTGGGCGGGCCGACGCGTCCGGCCTCCTCACCACGATCGTCCCCTTCTGAACAGACCCCGGCGACCGTCGCCCGGCGCGTCGTCATCAGCACTGCAAAGGAGCGCCTCATGTCCACCACAACCGACGAGATCGCCGACGGCATCTACCGAATCTCGACCTTCGTCCCCGACGCCAACCTGTCGTTCAACCAGATCCTGGTCGACGCCGACGAACCGTTCCTGTTCCACACCGGCATGCGGGCCCTGTTCCCGTTGGTGAGCGAGGCGGTCGCCCGGGTCGTGCCCGTCGACCGGATCCGATGGATCAGCTTCGGACACGTGGAGGCCGACGAGTGCGGATCGCTGAACCAGTGGCTTGCCGCGGCACCCGGCGCCAAGGTGGCGTTCGGGGCCCTCGGGTGCATGGTGTCGGTGAACGACATCACCGATCGTCCGCCCCGCCCGCTCGCCGACGGCGACGTCCTCGACATCGGCGGCAAGCGTTTGCGCTACCTGGCGACCCCCCACGTTCCCCACGGCTGGGAGGCCGGCGTGTTCCACGAGGAGACGACGGACACCCTGCTCTGCGGCGACCTGTTCACGCAGATGGGGCAGGGGCCGGCCGTGAGTCACGACTCGCCGATGGAGGGCACGGTCGCCACCGAGGACGCGTTCGGCTACTCGTGCCTCGGACCGACCACGGTTCCCACCGTCGAACGCCTCGCCGGGCTCGACCCGACCACGCTCGCCGCCATGCACGGGCCCGTCCACGTCGGATCCGGCGGCACCTGGTTGCGCGACCTCGCCGCCTCCTACGCCGACCGCCTCGCCGCAGCCGTCGCCGCGTAGGCGTTTCACCATGGGGCCGACGGTCCACTTCCAGGTCGGCTTGTCGGCGGCGCGTTGCCATTCCACCGATCGGTTCAAGCAGCAACATGTAGCACATCGTGCTACGCTATTGCGATGAGTCGCGAGATCAGCCAGCGGGAACTGCGCAACGAGAGCGGGAAGATCATGCGCCAGCTCGACGAAGGCGAGAGCTTCATCGTGACGCGCCGAGGCGTGCCGGTCGGGGAGCTCACTCCCCTCCGACGCCATCGCTTCGTTCCGACAGAGACGGCCGCAGCGCTGTTCCGCGCCGCGCCAGCCGTGGACTGCGTGCGGCTGCGCCGCGACCTCGACGAGATCGTCGACCAAGGCATCAACCCTCGTGGCTGAACGAACCCGGCGTCACCCCCGAGGAGTCCTAGACACGTCGGTGCTCATCGACCTCGAGCACATAGATGCGAGCTCGCTCCCCCACGAGGTTGCTGTGAGTGCGCTGACCATGGCGGAGCTGGCTGCCGGACCAAGTGCTACGAAGGATTCGGACGAGCGCAGCCGCCGACAAGACCGACTGCAGCGCGCAGAAGCAGCCTTCGATCCCCTTCCCTTCGACGGCGAAGCCGCGCGGGCCTACGGACGAGTGTTCGCGGCGATCACTGCGTCGGGCCGCAAGGCTCGCGGCGCTCGGGCTGTTGACCTGCTGATCGCTGCAACGGCGCTCGCCGCAGGCCTACCGCTGTACACGAGGAACGGCCGAGACTTCGAGGCGCTCGAGGACCTGCTCACCGTCATCGTGGTGTGAGTGGCGCGTTGCCCGCTGGCGCTGGCTCCCAGCCAACTAGCCAGGCCATACGGACATCGCCAACAGCGCGGCGCGAAAATGGGCCGCAGCACCACCAGCGCACCGCGCTGTCCGATCCGGAGGGCATCGCAGGGCCGCGAGCCGGCGCGCAGGGCCGCGAGCCGAGGCCCACACCTGAGCCGGGCTCAGGGCCGGCCGCCTACGCCACCTCGCACGCGGCGCGGATCCACCGAGACGTCTGCGCGGGGAGATCGAAGGTCACGGTGGAACCGTCGACGATGATCGGCGCGCTCGCAGCCTTGCCGTCGAGGCGGAGAACGGCGATCTCGGCACCGGCCGCACAGTCGATGCCGTCGAAGTCGACGCGCACCGATCGCTCCGATCCCCCGCTGGCCACAAAGCTCGAGAGCAGAACGTGGTGCACCTCGGGCGAGTTCGAGGTCGAGGCCCGGGCGAAGATGCCGGCCAGCGGTTCGGCACCGGAGACGACCCGCCGCGCGCCCGCCGTCCGCTGCCACGAATCGAGGGCGTACCACGACGGCTTCCGCCCACCGCCGTCGGCGGTGCCGTCGGGGGTGGCGGTGGCGATGCCCCAGTCGCCGGGCGTGTCGCTGCCGATGCCACGGTAGAGGTCGGCACTGTCGAGGCCGGCCGCCTCCATCTCCATGAGCGACGCCAGCACGAACGCCGCCCCCTCGTCGGTGTCGTGGCGCAGGTCGTACCCACCGGCGGACAGGTTCCACTCGTCGATCACCAGGTCGATGTCGTCGTAGCCCGGTCGCGTGGCCACGATGCCGTCGACCAAGTCGCGAACCAGGTCCGTCTGGATGGCGTAGGCCACCGGCGACGTGATCGGGTTCCGTTGGCCGATGACGGGATACAAGGGCAGGACGTAGGGCGGCAGGATGTCCTCGGCCCCGTCGGGCCCGAGGAACGGCGTGTTGCCGTACCAGTGCCACGACACGAAATCGAGAGGGAGGCCGGCGCCGGTGATCTCCTCGACGTAGGCCCCGATGTAGAGCGGGTCAGGGAAGAAGGCGGCGGGGCCCCCGATCTGGAGATCGGTACCGACCTCGACCTCGACGTCGGCCACGGCCTGGTGCGTGCGGCGGGCCAGGTCGAGGAAGGCCGGCGGCCAGTCCTGGAAGAAGATGGGTAGGTCTGGCTCGTTCCACACCTCGAACCGGGTGGCCGGCGACTCGGCGGTGGCCAGCAGGTTGACGACCTCACCGATGAGGCGCTGCCAAAGGTCGCCATCGGACGGCGACATGCGGGTCGGATCCCGCCCGTAGGCGTTGGGCGAGCCGAGCCAGGCCGGCATGTACGACAGGATCACCTGCGGCTCGGCCCCGATGCGCCTGACCTCGGCCACCCGCCCGAGCAGATCCTTCACCTTCGCCTCGTCATACACGAGGAGATCGGCGTCGGAGTCGTAGCCGGTGCTCAGCGACTCGAGCCGGGCATCGATGCGCACGGTGCGCGGTTCCAGCGCCGCCACCGGGTCCAGCGACGAACCGGTGTTCCACCCCAGCCCCACCAGATCCTGGTTGGTGGGCCCCAGCGCCGGCTCATCCAGGTGGACGATGACAGCCACCGGACCGGGAGCTGCGCCGCCAAGGGCGGGAACCGCGCCGCCGGTGAGCACGCCCGCGCCGGCCAGGGCAACGACGAGCGAGACAAGGGCGCGACGGGTCACGTCACGAGATTCGACTTCCGGGTGGGCATCCCCTGCGTCCGGCGTGGCAGGCTCGGTGGCTGCGCTAGCAGACGATCGACAGCACGAATCAACGACACGAAGGACAGATCCTCATGGCAGACATCGGGTACGACGGCAAGGTCGCCATCATCACCGGCGCGGGCGGGGGCCTGGGCTTCGAGCACGCCAAGCTGCTGGCCAGCCGCGGCGCACGCGTGGTGATCAACGACCTCGGCGGCGCGGTGGACGGAACCGGTGGCGACGACAGCGCCGCCAACCAGGCGGCCAAGGCCGTCGAAGACCTCGGTGGTGTCGCCGTGGCCGACCACAACTCGGTGGCCACCCCCGAAGGCGGAGCGGCCATCGTGCAGACCGCCGTCGACGCCTTCGGCACGGTGGACATCGTGATCAACAACGCCGGGATCCTGCGGGACAAGTCGTTCAACAACATGAGCGACGACCTGCTCACCCCCGTCATCGACGTGCACCTCAAGGGCGCCTTCTACGTGACCCAGCCCGCCTACAAGATCATGCGCGAGAAGAGCTACGGCCGCATCATCAACACCTCCTCGGGGTCAGGCATCTTCGGCAACTTCGGCCAGACCAACTACGGCGCCGCCAAGATGGGCCTCGTCGGCTTCACCCGCGTGCTGGCGGTGGAGGGGGCCAAGAACAACATCAAGGCCAACGCCATCGCCCCGGTGGCCCGCACCCGGATGACCGAGGACCTGATGGGCGCGGCGGCCGAGAAGCTCGACCCCGAGCTCATCTCCCCCATCGTCGCCTACCTGGCCCACGAAGACTGCCCCGTCACCGGCCACATCTACAGCTGCGGCGGCGGCCGGGTGGCCCGCGTGTTCATCGGTGCCGCCGAGGGCTACTACAACGGGAAGATCACCCTCGAGGACGTGCGCGACAACTGGGAGACCATCAACTCCCCCGAGGGCTACGAGATCCCCGCCAACTCCGGTGAGGAGATGCAGCTCGGCTTCCGGGCTCTGATGGGTTGACGGTCCGGCGACACCCCTACGTAGGCGCCATGCGTCCGCCGTGGTCGGTCCGGTCGACGGACGGGGTGACCCTGCGTGTGCACGAGCTGGCGGCGGGGCCCGCCACGGGGGGCGACGTCCTGGCCGCAATCCACCCCACCGGCTTCTGTGGCCCGGTGTGGGCGCCGATCGCCGACCGGCTCAGCGCCGACATCAGGGTCGTCGCCCCCAGCCTGCGCGGCCACGGCGGCTCGACGGCACCCGCTGACGGACACTTCGACTGGAACGGCTTCGCCGAGGACGTGCTGGCGGTGGTCGACGACCTCGACCTCGATCCGGACACCCGGTTGTTCGGGGCGGGGCACTCCAAGGGCGCGGCCGCCCTGGTGCTGGCCGAGCAGGCCCGGCCCGGCACCTTCGGTGCCCTGTGGTGCTACGAACCGATCATCGTCCCCGCCGATCCTCCGATCGGGCCCGACACCGACAACCCCTTGGCGGCGCGGGCGCGCCGTCGCCGAGAGGGGTTCGCCACACGCGACGAAGCGCTGGCCAACTTCGCCTCGAAGCCCCCGATGCAGCGATTCCACCACGAGGCCCTCGCCGCCTACGTGGAGCACGGCCTCATCGACAGCCCCGACGGCTCCGGTGTGACGCTGGCGTGCCAGCCCCGCCACGAGGCCCAGGTGTACCTGATGCAATCGGCCCACGCGGCCTGGCGGCACCTGCCCGAGACGACGTGTCGCATCGAGGTGGTCTGCGGCGAGCACTCCGCGGCCATCGGCCCCGCGCTGGCCCAGATGCTCGTCGACCGCCTACCCAACGCCGAGCTGAGGGTCATGGAGGGGTGGGATCACTTCGGGCCGCTCGAGGATCCGGCCCGGGCCGCGGCCGAGGTGTCCGCGTGGCTGTCACAACCCCCCGATACCGTCAGGTCATGAGCACCATCGTGGAGGCCCCGCCCACCGACGACGCCGATCGGCTTCCACTGCCTTCGACGCTGTCGCCGTCGAAGATCTCCACCTTCACGGACTGCGCGCTGCGGTTCCGCTTCTCGGCCATCGACCGGCTGCCCGAGGCACCATCGGTACCCGCCACCCGTGGCAGTGCCGTGCACCGCGTGCTCGAGCACCTCTTCCGGCGACCAGCCGCGGAACGCACGATGCCCGCTGCCCTCGAAGATCTCGCCACCACGCGCGTCGAGGTCGAGGCCTGGGACGACTACACCGGCCTCGGGCTCACCGACGAAGACGCGGCCGCGTTCTGGGCCGACGCCGAACGCCTGGTCGAGCGCTACTTCACCATGGAGGACCCCACGCAGATCAACGCGGTTGGTCTGGAGGTGATGCTGGGAACCGACCTTGGCGGGGTGCAGCTGCGGGGGATCATCGACCGGCTCGACTGGGTCGGACCCGGCCAGCTCGTCGTGGTCGACTACAAGACGGGCAAGGCGCCCCATCCTCGCTACGAACAAGGGGCCACCACCGGGGTCAAGACCTACGCCCTGCTGGTCCAGCAGGTGCTCGGGGTGCTGCCGGTGCGCATCCGTCTCATCTACCTGGGCGGCGACGAGCCGACCGAGCTGGCGTTCACGGTGACCGAGCAGAAGGTCCGGGCCATGAGCCGCAAGGCCACTGCGGTGTGGGTCGCCATCGAGCGTGCCCATGCCACCGACGGGTTCCGCCCCAACTCGGGCCCATTGTGCGAATGGTGCTCCTTCCAGGCCTACTGCCCGGCGTTCGGCGGCGATCCGGCCGAGGCACGGCGCGTCGTGGTCGAGCCACCGGCGTGAGCGACGCCGTTGGCCGGGCCGACGATGCCGCCGACCGATGGTTCGAATTCCATCTCCGGGGCCGGCCCGGGATCGACCGTGCCTTCTACACAGCCAGCGCCGCCGGCGAGTTCGGGGCCATCTGGTTGATCTACGGCGCGCTCCAGGCCCGGCGTGGCCCGCTCGCTCGACGCCGGTTCCGGCGGCTCGTCGTCGCCATGGGTCTCGAATCAGCGATGGTGAACGGCGTGGTGAAGTCACTGTTCGATCGCCGCCGGCCGGTGCCCGACTTCGAGCGACCGTTGCCGTTGCGCATACCGATCACCTCGTCGTTCCCAAGCGGTCACGCGTCGTCGGCGCTCACCGCGGCCACCCTCCTGTCCGATGGCGAGGAGAGCCGCGCCCTGCGAGCCCTCTACTGGGGCACCGCCGCCCTGGTCGCCGCCAGCCGGGTGCACGTCAAGATCCACCACGCCTCCGACGTCGTCGGAGGTCTGGCTGTCGGGCGCGCGTACGCCCTCGCCGTGCGGAAGGTCGCACCGCTCGACCCCCATTAGCCTTACCCCCATGAGCGAGACGCCTCCGGTCGAAGACCGCCACATGACCGACGCCGAGGCCCTCATGTGGAACCTCGAGAAGGACCCCCTGCTCCGATCTGACTTCGGCAACGTCACCATCGTGGACCGCAACCCCGACACCGAGCGGATGCGTGGTCGCCTCGATGCGGTGGCTGGTGCCTTCCCCCGGTTGCGGCGCCGGGTCCAACCCACCTTCGGCCGGCTGGCGCCGCCCCGATGGAGCGACGACCCCTCCTTCGATGTCGACTACCACGTGCGCCGTGTCGGTGTGCCGGGGACGGGCACCGAACGCGACCTGCTCGACCTCGCCGCCGCCGTGCTCGAGGATCCCTTCGATCGCACCCGTCCCCTGTGGCGGTTCTGGCTCGTCGAGGGGCTCGCCGACGGCCACGGAGCCGTGATCCAGCAGATGCACCACACGATCACCGACGGCGAGGGTGGGGTGCGGATGTCGGCGATGATGCTCGACCTCGAGCGTGATGCCATCGAGCCGATGATGCCGATTCCCGAGCCGGCCGATGACGGCGGCCCGGTGCTCGACGAAGGCCGCGGACCGCTGGCCGGCGCGCGCGAGGCACTCGTCCACAACGCCCGCCGCCAGGTCGGGGTAGCGCGCCGCACGGCCGAAGAGGTGATCGATCGGGTGCGCGACCCGCGCCAGCTCCCCAGCCTCGCCGCCGACGCCGTCGCCACCGTCCAGTCGCTACGTCGCCAGCTCGACTCCGATTCCGCTCACTCGCCGCTGTGGACCAGCCGTTCGCTCAGCCGTCGCCTCGTGACGACGCGGGTGCCGCTTGACGACGCCCGCAGGGCGGCCAAAGGGCTCGGGGGAACCGTCAACGACTTCTTCGTCACCGGCGCGGCTGCCGCCGCCGGCGACTACCACCGCCGGCTCGATCATCCCACCGACGAGCTCCGCATCTCGATGCCGGTGAGCACCCGATCCAAGGGGTCGAACGGCGGCAACGCTTTCGCTCCCACGCGGGTGCTGGTGCCCACGGGCGAGATGGATCCGGCCGAGCGGTTCGAGCTCGTACACGATCGGCTCACGACCACCAAGACCGAGCGGGCCATCGGCGTCACCCAATCCTTGGCCGGACTGGTGAACCTGCTACCCACCTCGATGCTGGTCGACACAGCTCGGCGGATGATCCAGACGGTGGACTTCGCGGTGTCCAACGTCCGTGGCGCGCCGTTCGACCTCTACATGGGTGGGGCCAAGATCCTGGCCAACTACCCCGTCGGGCCCACCGGTGGAACGGCGTTCAACCTGACCTTGCTGTCCTCGGGAGGCAGCCTCGACATGTGCCTCAACTGCGACTGCGCGGCCGTGGGCCAGCCTGCGCTGCTGGTGGAGTGCCTGGGGCTTGCCTACGACGAGCTGGTGGCGGCGGGCTCGGGCGCGTGAGCAGCATTGGCGCCGAGAACGGCCCGGAGATCGAGGAGGAGATCAGCCACCTCATCGCCCGGCACGACGTCGCGCACTGAGTACCGGCCTAGCGCCTCGTCGATGACGGTCAGGGCTTCCGCGATGATGCCTGTGTCGGGGGCCAGCAACTCGGTCATGAACGCCAGCGTAGCCCGCCACCGGCTCGGTGCGGCGTCGCCCTCAGTGACCCAAGATGTCGGAGCCGGGATGCTCGAGGTGCACGGTGTGGCCCATGGCCTCGTAAAACCCGCCGTCCATGATCCGTTCAAACTCGTGGCGCTGGTCGCCAACGACACCGTCGAGGGCGTCGACCCCGTTCCACACCTCTTCAGGCACCCCGCTCACGGGCAGGAACGCGCCTTCGAGCTCCTCACCGCGGCACGGCACCGAGGGAAGCGGGTTGCGGGCGATTTCGGGCAGATGGACGTCGGCGCCGGTCTGTTCGCTCTGGAGCGTGAGACCGATGTTGGCGGCGTGACGGTCCCGGGCCGTGAGCCACCACCCGTCGCCGTCGCTGCCGGTGCCCGCCGCCGGCGCTCCGAGGTAGCTCCACTCGATGAACCGCAGGATCGAGCTGTGCTCGTACACCCCGTGGTCGACGAACCCGGGCTTGGCGAACGGCGACGCCATGATGGTGGGGACGCGGAACCCGAGCTGCGCCCAGTTGTCGTCGGAGATGGTGTGCTCAGTGGAGGCGGTGGTCTCGACCGCGTCGCCGAACTCGGTGAGGGTGTCGTCGGCGGCCGCCAGCGGCGGGTCGACGTGGTCGAAGAAGCCGCCCCACTCGTCGTAGGTGACGAAGAACACGCCTTCGTTCCAATGGGGCGACTCCCGGAACGCCTTGAACACGTTGTGGGCGTAGTTCTGGCCGGCGCGGAGATCTCCGTAGGGATGGTCATCGGTGCGCAGCCCGGTGGTGAACCCGGGATCGACGAACGTCACCTTCGGCAGCGTGCCCGCCGCGCAGTCGGCGAAGAACCGCTCGATGTGGTGGGAGATGGGGGCCATGCGAGCGCCCCACAAGGCGATGGCGGGGAGGTCGACGAAGTAGTAACCGCAGCTCACGCCAGCCGCCATGAGCCGGTCCCAGATGGTGGGCCAGTCGAAGCCGAGGTAGTCGTCGCCCTGGTGGGTCTGGTACTCGGGGATCTTGTTGGTCTGCAGCCCACCCGATGACGCCGAGTGCATGTACTCGCGGTTGGGGAACGTGGGCGCCATCAGCGAGCAGTGGTAGTGGTCGAAGACCGTGAACCCCCGGGCGAGGTGGGCGTAGGTCTCGACGTCGTCCGCGAGGTAGTAGCCGAGCGCGAAGTCGTCGTTGCGGCTGTCGTGCCCGAGGAACCCGTTCTGCTTCTGGCTCCGGCCCTGGATCCACGAGTGCCCGGGATCAGGATGGTGGCAGCCTCGATAGGGGTTCTCCTCGCCGGGTTCCACCGTCCAGTGCCGCGGAGCGACCACGCCGGCCGATCCCAGCAGGTTGTGGTTCTCGTAGGTGAGGTCGGGGACGTTGGCTCTCCAGGAGTCGATGTGAAAGCCCGGACCGTGAGTCGTCTCGCCGGCCGCCATGTAGGTGTCGTCGTCGGCCAGCCAGCCCAGGTAGTGGTCGAACGAGCGGTTCTCCATCATCAGCACCACGATGTGCTTCACCGGACTGACCGAGGCCGGGTCGTTCAGGATCGAGCCGGCGAGCATGTCCACCGCTCCGGTGTAGGGCGGGCGCTCGTAGGCGCTGACTCCGGAGAGGACGAGGTTGCGGCCGAGGGCGGCGGCGGTACCGGCGGCGGCGGCGCGGGTGAGGAACTGTCGTCGATCCATGCACCTGGTTTCTGCTCGCGGGCGCTCGGCTCCTGCCCCGCTACCGTCCGGACCCATGAGCGACGCCGATTCGACCACTGGGGTTCCTCTGGGCGTCACCTTCGCGTCGCTCACGGCTCTCGGCACCGCGGGGGCGGTCGATGTGGCCTCGGAGGCTCGGGCATTGGGCTACGACTCGTTCTGGGCGGCGGAGGTGACCGGGGAAGAGGCCTTCGCCCTGCTCGGCCACGTCGGTGCGCTCAACCCCGGCCTGGGCCTGGGGACCGGCGTCGTTGCACTCCAGCTGCGCACGCCGCCGCTGGCGGCCATGGCGGCGGCGACCCTCCAGGCGCTCGACCCGAGCCGTGAGGTGATCCTGGGGGTGGGGATCTCGTCGCCGGTGGTGGCCGGCCGGTGGCACGGCGCGACCTACGGAGACCGACCACTGGCCCAGGTGCGCGAGTACCTGCACGTGGTGCGGGAGCTGCTGTCGGGTGAGGCCGTCACCCACGACGGCGACTTCTACCGGCTGTCGCGCAGCCGCCTGACGGTACGCCTCGGCGAGCGCAAGCCGAAGCTGGTGCTGGGCGCTCTCAACCCGGGGATGCTGCGACTGGCCGGTGAGACGGCCGACGGCGTTCTGTTGAACTACCTGCCGTCGAGCCACGTGCCGTGGTCGATCGACCACGTCCGGGCCGGCGAGGCCAAGGCCGGGCGCCCCGCCGGCAGCTGCGAGGTGTTCGCCTACGTCCACGCCGGAGTCTGCGAACGTGGCCAGAACGCGGTGGCCGCGGCCCAGCGCGACCTGTTCTCCTATGCCGTCGTCGACGCCTACGCTGCCAGCTTCACCCGCGCCGGCTTCGCCGCCGAGGTCGACGCCGTCCGCGCCGCTCACGCCGAAAGGGATCGGCAGGGAGCGCTGGCCGCGGTGTCGGACGCTTTCATCGACGCGATCGACTTCGTGGGCACCGGAAGCGAGGTGGCGGCGTTCGTGGCCCGGTACGTCGCCGCCGGCGTGGAACGCCCGGTGCTGATGCCCTTGCCGTGGGGTGACGACCGGCGGGCGACGGTCACCGCGACACTTCCGGCGGCGCGATCAGGCTGTCAGACCTGACGTCGCTGCCTCTAGATGGCTGGCGTCTTTCGACTCCGTCGGAGATCCCGACCCGTGCACCGCCCGCTGTCCGCGCCGTTCCTGGCCTGCTCTGGCCCTGTGATGCCCTCCGGATCGGACAGCGCGGCGCGCTGGTGGTGCTGAGGCCCACTTTCGCGCCGCGCTGTTGGCGATGTCTGGCCATGACCTGGCCGTCGACACCCAGCAGCAGCCCGGCATGACCTCACCAGCCCCGACCAGCCGTCGAGTGACGCCCGTTCGACACCAGCCTCTAGGGCCCCTCTAGGGCAGGTAGCTGTGGGGGTTCTGGGGCCGGTCGGCGATGCGGACTTCGAAGTGAAGGTGACTGCCGGTGCAGCTTCCGGTGCAACCCATGCCGCCCACGACCTCCCCGCCGCTGACGGCCTGACCGGCCGAGACGCTGACCGAGCTGAGGTGGCTGTAGAGGGTGCGGACCCCGCTGGGGTGGTCGACGAGCACCAAGAGTCCGTAGCCGCCGTAGTCCGCAAGCCGACCGACGGCCACCACCGTGCCGGGGCCGGCACTGCGGATGGCATCGCCGGTGGAGCCGTCGATGTCGACGCCGGCGTGGATGTGGCTTCGGCGCCGCTCGCCGTAGCGGCCGGTGATGCGCCCCCGGTGCGGCCAGTGGGTGAGCGGTGATCCCTCCACCGTGACGGGAGGAGGGGCGGTAGCGCTGGCCCGGGTCGGGGTAGCGGACCGGGCCTGGGCCGCAGCCTGCTCCGCCGCAGCCTTGGCCGCGGCCTCCGCGGCCTCGGCGTCGCGGCTGGCGGTGGCGATGCGCTCGAGGCGAGCGGCTTCGGCCTGCGCGGCGTCGAAGCGGACCAGGCGGAGGGTGGCGGCCGCGGACGCGGCGGCGACAGGGTCGGCACCGGCTGGTGTCGACGCACTCGCCACGCCGGCGGCGACGGCGACGACACCGACCATGAGGCATGCGGCGGCGGCCGTGATCAGCACGGAGATGGAACGAGGAGGGGAGATGAAGTGGTGAGGGGACTCGTAATGGTGAGCGGACTTGGAATGGTGAGCGGACATGGAATGGTGAGGGACAGGAGTCATGAAGAGAGGGGGTCCAGGTGAAGAGGATCTCGGAGACGGGATGATGTCGCTGAGATGACGTCTTGTCATCGGTTCGCAACATTGTTTCACGACCGGCAGCCAGATGTCCTGCTTATGTGAACATATTCACATGAGCTGTACCTGGGAGTTGTCGTCAACTGACCACTTCTCGTGGTCACCTCGTGAACCGATTCTCGTTACGAACCGGTGAGGAATACGGCGTTGCCGATCGCGGTCAGCGACCGCGCATCGCCCACATCGACACGCCAGAACGTGCCCAGCGGCGTGCCGCCGTCCTCGGGCTGGCGCTCCTCGGCCGTGACCCGAATGACCGGAATCGACAGTTTTTGGGATTCACCACGCAGCGGCACCACGGCGGTGATGTTGCCGTTGCGAACGATCCGGAGGTACTGGCCCTCGAGCGTGCCGCCCTCGGGAGCACCGACGGTCACAGCCATCAGACCGGCGCTGACCGGGACGAGATCGCCGAACGTTCCCGTGGACCGGTTCCCCGCGGCGTCGTGGCCGACCACCTCGACGTCGAGGGTGGGGCTGTGGGCCACCCCTCGGGTGCGGACATACACGTGGCCGGCATCGAGGGCAGACCGGATGGCGTCGATGGACAGCTCGGCGGCCAAGATGGCGGTGGCCGAGGAGCCGTAGCCCTTCCGTTCCCGCTGATCGGCGTCGTCGACCCCCTTGCTGTCGCTGCCCGAGACCGGAGCGATCTTGAACCCCGCCGCCAGGCGGTCCTCCCAGAAGTCGATGGCCGGCTCGATGAAGGGGTTCTGGAGCGACCCGCCGGCGCTGTGGGTCGAGGGGAACGAACCGCTCAGGTCAGAGAGGTCGGCCAGCACCGGACCGGTGACCACCTCGATCCCGCTCACCTTGTGCCATGGGATCTGGTCGGTCAGCTCGAACTCGCACCCCCGGCAGAAGCTCCGGAACAACGGACCCGGGAAGATGGTGGGGTGGGCGACGTGGATGCGGTCGCCTTGGCCCGTGGCGTCATCGACGATGTCGGCGATCGAGATCGGCGTGGCCCGACCCTCCGGTTGGTACCCGTGGCGGTAGTCGACGTCGTGGCGCGGCGCGCCGTCACCGATCGCGCCTCCCGCACGTCGGTCCGGGCCCGCCAGTGCGATGGCATGGCCGAAGTAGGTGATGATCTCCCGGCCCGGCCAGATCAGAACAGCGTCGGGGTTGGACTCGGTGGCGCTGGCGAGCTCGGTCTGCTGCGCGGCGCCGAGCTCATCCCAGTGCGCGGTGGTGACGTAGTCGGTGACCGGGGCGATGTCGAGGGCGGCGGCGCGGACCTGGTCTGCCAGGTCCGCCCAGTCGGGGGCACCGGGGTTGGAGTGACGGCCATGGAGGTGGAAGTCGGCGTGGTACCAGCACCCACCCGACTCCGCTCCGGTCTCGCACTCGCGGACAGCATCGGTCTGCGACGGGGGCCCAGTCCGGTCCCGCCCGTCGTCCACCGAGCGACCGTCGAGCTCGTCGGTGTCGTAGCAGGCGACCTCGAGGTGCACCGTCGCCCCCATCGGTCCGACTGCGGCCACCCCGACTTCGACGTGCCACGGGCCGGGGTTGATCGTCACCGGTCGGTAGCCGCGCTCAGCTGAGTTGGCCGCCACCCACACAGGCGGCTTTTCCTGATCCAGCCGACCCTGGCGGCTGCCCGACCAACCCACGAGGTTGGCGTCGTCGTCGGTTGGCCCGTTCCACAGGCCGAGATCGAAGACGGTCTGGGTGATCGGGACGTCGGGCAGACCCTGCTCCACCGCATGGTCGACCCATCGGTAGCCCACCTCCACCCGCACCGCGCCGTCTGGCACCGTGAATGGGACGTAGTCGTAGGTGCGGGCCTGGTCCGACGAATACGCCCGGGTGACGGCCGTCGGCGCCGAGCCGCACAGCGTCACGTCAGAGGTCCCGCCGGCCACCTCCACCGGCAATGCCGACGCCGCCAGCGGCACGGAGGCCAACACGGTGGCGAGCAGCGAGCTCCGGATGGCGAGGCGGCAGTCCACGCCCAGTGGTTCTACGAGCGCTGCCGGAATCCCTCGCTGAGCTCCATCGCCGCCTGCTCGCTGCCTCCCCAGTAGCGGACGATCACGCTCTGGCTTCCGGTGGCCAGCAGCGTGCCGTCGGTGGCCCACAAGTGCACGAGGCCGTGACCGAAGCCGTCACGAACACCGCTGACCCGGATGTCGACCAGCACCCAATCGGTGGGCACCAGCCGCACCACCCGCAGGGAGTTGTCGAGGCTGTTGCCACCGGCCGGCAGGCCGAGGGTCTGGCCGATGCCGAAGGGGACGTAGTCACCGAGGATGGCGAGCGAGGCCGCCGACATGTCGAGCACCTCGGGCACACGGGCCCACAGCGATGCCCGCCCGTCACCCGGCGTACCATCGAGGTCGGCCCAGTCCCGAGCATTGGCCAGCCGCATCTCGATGCGCGACATGATCGACGTCTCGTGGTCTTCGCGGAGACGCCGGGGTTCGCAGTCCTCGGGCGGTCGGACCGACGGCATCTCGGCCCACTGGCCCGACTGATGGAAGTGGGGCCGCTCACCGAAGGCGCCGCTCACCGCGATGATCTCGCGATCGTCGACGGTGCACAGGGCCCGGGCCTGCGCCGTGTTGCGGCCAGCGACCGCGATGTTGACCTCGATGTCCATGGTGGCCGGCGGCCGCGCGTAGTCGAGGTACTGGGCTGTGGCCCACCGGACCGGCCGGCCGGTCTCGGCCTCCATCGCCTCGATCGCCGCGCCGAGGGCGCACCCGCCGAACAGGAACCCGCCACCGGTGCAGAGGGTCGGCACCACCGGGAGCGACCACCTCGTCGCCGCCGGCTCGTGACGGAGACCGAAGAAGGTGCGTGCGTCCATGCATCCGACGATAAGCGGTACCACCCCCCGGTCACGATGGCGACATGACCACACGCACCCACTCCCACCAGCGGCCGCTGCTCCTCGTCGACATCGACGACCAGTGGCACCGCATCGATGACGTCACCATCTCGCGGGGCCAGGCCGAGCTTGCTCGCGCTCGGGCCACGTTGCAGCGGGCCCGGACAATCCAAGCAGGCGACCGGCGCCGCCGCGCCGCCCGCTGGGCCGATCAAGAGGTGAGGCTTCGATCCGATGCTGCGTAGTCTCGGGCCATGAGCAACGACGTCGTCATCATCGATGCAGTCCGCACCCCGATCGGGCGCCGAGGCAAGGGTCTGGCCGGGGTGCACCCCGCTGACCTGCTGGCCCAGGTGCAGCGGGCCCTGATCGACCGCACCGGCATCGACCCCAGCGAGGTCGGCCAGGTCGTCGGCGGTTGCGTCGGCCAGGTAGGTGAGCAGTCGTTCAACGTGGCCCGCACCGCGTGGCTCGCGGCGGGGCTCCCTCTCAGCGTGGCCGCCACCACGGTCGATACCCAGTGCGGGTCGTCCCAGCAGGCCACCAACCTCGCCACCAGCTTGGTGGGATCGGGAGTGGTCGACGTTGCCGTGGCCTGCGGGGTGGAAGTGATGAGCCGCGTGCCCATCGGTGCCAACTCCTCCAAGAAGCTCGGGCTGGGTGTGCCGATCCCCAAGACCTACTTCGGCCGCTACGAGTTCACATCGCAGTTCGAGGGGGCCGAGCGCATCGCCGAGAAGTGGAAGATCAGCCGTGGCGATTGCGACGAGCTGGGCCTGTCGTCTCAGCAGCGGGCCGCTCGGGCGTGGGACGAGGGCCGGTTCGACACCCAGATCGTGCCAGTCGACGCGCCCGACGTCGATGACGAGGGCAAGCCGACCGATACAACCCATCTCGTCGACCGCGATGAGGGCCTGCGCGACACCAGCCTCGAGGCGTTGGCAGCGTTGAAGCCGGTGGGTCGAACCGACGGCGTGCACACCGCTGGCTCGTCGTCACAGATCTCCGACGGCGCCGCCGCCGTGCTGATGATGGCGGCGGGCAAGGCCGCTGCGCTGGGACTCACTCCCAAGGCGAAGGTGCTCGACACCTGCCTGGTGGGCGTCGACCCCGTCCTCATGCTCGAGGGCCCGATCGACGCCACCCAGCGGCTCCTCGGGCGTGCCGGCATGACGATGGCCGATGTCGACGTGACCGAGATCAACGAGGCGTTCGCATCGGTGGTGCTCGCCTGGCAACGGGCCGTGGGCGCCGACCTCGACGGGGTCAACCCCAACGGCGGCGCCATCGCCCTCGGCCACCCCCTCGGCGGGACTGGGGCAATCCTGACCACCAAGGCCCTTCACGAGCTGGAGCGCACCGACGGCACCGTCGGCCTCATCACGATGTGCTGCGGTGGCGGCCTCGGCACCGGAACGCTGCTCCAGCGAATCTGACCTCACTCGGCGGCGTGTCCATGCGATCTACCACCCGCCTCATCGCTCTTGCCGTCACGACCACACTGGTGGCTGTCGCCTGCGGGGACGGAGGCCACCCCACAGCCGGAGAAGGGTCTGGGCGTCCCGGTGAGGCCACCGTGGTCCGGGTGATCGACGGCGACACCATCGTCGTCAACATCGGTGGTACCACCGAACGGGTGCGGCTCATCGGGATCGACACCCCCGAGACCAGCCATCCTCGCCGCCCGGTGCAGTGCTTCGGCGCCGAGGCGTCGATCCGAACCAAGGCCCTTCTCCCCCCGGGCACCTCCGTCCTGCTGGTTCGAGACGCCGAGCTGCGCGATGCCTACGACCGCCTTCTGGCCTATGTGCACCGCACCTCCGACGACCTGTTCGTCAACCTCGACCTCGTCCGCAGCGGGCATGCCGCGGTGGCCACCTATCCACCCAACGTCGCCCACGTCGACGAGATCTCGTCCGCAGCCTCGGCGGCGCGACGAGCCGGCCGAGGGTTGTGGTCGGCGTGCGGCGGGCCCGATCGGCCCGTCGAATGATCAGCCGACCGGTAGCGTGCTGGATGTGACCTCGTTGGCCGAGCGGCTCGGTTACGACGCCGACGCCATCCTCCTCATCGTCAACTGTGACGACCTCGGGCTCGGCCACGCCGCCAACCTGGGTGTGTACCGGGCGCTGCGAGAAGGGGTGGCCACCAGCGCTTCGATCATGGTGCCGTGCCCGTGGGCTCGCGACGCCGCCTCGCGCTACCGGGGCGAAGACGTCGGGGTGCACCTCACGCTCAATGCCGAGTACGACGGCTATCGGTGGGGACCCATCACCCACTCCCCGTCTCTGCTCGACGGCGACGGAGGGTTCCCACGCACCGTCGCCGACACGTGGGAGCATGCCGACCTCGACGAGGTGGCACGCGAACTACGCGCCCAGGTGGAGCGAGCCATCTGGTGGGGGTTCGACGTCAGCCACCTCGACAGCCACATGGGTACGCTGCAGCTGCGGGCCGAGTTCTTCGACGTGTACCTTGAGCTGGCCTGCGAGTTCGACCTCCCGCTGCGACTGTCGGGCGCCGCTACCGAGCAGATGATCGGCTTCCCGTTCCGTCGCCGGGCATCAGAGGAGGGGATCCTCTATCCGGACCACTTCGTCTATGTCGGTGGCGTGGGGTCGCGACGAGCGCTCGAGAAGGCAGCGATGGAGCTCCGACCCGGCGTGACAGAGCTCTACGTCCATCCTGCCCTCGACACTCCCGAGCTGCGAGCCCAGTCCGATTCGTGGCCGGCCCGCGTCGACGATCTCAGCCTGGTGACCACCGACCTCGGGTGGAAGGAGATGGCGGAGCGAGCGGGGGCCAAGCTCATCGGCTTTCGCGAGCTGCGCGATCTCCAGCGGGCCGAACGCGCGCCGGCGGCGTGAGATCAACGATCCGCGTCGCCGCCCTGACCATCGCCACCATGGCCGTGACGTCATGCACCGATCGGGTTGGTGAGGGTCTTCCCGACCTCGACGCTGTAGATCCCGCGGTCCTCGCCATCGACGTCACCGTCGAGGTCGGTCCCGATGGCTGCACCCCGCCCGATCTCGGCGTCCCGCCTGGCACCACCGTCGGATTCACCGCGGTCACCGATGACGTTCGGGTCAGGGCCACCGACGCCGGCCCCGACGCCGACGCCGCGCCGGTGTTCGACACCGGCCCGATGTTGGCCGACGAGACCTCGGAGTGGTGGCTTCCCGAGCCGATGAGCGGCCTGCTCATCTGCGAGGGCACCGATGCCACGAGCACCGGCACCATCGAGGTGAGCGAGGAGGCAGGCTCCTAGAACTCGGTCTGCTCGGATATCCGGGCCTGGATCTCCTTGTACTCCGAGCTCTGGGTGAGCGGCATCAACGACATGAGCTTGCCCATGTTGCCCGTGACCTTCATGCGCCCCTGCATGAAGGCGGCATTGGCATCCAGCTCGCCGTTCTGCACCTTGACCGAGTCGTCGTAGCTGATGGTGATGGTGAACTCGGCCTCTTCGTCGATCCCGAGCTTCGCCTCCTGCATCGCTCCATTCTCGACGACTTGGTAATAGCTGATGTCACCCTCGGGGGCGCCGCTCACGACGTACTGCATGCGAGCCGTGGCACCGGGACGTTCGGGGAACGTCGCCGCTTCCTTGAGGCCCATGTCCAACCATTCCTGAGTGAGGTACTTCGCCATGGGGCGGAGGCTAGGCGATCCCGGCGAACAGGTCGGTCTCGGGTTCGTCGGGCGTGCCCGCCACGTAGTCACCGAGGCGATGAGCGGCGAGGGAGTAGTCGTCCCAGGGGTGGATGGCGGCCAGCTCGTGGTCGGGGAGGCCGAACCAGAACGGGGAATCGGGGGCCACTTGGGTGGCGTGGGCCAGCAACGCCGCCTTGCGGGTGGAGTACTGACCGCTCACCTCGACCCGTGTCGTGATGCGGTGGTCCTGCCAGGGCCGCTCGAACCAAGCAGCATCGAAGGGCGACTCGAGGCCCAGCTCGTTCAGGCGGATGTGCATCTTCTCGAGGCGATCCCTCGAGAACATGGTGCGGTACAGCTTGGAGATGGCCCACGGCTCACCCAGGTCGGGCCGATGCCCGGCGTCGGCGGCCTTGTCGTACGCGGCGTCGCTGATCTGCTGCACCCGGATGTGGTCGGGGTGGGGGTATCCCTCGTGCACGTCGTCGTAGGTGACCATCACCTGCGGCTGGGAACTTCGGACGATCTCGACCAGGCGGTCGACGCAGTCATCGAAAGGCTGGTTGACGAAGGCATCGGGGTGGGCGTTGGGCTCGCTGTCGGGCATGCCGCTGTCGCGGTAGCCCAACATGATCACCTCCTCGTAGCCGATGATCCCGGCGGAGCGGTCCAGCTCCTGGCGTCGCACCTCGCCGATGCGTGACCGCACGTCGTCGCTGTCGAGAGCAGCGTTCAAGATGTCGCCCGCCTCACCGCCGGTGGCGCACACCAGCACACAGCGAATGCCGTCGTCGGCGTAGCGACGAACGGTTCCCGCCCCCTTGGAAGCCTCGTCGTCGGGATGGGCGTGCACAGTGAGCAGGCAGCGGTCGGTCACTCCGGCAGTCTCCCACCCTTGCCGGCCCACACGCCGACGATGGTGCCTGCGCCGGCGCCGAGGAGCAGCCCGAAGGGAAGGGCCCATCGCAGCAAGCCGTTGCGCAGGAACGGGTCGTTGATGACCCCGTCGCCGCCGACGATCTGAGCGAGCGCGAAGAGTGGCATGGCGATGATCGAGATCCCCACCGCGATGGCGACGATCGCCACCACGAGGCCAACGACCGCGCCGTACCCCACACCGCGCCGAACGTCGTCGTTGGTGCCGTCCACGCGGTGAAGGGTACCGGCCCCGCGGTGTCGCGTCATGGGTACGGCGTCATGGGTACGGCGTCATGGGAACGGCATAGGGTGCTGCGCCGTGTTCGCCGTCCGCTCCGCTGCCACGATCGTGACCTCCTGCATCGCTGTGGTTGGCTCGGCGTGCACCGGCGACGGCGACGGCGCCGGCGACGAGCGTCGGGCCGCTGCTCGCGCTCGGGCCGATCAGGTCCGCGAGGTGATGCTGGAGGCGGGCTATTCCGAGGAGGTGGGCGAGGTGGGAGCACGGCTGGCTGCTGGTCCCGGAGCCACCTACCGGGCGGTGTACGAGTCCACGTCGGGCAGCGAGACGACGTTGGTGACAGTCACCAACGACCCTCCCCGGCGGCGCGTCGACATCGATCCCGAGGCTCAGGTGTCGCGCACCACCATCACCGAGGACACCCGAACCGTGACGTGCACGGGGCTGGACGATCGCTGGACCTGCGTGGAGGGCGCGCCAGGACCGGAGCTGGCCGAGCTCTCCGACGCTGCTCTGACCGACGCGGTGCTCGATCTGGCCCGCGCCGTGGAGGAGTACGTGGTGGCGATCGAGGAGCAAGAGGTGGCCGGCGTGGCCGGGACCTGTCTGGTGGTCACCCCGCGCGCCGATGTCGAGGATCCCTCTGCCGCTCCCGCCGCCACGGTGTGCGTCTCCCGTCAGGGCATCCCCTTGCTGGTCGAGCGGGCGGGGACCCGTCTCCGAGCCGTCGAAGTGACCGACGACATCCCCTCCGGCGCCTTCGACCCACCCGCGGAGATCTCGCCCGACAACGACCCCGGATAGGCTGGTCCTCTCGTGGACTCTCCCGAAGTCTGGCAGTGGATCTGGCTCGCTACCGCGCTCGTGTTCGGGCTGGGCGAGATGGCCACTGCCGGCTCCTTCTTCCTGCTCCCCTTCGGACTCGGTGCCGCGGTTGCCGCCGCGTTGGCCTTCGTCGACGTCAGCGTCGGGTGGGAGTGGACCGCCTTCCTGGCGATCAGCGCGGTGTCGTTCGCGGCCCTCCGCCCGATCTCCAAGCGGCTCGACGCCAGCCTTCCTTCACTCGGAGGCGTAGGCGCCGACCGGTGGACCGGTCGCTCGGGCGTCGTGCTCGATGCCATCCCCCAAGGACCGGGCGAGCTCGGCCAGGTCCGCGTTGACCGTGAGGAGTGGCGGGCGGCGAGCCACGACGGCGTCGCCATCGCGGTAGGAACCCAGATCGAAGTGGTGCGGGTCGAAGGCACCCGCGTCGTCGTCAAGTCCCAGGAGGGCTGATTGATGGAGCTCGTTGCCGTCCTCGTGGCGATCGGGTTGGTGCTGTTCGTCTACGTCGCCAGCGGCGTCAAGATCGTTCGACCGCACCAGCGTGGCATCGTCGAGCGACTGGGCAAGTACAAGGAGACGACCGAGCCCGGCCTCCGCATCATCATGCCGGTGGTGGAGACCATGCGAAAGGTCGACATGCGAGAGCAGGTCGTCGACGTCCCGCCCCAGGAGGTCATCACCGAGGACAACGTGGTGGTGTCCGTCGACGCCGTCTTGTACTACGAGCCCACCGATCCGCAGCGCCTCGTCTACAACGTGGCCAACTTCATCCTGGCCGCCACCAAGCTCGCCCAGACCAACCTTCGTAACGTCGTCGGCGACATGCAGCTCGACGAAGCGCTGACCTCCCGAGATCAGATCAACGCCGCCCTGCGGCAGATCCTCGACGACGCCACCGACAAGTGGGGCGTTCGGATCGTGCGGGTCGAGATCCAGCGGATCGATCCTCCCGCCGACGTCATGTCGGCCATGCACGAGCAGATGAAGGCCGAGCGGACCCGCCGGGCGCTCGTCACCGAGGCGCTGGGTGACCGTGAGGCAGCGATCACCCGGGCCGAGGGGGCGAAGCAGTCCGCCATCCTCGAAGCCGAGGGCGTAAAGCAACGCCAGATCCTCGAGGCTCAGGGCCAAGCCGACGCGGTGCGGGCCATTGCCGATGCCGAGAAGTACCGGCTGGAAGCGGTGGCCAGCGGTCAGGCCGAGGCGGTGAGCTTGGTGTTCGCCGCCTTCCACGAAGGCAACCCGACACCGGACATCCTCACCCTCAAGTACTTCGAAGCCCTCGAGAAGCTGGCCGACGGCCAGGCCACCAAGATCATCGTCCCCACCGAGATGGCCGCTCTGGCCGGCATGGTCACCGGTGTGGCCGAGGTCATGCGGTCCGACCAGACCGGCTGACCGTGTCTCCTGGCGCTGGCCCCGCCACCCTTCTCGTCACCGTCGCCGGCGACATCCATCTCAAGTCGGACCGCACGCAGAGGCGGCTCCGGCGCCGGCTGGGCGAGAACCTCCGCGACGCCCTCGACCGCCATGCTCCGAACGCCGCCATCGCCCGCGGCCCGCAAGGGCGAATGCTCATCGAGGTCGATCCGAGCGACGTGGATGCCGCCGCGTCCGCGGCGGCGCGGGTCTCGGGCATCTTCCGCGTGGTGTCGGCCCGTCGCGTGACGTTCGACTCGCTCGACGAGCTGGTCGACGTGGTGGCGGCCGACGCCAAGGCTCGGGTCTCGGGCCGGACGTTCGCCGCCCGGGTGCGGCGACGCGGCAGCCACGCCTGGTCGTCGATGGACGCCGAGCGCGCCATCGGCGATGCGCTCTACGACCTGTCGGCCGGGGTGTCGCTCACCGAACCCGACGTCACGGTGAGCGTCGAGGTGTACGGCGACGAGGCCTGGCTCCTCGGCCCGACATGGGAGGGTACCGAGGGGCTGCCCGTCGGCACCCAGGATCCGGTGCTGGTGCTGCTGTCGGGGGGGTTCGACTCTCCGGTTGCGGCCTGGCTGATGCTGCGCCGAGGTTGCCCGGTGGACTTCGTCCACTTCCAGATGGACTGCTCGCAGGCCGACCACACGGTGGCCGTCGCCTACGGGCTGTGGGAGCAGTGGGGTGCGGGGACCGACCCCGTCATGTGGGTGATCGACTTCGAGGGCGTCAAGGAGTCGCTCCTGCACCACGTCGAGTCCAAGCACCGCCAGGTCGTGCTCAAGCAGCTCATGCTGGCCGCGGCCGACGCCCTCGCCGCCCGCCTTCGACGACCGGCCCTCGTCACCGGCGAGTCGGTGGGCCAGGTGTCGAGTCAGACCATCGCCAACCTCGTCGAGATCGACCGTGCCACCAGCCGGACCATCCTGCGCCCGCTGGCCGGACTACCCAAGTCCGACATCATCCGCTACTCGGTGCAGGCCGGAACCCACGATCTGTCGGCCCGGGCCAAGGAGGTGTGCGATCTGGCCACCGGCCCCGTCGAGGTCGCGGCCCGGCGCAGCCGGCTGGCCGAGGCCATCAGCCGGCTCCCCGACGATCTCATGACCGAAGCGCTGAACAATCGGAAGTCGGTCCATCTATCCCGGTGGTACCCCGGCTGCGAGCTCGAGCCAGCCACCGATCGGCCGCTGTCGGCCGACCTCCCCGCGTTGTTTCGTTAGCGTTGGTGGAGTGACCGATCAGCTCCGCGAGCGACGAACCACCACCGACCCGAGCGAGACCGGTCAGGCCTTCGACGGGAGCGGCGGCCGCAAGCCGGTACGCGTCTCCGCCGAAGGACTCACGCCGTCGGAGGCGGTCAATGTGTTCTTCGACGAGGCGGCCGGGCTGATCGGTCTCGAGGCCGACATGTACCCGGTGCTCAAGTCGAGCTACCGCGAGGTGTCAGTGCAGGTCCCCGTTCGCCGCCACGACGGAACGCTGCTGGTCGTCGAGGGCTACAGGGTGCAGCACAACGGGGCCCGCGGCCCCTACAAGGGGGGCATCCGCTATCACCCCCACGCCGACATCAACGAGGTTCGAGCTCTCGCCTCGTTGATGACGTGGAAGACCGCACTGATGGACGTGCCCTTCGGTGGCGCCAAGGGGGGAATCAAGGTCGACCCCCACCAGCTCACCGAGGAGGAGCGCCAGACGATGACCCGGCGCTTCACGAACGCCATCGGCCACGTCCTCGGCCCCTATCGAGACATTCCGGCGCCTGACATGAACACGAACGCCCAGACCATGGCCTGGGTCATGGATGCCTACTCGGGTCGGGTCGGCTACACCCCGGCCGCGGTCACCGGGAAGCCGGTCGAGCTTGGAGGCGCTCCCGGCCGTGAGCAGGCCACCGGTCGCGGATGCATCTATGTGCTGGTCGCCGCCTGCGAGCGATGGGGCATCGACCTCTCCGAGCTGCGGGTCGCCATCCAGGGATTCGGCAACGTGGGTTCGTGGGCGGCCGACGAGCTGGCCAACCTGGGCGTGAAGGTCGTGGCCGTGTCCGATGTCAATGGCGCCATCCACCGCGCCGACGGCCTCAACATCAGCCGGACCCTCGAGCTGGTCCGAAACGGCCGATCGGTCATCGAGCAGGAGCAGGTCGATCGCATCAGCAACGACGAGCTCCTCACCATCGACTGCGACGTCCTCATCCCGGCGGCCCTCGGTGAAGTCATCACCACCGACAATGCCGGCGACCTCCAGTGCCAGATCCTCGTCGAGGCCGCCAACCACCCCGTCACCCCGGGCGGCAACGTCATCCTCGGCCAGCGGGGCATCCGCGTGCTGCCCGACATCTTGGCCAACGGGGGCGGGGTCACCGGCTCCTACTTCGAGTGGGCTATGAACATCCAGCAGTTCACGTGGCCGGAAGAGCGGTTCAACGAGGAGCTGCGCAACAAGATGATCGATGCCTTCAATGCCACCGCCGCCTTCGCCGAGCGCCACGACTGCTCCATGCGCACGGCCGCGTTCGCGCTAGGGATCCAGCGGGTGGCCACCGCATCGCGGATGCGCGGCTACATCTGATCGGGGTCATCGAGCCCCACCAGCGCGTGCTCACCGGTTGCATCGTCGAGATCCAACCGCCAGCCACACCGCTCGGTCAGCAACGCATGGCCCTCGTCGGGGCCGGTGGCGATGAGCTCGTCACCGGCCCGGAGCACGACCCGGCCCCGCGGCCGGTAGACGTGCCGGCCCTGGCGACGGATGGCGAGGATGTGAAAGCCGGGATCGACGTCGAAGCGCAGCTCGCGCAGCGATCGCCCGTCGGCGGCTGACCCCTCAGCGACAGGAACCCAGGCCACCACCTCGTCGGCGTCACCGAGGGCCAGCGAGAGCACGGGATGGAGATCCTCGCCCTGCTCGATGAGCCACACCATCTGCTGGGCCTGGTCACCCAGGTCCTCGGCCGCCTGAGCCAGGTGCAGCAGTCCGCGAAGCGGAGATGGGTCGATCTGGTCGGCCGCGGCGCGCAGCACCCAGGTCTCGATCCGCTCCTTCATCTCATCGAGGCGGTCCTCGAGGTGCACGACCTCTGCGGCCAAGCGCGGCTCGCGCAGCACCAGCGCCGAGTACGCCAAGCCAACGGCAGTCTCCGACAGGTTCTTCATCTCGACCAGGGTGTCGATGGCCCGATCGAGGTCGCTGGCCGCTGGTTCCTCGGCTGGGACCGGAGGGATGAACGGCTCGGCACCAGCCAGCCGACGAAGGTCGTCGATGCCGGCGGGCGTGCCGTGGACGAACAGGACGTCGTCGGGGACGATCACGGTGTCGCCGCGCACGTCGGTCTCCCATGATCCGGCCCGGCGGTAGGCGACGACACGCATGCCGATCTCGACGGGCAGCTCGACGTCGTCGAGGCGTCGATGGGCGAGCTCGGAGTGGTCGCGCACGATGACCCGGTGACTGACCTCATCGGCCTGGTGGAGATCCGCCACCAGGTCCTGGGGGATGCCGAGCTGCTTGGTGACGATGCGGCCGATGTCGACGGCGTTGTTCCCGATCCGCTCGATCGCCGAGATGACCTGGAGCACCGACGACATGCCATCGGACTCTTTGGGTGACCGGACGGCGACGACACAGACGCCGCGCATGTCGTGGACGAGGTCGCTGAGGCGCTCTTCGAGCTCGAAGACCCCCTCGGCCATCTCGGGGTCGCTGAAGTAGAGCGACCCGTAGGCGAGGTCGACCATGAGCTCGGAGGTGTCCTTGGCCTCCGCCAGCATCGTCTTCAGGTTTCTTGGTCGGTCATCCATGTCGATGGTCCCTCCTTGGGGACGCTAGTGAGCGGTCAGGCCACACCGAACGCAGCGATGGCCACCACGATGGCGGCGGCCCCGGCGAGATCCATGGCCGCCGTGACCAGGGGGATGCCGACGTTGTCCGGATCGATTCCGGCCCGGTAGGCGGCGATGCTCCCGTAGTACGACACGACGACGGCGATCGTGATGGCCATCAGGCTCGCCAACAGCGCCACTCGCACCAGATCGCCCAGAGGGGGCGCGGCCAGATTCGACCAGGTGGCGACGAGATCGGTCAGCAGAGCGCACAGGGTGAACAGGGGCACGGCGAGCACGAAGACGAACCGGATGTCTCGAGTCGCCTCGACTCCGGGAACCGTGCTGGGCTCGATGATCCCCAGGTGGAGCTTGGACCCCAGCCGGCTGGTGAGGATTCCGGTGAGCGCACCACCGGACGCCAGAAACGGCGGCACGAAGACGAGGAGTGCAGGGAGCGCGGAGAACTCCTCGATGCGTCGCTCGATGGTCAGGCCGGCCACCAGGCTGACGAGTCCCCCGATGACGAGCACCGGCATGGACTGGATGAGGATCGTCTTGACCAGCTCGAGGCTCGAGCGGATGGCGATGATGGTGACGACCACCGACGCCACCGTCAGCAGGACGGCCAGCACCCCGGTGGTGGCTCCCCGGTCCGCAACCACGGTGGCGGCCAGGAGGAGCGGCAGCGTCACCATGTCGCTGACGGCGGTGACCAGCGGAGCGGTGACGTTGTCCATGTCCCACCCGCGCCGAACCGATCCTGCCGCTACCGCCAGGGTGAACACAACCATGAGCACCGCGGAGGAGATCCCAGCCAGCGAGGACAACACGATGAGGTCATCGACCCCGATCAGCGGCCGCACGCCGAACATCACGCCGACGATCTTCGCCACCACGCCGATCACCATCGACGTTGACAGCGACAGCACCCCTACGGCGACCACGTTCTGACCGACGACCGTTGCCACCCGGGGCGACAGGTGGAACTGCCCGGTGTGGATCGCCGTTCCCAGCCGGCTGCCGAGCGTTCCGAAGATCGCTCCGCGACCAGCGATGACGGCGGGGACCAGCAGCAGCAATCCCGGGAGCCGATCAAACAGATCAGTCACGTGACCCAACGCGAGACCCGCCACCAGGGCACCGGCGAGGGCGACGAGGAGGGCTACGGCTGACTGGGCCGCCGCCCCCAGGTCCGGGCCAAGCAGCGTGCCGAGCCCAGCGAGGGGAGAGGGGGGCCGGAGTCGGAGCCGGGTCACGGATCGGAGTACAGGCTCGGCACGGCGGGCAGCGCCTCGGCGCCCTCGACGGTCAGGCCGCCGCCGCCCTCGGGGAGCCGTCCGGTGAGCCATCCGAGCAGGAGCCCGCCGGGCCCTCGGACAGTGACGTTGGCCTCAGTCCCCGGTCTTGTCCGGTCAACGACGAGTGGCCACTCCTCGGCCAGGTCGTCGGGCGCGACGCTGCACGTCGTCGTTCGGCCCGATCGGGCTGGAACCGAAAGGCGGGACACCACCCAGGGCAGAGCCGAGCTCACGAACGAACGAGACCAGTTCTCCGGTCTGTCACCGAGGTCGAGATCGATCCGGTGCAGCTCCAGCTCGCACCACCGTGACCACACCAGCGCTCGTGCCGGAACCGTCGCGCCGATGGCGTCCACCGGCTCGTCCCAGAGCCCCTCGTCGAGCCGCTCCCAGATCTCGAAGAGGGTGGCGCTGGCCGTCTCGAAGTCGCCGATCAGATCCGTGGCCGAACGTGAGGAGCCCTCCTCGATCTCGCGATCTCGTGACGCGAAACCTCCGGCGTATTGGGGAACCTGCTTGCCCCGTCGCAGGCCGTCGAGCATCCGGGTGTGGCTGTCGGCATGGCGGGCGAGATGGGTGACGATGTGGCCGCGGGTCCAGCCCTCGAGCGGGGAGGGTTCCCGCGCGGAGTGGTCATCGAGGCGGGTGACCACCCTCATGAGCGCGTGATGGGCCTGGAGCGCATGGACTTGCTCGATGAGCGGTGCAGCAGGCACGCAGTGAGTCCTAGCACCCGCCCTGGTACCGTCGCCGCCAATGACACACGCCGGACCGGTCGTCGCCCTCGGTGGGTTGTTGATGATGACTGCGTGCAGTGGGGGTTACGGCGATGGCAGCGCTTCAGACAACGGCGGCAACCCGGAGACGATCTCGATCACCTCCGATGCGTTCTTCGACGGGTCGCCGATACCCGAGCGCTACTCCTGCGATGGTGAGAATCTGTCCCCGCCCTTGACCTGGGTGGGTGTGCCCGCCGAGGTCGCGTCGCTGCGACTCACCGTCACCGACCCCGATGCGCCCAACGGCAACTTCGTGCATTGGTCCGTCCGCGACATCGGTCCACGGGTGGCGGGCGTCGGTGAGGGCACCAGCCCGCCCGGCGTCGAGTCCACCAACGACGCCGGTTCCGTGGGCTGGGCAGGGCCGTGCCCGCCGCCCGATGACGAGCCTCACCGCTACATCTTCCTCGTCGAGGCTGTGAACGAGTCCGGAGAGGTGGTTGCCGAGGGTTCGCTGCTCGGGACCTACGATCGCTGATTGCTAGAGCCCGGCCAGGCCTCGGCCCAGGACCACCAACGAGGACGCTGCGGAGATCACGAGCACCGCGTGGCGGGTTCGCCCCGCGTCGAGGAACCGGGCGACCGACCCCGAGATCCAGAATCCGCCCATGGCCGGGATGGCGAGCAGGGCGCCGGCTCGGAGCTCGCGGAGTCCGAACTCCCCCACCGCCACCAGCCCGCCGATGCTGGTGAGGGTTCCGATGGCGAAGAAAGCAGCGAGGTTGGCCCGCAGCCTGGGACCGAGCTCGTTCTGGAGCAACAGGGCCATCGGCGGCCCGCCGACACTCGTCGCCGTTCCCGAGAGGCCCGAGAGCCCGCCCGCCAGCAGCTGGTTGGAAGGGGTCGGGGGGACGTGGACGCCGGTCAGCGACGCGACCACCAGCACCAGGATCATCACCCCGAACCCGATGTCGAGCCCGGCGGCCGGCATGACAGCCACGGCAACCGCCCCCAGGGCGGTCCCCGGCAAGCGGCCGGCCACCGCCCACCACAACCCGCTGAGATCCAGGTGGTGGCGGTTGCGATAGGTCATGCCGATCGTCATGGTGCTGAGGGCCAAGATGAGCGGCCCCGGGACCAGATCGGGCTCGACGAGCAGCACCACCGGCGCGGCGAGAAGGGCGGCACCGAGCCCCGCACCTCCCTGCACGAAGCAGCCCGCAGCCACCGCGGCGCCGACGATGGCCACCTCCCAGTAGGGCACCTGCGGGTCAGTCTTCGTCGGATCGGAGTTCGAGCAGCATCCGCAGTGACACCAGCGACAGCAGCAGGGCGAAGAGCACGCTGCTGACCGTCGGTTCGAGTCCCACGGCCACGCGCGACGCCAGGAAGGCACTCACGACGCCCGACAGCCCGACGATGGCGGCAAGGCGCAGATCCGCGTTGCCGTTGACGACGTTGCGGCGGGTGCCCACAACGGCAGTCGGGATGATGACGGCCAGGCTCGTTCCCTTGGCGATGGCATCGGGAATCCCGAACAGCAGCACCTGCGCCGGCACCATCACCACGCCTCCGCCGACACCCAACAGACCAGCCAGGGTTCCGGCCACGACACCCACGACCAGGAGTCCCGCCGCGGCAGCCACGTCGAGGCCGAGGCGGCCACCGGGATCGGGGACGTCGGTCACGAGACGCATGGCGGTTCCCAGCAGCAAAGCAGCAAAGCCCATACGGAGACGGTGTTGGCTGACGCGGTGCAGCAGCTCGGTTCCCAGGCGCGCACCGGAGGTGGCGCCGATGACCAACAGCAGCGCCACCGGCCAGTCGACCCTTCCGTCGAGAGCGAAGCCTCCCAATCCGCTCAGGGCGATGGGGACGATGGCCGCCAGGCTGGTGCCATGGGCGAGGCGCTGGCCGAGGCCAGCCACCATCACCAGACCGGGGACGATCACGGTGCCGCCGCCGATGCCGAACAGTCCCGACAGCACGCCCGCGATCAGACCCACCACCACCGCCTTGGCGACGGTTGTGGGTTCGGTATGGGTGGCGGGCACCTGTGGTGCGGCCTTGGTCACCGGCCCATCGTCGCACCGGGCCGCGGCGATCGGTCGAATTTGTCAGCGGAAGTCGCGCGATGACGTCGATGCCGCGACGGCGAGGGGCGTGATGCGCTCGGCGATGACGTTCATCGCTCCCTGGCCGTGCTCGAGCCGCCCGCTGATCACCACCGCCGGCGCGTCTCGAGCCACGCGACGGTGACGGGCCCAGCAGCCCTTCGAGCAGACGACGTTGATGAGGCCGGTCTCGTCCTCGAGCGACATGAACGTGGTACCCGAGGCGGTGGCCGGTCGTTGGCGGTGGGTGACGATGCCGGCCACGGTGATGCGACCGTTGTCGGGGTGCTGGCCGAGGTCGGCTGCGGCAACGATGCCCTCGGCCGCCAACCGCTCACGGAGGAAGCCCATGGGGTGCGTTCCCACCGCCACCCCCGTAGCCCACAAGTCGGCCACGGTCTCCTCCACCGGGGACATGCCTGGCAGCCGCGGCGCGTCACCGCCAACCACCACCCCGGGCAGGCGGTCGGGGCGGCCCCCGATGGCAGCCCCAGCCGCCCACAGCGCCGGCCGGCGATCGAGTCCCAGGCTGGTGAAGGCACCAGCGGTCGCCATGGCTTCGAGCCGATCCCGTGAGATGCCGGTGCGGCGGACCAGATCCTCCATCGAGGTGTACGGCCGACCGAAGGCGATGGTCTCGGCCAGATCGTCGCCGATGCCGCGGATCGACGCCATGCCCAACCGCACGGCCCATCCGCCAGTGCTGTCGGGGCAGGGGTCGAGGGTGGCGGTGGCCTCGGAGTGGGCGATGTCGGGTCCGTGCACCACCACGCCGTGGCGGCGGGCGTCCTGGCACAGTGAGTTGGGTGAGTAGAAGCCCATGGGCTGGGCGTTGAGCAGGGCGGCACAGAACGCCGCGGGGTGGTGCAGCTTGAGCCACGCCGAGGCGTAGACCAGGTAGGCGAAGCTGACCGAGTGGCTCTCGGGGAAGCCGTAGGCCGAGAAGGCCACGAGCTTCTCCCAGATCTGTTCGGCCACGTCGGGGGGGATGTCACGCTCTGCCATGCCGTCGAAGAGACGGCCCCGGATCCGCTCCATCCGCTCCACCGACCGCTTCGAGCCCATGGCTTGGCGGAGCTGGTCGGCCTCGGTCGGCGTGAAACCAGCCACGTCGATGGCGATCTGCATGAGCTGCTCTTGGAACAGGGGGACACCGAGGGTCTTGCGCAGCGCTGGCTCCAACGACGGGTGCAGGTAAGTGATGGGTTCTTCGCCGCGCCGCCGCCGGATGTAGGGATGGACGCTGCCTCCTTGGATCGGGCCGGGACGGATGAGCGCCACCTCGACGACGAGGTCGTAGAACACCCGCGGTCTCAACCGCGGCAAGGTGGCCATCTGGGCCCGGCTCTCGACCTGGAACACCCCCACCGTGTCGGCGGCGCAGAGCATGTCGTAGACGGCGTCGTCCTGAGGGATGGTGGCCAGGTCGACGTCGATGCCCTCGTAATGGGCGATGAGGTCGACGCAGTAGTGGATGGCGCTGAGCATGCCCAGGCCCAGCAGGTCGAACTTCACGAGACCGATCGCCGCGCAGTCGTCCTTGTCCCATTGCAGGACGCTCCTACCCTCCATGGTGGCCCACTCGGTGGGGCACACCTCGGCGATGGGTCGGTCGCAGATGACCATCCCGCCGGAGTGGATGCCGAGGTGACGGGGGAACCCTTTGACCCGGCTGGCCAGGTCGACCACCGCGTCGGGGATGTCGGGATCGGGAGCGTCGAGACGCTTGGACCAGGTGTCGACCTGGGCCTGGTCGTGGCCCAGCGCCTTGCCCATGTCGCGTACGGCGGAACGACCGCGGTAGGTGATGACGTTGGCCACCTGGGCGGCATGGGTGCGCCCATGGCGTTGGTAGACGTACTGGATCACCTCCTCGCGACGGTCGGACTCGATGTCGATGTCGATGTCGGGCGGCCCGTCCCGCCCCGGTGAGAGGAACCGCTCGAACAGCAGGCCCAGCCGCACGGTGTCGGCGGCGGTGATGCCGAGGGCGAAGCACACGGCGCTGTTGGCGGCTGAACCCCGCCCCTGGCACAAGATGTCGTGGTCACGGCAGAACTGGACGATGTCCCACACCACGAGGAAGTAGCCGGGGAACCCCAGCCCCTCGATGACGTCGAGCTCATGGTCGATCTGGGCCCAGGCCACCGGGACCGTGGGGGCATGGCGGGACCCGTAGCGCTTGGCGGCACCCGCTTCGGTGAGGCGACGCAGGTAGGTCATCTCGTCGAGGCCCTCGGGGCACGGGAACGGAGGCAGCTCGGGGGCGACGAGGGCCAGGTCGAAGGCGCAGTCGCGCCCCAGCTCAGCGGCTCGCTCCACCACTCCGGGATAGCGGACGAAGCGGCGGGCCTGCTCGGCCCCCGATCGCAGGTGCTGGCCGGTGCCAGCCGGCAGCCAGCTCTGGGCGTCGTCGAGGCTGCGGCGGCTGCGAACGGCAGCGATGGCGGTGGCGAGCGGGCGATGGGCAGGGGTGGCGTAGTGCACGTTGCCAGTGGCCACCGTGGTCACTCCGAGATAGGCGGCGATCTCGGCCAACGCATCGTTGCGGATCGAGTCGAGTGGATGGCCGTGGTCCCACAGCTCGACGGCCACGTTGGCCACCCCGAAGGCCTGGACCAGATCGGCCAGTGCCCGCCGGGCCGCTGCCGGTCCGTCGCGCTCGAGGGCGCGGGTGAGGGGGCCCTTCCGGCAGCCGGTGAGCACCAGCCAGTGCCCGGCGGCGAGCTGGGAGAGCGAGGCCAGGTCGGTGCGGGAACGGGCCTTGTTCCCTGCCATCTGGGCCTGGCTGATGGCGGTGCCGAGCCGGGCATAGCCCGCCGGTCCCCGGGCGAGGACGACGAGATGGCAGCCGTCGGGATCGGGCACCCCTTCGGTGCCACCCATGCGGCGCTCGGTGGCACCGAGGGTGAGCTCGGCTCCGAACACGGTGGGCAGACCCACCTCCTTCGCCGCCTCCGCGAACCGGACGACCCCGTAGAAGCCGTTGTGGTCGGTGAGGGCCAGGGCCTCGAGCCCGAGCCGGGCGGCCTCTTCGACCAGCTCATGGGGATGGGAGGCGCCGTCGAGGAAGCTGAAGTTGGAGTGGCAGTGCAGCTCGGCGTAGGGCACTACCCCCCGATGGCGGACCGTCCCGGTGGGCGCGGTGTAGGGATCACGCTTGGCCGACCACGCCGGGCTGTCCCCTCCGTCAGCACCCGATGGCCGATCCGACAGGCGGCGTTCGAGCTCCTTCCAGGTGATGGAGGGGTTGTTGAACGCCACCCCCGGATGATCGAACATACGTTCGATCACGTCAAGGGCGGCCGGCTACTCGCTCGGCAGCTCCTCCCCAGGCAGGTCGTCGCCCTCGGACTCATCCCCTCCCGGCTCGTCGGGCTCCTCCCCTCCGGGCTCGTCGGGCTCGTCGGTGATGCCGGCATCGAATCGCCGGGAGGCCAGGATCGCCTCGGCGACAGCATCGACATCGAGCACGCTTCCATCCTCCAGCTCCAGCTCGAATGCCCCATCGCGCGACACCACGGTGCCGGTGACGGTCTCGGTGATGCCCTGGCGGTCGACGGCTTCACAGGCGAAGGTGTCGTCGATGGCCACGACGAGGGCGAGGTCGTCACCACACGTGACCTCGACGTTGCGGCCGATGCGGGTTCGATACGTGTGGGCGATGGCCGATGCCGGTCCCTCCACGGGGATGACTGCCTCCACCGCTCCGAAGCGGAGCAAGCCGTCGTCGTCCTCCTGCTCGACCTCCATGTGGAGGACCCCACCGGTCAGCTCGACCTCGCACTCGAAGACCTTGCCAGCCTTGGCCTCGACGTCGTCGGGACACGAGACCGAGAGGGCCTCGAGCCCGTAGTCCTCGACGACGGCGTCGCGGAGATCGTCGACCAGCCGCTCGGTACCGATGGTGCGGGCCGGGCCCGGGGAGCAGGCGGCCGTTGCGATGACCACCACGAGTGCCAGCACTGTGGGCCGCCAACTCATCGAGGGTCCGCCAGGGGGTCAGGCTGGCGAGCGGCCAGGTACACGGCACGGACGCCAAGCGAACGGTGGAGATCATCGACCACGTCGTTGAAGAACTCACGACGATACGTCTCGTCGGTGACCAGGTAGACGGCAAAGTAGAAGGCGGAGAAACCGGCCAGAAAGGCGCTCACCATGAGCAGCTCGGCGGTGACGGCGACCTCACGGCCGGCTATCGCCATGCTGGTGAGCACGTCGACACTTCCCGTCCATGCCAGCACCGTCGACTCGGTCACGGTCAGCACACCGAAGGCGATGAAGAACAGGCCGACGAGCCCGCCGACCAGCGCGACCTGCACACCCTTGGCGAACAGCAGCACCAAGACCACGTTGACCCACTCGCTGCGGCTCAGGTCGGCGTCCACCGGGACCGGATCATCGGGTCCGATGAGGCCGGCAACCGGAGTGCCATCGACCAGGTCGGCGAGCAGCCCCGCCGACCCTTGGTCCATGACACCCGCCACCTCAGTGGGGATGCGGCTCACGAGGAATCCCGTCCCGGCCAGAAAGAAGACCAAGATGACCAGCAGCAGGCTCACGAAGTCGAGAGACGAGCCCACCTGCCACACCTCGGCGTTGATGAAGAGGAACGTCGTGAACAACAACAGCAGGGGGACGGCGCGGGCGACGAGATGGGTGACCGTGCCCAGCTGGGCAACGACTTGGTTCAGGGCCCACCTCGTCATGGGGACGAGACCGTAGGACGTGACACCGAACACCAACGCCAGCAGTGCGGTGTTGGTGACCGCCGTCCCTGCGGCGGATCCGAGCTGCCCACCGAAGACCAACGGCAACGCCGCCGGGAGCAGCACAAACGCTCCGACCTCGACCGGGCCGATCTGGTCGGGGCGGCTGAGCAGAGGGCGGCCCCTTGCCCGGTTGGTGAGCGCCCATCCACCGAGCAGCAGCACGAGCCCCCCGCCGACAGCAGCGACGTTGAGCCAGGCGGGCCAGTCGAAGTTGAGCGCACCGAACATCTCGAGGAAGAACACCGTTGCCAGCAGGGGCCACGCTCGCGTCAAGACATCTTCGCGAGCGCTGTAGCGATCGATGAAGTGAGGCAGGCCCCGGTGAACGAACCACGCTTCCGTGGCCCGCTCGGTCGGCTCCGCCAGGGGGTCAGTCACCGACCGCGCCGTACACCGCGGCGGTCCCCCGGCTCTCGCCGTGCGTCGTCACCGCGTGGGCGAGGTCGTCGAGGAACTCGGGAACGATCTTGGTGTGGAAGGGGAAGACGATGAGGTGGAGCCCACCCTGCTGACGATCGAGGTGCCAGCCGCGATCATCCATGACGTCGCCGATCGCCGCGATGTCATAGCGGTCCGATCCGAACTCGAAGCAGGCGACGTCGGGGGTGCCTGTGACCACGAGTCCCTCGATCGCCTCGATGCCTTCGATGAACGCATGGAACGCGTCGCGCACCTTGGCGGTGGCAGCGAGATATCCGTCGTGGCCCAACAGCCGGGTCGCAGCCCAGGCGCCGGCGATCGGCGACGCCGAGCGGGTGCCGGCGGTGGTGGCCGAGCCGTACAGGCCGCCCGGCCACTCGTCGTAGAGGAAGTACTGCTGTTCGAGGACCGCCTTGTCGCGGTAGATGATCACCGACGCGCCCTTGTAGGCATAGCCGTACTTGTGCACGTCGGCCGAGATGCTGGTCACCCCCGGCACGCGGAAGTCCCACTGACACGGCAGCCGCTCACCGAGCTCTTCCCAGAACGGGAGGAGCCAGCCGCCGAGGCAGCCGTCGACGTGGAGAAGGGTGCCGTGTCGTTGGGCGATCTCGCCGAGCTCGGGGATGGGATCGATGACCCCGAACGGATAGTTGGGCGCGCTGCCGACGATGAGTGCGGTGTCGCTGTCCATGGCCGCCTCGATGCTGTCGGGATCGACGCGGCCACTGGGCCCTACGCCGACCTTGCGCTGCTCGATGTCGAGGTAGTGCGCCGCCTTGGCCAGCGCCGGGTGGGCCGTGATGGGAGTGACGAGGTTCGGCTCGGCGATCCCCCCGACGTTGCGGGCCCAGTCGCGGGCCGACTGCACCGCAAGGAAGAGGCTCTCGGTACCGCCGCTGGTCAACTTTCCGTGGCGTGGATCAGGGGCGTGGAGGAGGTGACCGGCCGCCGACACGACCTCCTGGTCCATCTGGACGAGACTCGGGAACTTGAAGGGGTTGAGGGCGTTCTCGTGGAGGAATCGGATCGCCACCTCCTCCAGCGCCTCCTCGTGCTCATCATCATCGAGGTTGTACACGAGGCTGAAGGTGCGGCCACTGCGCCAGTCGGCGTCACCGGCCCGCATCTCGTCGAGCCGTGCCAGCAGCTCGTCCTTCTTCAGGCCCTGGTCGGGCAGCGCTCCATCGCCCATGGCGCCATGCTCGCGCAATCGTTCACCGGAGACCGATGGCCCGGGCCATCGATGGTGGCATCGAGGGGTCGCCGGCACCGATGAGTGCGGCCCGCTCGACGTTGATGGCATCGAGATCGCGGCGGGCCCACCCATCCCACGGCCCGGCCACGACGTTGGCGGGATCTCCCTCGGCGTCGACCACCGCAGTGAGATAGCCGCGCAGCGCACGAACCTCCTCGATCCCACCGATGCTCCCGTGGCCGGGCACGATGCGCACGCCCGTGGCCGCCAGGTGCTCCACCAGCTCGAGGTTGGCCGACCAGGCAGCAGGGTGGCCGGCGAACGCCAACGGCGTCACGCCGAAGCTGCACATCCCTCCGGTGAAGAGCACCCCGGCGGCCGGAACGTGCGCCATCACGTTGCCCGCGGTATGGCCAGCCGTGGGGATGAGCTCCAGCGCGGGAGTGACCATGTTCGCCTCGGTCACCACATGTGACACCGGCCTGGTCACGAGGTCGTCGAACTCGGCGGCGTGCTCGGGCCAGAAGTGCTGGTAAGCCTCGATGTTGGGTGGCTGGTCGAGATGGCCACTGGTCACCGGCGACCCAAACATGGCGGCCAGCGTGAACCGGCTGTTCCCCCCGCAGAACTCGATGTTGCCCGACGTCAGGATGCAGCGGCGGATGGGAAAGCCCATCGTCTCCGTGGCGGCCGCAAGCTCGGAGGCCTGGGACGGCAGCATCTGAGCGTCGATGACCGTCGCGCCGTCGGCGTCGAGCACCACGCCGCTGTTGGTCCGGCCCAGATCGGCGTCGTCGTGGAGCCAGGCGTAGACGCCCTGGGCGAGATCGACGAGCTCGGGCACACGGCCAACGTAGTGGTCGTCACCGGCGGATCGGGAGGTCGAAGCCCACCACGGCCCCGCCGAGATCGGACTGATCCACGAAGGTCGCGCCCCCGCCGACGTCGACGGCCTGCGCCACGATGGCGAGCCCCAGACCCGAGCCCGGTGTCGCCCGGCCGGCATCCGAGCGCCAGAACCGCTCGAACACGTGTGGTCGGTCGACCACCGGGATGCCGGGTCCCGAGTCGTGCACCGCGATCCGCACGCCGAGTCCACCCTCGATCGCACCAGACGGGGTGTCGGTGATCTCGACGCGGACGCGACCCCCGGCCGGTGTCCACTTCGATGCGTTGTCGACGAGGTTGGTGACGGCGCGCTCGAGAGATGCCGGGCGTCCCTCGACGGTGTGAGCGCCGGCGCTCGACACCACGTCGACCGCGACGCCGTCCGCCACCCGACGACGCGCCCGCGCCACCACCCGGTCGACGAGCGCCACCAGGTCGACCTCCGTCACCAGCTCAGTGGTGCGGGCGTCGGTGGCCAGATCGACGAGCTCGGCGGCCAACGCGCTGAGCTCGGTCGTCTCGGCTACGAGGTCACCGACGATGGCCGCCCGTTCCTCGGAGTCGAGCTCGTCACCCCGCCGGGCCAGGAGCTCGGCGTTGGTGCGGATGGCGGTGAGCGGCGTCCGCAGCTCATGGCTGGCGTCGGTCACCAGCCGGTGTTGCTCTGACCGCGACGATCGGAGTGACGCCAACATCGAGTTGAAGGCTCGCCCGAGGCGGCCGAGCTCGTCGTCGGTCGTCACCTCGATGGCAGCTCCGAGATCCTCGGTCCGGGCCACGTGCTCGGCGGCATCGGTGAGTGCTCCGACCGGCCGAAGCGACCGGACGGCCACGATCCGGCCAACGGCGGCCGCACCAGCCACGCCGATCACGCCCATCACCGTGAGCAGCACGGCGAGGCGATCCAGCGTGGCGTCGGTCTCCTCGAGCGAGCGGGCCACCTGCACGGCGCGGTTGCCAGAGGCGGCCCTGGTGACGAGCCGAAGGTGCAGCCCCTCGACGGTGACATCGCGCCGTCGCTCCCCCGACGCCGACCGAGCGAGCTCCACGTCGAGGGCATCGACGGGCAGCGCCACCGCCTGGTCGCGGGGTGCGGCGGCACCGCCGTTGGCCGTCACCACTTGAAACAGCGTGTCGTCAGCCACGAACGGCGCGATCGTTGCACGGAGCTCCCGGCGCCCGCCCAACGTCCCCGGGCGAAACTCCCCGAATCCGGCCAGCGCCGCGGTGCGACCCCGGTCGATGGCGTCGACCGCCTGCTCGGCATGAGCCACCAGGGTCTCGTCGATCTCGGCTCGCATCCGGTCTCGGGCCAGCCACCACGCGAGGCCGGCCACGACCACGACGGCGGCGGCGACGGCCACCGCCGTCAGCAGCGTCAGCCGGCGTCGGAGCGTCATGGCTCGAGTCGCGCCGCGTACCCGACGCCTCGAACGGTGTGGACGACGCGAGCCGCTGCGTTGACCTCGGTCTTGCGGCGGACGTAGGAGACGTAGACGTCGAGCGAGTTCGACGAGGTCGGGAAGTCGTAGCCCCACACCCGCGCCATGATCACCTCACGAGTCACGACGTTGGGGGTGTTGCGCATCAGCAGCTCGAGCAGTGCGAACTCGGTGCGGGTGAGGTCGATGCGGGTTCCTGCTCGCTCGGCCCGATGGGCCGCCGGGTCCAGGCGGAGGTCGCCGACGGCCAGCACCTCCGCCGGCTCAGTGACGTCGGTCCTCCGCAGCAGCGCCCGGACCCGGGCCAGCAGCTCCTCGAGGGCGAACGGCTTGACCAGGTAGTCGTCGGCGCCGGCGTCGAGACCAGCCACACGATCGGACACGGCATGACGGGCGGTGAGCACCAGGATCGGCAGGTCGTCGCCCTCGGCTCGGAGCCGGCGGCACACCTCGAGCCCGTCGACGTTGGGCATCGTCACGTCCAGCACCATCGTGTCGGGACGGGACCGCTCCAGCGCCTCGAGCGCCTCGGCGCCGTCGCCGGCAGTTTGGACGTCGTAGCCCTCGTGGCGGAGGGCGCGGCTGACCGCGGTCTGCACCGCCGGGTCGTCGTCGACGACGAGCACTCGCATCCCCGAAGTGTCGCAGCATCACCTTGGAGGTTCCTGAGAATCCGACCGTTGACGTTGCCGGCAATGGGTTCTCAGGAGATTCTGGGGAAGACGCAAGGCAGATCTCAGGTCCGCATCCGATGGTGAGGGTGTCAACCCCAACGACCGTCAACCCCAGCGACCAAGGAGACCATGACATGACGAGCAAGCTGGCCATCTGGACCACCGCCGCCGGACTGATCGGCGGCTCCGTCGTCGGTGCCACCACCTTCGCCCCGACGCTCGTCGGCGCCCAGAGCGATGAGGAAGCGAGCACCGAGGACTCCACGGCCAGCAGCGTGGAGACCGAGCGCAGCGAACGGCTACGGGATCTGCTCGACGATCTGGTCGAGACAGGCACCCTCACCGACGCCCAGGCCGACGCAGTGGCCGAGCACCTGGCGGCCAACATCGTGCGCCAGGGCCACCGCCAAGGCCACCGCCACGGGCTGGCGGGCGCGCGGCTCACGACGGTGGCCGACATCATCGGGATCGATGCCGACGCGCTGCTCGAGGCGCTGCGCGGCGGCGACACCCTGGCCGGCGTCGCCGAGGCGAACGGTGTGAGCACCGAGGAGCTCGTCGCCGCGCTGGTGAACGCGGTCGAGTCCCGGTTGGCCGACGCCGTAGCCGATGGCACCATCACCCAGGAGCAGGCCGACGAGAAGCTGGCCGACGTCGAGGAGCGGATCACCGCCGCTGTGAACCGGGAGGGTCCGATCGGCCCCCGCGGCCTCGGTCGCCGCTTGGGCCCTTGGAGCACCGGCTTCGGCGGCACCGATCAGTCGTAGCTGGCCTCGACCGTCCACTCCCCCGCCTCGCGCACCAGCAGGTGGGCTCGACCGTCAGACGTGATGATCTGACAGCGGGCCCGCCGCCGGTGCGCGTCGGGATCCCACCAGCGTTCATCGGCTGGCCATGGGCCCGCCCATGACGCCACCGGTGACGGTGGATCGTCTCTGATCACGAGCGAGCCTGGCGACGCGCTGATGGCCCCGCGCCCGTCGACGGTGATGTCGCCACCGGCGGCATCGACGAGCCGTGCCGGACGGGGTGGATCCCACACCACCGCGGGGGCAGGAGCCGGGATGCGACCAGGCCACGGGCCGTCCCCTCGGCGATCGACGGGTGCCACCGTGACGTCCAGGTCGCCGGAGAACACCGGCCGGAGCCGGACCTGCTCGCCGGGACTCCGGCCCCCTACAACCTCGGCCATGGCCACCGCACCGGTGCTCAACATGCCCTGCACCCGAGCTACTCCGCGCGCCGCCCGGGCCGCGGCGGCGGGGTCAGAACCCCAGAACCCGAGCTGGCGACTGTGGGCCGGCACCACCTGATCGGGTATCAGCCGCAGGTGAGCGAGCCCGCCCGATGGACGGGAGGCGGCCGAACCCGACAACCACCCGTCGAGCTGCCAGCGGGCCCGGTCGGCGATGCCGGCGGGAGTGAGGGCGCCGTCGTGGCGCCAGCACCGCGACAGCACCTCGCCATGTTCGGTCTCGGCCTCGATGACCACCCCGGTGCAGCTGAGTGTGCGCGCCACGAGCTGACCGTGGAGCTCATCGGCCAGGCGCTTGGCCACGAACGCAGCCTGATCGACCCGCTCCGCTGGTGGATCGACCTCGCCGACCACCTCGAGGTCGGGCGGTGGCAGGCGCAGATGAAGCGGGTGGTCGTCGAGGCCCTGAGCCAACCGGTGGGCAACCACACCGTCGGTCCCGAACCGGTCGGACACCGCGCTGGCGGGGAGAGCGGCGAAGTCACCCAAGGTGGTGAGCCCCAAGCGGCGGAGCAGGTCGGCGAGATCGGGACGGTCGAGCACCGAGACGGGGAGCGGAGCGAGAAAGGCCGGCGTGCAGCCCGGTGCCACCACCGTTTCGGCCCGGGCCGCGAGCCGGGCGGCGAACGGGCCGTCGGCGATGCCCACCCGGCCCCGGGGCGATCCCAGTGCCCGGGCGACCACTGACACGACCCGAGCGACCAGGGCGTCGTCGCCACCCGCCCACCTCGACGGCCCCAAGGTGGGGAAGCTGCACACCCCTGGACGCGAGATCTCGACCCGAGGCGTGACGGCATCGAGCGCGGCCACCACCGGCTCGAAGGCGGTGGCGTCGTCATCGGAGCACCACACGACCAACGTGCGGAGAGGTGTCACCCGGCGCGAGCCATTGCCGCCGGCGGGCCGGTCTCCGAGCGCAGCACCGCCCGCACTCCTCCCTCGGGATGGGGCAACCACAGCTCGGTACGACAACCGCGAGCCGCTCGCCCCCGCCCGGACACCTCGATCGTCATCCGACGGGCGCGCAGGGCACCGTGACCCCGGCCCAACCCCGACCACACGGAGCGGCCACAGATGAGCTCGACATCAGGCGACTCGCCCCATCGGCTCCCGACCGCCACCAAGGCGCTGCCCCGCTCGCGGGCCCGGGACCGGAGGCGACGGGCATCGATCGCCTGCATCCGGGGTGGAGGCGCCACCAACACCACGTCGACGGCATCGATGAGCGCGGCCACGACCGTGGCCCAGCCGGCGGCGAACGGGCGAGGAACCAGCACCAGCCGGTCGAGCACCATCCCCAGCTCGGATGCCGCCACCAACCCGAGGTGCGGCAGGCCCACCGCCGCGCACCACGAACCAGCAACCGAAGCCCCCGTCGTCAGGGCGAGCGCCAACGACGTGGTACCTCCCGACTGCGGCTGGGTCGACACCGAGGTGACGGTGCCCCGCTGGAGGGCTCCGCCGGGGAGCAGCGGAGCCAGGGCATCGAGAACGGGCAAGGTGCGCTCCACCGCAAAGGAAACCGGCGAGGCTCGAGCCACCGCTTCGCCGAGATCGCCGCCGCGACGAGCGGCGTCGCCCACCGCCCCCAAGCGCACCCCAGGCCGCGCCACCGATGACGGAACCTCCACTGGGGTGACCAGCGCGGGGCGACGGCCCCCGGCCCCGAACACCCGACCGTTGGTCTGCTCGTTGAGCTCCCACTCTACGACTGACATATGACCAGGCTATCGAACACCTGTTCGCTCAACCAGGGCTACCCGACATCTCGCAACTAGGAGATCTCTCGGTGGAGTGGCCCGGAGGGCCGCCGACGACGTCGCTTGGCCAGTGGGCGGCGAGCACGATACGGCTGATGCCGACGCCGATGACACCGATCGCCGTGAAAGCCGTGGTGATGAGTGCGACGGCGCGCCGGCCGGTGAGCGCGTAGACGACCGGCGGAAGCATGCCGAGCGCGATGACGGCCTGGATGGTGTGGCCGCTCGGGAACGAATCACCGCGGTCGGGTAGAGCAAGGCGAGGGGTCGGCACCGGTTCCAGACCAGCAGCGAGGCCACGGCCGCGAGGGCGACGGTGATCTCGGTCGAGCCGAGGCGGCTGACGTCTCTGAAGAGGTCGAGGTTGACAACCGCAAGACTCACGATGAGCAGTCGAACCACTCCTGATGGGGCCATGAGGCACCTCCCCGGTTCATAGGAACCCGAAACGTGGATCCAGCGTTCCACACGCCAGAAACACACTCTGCAGGCCCGTCATCGCCTCACGACACTGATCGTGCATCGAGGACCCGGGGCACGGCCGAGCCGCCCATCGGCAGTGACCAACGGGATCTCGAGCGTTTCGGCCAGAGCGACATACGTCGCGTCGTAGGCGCTCAGGTTCTCGCGCAGCTCCCAGATGCGCCCCAGCAGACCCCGCACGCCGACGCGCTCGAGGCCGAGGCGCCCCCAGACCCCTATCGCTCGCTCGGCGACCCGAGCGTCGAGGTCACCTCGGAGCACCTGGGACCGAAGCGTCTGCAGGATCTCGGAGTCGGCCAGGTGCGGGCAGACGACCGCTTCCTCCCCCAACATCGTTCGAGCCTCGCCGTCGTTCAGCAACCCAAGCACGGCAGCCGAGGCGTCGACCACGATCACCGGGCGGCGCGACCTGCCTCGACATCGGCAACAACGGCATCCGCGTCGACACCGAGGTCCGGCAGATCAGCCAGCAGTGCCGGATTGTCCGCCCGACGCGCGATCACTGCGAGCTCGCGTGTTGCGAACGCCGAGACCGACAGGCCTTCACGAGCAGCGAGCCGCTCGAGTCTCTCGCCGACGTCATCTGGGACGTTCCGTAGATACAGCGTCTTCATGTCGCTAAATGCTAGCATCTCAGCAGTATTTTGCGACAGAGTCTTGACCTGCTCGTACATCTCCTTCCCAGTCCGACGATGGTCGTCGTCGGTGAGGGCGTCGTCGCCGTCGGTAATGGCCGGCTAACCCGCCGCCCCCCGCAGGAGTCATTCCGCGTCCTCGTCCGATGGCCCGTGGCCAGCCGGACGCTCGCGCTGAGCGTCGAGCGCGGCGTGCTCCCGGAGGTAGTCACGCAGGTACGGCATCGTGAAGTCGACGCGGCCGTGGCCAACGGGCTCGATGAGTTCCGTCGCGATCAGGCGCAGCCGGTACTGGCTGGCGTAGTTCGCGTCGACTTTGAGCCGCGATGCGATGTCGCTCATCTTGGACGGGCCCTCGTCGTGAGCCATGGCAAGCAGGAACGTGCGCGCCACGCCGGGCAGGTCGGCAATGGCAGGTTCATGCACGAGAGAACCCAGGCGGCGACGGGCCGCTACGATCCCTGCGTCGACATCGGCGGCGCTGATCTCCTTGTGGCGGGGTGGCTGGCGCCAGATGTGGTAGCCGACCAACTGGATGAGGAACGGGTAGCCGCTGGTCGCTTCCGCTGCTCGCGCAGCAAGCTCCTCGGACAGGTGTCGCTCCGCTCGGTCGATCGGCTCGGTGATCGCGACCGCCACGTCCGTGAGGGGAACCCGGCCGAGCGAGTGCCGGTCCGCTCGACGGAGGAAGGTGAGTACGTCGTCGTTCAACACCGCGCTCACGGCCGAGGGGAGGCCGGCGCCAACGAAGGCGACCTCCTTCTCCTCTCGCACCAGGTGCTGGAGAACCGTCGCCACCTCTCGAAGCTCGGACACCTGCTGGTAGTGGATCTCGTCGAGCGTCAGCAGCAGGCCCGCTCCGTTCCCAGCGAGGAGGTCGCACGCCGACGTGAGCTGCGTCCGGAGCGCCGGTGTCGGATCGTGAGACTCGCGAGACTCCCACGCAGCACCCCCCAGGCCCATCGGCGCGCTGACGCTGGTCAGCTTCGTGTTCGTGCCTGCGGGGTCGATCTCAGCGAGCAGCGCCGGGAGGTGCTCACCGACGAGCCGAGCAACCAGCCCGGAAGTCGAGGTCTCGGAGATGACCCGCCAACCCTGCTGGCGCGCCAGATCCTCGACCTCGTTGAGCATCACGGTCTTCCCCGTCCCACGAACACCCGTGTAGAGGGACATCCGCCCGGGAGCCCCGGGACCGTCCTCGATCGCCGCGACGAAGTCCTCCAGCAGATCCGACCTCCCCACCAGCAACGGCGGCGAGACGCCGAAGGTCGGGGTGAACGGGTTCCTGGCCACACCGCACCATACCCGACCAGCCGTTAGATGTTGTTAGATTCATTAGAGATCGTTAGTGTTCGGCTGCTCCCCATCCGCCACCGCCAGGTGTCAGCATCCGCACGACGTCACCCGTCTTGAGGTGAAGCGTGCACTTGTCGGGGAGGCGGTCGGCTCGGGCCTCGTCGCCGCTCAGAAGGAGCCAGTTCTCCCCGACGGCACCGGGCCCGCCGCCTCCCAGGCCCCACGGCTGGCTCACCCGGCGCACCGTGATGGGGCTTGACTGTCACGTCCTCGAGCATGAGCAGGTCGCGTTCGATGCCGTCGCCGCCCGACGCCAGCCCGACCCCGCCGCTTCCCGATCGCAGCCGATAGCGAAACACTCGCATCGAGTACGCCCGCTCCAGAGCTCGACCGGTGTGTTGGCGGTGTTGGTCATGCCACTGAACACTCTGCACTCCGATCGCCTCCCGTCACGACCCCTCCCACAGCGAGGCGATCGGAACCGCTGCGATGCGATCGGTGAGGCCGTAGACAGCTGGCCCGGTATGAAGCACTGCGCCGGCGACGAATCGATCTCCGAGTCGGTCACCGAGCCACTCGAGGTGAGCGGCATCCGATCGCTTCGGTGCTGCAGACGCCTTGACCTCGAGCGCGACCACCCGATCACCTCCGAACTCGGTGAGCAGATCGATCTCGTGTCGGCCGTTCTTCTCTCGCAGGTGGTAGAGACGCGGGCGCTTGATGCTGATGGCGGCTTCCGGGCGGAGCTGGGCCGCCACGAAGGTGTCGAGCACCCGTCCGAGTAGATCGCCGTCGCGCAGGATCGCCGCTTTGTCGGTGCGGAGCGCTGCACCGATCAACGAGGCATCGGTCAAGTACCGCTTCGGGGTCTTCACGAGACGGGACAGCCGGTTCGTCAGCCATGCGGGCACGACATCGAGCACGAACAGGTTGACGAGCAGATGCTCATAGGCGCGGGCCGTCTTCCGATCGATGCCAGCGGCCTCGTAGAGAGATGAATCAGTGACGATCCCTGCAGAGTTGAGAGCGAGCACCTCGAAGTACCGCGTGAGCCGCGCCGGATCCCGCCCCGAGATGTCGACAGCGTCTCTCGTGAGGATCTGATCGAGATAGCTCTCGACCCACCGCTCGCGCGCACGACCTTCGAGCCGCAGTGCGACGTCGGGGAAGCCACCACGCATCGCAAGCTCGACGTACTGGGGCAGGTCGGGCGCCGAGGTCGGTGCCGCCAATGCCGACGGATCTCCGTCCGCGAGCACGTCGATGGGGTTCGGCCGCGCAGTCGCCCCGGTGATCTCACGTTGGTTGAGGCCATGAAGCGTGAACCGGATCAACCGGCCGGTACCGGGCCACGTTGCGGCGTCGAGATCCGCGCGGACGCTGCCGGTGAGCAAGAAGCGCCCGGGACGGCTGTCCTCGTCGACAGCACGCTTGACGGCGCCGAGAACCTCCGGGACCGCCTGCCACTCGTCGAGGAGAACCGGCTCCTCCATGCCGGCGAGAGCGGCGTCGGCGTCCGCCTGGAACGCAACCGCCTCGGCCGCCCGGTCGAGCCGGACGACACTCCGCGCGTACTGGTGTGCGGTCGTGGTCTTTCCAGCTGCGCGTGGACCGACGATCAGGACGGCCGGGTGAGCTTCGAGAGCATCAACGAGCTCCTCGTCGAGGAGACGTCGGACGTACCCGGACTCGGCCACCCGAACACACTACCACTTTAGACCGTCATTCATTCCCGATTTGGACCAGTACCGACTCCCGAAACAGACCACGCTGCATCTCCCCAACCCCCACCCCCGGGCGTCAACATTCGCAGCACGTCGCCGGCGCTCAACCTGATGGTGCACTTGTCGGGCAGCTGTTCGGCCCGCTCCTCGTCACCCTGCGGCAAGAGCCAGTTCTCCCCCGGCGCGCCCGGCTCACCACCGGCGAGCCCCCACGGTCGGGACACTCGCCGCTCGGTGATGAGCGACACCGTCACGTCCTCGAGCACTTGGAGGTCGCGCTCTATGCCCTCGCCCCCCGGCGCCCCACCGGCCCCACCGCTCCCCCGGCGTAGGCGATAGCGGAGCACGCGCAGCGGATACGCCCGCTCCAACGCCTCCGTCGGCGTGTTCGCGGTGTTTGTCATGCCGGTGTGGATGCCGCTCTGGCCGGCGCGAGGGGCGCGGCCGGGGCGACCACCCTGCCCGCCGCCGGTGGTCTCGTAGTAGACCCAGCCGTCGCCCCCGACGAGGAGGTTGTTCATCGTGCCCTGCGAGCCGGCCGGCACGCGGTCGGGAACCGCTTGTGCCAGGGCGCCGAGGCACACGTCGGCCACCCGCTGGGACACCTCGACGTTGCCGGCACCGACGGCGACGGGTGGGCGGGCGTCGACGATGGAACCGGGTCGGGTGACCACGTGCACCGGAAGCATGGCGCCTCCGTTGGCGGGGATGGTCGGATCGGTGACCGACCGCAGCGCCCACGACACGGCAGACACGGTGACCGCCCGCACCGCGTTGGTGTTGCCGCGCTGCTGGTCCCCGCACTCGTCGAAGTCGAAGGTGACTTCGTCGCCGTCGACGGTGACGGTGACGGCGACGGACGTGGGTCGCTGCTGCTCCTCGGTCGAACCGAAGGAGTCCATCTGATCGGTGAACGACCAACAGCCGTCGGGCAGACCGGCCAGCGCCGCTCGCATCCGCCGCTCCCCGTAGGTGATCACCTCGTCGAGCGGAGCGTCGACGAACTCGGCCAAGCGGCGGACGCCGACAGTGTTGGCCCCGGCCTGGGCGTCTAGGTCGCCGGCCCGCTCCTCCGGTGTGCGCGACGACGCGATGAGGATGGACCGCACCTCGCCAGTGAGCCGCACTGGCGGCAGCCGCAACCCCTCCTGGTGGATCTCGGTGGCATCAGGCGGGATCGAACCCGGCACCATGCCGCCGAGATCGGCGTGGTGAGCGCGGTTGGCGACCCACCCGATGAGCCGGCCGCCGACCCAGCACGGAGCGACCACGGTGACGTCGCTGAGATGGGTCCCGCCGGCAAAGGGATCGTTGAGCACCGCCTGGTCGCCAGGACCCAGACCATCACCGAGAGCAGCGATCACCGCGGCCACCGATGCCGGCATCGAGCCCAGGTGGACGGGAATGTGCTCGGCCTGCACCAACAGTTCGCCGGTGGGCGTGAACAGGGCGGCGGAGCAGTCGGCCCGCTCCTTGATGTTGGGGCTGAACGCAGCCCGCCGGAGTACCTCGCCCATCTCGTCGGCGATGGCGGTGAGGCGGGAGATCAGCACCTGGAGGCCGGCGGGATCGAGGCTCACCGCCGCCCTCCAGCGGAGCCAGCGGCGCGGGTCAACACCAAGCACCCCGCTGGTCCCCGGTCGGCTCGCCAACCGGCCGGCACCACCACGGTGCACTCGGGATCGGCCACGGTAGCGGGACCGACGACCGCCTCGAAGCCGGCGCGGTGCTCAGGCACCTCCAGGTCGACCACGTCCAGTCGGGGCCGAAGCCGAGCCAGGGCCCGGATCGCCACCACCTCCACCGGACTGTCGTCGCGCCGGTAGCCGTTGCGCCGCTCGTGCTCCGCCCCGAAGTCCGAAGGCAAGACCACGGTGATCTCATGGGACTGGCCCGCGTACCGGCAGTCGACGAACGTCTCGACCTCGACCTCGACCTCGACCCCGTTGCCGGCGCCGCGCAGCATGTCCGAGGCCTGCTCACCCAGGGCAGCGGCCGCGGCCAGCGCACCGTGGTGGTCGGCGGGCCGGGGCCACGTGCGCACGAGGTCACGCTGGCGGGGCGCGCACAAGAGCCCCACCGCCGAGAGGACACCGGCGCGGGGCGGCACCACCACGGCCGGCATGGCCAGCACATCGGCCAGGGCGGCGGCGTGGACCGGTCCCGCACCTCCGAACGCCACCAGAGCGCAGTCACGGGGGTCGACGCCACGCTCGACGGTCACCGTCCGCAACGCCCGAGCCATGTTGGCGTTCACGACATCGATCACGCCCTGGGCCTCGACTCCGGCCTCGTCGAGCGCACGGTGGGCCAGGCCTCCATCGATGACGAGGCCTCCCATGGTGGTGCCCTCGGAGATGTGCCCCGCGGCGACATCGGCATCGGTCACCGTCGGTCGCGTACCACCGTGGCCGTAGCACGCCGGGCCCGGCGCAGCTCCCGCCGACTCGGGTCCCACGGTGAGTGCCCCGCCGGTGTCGATGCGGGCAATCGAGCCGCCGCCGGCGCCGATGGTGTGGATGTCGAGGCTCGGCAGGCGAACCGGCAGACCCCCGATGTCACGCTGGGCCGCCGGAGCCGGCAGGCCTCCCTGGATCAGGCACACGTCGGTGGACGTCCCGCCCATGTCGAATGACACGGCGTCTGCGTACCCGCAAACCTCGGCGAATGCCGCCGCGGCCCGCACACCACCGGCAGGCCCCGACAGCAGCAGCCGCGCCGGGTGGGAGGCGGCCGAGTCCACGTCGATGAGCCCCCCGGCGCTCGTCATCACCGCCACGTCGTCAGCCATGGCGGCCAGGTTCGCGACGTAGGAGCGACACCGAGGTCGCAGGTAGGAGTCGGCCACGGTGGTGGAGCAGCGCTCGTACTCCCGGAACTCGGGCGCCACCTCGTGGCTGCACACCACGTCCCATCCTCCCGCCCGCAGGGCCACGGCCACCTCCTGCTCGTGGCTGGGGTCGAGATCGGCGTGGAGCAAGCACACGGCGATGGCCTCGGTGCCCGGTGGCGGCGCCGCCAAGCCCGCCACGTCGAGCGGCGTCACGACCGAGCCGGCGGCGTCGAGCCGTTCGACGACCCCGACCCGCCGCTCACGGGGCACCAGCGGTTCGGGGCGGTCGGCGAGGTGGTCGTAGAGCGAGGGTCGGGTCTGGCGGGCGATCTCGATGACGTCCTCGAACCCGGCGGTGGTGTAGAGGGCGACGGCCGCGCCGGCGCGCTCCAGCACGGCGTTGGTGGCCACCGTGGTGCCGTGGGCCAACCGCTGGGGGGCGCCGCCGTCGGGCTGGGCGAGCCGCGCGAGCGAATCGGCCACGGCTCGTGCGGGATCCTCCGGCACCGACGGCACCTTGCGTACCGACCCGTCGTCGCCGACGAGGTCGGTGAAGGTCCCACCGCAATCGACGCCGACATCCATCACCGCCGACGGTAGTCACCACCGATCGGGCCCGCCCGATGGCGACGGCGACGTTGCCCGTCGGAATCGAACCGATGCCGGCAGGTCATCGGGCACGGGGTGACGAACCTGACAGGTGTGTCACTTCCGCGCGCCTTCATCGCCGGTGCCGCCGCGACCAGCCTGCTCGCCGCGGCCACCGTCCTGCCCGCCAGCGCCGAGTTCCCCTTCGGGGGCGACGGCTCCGATCCCGGGGACTACACCCGACTGCACATCGACAACGGTTCGTGCGACGGTGTGGCCCCCGGCGAGAAGCACCCTCCGGACTCCGACCTGCCCGACAGCTTCGAGTGCCGTGGACACTGGAAGCTGAGTGACTACCGCAGCCTTCCCGGCGAGCCCGACTACGACCCGCTGGTCAACGAGAACCCCCAAGAGCTGATGGGCGTACGGGGACCGGGCACCAACCTGGCCTGGGAGGTCACCACCGGGCGACCCGACACCGTCATCGCCGTCACGGACTCCGGCATCCGGTGGGACGAGCCCCGGGCCGACCTGATGAACAAGTTCTACCTGAACCGCGGCGAGCTGCCCGAACCCACCGGCCCAGATGGCACCACCACTCCGGGGGTGTACGACGTCAATGCCGACGGTGTGTTCAACGTTGCCGACTACGCCGACGACCCCCGGGTCGACGGAACGCTGTCGGGTAGCCCGATGCTCGACCCCGGTGACCTGATCCGAGCGTTCGGAGACCAGATCGACAACGACGCCAACGGGTACCCCGACGACATCTCGGGCTGGGACTTCTTCGAGGGGGACAACGACCCCAACGACGACACCGACTACGGCCACGGCACCGGCGAATCCGAGGACTCCGGTGGCGAGGTGGACGTGTCGGGCGTGATGCCGCAGTGCCCCAACTGCATGCTGATGGAGATGCGGGTGGGCGATTCGTTCATCGCCGACATCAACCACTTCGCCGAAGCCGCGGTGTACGCGGTGGACAACGGGGCCAGCGTCATCCAGTCGGCGCTGGGAACCCTCAACCACACCGCCTTCGGCCAGGCCGCGGCTGACTACGCGTGGGACAACGGCGTGTTGTTCGTGGCGTCGGCCGCCGACGAGTCGAGCGGCCATCACAACTACCCCTCGGCTCTCAATCACACGATGACCATGAACTCGGTCACCCACCAGGACGACGTGCCACCCGGTCCGGCCACCTGGCTGGCGCTCAACGGGTGCACCAACTGGGGTGGCTACATCTGGGCCACGGTGGCGTCGACGTCGTGCTCATCCGATGCCGTCGGCCAGTCGGCCGGCCAGGCCGGCCTCATCTACTCGGCCGCCCGCAACGCGGTGGACCGCGGCGTGATCGATCCACACCCCGCCGCCGCTGGCCGCCCGATCTCAGCGTCGGAGGCGAAGCAGATCTTCCGGCTCGGCGCCGATGACGTCGACTTCTCCACGCCGGCGGCACCGTTCCCTCCCAACAACGAGGCCCTCACCCTTCCGGGATCGAAGCGGTTCACCACGACGCAAGGATGGGATCAGATCACCGGCTGGGGTCGGACCAACTCCAATGCCATGGTTCGCATGATCGAGACCGGCGCGATCCCGCCCGAGGCCGATCTCGTCGAGCCGCGCTGGTGGCAGCCGCTCGGCACGACCGGCACCGCCGCCGTCCGGGCGTCAGCGGCGGCGGTGCGAGCCGGATCGTTCACCTGGGAGCTCCAGTACGCGCCGGGGGTGCAGCCCCCGCGCTGGCCCCTTCCCGACGCGTGGACCACCTTCGCCGACGGCGCGAGCCCGACCGGTGATCGGGTGGAGATCGACGCCGTTCTGGACCTCGCCGCGGTGCGGGCCGCGCTCGACGCCGCGCCACCGGTGTACACACCGGCTGACGACCCGATCTCTCCCGACCTGCCCGAGCAGGACGCGGTGCGCATCCGCCTGGTCGTGATCGACGACCGGGACGACACCGGCGATGCCATCGAGCAGCGGCAGGTGTTCGTCCAGGGCGATCCCTCCCTCCATCGGGGGTTCCCGCTGTTCCTGGGCGCCGACGGGGCTGGGTCACCGGCATTCGCCGACCTCGACGGCGACGGTGACCAGGAGCTGGTCATCTCCGATGGCAACGGCCTCGTCCACGCCTTCGAAGCCGACGGCTCGGAGCTGGCGGGCTTCCCGGTTCACACGTCGCCGCTGCCGCTGCCCGTCGCAGGTAGCAACGGGTTCTCGAGTGGCGACGTGGAGTCCGAGATCTACGCCCCGGTTCTGCTGGGCACACCGACCATCGCCGACATCGATCCCGGCGTTGCAGGACTCGAGATCTCGGTGGCCGATCTGGAGGGCTTCCTCCACGTCTGGCATGACGACGGCTCCGTCGCCGACGGCTTCCCCGTGCAGACCAACCCTGACTTCTGGGCCGAGCCGTCATGTGCCGTCGCCGGCGGGCTGTGCGACGACGAGTCGGCGGACCGCGACCAGCGTGACTCGATCAACTGGCCCGACCGCGGCTTCTCGGCACCGCCCGCCGCCGCCGACATCGACCCGTCCACCGACGGACTCGAGCTCATCGCAGGCGCTCACGATGGCCACGTCTACGCCTTCCACGCCGACGGCTCCGCGGTGGACGGCTGGCCGGTGCTGCTCCGCGATCCCGCCAAGGTGGCGTCGATCGATCCGGTGACCCACAAGGTGACGCACACCGCCGATTCCGGTGTCCGCTACGGCACCAAGGTGCTGGCCGGTGTGTCGGTGACCGACGTCGACGCCGACGGCGACCTCGAGATCGCAGCCAACGTCAACGAGGAGTACCAGGAGGAACCCAACTGGTCCGGCTTCCGCGACCTGAGCCTCAACGCCGTCGGCTTCCTCGTCGATCCCGGCAACACCCGCACCTACCTCCTGCACCACGACGGCACCGCCCATCCCCAGCCCGATGGCGACTCGACACCGGATCATCCCCACGATCAGGCCTACGTGCCCGGCTGGCCGGTGAAGGTGGGCATGCTCACCCTCGAGCTGCTGCCCGACGTGGGTGCCGGTTCCAACGGGGCTCCGGTGTTCGCCGACGTTGACGGCGACGGCCGTCCCGAGATCGGCACCGCCTCGATCGCCGGACCGCCGTACCTGTTCAACGCCGACGGGACCGGTCACCTCGGAACCGACCCCCAGGGCCATGACATCCCGATGTCGTCGTTCGCCACCGAGACGAGGAGCACGGCCACCGACTACCCGTCGTTCGCCAGCCTCGGTGGTGGAGTGTTCGGTCGGGTCGGCGGTACCGAGCGCCCTGCCTTCGCCATGGGCGCAACGGGCTTGCGTCGTCTGCTCGATGTCGTGCTCCCCCACCAGCAGCTGCTGGGCGAGGACCACATCTCGGTGTGGGACACGACCACCGGCACCTACCAGCAGGGCTTCCCGGCGATCACCAACGATCTCATGTTCTTCAACACACCCACCATCGCCGATGTGACCGGCGACGGTGCCGCCGAGGTGCTCCAGTCGAGTGCCTTCTACGACCTCCGCGCCTACGGAGCCGGCGGTGCCGCCGCGGCCTCCTTCCCGAAGTTCACCGGAGGATGGTCGGTGTCGACGCCGGGTGTGGGCGACTTCGACGGCGACGGACACCTCGACGTCGCCCTGGCCACCCGGGAAGGCAACCTCTTCGTGTGGTCCACCCACGGTGATGCGTGCCAGGACCTCGAGTGGGGCCAGTACCAGCACGACCTGGCGAACACCGGCGCCCACGGCACCGACGCCACCGCTCCCGGCCCGCTGGTGGCTCTCGCCGTCAGCGTCGTCGGACTCGACGTGTCCATCACCGTTGGCAACGCCACCGACGACGGCTCCTGCGGGACGGCATCGCTCATCGAGATCCTCGTCGGCGGTGAGCCGGTGCTCACCGTCCCAGTCAGCACCTCGCCGTCCACCAAGGTCATGCTCGCCGGCGCGACTACGGGAGTGGTGACGATCCGCTCGGTCGACGAGGCCGGCAACCGCGGCCCGCTCACCACGGTGCGATTGACCGAGGCGTCGAGCCGGGCACTCCTCATGGCGCCGTCCGTCAACCGACTGCTCTGAACACGAGGACCGGCTGTTCGACCGGCCCGACGAGACACGGCGGGAACCGCACCGGGATCCGTCGACGTCCAACACCGTGCATCCAGACAGACGACACGGGAGAGCACGATGTTGCGTCGACTCGGCGGGTTCGCCGCCACCACCATCACCATCCTGGTGGCCTCGGCCACGGCTGCTGCCGCCTGCGGCTTCCTGATCTCGCCCAACGGTGCGGTGCAGCTTCGCCGAACGGCGACCCTCGCCGCCTACGTCGACGGGGTCGAGCACTACGTGACCAGCTTCGAGTTCGGCACCGCCGAGGAGAGCTTCGGATCGATCATCCCGTTGCCCGACGTTCCCACCAAGGTGGAGAAGGCGGGCGGGTGGACGCTCCAGCGGCTGGCACGCGAGACCCAACCCCAGGACGTCTTCGGGGCGTCCGCCGATTTCGCTACGGCCGGTGCGGCTCGTGAGGCCGAGGTGCTGCTCGAGGTCCGAGTCGACAGCCTCGACATCACCGTGCTCAAGGGCGGACCCGACGAAGTGGTGACGTGGGCAGAGTCCAACGGCTTCTTCCTGCCGCCGGAGACAGGCGGGATGCTCGACTTCTACGCCCGGCGGTCGCCGATCTTCATGGCCGCCAAGTTCGACGCCGCTGCGGCCACCGCCGAAGGGTTCACGGCCGGCGACGGTGTCCCCATCCACGTGGAGATCCCCACCGACAACCCGTGGGTGCCGATCAACATCCTGACGCTGGCCAAGCCGGCCGAGGAGATCGTCGCCGCCGACGTGTACCTGCTCACCGATGGTCCACCCAGCTACCTGGCCGGTGACGCCATCTTCGAGGAGTACAGCGAGCCGGCCAGCCAGCTGCTCCTCGACGATCTCCGCGGCGACGAGAACAGCGAGTGGATCCCCGAAGAGGCGTGGCTCACCTACCTGCGGGTCGACGGCCCAGCCGCCGACCTCCACTACGACCTGGCCATCGACGCCGCCGGCGGCATACCGGCGTTCGTCGACACCGGCCGGCCGTTCGCCACCTCCCTCGCGGGGTTGAGCGGCTGGCTCCACCACGCCGGTGACACCTCGTCGGGGACCACCGGCCTGGCCGTCGCTCTGGCCGCGGCCGGCGTGATCGGCGTGCTGGTCCTCACCCGACCGGCGCTCCGGCTGGCTCGCCGGGACAGCTGAGGCGGTCACGGCTCGAGCGCTCCCGAACCGCCGATTCCGGTGGTCGCGGCCTGGACGGCGAGAGCGTCGACCAGATCGTTCATCGGGTCGCCGCTGTGACCCTTGACCCAGCGGAACTCGACATCGTCCCGGTCTCGCACCCGCTCGATGAACGGCTCCCACAGGTCGCGGTTGGCGATGGGCTGCTTCTTGGCGTTGACCCACCCGCGACGCAGCCAGCCCCGCCACCATCGGTCCTGGAAGCAGTGCACGACGTAGGTCGAGTCGCTCACCACGACCAGCGGGCCATCGAGGGATCGGACAGCGTCGTAGGCGGCCATGATCTCCATCCGCTGGTTGGTTGACGGAGACTCGGCGCCCGACGCCCACCTCCCCCCCTCGACGGCCCAGGCCCACCCACCGGGCCCGGGGTTCCCCGAGCAGGCGCCATCGGTGTACACCACGGTGGGCTCGACGCCAGCGTCGATGGCGGTCCCCGTCGGTGCGTCGCCCGGACTCTCGTCGTCGAACAGTGAACCCTGGTCGGTCACGTCGCTCACGTCGCTCACGTCGGTCACGTCGCTCCTCGTCGCTCCTGGATCGTCGTCGGGCGCGGCCGGCACGATGTCCTCGTCGACCCCCGTCGTGACGAGAACGTCATCCTCGTCGGGGGATGATCTCCGGCGCGCTCGCCACAGACGCTGGGGACCGAGGTCCTTGACCCTCCGCCGGCCCATCGGGCGGAGCCGAACGTCGTCACGGTCGCCTACCGCTTCGTAGATGGCTTCACTGATGACCACGCTGCCGGGGCGGGCCATCGACTGGACGCGGCTGGCCAGGTTCACCGGGGTTCCGAACAGGTCTCCTTGATGAGGCACCACCGGACCGTGGGCCAGCCCGATCCTCACCATCAGACCTTCACCCTCCAACGCCTCGACCAGGTCGAGCGCGAGCATGAGACCTGTCGTGGGATCGCCCACCGAGAACATCACCGCGTCGCCGATGCGCTTGACGATCTGGCCCCCAGCGGCGGCGATGGCGTCGGCGCTGACCGACTCGAAGGTCGACACCAGCCGAGTCAGCTCGTCGGCGGTCAGCTCCTGGCTCATCGCCGTGTAGCCGACGAGGTCAGCGAACCCGATGGTCTGCTCCACGAGGTCGGTGTCGATGCGTGACGCCAGACGGCGCCACATGGATGCCACCAGCTGGTGGCGGAGCACGTAGTCGATGACGCTCGCGATCACGTCGAGATCGAGGTTCTGAGGTACGGCGGCCGCGATCTCCTCGGGGGACAGTCCGCCGTCGAGGGCGTCGTCAGCCAGCCGCACCAGCGCATCGGTGTAGAGCTCGGCCACCCGCGAAGTCGCCGCGCTGATCACCCGCGCCTGCTCGATGTAGCGGTCGGGGTCGTCGTCCAGATCCAGCCGCTCGCGAACCATGGTGAGCACCCCCACGTCGGTGTCATTGAACAGGGGGACTTCCGGCGGTACGTCAGGGAACCCAAGTGCCCGCCAGAGCCGTTCGGCGAGCCCGATGCGCAGACCACCCAGCCGGGCGACGTCATCCTTGGTGTACACCCGCTCACCGGGGCGGACGTACCGGTCGACGACGAGCATCGGAAGCCAGCCCTCGTCCACCGCCCGCGAGATCTGCTCGTCGTCGACTCCCTGGTCTCGCAGGAACGCGATCGGATCGAAGTCCTCGGCCACCAGGGAATGGTCGCGCGATGCGGTGGCCGAGTGCCTGACCGGCGCCCATCCATGCCACGCGCGCGGCTGGGTCGATCGAGGTGCGAGCATGGCCCCATGATCTTCGACGGGTTCGTCCAGCAGATCCCCGACATCGACCCCACCGAGACCCAGGAGTGGCTCGACTCGTTCGACGCTGTCGTCGAACACGAGGGCAAGGGCCGGGCCACGTTTCTGGTGTCCAAGCTCCTGTCACGCGCCCGCGAGCTCCAGGTGGGCTTCCCGGCGACCGTGTCCACTCCCTACGTCAACACCATCCCGCCCGAGCAGGAGCCGTGGTTCCCCGGCGATGAGCACATCGAGCGCCGCATCCGGGCCTTCATCCGCTGGAACGCGGCAGTGATGGTCATAAAGGCCAATCGCGCCGCCGACGGCATCGGTGGGCACCTGTCCACGTTCGCGTCGTCGGCATCGCTCTATGAGGTCGGGTTCAACCACTTCTTCCGCGGCAAGGACAACGGGCAGCCCGGTGACCACGTGTACATCCAAGGTCACGCCGCCCCCGGCATCTACGCCCGGGCCTTCCTCGAGGGCCGCCTCACCGCCGATGAGCTCGACCGGTTCCGGCGCGACGTCGGCGGCGGCGGCCTGTCGAGCTACCCCCATCCTCGACTCATGCCCGAGTTCTGGGAGTACCCCACCGTGTCGATGGGCCTGGGCCCCATCAACGCCATCTACCAGGCCCGCTTCAACCGCTATCTCCAGAATCGCCGCATCGACGACACGTCGCAGTCGCGGGTGTGGTGCTTCCTCGGCGACGGTGAGTGCGACGAACCCGAGTCGTTGGGGGCGCTGTCGCTGGCCGCCCGCGAGGGCCTCGACAACCTGATCTTCGTCATCAACTGCAACCTCCAACGCCTCGACGGTCCTGTGCGAGGCAACGGCAAGATCATCCAGGAGCTCGAGGCAGTGTTCCGCGGCGCAGGGTGGAACGTGATCAAGGTGATCTGGGGATCGAAGTGGGACGAGCTGCTGGCCCGCGACACCGACGGCGTGCTCCTGAACCAGATGAACACCACCGTCGACGGCCAGTTCCAGAAGTTCGTGTCGTCGACTGGCGAGTACATCCGTGAGCACTTCTTCGGCCCTGATCCGCGTCTCCGGAAGCTCGTCGAGCACATGACCGACGACGAGCTGCGGTGGCTGCCGCGGGGCGGCCACGACTACCGCAAGCTCTACGCCGCGTACAAGGCGGCGACCGAGCACCGCGGTGCCCCCACGGTGATACTGGCCAAGACGGTGAAGGGCTGGTCGCTCGGTCCGGGTCTCGAGGGTGCGAACGCCACCCACCAGATCAAGAAGATGACGCGCCAGCAGCTGGCCACCATGCGCGACCGCCTGTATCTCCACGACGAGATCCCCGAGGACGCCCTCGACGCCGACGACCCTCCGTACTTCCGTCCTGCCGAGGACTCGGTCGAGTACCAGTACCTGGTGGAGCGGCGTCGGGCGCTCGACGGGCCGCTCCCATCGCGCACGACCGTGGTTCGCCGACCGCTGGTGCTGCCGGCTCCCGAGGCCTACGCCGAGCTCAAGGCAGGGTCCGGATCCCAGGACGTGTCGACCACCATGGCCTTCACCCGCCTGCTCCGGAACCTGCTTCGCGACGAGCAGGCGGGCGATCGGATCGTTCCGATCATCCCTGACGAGGCCCGCACGTTCGGCATGGACTCGCTGTTCCACGAAGTCGGCATCTACGCCGCGCACGGACAGAAGTACGAGCCGGTCGACGCCGACCTGCTGCTCTCCTACACCGAGAAGCAGGACGGACAGCTGCTCGAGGAGGGCATCACCGAAGCGGGAGCGATGGCCAGCTTCACCGCCGCCGCCACGTCCTACGCCACCCGCGGCGTGCCGATGATCCCCTTCCTGACCTTCTACTCGATGTTCGGGTTCCAGCGGATCGGCGATCTCATCTGGGCTCTGGGCGACATCCGGGGCCGCGGATTCCTGATGGGCGCCACGGCTGGACGCACCACCCTCATGGGTGAGGGTCTCCAGCACAACGACGGTCACTCCCAGGTGCTGGCGTCGACGCTGCCCAACTGCCAGGCCTACGACCCGGCGTTCGCCTTCGAGATGGCGGTGATCGTCGAGGACGGCGTTCGTCGCATGTACGGACCCGATCCCGAAGACATCTTCTACTACCTCACCCTCTACAACGAGAACCTGTCCATGCCGGCGATGCCGGAGGGGGTCGAGGCCGATCTGCTGCGTGGCCTCTACCAGTGGGCCGATGCCCCCGAAGGCCCAGGCAAGCGGGCCACCATCATGTTCAGCGGGTCAGCGCAGGGCGCCGCCCACGAGGCTCAGGCCGAGCTCGCCGAGCACTGGGACGTCGCCGCCGAACTGTGGAGCGCGACGTCCTACAAGGCGCTGCGGGAGGAGGCGCTCGACGCCGAACGATGGAACCGGCTGCATCCCGACCATCAGCCTCGGACGCCGTTCGTCACCCAACAGCTGGTGAGGACAGCCGGACCGGTCGTGGCCGTGACCGACTTCATGAAGGCGGTGCCCGACATGGTGGCCCGCTGGGTCCCCCAACCCTTCGTACCACTCGGCACCGACGGCTTCGGGATGTCCGATGCCCGTGACGCGCTGCGGCGCTACTTCGAGACTGACGCCGCCCATGTCACCGTGGCCACCTTGTGGGGTCTGGCGTGCACAGGCGACATCAAGCCGGAGGTCGTTCGCGACGCCATCCGCCATTACGACATCGACCCCGATCTCCCACCGCCGATGTCGGTCTGAGTCACCTCGATAGGTTGAGCACCATGCCGACAACGACCAAGCCCACCCCGCTCGCCGTCACCGGCGATCCCGCGGCCGACGCCCTGCTCCGCACCAACCCCCTTGCCCTGCTGATCGGCATGCTGTTGGACCAGCAGGTTCCGATGGAGTGGGCGTTCGTCGGACCGCTCCGGCTCACCGAACGGCTCGACGGGGACCTCGACGCCGCCGCCATCGCCGCCATGGACATCGAGGAGCTCATCGACGTGTTCCGGATCAAGCCGGCGCTGCATCGCTACCCCAAATCGATGGCCCAGCGGGTCCAGCAGCTCTGCCAGCACATCGTCGACAACTACGACGGCGACGCGGCCAAGGTATGGAAGGGCGTCCGCTCGGGCGACACTCTCCATGAGCGGCTGGTCGGGCTCCCGGGCTACGGCCAGGAGAAGGCGTCCATCTTCACCGCGCTGCTGGCCAAGCGGTTTGGCGTCCGACCCCACGGATGGGAGACCCACGCCGGGCCGTTCGCCGACACCAAGATGCGCTCGGTCGCTGACATCGACGGCCCCGAAGCCCTCGAGCAGGTTCGCCACCACAAGAAGATGCTGAAGGCGAAGGGCAAGGGAAAGGCCGGCTGACCGTGACCATCGCCGTCACCGCCAATGGCGAGCCGGTGACGCTCGGCGACTCCGCGCTGCTGACCGATCTGCTGGACCACCTTGGCCTCGGCGAGAAGTGGGTTGTGGTCGAGCGCAACGGTGAACCAGTAGATCGCCCTGATATGGCCACCGTCCGGCTGTCCGACGGTGATCGTCTCGAGATCGTCCGAGCGGTGGCCGGTGGTTGACCGCTCGCTGGTCGACCGCTGCCTCTACTTGTGCACGCCTGATCGGCCCGACCTGGTGCCGTTCGTCGAGGCATGCATCGCCGGTGGAGTCGATGTCGTGCAGCTGCGCGACAAGCAGCTCGAGGCCCGATCCCTGCTCGACCGAGCCCACCTGCTGGTGTCGCTGTGCCGCTCCCATGGGGTGCCGTTCATCCTGAATGACCGGCCTGACCTGGCCCTGGCCTGCGGAGCCGACGGGGTGCACGTGGGCCAGGACGACTGCCCACCCCGAATAGCGCGGTCGATCATGGGTCCCGCCGCAATCATCGGGCTCAGCACCCACGCCCCGGCCGACCTCGAGGCCAGCCACCATGAACCGATCGACTACATCAGCTGCGGTCCGGTGCACCCCACGCCGACCAAGCCGGGCCGGGGTGGAACCGGGCTCGACTACCTCGGACTCGCCGCCCAGCAGGCCGCCCACCCGTTCTTCGTGACCGGCGGCGCCACACCCGACACCGTGGGTGAGATGGTGGCGGCCGGGGCATCACGCTTCGTCGCGGTGCGCTGGTTGACCGAGGCCGCCGATCCCGAGGCCGCGGCCCGCGACCTGCGTGCCGCCATCGAGCGTGCGCTCAGCCGGTAGCGGCGGAGCGCACCGGGACCGGATCAAGGGTGTTGTCCGGTGCGTCAGGCTGCGCGGTGAGGATCTCGACGCCGTCGGCCGTGACCACCATGGTGTGCTCGAACTGCGCGGTGGGCAGGCCGTCCTTGGTGACCGCCGTCCATCCGTCGTCCCACAGCGGCGCCATGGCCGGGGAGCCCACCGAGATCATGGGCTCGATCGTGAAGGTCATGCCCTCCTCGATCCGTGTCTTCAGGCGCGGCTCGTAGTAGTGGGGGATCTGGAGCGGACCGTGGAAGGCGGGACCCACGGCGTGTCCCACGAACTCGCGAACCACACCGAACCCTGCGCCTTCGGCTCGTGACTGAATGGCCCTTCCGATCTCAGAGAGGTGAGCTCCGGGCGCGACGGCGGCGATGCCATCGAGCATGGCCTGGCGGGTGACCGACACCAGGCGTCGCGATTGGTCGTCCACCTCACCGACGAGGAAGGTGGCGTTGGTGTCGCCGTGCACCTCCTCGCGGTAGACGGTGACGTCGATGTTCACGATGTCGCCGTCTTCGAGCGGTCGGAGGTCGGGGATGCCGTGACAGATGACCTCGTTCACCGACGTGCACACCGACCGCGGATAGGGGTTGGCGCCCGATGGGTTGTATCCGAGCGGTGACGGGTAGGCGCCGTTGTCGGCCGCGAGTGACATGACGAGCTCGTCGATCTCGTCGGTAGTTACACCGGGGGCCACGAGATCGCCGGCGGCCCGCAGCACCTCAGCCGCCAGAGCCCCGGTGCGACGCATCCGGTCGATCACGTCGTCGGGATGGATCAGGTCGGCGGGTGGACCCACGGGAACACCGTCGGTGAGGGCATAGGGCGGGCGGACGATCTCCTCGGGGACGGCCCTGGTCGGGCCCGGAGCGTGCGGACGGAGGGTGCCGTCGCGGCGCAAGTGGCACGCCTTGTACTTGCGGCCGCTCCCACACCAGCACGCGTCGTTCCGGCTCGGGGACCTCACGAGGCGTCCTCATGGTTGTTCGGACTCCGGCCCGGCGCCTGGCGGTCGAGCCAACCGAGCACCAGGGCCACACCACGCGGATCGTGACGAAGCCGGTGACCGCCGCCGCGCACGATGTGCAGCTCGGCGCCGGGACCGTAGGACTCGGCGAGGGCGCGTGCGTCGTCGAGGGGCACGATGTCATCGTCGTCGCCGTGGGCGATGAACAACGGCGTAGGAGCCAGCTTGCTCGCCGCCTCGAGGGGGCTGATCTCAGTGAGCTCGGCAGCCCAGGCCGCGGGATCGGCAGGGAAGCCGGCGCGGGAGATGATGCCGATCTCACGTGCATGATCGAGGAACAGCCCCGCGTTGGTCCCCCAGTGCTCGAACCCGGCCGGGGCCCCCAATGTGGCGACGCCGCGCACCTCCTGCTCGATGGCGGCACAGATCGAGAGCGCTCCCCCAGCCGATGCTCCGAGCAGCCAGCCGCCCGACACGTCGTCGCGAGCGATGAGCCAGCGGTGAACGGCAACGAGGTCGTCGCGCCATCCAGCGAGCGAGAAGTCGCCACTGGATTCGCCCGTGCCCCGGAAGTTGAAGGTGACGACGGCCCATCCCGCCCGCTCTGCCAACACATCGGCCAGCTCGGGGTAGGTGAGCCCGCTGCTCCGTGCTGTCTGCTTCCCGAGCGGAAATCCGTGCGACAGCACCAGCGCCGGGTAGGGGGCCTGCGCCGGAGGAAGCGCCAGGTGCGCGGCAAGGCTGACGCCGTCGGTGGTGGGGATCCGCAGGTCCATGGCCAGGCTGAGGGTACAAGGCCGCCAGCCCGACGGTTGGTCGAGCTCGGTGGGCGACGCCGGGCGGGCGCCACGAGGAGCCGGGGCGCCGATGTGGTGCTCAGCCCGAGACGGTGTCCGCGTGGCCCGGCGCCAGCCGATACCCGCGGTTGCGAGCCTCGGGGAGGGTGTCGGGGGCGAAGCTGGCGAAGGCTTCGGCTTCGACGATGTCGTCGATCGCCGACTGATCGGGGTAGGTGTCGCAGTCGTAGACGAGCTGGGTGCGCTTGTCGCCGAGCCAGCGGTGGTGTTCGAAGCGACCGGGGCGTGCCATTGGCGCCAATCTACGTTGCCGGAACGCAGTGACGGGGCGCCGAAGCGCCCCGTCACCGTCGATAGATAGCTGGAATGGCTCGAGGCCGACGAGCTGACGTCGGGTAGGACCGGATCCCGACTGGTCGGACGCGAGGGTGAACGGCGTGGATTCGCCAAGTGGTCCAGCGAAGCTGACCTAGCGGCCAGTCACCTCCAGGGTCCTACAACAACTGTCGTTCAAGATGGACCACCTCCCTTCTCTGGTAGGGGGCATGGTAGCCAAGGCCGCGGTCCCGCGGGGCGCGTTATCGGCTGTCAGTCGTCCTCGGCGTCCTCGCCGTCGGGAGCCTCCGCAACCGGTCCGACGACGCCGATGGTCTCCAGGTAGGCGAGCTGAGCGTCGACCACGGCGTGAGCATGGCGCGACTCCAGGGCCATCCCGGTTGCCTCGGCCCGGTTCAGCAGGTGGTCGACGGCCTCGACACCGCCCACCAGGATCGGCGCCGGGGACTGGGATCCGTCTCCGTTGCCGGTGGCACCTTGGCGACGCAGGAACTCGAGATGCCAGCGAAGCAACGATCGCACCTCGTCATATGAGATCTCGGCCGACACCTCGAACGGCAGCTGACGGGCGACGAACTCGACCGCTTCCTCGAGGTTGAACACCGCCCGGGGCGGCTGAGCATCGAGCCGGTGCGCCTCACGACCGATCACCACGGCGGCAATGACGAACACCAGCGCCAGGATCAGCGCGCCGACCACGACAGCCATGCCCTGAGTCTGCTCGTGCGCCCGCCCAGATGTCGAGACCCGCGTGGGTGGCTCAGATGCCGAGGCGCTGGGCGAGGAGCTCTCGGTGGTAGGACGGGTCGCCGAACAGCAGCTCGGAGCTCTTGGCCCGCTTGAAGTAGAGGTGCGCCGGGTGCTCCCAGGTGAAGCCGATGCCGCCGTGGATCTGGATGTTCTCTGCGGCGCAGTGGAAGTAGGCCTCCGAGCAGTAGCTCTTGGCCAGGCAGGCGACGGTGGGCAGCTCGTCGTTCATCTCGGCCGCGCACCATCCGGCGTAGTACGCCGCCGACTTCGACGACTCGACCTCGAGGAGCATGTCAGCGCACTTGTGCTTGATGGCCTGGAACGAGCCGATGGGACGGCCGAACTGCACCCGGTCCTTGGCGTACTGCACGGAGGTGTCGAGGCAGACCTGCGCACCACCGACCTGTTCAGCGGCCAGGCCGACGGCCACGAGGTCGAGCACCGACTCGAGGACGGCCCACCCGCCGCCGTCGGTGCCGACGAGGGTGGCCGGCGTGTTCTCGAACTCGAGCCGGGCCTGCTTGCGAGTCTGATCCATGGTGGACAGCGGGGTGCGGGTGAGGCCGGCGGCGTCACCGGCCACTGTGAAGAGCGAGACGCCGGCCGCGGTGCGGGCGGCAACGATGATGAGGTCGGCAGTGTGCCCGTCGAGCACGAACATCTTGTGGCCCGACAGGGTGTGACCACCGTCCGATGCCGCGGCCTCGAGGGTGACGCCCTCCTCGTCCCAGCGGCCGTTGTCCTCGGTGAAGGCGACGGTGGCGATGGTCTCGCCGCTGGCGATGCCGGGCAGGTGGGCCTTCTTGGCGTCCTCGTCGCCGCTGTGGAGCAACGTGTTGGCGGCCAGCACGACGGTGCTGAAGTAGGGGGCGCACAGCAGTGCCTTGCCCATCTCCTCGAGCACGACGACCAGCTCGATGTAGGAGTAGCCCTGGCCGCCGTACCCCTCGGGGATGTGGAGGCCTTGCAACATCATCTCCTTGCCCATCTGCTGCCACACCGCGGGGTCATACCCCTCGGTGGTCTCCATGAGGCGGCGAACCTCTGACTCTGGGGACTTGTCCTCGAGGAACGACCGGACGGCGTCGCGGAGAGCTTCCTGCTCCTCGCTGAAGGCGAAGTTCACCGATGTGACCCTTTCAGATCGCCACGGCCAGCTGGACCGTGGCGCAGACGGCTGTTCGTGCGGCGACGTGTTTACTAGACCGCGCGGTCAAGAGCCAACGCGGTGCGCGACGATGGGGCCCATGCGAACGCTGCACTGGTCCGACTCCGGCGTCGAGGTCCACAAGGTGGTGGTGGGTCCGATGGACAACAACGTGTTCGTGATCCGGTGCACCGAGACCGGCGACGCCGCTCTGATCGACGCCGCCAACGAACACGAGCGGCTGCTGGAGATGTGCTCGAGGCTCGGGGTCACCAAGGTTATCGAGACCCACGGTCACTGGGACCACATCCAGGCCGTCCCCGCCGTACGTGATGCCGGGTACTCGGTGGCCATAACGGCCGAGGACGCGGCGATGCTCCCGGCCTACGACGAGGTGATGGAGGACGACTCGATCATCGAGGTCGGCCGTCTGAACCTCCGCACCATCCACACACCGGGCCACACCCCGGGGTCGATGAGCTTCCGGCTCGAGGGGCGCCCGCTGCTGTTCAGCGGTGACACCCTCTTCCCCGGCGGAGCCGGTGCCACCCGGTTCGAGGGTGGCGACTTCCCCACCATCATGAGATCGATCGAGGACCGGCTCTACCGCGCGCTCAGCGACGAGGTCATGGTGCTGCCCGGTCACGGCGACGACACCACCATCGGCGCCGAGCGGCCACACTTCGATGAGTGGGTGGAGCGGGGCTGGTGACCTCCGGCCCGCCCCCTGGAACCTTCCGGGCACGGCCCGCCGATCAGCGACCGGTCGACAGCACGCCGGTCCACACCGCGGAGCTCCCGCCGCTCCCCACCCGCGATCGCAACATCCCCGCCTCGGCGTGGGTCGAAGCACCGACCGCGGTGCTCGAGGTCGCGAGCCGTCACGGCCTCGACACCGGCGACGCCATGTACAAACGCGAGATCAACGGCTGGCTGCTGTGGCGGTCGGGTCCAGCCAAAGGTGACGCCGTCTATGTCGCCGTCCGCCGCCACGACCTCACCCGGACGTTCGAGTTCGTGTTGCGCGCCGGCGGCGACAGCGGGGGCGCCGGCCCCGACGGCCGGCCCCACGACCGGTTCCGATCGTGGAAGGAAGCCCTCCGCGACCACTCGTGACGTCGGCGGGGCCGGCCCCTCCGGTCAGGTCGGGGTAGGACATCGGCACCCCGATGTGGAACTGGTGAGCATGGCTTCCCGTCTCCTGCCGCTGGTTGTCGCGCTCACCCTTGGGCTGTCGGGCAGCGTGGTCGCTGCCGATGCCGGCGACCCGACCGACCCCACTGTGTCGCCGTCGGTGCACGACGTAGCCGACCAGTGCCGCCAAGACGGTCGCGACGAGCGCGAGTGCCGGAGCTGGTCGGCTCTGGCCACCGGCGCCGGCCACGTGTGCCGCTACATCACACCCGACGCCGCCGGTGACGAGGTGTGCGCGTACCTCAACGGCGAGCTGATCACCGACGACCTGGTGGCCGAGTACGAGGCCTCCGCGACCGCCGAGGCCCACCGGCTCCAACGCCAGCTGATGCTGGCGGTTCCCCTCGCCGACTCCCTCGTGCTGTCGACCCACAACTCCTTCAACAACGCATCGCGTCGACCGTCGCTGTCGGGTCTCGACGCCAACCACCAGTGGTCGATGGTCGACCAGCTCCGGATGGACATCCGAGGGCTGGAGCTCGATGTCCACACCTTCCCCTCGCTGGAGGGTGGCGGCGTCGCTCCGATCATGTGCCACGGCGGCCTGGGCATCGTGGGCCACGAGGGCTGCACGATCGAGGAGCCCTTCGCCACCGCCCTCGCCGACCTGCGGGTGTGGCTAGACGCCAACCCGGGCGATGTGATCATCCTCGAGATCGAGGACCACATGGATGGCGACGACGGCCACGCCGCCGGTGTCGCCGCCCTGGAGTCGACCATGGGATCCGCGGGCGGCGCCGGCCGGGATCTCCTGTGGCGGCCCGGCGACGCGTTCGGGGCCGTGGCGGGCGGCACCTGCGTCGGACTCCCGCTGGACCACTCGCTGGATGAAGTGCGGGAGGCAGGTCGCCAGGTCGTCGTTTTCTCCTCGTGCGCCGGCGGCGGGTGGAACGACATCGCCTTCAGCAACGGCGGGCCAGGCGGACCGTCGCCGGGGGGACGGCGGACGGTGAACGGGCAGGTCGGTGACGGCTACTCGTACCCCGGCTGCAACGGCGGCTACGACGCCGACCGGCCCGGCTGGGTCCGCCACCACGAGGACTCAACCTGGTTGTCGCGCATGGCCGGCGCCGCCGGGCCGCCGGTGACGCCTGCGGTCGCCAGTGCCATGGTGCAGTGCGGGGTGAACATGCCCAGCTTCGACCAGTGGTCGCCGTCGGATGGACGGCTCACCACCACCCTGTGGTCGTGGACGGCCGAGTCGGCGGTGCCGGCGGAAGGTGACTGCGGTGCCCACGACGGGTCCGATCGCTTCGCCGCCCAGCCGTGCGGGACACCTCTCGGCGGAGCAGCTTGCTGGACGGGCATGTCATGGACCGTGGTCACCGGCTCGTTCACCCACCTCGGGGCGGATGCCGCATGCGCCGAAGACGGCGGCTCGCTGGGCATGCCGAGGACGCCGCTCGAGAACCAGGCGCTGGGGGAGGCGAAGGCAGCAGCCGAAGTCAGCGATGTGTGGCTCGACCTCACGGCGGTGGTGGGTGCCGCGGGCCCAGCGTGGGTGCTCCCGAGCTGAGATGCTCACCGATCACACCGATCACGCCGGCTGATCGCCGGGCATCAAGACGCCGGGCGGCGTGCATCGGCGGCTGGCTGCCATGATTGTCCGTACAGATTTCCTATTTCCACTACCGAGGTAGTGCTAATACACTCGACGCCGTGACCGACCCCGCCCCCCTCTTCGAGATCGACGGCCTGCGCGCCGGCGCCGACGGCGCCGAGATCCTGCGCGGCATCGACCTCACGGTCGGCACCGGCGAGATCCACGCCATCATGGGGCCCAACGGTTCCGGCAAGAGCACGCTGGCCAACGCCCTGCTCGGTCACCCCGAGTACGTCGTCACCGCCGGCGCCATCCGGTTCAAGGGTGACGACATCGTCGACTGGCCGACTGAGGTGCGGGGCAAGGCCGGGATGTTCCTGGCCTTCCAGTATCCCGAGGAGATCCCGGGCGTCCCCGTCATCCAGTTCCTCCGCCAAGCGCTGTCGGCCCGCAAGGGCGTCGACCTGTCGCTCCTCGAGCTTCGGCTCAACATCATGGAGTGGATGGAACGTCTCGAGATGGATCCCGCCTTCGCCGACCGCCATCTGAACCAGGGGTTCTCCGGTGGCGAGAAGAAACGCAACGAGATCCTCCAGATGGCCATCCTCGAACCCGATCTGGCGGTGCTCGACGAGACCGACTCCGGTCTCGACATCGACGCACTGCGTGTGGTGGCCAAGGGCGTTCACGCCGTGCGCGACGCTCGGCCCGAGCTCGGGGTGGTGCTCATCACCCACTACCAGCGTCTGTTGGAGCATCTGGAGCCCGACGTGGTCCACGTGCTCATCGATGGCCGCATCGTGGAGTCCGGCGGGCCCGATCTGGCTCACCGCCTCGAAGCTGACGGCTACGAGGCGTTCAAATGAGCCTGTCCCGCACCGGTGTGTCCGCGGCTGACGTACCCCCCACCGATTCGTCCGGTCTCGACGTGGATGCAATCCGGGCCGACTTCCCGCTCCTTGCCCGACGGCAGGACAACAAGCGGCTGGTGTTCCTCGACTCGGCGGCATCGTCGCAGAAGCCGCAGTGCGTGCTCGACGCCATGGACGACCTCTACCAGACCTCCTACGCCAACGTGCACCGTGGCGTGTACCGCATCGCCGAGGAAGCAACGCGGCGTATGGAGGAGGCCCGGGCCAAGGTGGCGTCATTCGTCGGCGCCCCATCGGCCAATGAATGCGTCTTCACCAAGAACGTCACCGAGGCCATCAACCTCGTCGCCTATGCGTGGGGCGGCGCCAACCTGGCCCAGGGTGATGCCGTGGTGCTCACCGAGCTCGAGCACCACGCCAACATCGTGCCGTGGCTCATGCTCGCCGATCGGCAGGGAATCGAGATCCGCTGGATCCCGCTCGGCGACGATGACCAGCTCGACCTCACCGATCTCGATCGGCTGCTGGACGGGGCCAAGCTGCTGAGCTTCAGCGCCATGTCGAACGTGCTGGGAACCCTCACCCCCATTCGTCGCCTCACCGATGCCGCCCACGCCGCTGGCGCCATCACGCTCGTCGACGGGGCCCAGTACGTCCCACACCTCCCCACCGATGTCGTCGACATGGGAACCGACCTGTTCGCCTTCACCGGCCACAAGATGTGTGGCCCGACGGGCATCGGGGTGCTGTGGGGTCGCGCCGAGCTGCTCGAAGCCATGCCGCCGTTCCTCGGCGGCGGCGAGATGATCCGCGACGTTCGCAAGGACAGCTTCACCACCAACGACATCCCCTGGAAGTTCGAGGCCGGTACACCACCCATCGCCGAGGCGGTCGGGCTGGGGGCAGCCGTCGACTACCTCAGCAGGCTGGGCATGACCGCCGTGCGGCGCCACGAGGTCGAGCTCACCGGCTACGCCATGCGCACCCTCGGGGAGCGGTTCGAGGACCGTCTCACCATTCACGGTCCGTCGGAGCCGGCCGCACGCGGTGGCGTGCTGTCGATGCAGCTCGGCGACCTGCACGCCCACGACGTCAGCCAGGTGCTCGACGAGCACAACGTGTGCGTTCGGGCCGGGCACCATTGTGCCAAGCCCCTGATGCGCTACCTCGGCGTCGGTGCCACCGCCCGTGCCAGCCTCTACGTGTACAACGACCGTGACGACATCGACGCCCTCGCCGACGCCCTCGATGCGTGCGAGAACTTCTTCGCCTTCTGACCCTGAACTGAGCTGGAGCACCGATGCCGGGCCTCGAAGACCTGTACCGAGAGATCATCCTCGACCACTACCGCAACCCCCGCAACCGTGGTGAGCTGCCGTCGCCCCCTGCGCAGCGCGTCGAGGGCTTCAACCCGCTGTGCGGAGACGAGATCGTGCTCACCCTCCAGGTCGACGGAGACACCGTCTCGAACGTGATGGTGGCGGGCCAGGGGTGTTCGATCAGCCAGTCATCGGCCTCGATGATGACCGCGGCGGTGAAGGGCCGCACCGTCGACGAGGCTCGAGCCATGATCCGGGCCTTCAAGGCCATGATGTCGATCCACGAGTCCTCGCTCGAAGGCGAGGGGGACGGCCCGCCGGCGGATCCACTTTCGCTGCTGCCCGAGGGCGTGACCCTCGGCGACCTCGAAGCCCTCAAAGGCGTGGTGAAGTTTCCGGTGCGCATCAAGTGCGCCACGCTCTCGTGGAACACGCTCGGGCAGGGACTTGACGAGGCCGCCAGCGTCTGACCGGCTGGTCGGGCAGGAGCCACCGCTTCTCTTGTCGAACCCTCCATCAGCACGTTCCAACGCGCCCGGGGGTCCGTGCGCACATCGACATCCCGAGAAGGTTCCACCATGGCTCGCCGCTTCCGTCCCGCCCTCCTGGCTGCCCTCACCGCCGTCGCCGCTGTCGCTCCCCTGGTCGCCGCCGCCGACGCCGGGTTGTCGCTCCCTCCCGACGCGGTGGAGCCCAACACCGGCGACGAGCGATGTGCCGGCGACGCAAACGGGGACGCGCCGGGCACCGGCCACGTGGAGCTGTACCTGAGCGAAGGCGGCGATCCCGAGACCAACCTGGACACCAACCTGGACGGGGCCGTGCCGATCCTGAACGGGGCCGTGCCGATCCTGCGGTTCGGCGACCTCTCCGACACGCACATCATCGATGACGACGGTCCCGACCTCGCCAACGGCACCGTCACCGAGGTGGTGCTCGACCCCGCCATCGGCAACACGTCGGCCACCTTCCTCAACGAGGAGTTCACCGACGAGGTGCTCGACGGAATGTTCCACACACTCAACGCCTGCCACGAAACGGTTCCGCTGGCGCTGACGATCACCACCGGCGACATCACCGACACCAACTGGCTCAACGTCGTTCGCCGGGTGATCGACAACGTTGATGGAGTCGCAAACCAGCCCACCGCCTTCGAGGCCGCGTGCGGCTACCTCGTCCACGACGACACCGAGGATCCCCGTGGCCTCGATGGCTCCGACTGCCCGATCCCCGCCGAGCTGATGGCCATCCCGACCGGCCGCCTCATCGCCGACGCCCAGCAACCCAGCGGCGGCGGCACCGTCGGTCCCGACGTCGAAGGTGACGCCACCTACCAGCTCAACACCACCCGGGCGCTCCGCCAGGCCCTGGAGTCGGCGGCCACCGCGGCGGCCAACGGCTCGTCCAACATCGCCGCCGGGCTCCCTCCGGCCCTCCAGGACTCGGGCAACGAGGGTCTGGGAATGCCGTTCTACGCCGCGTTCGGCAACCACGACGCCATCGTCAAGGGCACGGTCACCTACCAGGCACCGATGGGTCCAGCACTCGCCACCTTCGGCCGCTACTTCCTCCAGTCCAAGCGCGAGTTCATCAACGAGTGGCTCTTCAGCGGCGGGGAGGAAGGCTTCGGTTTCGGGAACGTGGAGGGGGGCCGCCTCGGCGACAACGACGACCAGAACGACGGCTGGTACTCGTTCCTGGTGCCGCTCGCGGTCGGTGCCGACGGCGCGGTCGGTGCCGCCAGCACGGCCAGTCTCGCCAGCATGGCCCGGTTCATCGTGTTGGACACGACGTGGAGCGGCGTGGACGGCGACATGGCCGCCGCGGTGGCACCCGTCCCGGGCGTCGACGGCGGAGAGGTCACCAACCCGACCGGTCTCGAGGCCGGCTACGTGAGCCAGGACCAGTTCGACTGGCTCACCGCCGAGCTCACCGCCGCCGAGGCAGCGGGCGAACCGGTCTTCGTGTTCAGCCACCACCCGGATCGCACCTTCATCGAGGAGCAGTACTCGGCCGATCTCTCCCGCATCGAGGTGCGAGCCGAACAGATCGATCGTCTCCTCGGACGAGACGGCTCCACCGTGGTGGCCTGGATCGCCGGTCACACCCACGCCAACCGGGTGAACCCGTGTAGGACCGATTCATGTCTCCTCAACGGTCGGGACCTGGCCACCGATGGCAGCATCGAGCACGGCTTCTGGCGGTTCGAGACCGCGTCGCTCATCGACTGGCCGCAAGAGGGACGCATCGTGGAGCTGTTCGACCTCGACGACCTCGACGCCGACGGGCTCGACGACGAAACCGGGGCACCGTCGCCCATGGACCGCCTGGCCCTGCGACTCACCATGATCAGCCCCGACCAGGGTTCCCACGATGCTGTGGTCGGCCGGGCCCGAACCCTCTCGGGCTACGAGGCGATGTGCACGGTCAGCGCCATGGCCGGTGGCCCGCTGCCGAGCGCCAACCCCGCCACCCCCGAGACCCTCGCCGCCAACCTCCTGGCCGGGGATTTCTGCCCGGCCACCGGCGCGGTGACCGTCGGCTCAGGCACCCCGGCGGGTTCGCTCGCCGACCGGGACGTCGTCCTGGCCCCCTGACGCAGCAGGGAAACCCTGACCACGAGGAGCCGACGACCGCCGGTCTCCGTCAGTCCACCAAGCCGTTGACCGCCTCGGCGAACCGCTCATCGCGCGACGTCAGGCCATCGGCATCGTGGCTGTAGAGCTCGATGTGGACACGGTTGTAGACGTTGCTCCAGTTGGGGTGGTGGTTCAGCTTCTCGGCGATGATCGCCACCCGGGTCATGAACGCGAAGGCCTCGCTGAAGTCAGCGAAGGTGAGGTCGCGGTGCAGGTGCCCGTCGATGATCTCCCAGCCGGGGGGTACGTCGATGTCAGCCATGGACCCATCGTCGCGCCTCACGACCGGCAGATGCATCGTTGGCAGGCACCAATCCGATCCCGACCAGTACCCTCGAACCCGTGAGTCCTCCGTGGCCCCGAGCGCGAGGCCTGATCGTCGCCGTCGCGCTCACCGCCTCGGCCTGTACGTCGGGCGGGGACGCCACCACCGGGGCAGCCGGCGCCACGCCCATCGTCGGGGATGGCTCGGCGACGACCACCGAGGCGTCGACCACCACGTCGACGACGGAGCCCGCCGACTCCACGACCACGACCATCCCCGGGCTCCAGCCGGGAGCTACCGGCGAGCAGGTCGCCGCCCTGCAGCGCCGGCTTACCGATCTCAGGCTCCACCCGGGCACGATCGACGGAAGGTACGGCAACCTCACCGCCCAGGCCGTCATGGCCTTCCAGAAGCTGCACGGCCTCGAGCGCACCGGGCGAGTCGACGACACCACCGAAGCCAGGCTCGAGACGGCGTCGGTACCAACACCGCTCATGCCCGACGCCGAACCGACCCGGCTCGAGTTCGACAAGAACCGCCAGGTGCTGTTCGTCATCGTCGACGACCTCTTCGTCGGTGTCCTCAACGCCAGCAGCGGCAACGAGCGGCCCTACTCGGAGAACGGCAACAGCGGCGACGCCCGCACGCCCGACGGGCGGTTCCGGATCACCCGCCGAATCGAGGGGTGGCGAGACGCGCCGCTCGGCCGTCTCTACAACCCGCTCTACTTCAACGGCGGCATCGCCGTGCACGGTTCGGGCAGCGTTCCCGGATACCCGGCCAGCCACGGCTGTGTGCGCATCAACATGGCGGCCGCCGAGTGGCTGCCCGACATGGTGCCCAACGGCACCCCCGTGTACGTGATCGGCGCGTCCACCCCCACGCCGTTCACCAGCCGCGCCACCACGACCACGACCACGACCACGACCACAACGACGACCACCACGACCGCACCCACGACCACCACGACGACGGTGGCGCCGACGACGACGTCGACCTCCTCCACCTCCACGACAACCACCCCGCCCACCACCGTCTTGCCCACCACCACCACCACGACGACTACCACCACGACGACCACGACGGCGGGGCCGACGACAACGACCACGACCGCACCCGCTGGCTGATGTGGTTCCAATGCAATGCTGCATTGAGAATCGTTGGTCAGGCCAGCGGGTCGGCGAAAGGATCGGCGAACGGGTCGTCGCCGGTGATGGTCCCGCCTCCATTGGTCGACGCAGCAGTAGCGGGGTCGTGCTGGCGATAGGTGGCGTAGCCCGTCGCCTCGAGCTCGGCGGCGATCTCGGGGCCGCCCGATCGGATGATGCGACCGCCGACGATGACGTGGACCACATCGGGACGTAGCTCCTCGAGCAGCCGGGAGTAGTGCGTGATGGCGAGCACCCCCAGACCGTCCTCGTCGACGGCGTCGCGCACTCGGCGGGAGACGGCGCGCATGGCATCGACATCGAGTCCGCTGTCGATCTCGTCGAGTACGGCGATGGTGGGCTTGAGCACGGCCATCTGGAGCGTCTCGTTCCGCTTCTTCTCGCCACCGGAGAGGTCGACGTTGAGGGGACGCTCCAAGAACTGGGGGTCGAAGCCGATGCGCTCGGCCTCACGGGCCAGGTCGCCGCCGACCGTATCCGACGGACGGCCGGCGGCCGACAGCGACGCGGTGAGCGCGTCGAGCAGCGAGACGCCGGGTACCTCGACGGGATACTGCAAGGCCAGGAAGAGACCAGCATGGGCGCGCTCGTGGGTGGGCAGGGCCAACAGGTCGCGACCGTCGAGGGTGACCGTTCCACCGACGACGTCGTACCCGCGTCGCCCCATCAGCACATGGGAGAGCGTGGACTTGCCCGACCCGTTCGGCCCCATGACGGCGTGCACTTCGCCGGCGGGCACCTCGAGATCAATGCCGGTGAGGATCGCCGTGCCGTCGACCTCGACCCGCAGCCCGGAGATGGCGAGACCGTTCATGACACCTCCACCACGACGTCGCCGGCCACGACGGAGGCGGTGTACACGGGCACCGGCTGGGTAGCGGGCAGGCACTGGGGTTCGCCATCGGCCAGCCCGAAGGTGCTGCCGTGCTTCCAACACTCGATGGTCTCCATGTCAGGATCGACCTCGCCCTCCGAGAGCGGCACCGCGGCATGGGAACACGTGTCTTCCAGCGCGTACACCGATTCGCCGAGGCGGACGACGGCGATCGGTCGGCCGTCGATCACGACGCGTCGGGCCTCGCCGTCAGCGAGCTCGGCCAACGGGAACAGCGTGTGGGCTGTCACCGAGCTTCTCCTTGGGCCGAGGTGTGCCGGAACTTGGCCTGGAGGTCGGCCAGCAGCCGGGCCCGGAGCCGATCAGCGGGGAGGCGAGTGAGGACCTCCTCGAAGAACCCGGTGATCACGAGCTGTTCGGCGGCCTCGGGCGGGATGCCACGGCTCTCGAGGTAGAAGCGCTGGTCCTCGTCGATGGGGCCGACGGCCGATGCGTGACTGCACTGCACGTCGTCGTGGAGTATCTCGAGGTTGGGAACGGACTCGGCCCAGGACTTGTCCGACAAGGTCAGCGTGCGGTTGGTCTGGTGAGCCGAGGCACCTGATGCGCCGGGCCGGATGCGGATGAGCCCGGAGTAGACGGCCGCGGCCTCGTCGTCGACGGCTCCCTTGAACAGAAGGTCGCTCGACGTCCGGCCGGCGGCGTGGTCCTGGAGCGTCCGGAAGTCGTGCATCTGGTCGCGGTCGCCGAAGTAGGCGGCCGACAGCGACACCTCGCCGCCCAGCTCGCGGAGCTTGGTGTCGCTCCGGAGCCGTGCGTAGGACCCCCCCAGCGCCACGGTGGCCAGCTCGACCCGGGAGTCGCGACCCACGTCGGCGGCCAGCCGGCCCAGCTGCCACACCTTCTGGCCGAGGGTCTGGATCGTGATGACCGTGAGGTGAGCCCCCGTCGCCGACCGGATCTCGACCACCGGAACTACCAGGGCATCGACATCGGCCGAGGCCACCATCACGACCACCGTCGCTTGTGCATGATCGCCAGCGTCGATGACGAGGCGGGGGAAGGTGGCCGAGCCCTCGGCGTCGGCCCACAACACGGCGACAACCGGTGCCTCGACCACGCGTCGGGCCGGGATCGTGATCTGGAGTGGTTCCACCAGGAAGGCGTCGTGGAGATGCAGGAAGGCGTCGTCGACCGCGTCCGCCACGTGGCCGAGCGCGCCTGCATCGGGCACCGGTCCGATGAGGGTGTCCTGGCCGTGCACCGCGTGGTGGCTGATCCGGCCGTGATGGACGACGACGATCTCCTCGGGGTCACCGAGGTCATCGACCAACGGGCGGACGGCGTCGGGAACCTCGACGGTGGTGGAGGAGTCGCTCAGAGGAGCCCACCGGTCTAGGTCGAGCTCGTCGACTCGGCTGTAGCGCCAGATCTCATCAGAGGTGGTCGGCTTTGCTGCACGCGCCCACTCGTCGAACGCGGCCATCCGCCGGTCCCGAAGCCAGTCGGGACCGCTCAGCGCGGCGGCGGATTCAGCGATGAACGAGGTCAGGGGGCGTCCTCTCGGGCGTTTCATGGTGACGACAGGTCAATGGGGCGGACGCTGGTCGGCGGTCAACCCTACCGGGAGCGTCTGCTCGCTCCCCAGCCCACTCCGAGCAACGGCATGGCACAGAGGTCAGGTCGGCCGGGCATCGATGCGTAGCCCTACGCTGGCGGGCCATGACGTTCTCCTCCGAGGTGCTATCGATCGAAGTCGCCGGAAATGTGGGCACGCTGTGGCTCGATCGCCCCCAGGCGCGCAACGCGATGGGGCGCGCCTTCTTCGATGACCTGCCCCGGGCCATGACCGCACTGGCTGGCGATCCCGAGGTCCGCGCCGTCGTCGTGGCCGCCAAGGGCCCGGCATTCACCGTCGGGCTCGATCTCAAGGAGATGGGTTCCCAGTTCGCCGGCGGCGCCACCGGCGGCGGCGACGACCGGCGCCCGCCGTCGCACGCCAAGGTCTCGATGGGGATCTTCGGGAGCGTTGGTCCCTGGCAGGACGCCATCAGCTCGCTCGAACGTTGTTCGAAGCCCGTGATCGCGGCCGTGCACGGATGGGTCATCGGCGGTGGGATCGACCTCATCACGTCGGCCGACATCCGGCTTGCGGCTGCCGACGCCAAGTTCAGCGTACGGGAGACCAAGGTCGGGATCGTCGCCGACCTCGGTACCCTTCAGCGGCTTCCTCGCGTCATCGCTGCCGGCCACGTGGCCGAGCTCGCCTACACCGGCAAGGACATCGACGCCGAACGCGCCCGGGAGATCGGACTCGTCAACGACGTCCACCCCGACGCCGAAGCCGTCGTGAAGGCGGCGCAGGAGATGGCCTCCGAGATCGCGGCCAACTCACCTCTCGTCGTTCAGGGCACCAAGCACGTGCTGCGGGCCGGTCGCGACATGACCGTGCAGGAAGGCTTGGAGTACGTGGGCCTCTGGAACTCTGCGTTCCTCCAATCGAACGACCTCGTCGAAGCGATGATGGCGTTCATGGAGAAGCGCGACGCCCACTTCGGAGGCGACTGACCTCTGGTCGCCCCGGTCGGGATCGCTGGCTCAGCGACGTCGACGTGACCTGAGCCACCGCCGAAGTCGTTGGCCCGCTGAGCGCGACTGCGCTCGGTCGGCCTCGACCTCGGCCACGATGCGGGGAGCAGCCTGGTTGAGGATGTCCTCGGCCAGGTCCAAGAGGTCGGCCGCACCCTCATCGAGACCGGGGGGCTCGTCGGGACCGGCGGTGTGGGTGAGCGATCCGTAGTTCCAAGCGATGTCGGAGCGGCGCTCGAACTTCGCGCAGTCGGCCGGGCACCGCCACGGTGCCTCAGGCGCCAGGTCGAGGTCGCACTTCCGCACGGTGTCCCCGTTGGGATAGGTGCGACTCTCGTAGTAGCGGCAGTCGGTCCGCATCGGCATCTCGTCATGGTGCCATCACGATCCATGACCTGGAAGTCAGGCCCCTCGATCTGTGTTGCACCTGGCGACGGTGGCACCATGGCGCCACCAGCCGGGACCACACCGGGACTCGTCGCACATGACGGCCGCCCGGGCCGAACGAAGGAAGCCAGATGCCTGAAGCCGTGATCGTCTCCACCGCCCGCACGCCCATCGGCCGCGCCAACAAGGGGTCGCTCAGGGAGATGCGGCCCGATGATCTCTCGGCCATCGCCATCAACGCGGTGCTCGACAAGGTGCCCAACCTCGACCCCGCTCTCGTCGAGGACGTCATCTGGGGTTGTGGCCAGCCGGCGGGAGAAGCTGGCTACAACGTGGCCCGCGTCGCCGCCATCCTGGCCGGCCTCGACGCCCCCGGCGTGACCGTGAACCGCTACTGCTCGTCGTCGCTTCAGACCATCCGCATGGCCGCCCACGCCATCAGGGCCGGCGAGGGTGACGTGTTCGTGTCCGGCGGCGTCGAAACGGTCAGCCGCTTCCTTCACGGTGCCAGCGATGTCGGCCCCCACCAGCCCGACTTCGCCGAGGCCGAGGCCCGCACCGCGGCGCGCAGCGGGGAGGGATCCGATGCCTGGCAGCCGCCTTCGGGATTGCCCGATGTCTACATCGCCATGGGCCAGACGGCCGAGAACGTGGTGCAGTACAAGAACGTGTCACGAGAGCGGATGGACGAGTTCGCGGCGCTGTCCCAGCAGCGGGCAGTGACCAGCCAGGAGAACGGGTTCTTCGAGCGGGAGATCACTCCGGTCACCACTCCCGACGGCACCGCTGTCAGCCGGGACGACGGGCCGAGGGAGGGGACCACGAAGGAGAAGCTGGCTGAGCTGAAGCCCGTGTTCCGGCCCGACGGCCAGGTCACCGCCGGAAACGCCTGCCCGCTCAACGATGGCGCCGCCGCCGTCGTGGTCATGAGCGACATCACGGCTGAGGCCCTCGGCATCGAGCCGTTGGCCCGAGTGGTGTCGAGCGGCGTCTCAGCCCTCAACCCCGAGATCATGGGCCTGGGACCGATCGACGCCTCGACGCAGGCCCTCGAGCGTGCCGGCCTGTCGATCGAGGACATCGACATCGTGGAGATCAACGAGGCCTTCGCGGCTCAGGTCATCCCCTCCGCTGACGAGCTGAAGATCCCGTGGGAGAAGCTCAACCCCAATGGCGGCTCCATCGCGCTGGGCCACCCCTTCGGCATGACCGGTGCCCGCATCATGACCACCCTCCTCAACGGCCTCGAGGACTCCAACGGCCGCTACGGCCTCGAGACCATGTGCGTCGGAGGTGGCCAGGGCATGGCCATGATCGTCGAGCGCATCTGACCGACGTTCTCTGCGTCGCCCTCAACCAGCTCCGTAAACCGGCGCCGGTGGTGGAGCCGCGGCGAGCAGCTCGGCCACGACGGGTCCCAGCTCGGCCGGCTCCCAACGGGCGCCTTTGTCGATCTCGGGGCCGTGTTGAAACCCGTCGGCGACACTGATCCTTCCGGCTTCGACCTCGAACACCCGCCCGGTCACCCCGGCCGACTGCGATGAGCCCAGCCACACGACGAGGGGTGAGACGTTCTCCGGTGCCATGGCATCGAAGTCGTCTGCGTAGCGGGGCGCGGCCATGGTGGCAGCGAACACCTGCTCGGTCATCCGGGTGCGCGCCGCCGGCGCCAGCGCGTTGGCGGTGACGCCGTAACGAGCAAGCTCGGCTGCTTGAACCAGCGTGAGCCCCACGATGCCGGCCTTGGCCGCCGAGTAGTTGGCTTGACCGACTGATCCCATCAGCCCCGCGCCTGATGACGTGTTGATGATCCGAGCGTCGGGCTGGCGGCCGGCTTTCGACTCCTGGCGCCAGTGAGCGGCGGAATGGCGGGCGGTGGCGAAGTGGCCTTTCAGGTGTACGGCGATGACGGCGTCGAACTCCTCCTCCGACGTGCTCACCAACATGCGATCGCGCACGATTCCGGCGTTGTTGACCAAGACATCGAGCCGTCCGAACGACTCGAGGGCGGTGGTGACGAGGCGCTGAGCACCGTCCCACGTGCTGACGTCGTCGCCGTTGACTACCGCAGCACCACCGGCATCGGAGATCTCAGCGGCGACCTCGGCCGCCGGCGAGCCGGGAGTGGGGGTGCCGTCGAGCTCGGAGCCCAGGTCGTTGACGACGATCTGGGCCCCCTCGGCGGCGAAGGCGAGGGCGTGGGCCCGCCCGAGGCCTCGGCCGGCACCGGTGACGATCACCACCCGGCCGTCACAGATCCCGGCGTTGGTCGCGAGATCAGTGGCCGTCGTCGTGGTCCTGGTGGGCGTCATCGGCTGGAGTCTGTCAGCGAGTGGCCACCGTGGCTCGCTCGACGAGCTGCCACGGGAGGTGGCTCCACTGCTCCATCGGGCCTACCGGAGCGTCGACCACTCCCAGCTCTGAAAGCAACCACACCGTGGCGCGCCGACCGGCGTCAGCCAATGGCTGACGTACGGTGGTGAGGCCGAAGGCCAGCGATGCGTCGCGATCGTCTACGCCGACGACGCTGAGCTGATCGGGGATCTTGAGCCCCCGCTGGTGTGCCGCCGTGAGCAGGCCGAAAGCGATGAGGTCAGTTGCACAGCACACCGCGGTGACTGCCTCGTTGTCCAGCAGCACCTCGGCGACAGCCATCCCCCCCTCGACTGAATCGGTGACATCGAGCACGACACGCGGGGTCCGGCCCCGAGCTTCTAGTCGCTCGATGAACGCCGCGCGACGAACCGCAGCGATCGGCGTCGAGCTGGCACTGGACGGGTCGACGCCCAGCACCGCGATGTCGTGATGACCTCGATCGGCGAGCAGGTCGACCAACGCCGCCGCGGCGCCGGCCTCGTCGATGACCATCGAACGACAGTGGTGGATCTTGGGACCGATGACCACGGTGGGCAGCTCTCCACCGACCAGATCGGTGAGCTCGTCGGGACCGCGCCCCAACGCGATGATGACGATGCCATCGACACCGCTGCGCAACGAGTGGATCCGGTGGGGTCCCGGGTCGACGCCGCTGACGATCATGAGATCCTGATCGGTGGTGCCGATGATCTCGTCGATGCCGCCCAGTACGTCGCTGATCTGTGGACCGTTGCCGATGGGGGCGATGACTCCGAGTGCGCGCCGCTGCCCACTGGCTAGGGAAGCCGCGGCCCGGTCTATGCGGTAGTCGAGCTCGATGGCGGCCCGCAGGACCTTGGCCCGCGTTGTCTCCGACACGTTGGAGATGCCCCGCAGCGCTCGGCTGACCGTGGCAACGGACACACCGGCGCGGGTGGCCACGTCTTCGACGGTGATGCGACCGGACGGGGTGCGGGCCATCGCGGAAGGCTACGGTCCCGGCGTGCGCTTCGGGGTGACCATCTTCGCCACGGATCAGTCCATCGACATCGCCGAATTGGCGCGGGCGGTGGAAGAGCGTGGCTTCGACTCGCTGTGGGTTCCCGAGCACACCCACATCCCCACGAGCCGTCTGACCCCGCCGCCGACCGGCGATTCCGAGCTGGCCGAGGAGTACCGGCGAACCCTCGACCCATGGGTGGCGCTTGCCACCGCAGCCGCGGTCACATCGCGGCTCCGGATCGGGACCGGAATCTCCGTCTTGGCCCAGCATGATGTGATCGCCACGGCCAAGGCGGCGGCCACCCTCGATCACGTCAGCCGCGGTCGCGCCGTCTACGGCGTCGGGTTCGGCTGGAACCGCGATGAGATCGAAGCCCACGGCGTCGACTTCACGGCTCGTAGAGCCATCGTCGAAGACAAGGTGGCGGCGATGCGATCGCTGTGGGCCGATGAGGTGTCGAGCCACCACGGTCCTCATGTTCAGATCGAGCCCAGCTGGCAGTGGCCGAAGCCAGTCCAACGACGCGCCACCGGCGAGACCTACGTCCCGGTGCTCCTGGGCGGAGGGACCGGCCCTCGTCTGTGGGAGCACCTCATTCGATGGGCTGACGGCTGGATCCCCATCGGCGGTGCAGGTCTCACCTCGGCCATCCCTCGGCTCCACGATGACCTGGCTGCCGCCGATCGCGATCCGACGGCCTTCGAGATCGTTCCCTTCGGTTCGTGGCCTGATCAGGGCAAGGTCGAGCACTTCGGGTCGATCGGGGTCACCGAGACGGTGTTTCGGCTTCCCAGCGCCGGACGCGACGCGACGCTCGCCGAACTCGACGCCCAGGCCACGTTGATCGCCCGCCTGGGCTGACCTCCTTTTGGACCGCACCGTCGAAGGGGTATCCTGGTCCGTTCTCTGGGGGCAGGATGACTGATTCACGACACGCACCGCAGGTCTTTCCGGACCAATGACCGGACCAATGACTGATCTCGCTCGGGCCGAGCTCGAGGCCGAACAGGCCCACGTCGACCGGGCCTACACCCGACTCGAGGAGCTGCGTGTCGCCGCCGAGCGGTTGGCCCGCCAAGCGTTGGCCGACGATCCCGGCGGCCATGGCCAGATGTTCCTCGATCGCGAGGAGCTGATCCACAGCCAGGAACGCCGACTCGCCGATCTCCACGTGGGTGACGACCAACCGCTGGTGTTCGGACGGATGGACTTCGATTCGTACGACAGCGATGCCGCGGGCGACGAGAACGACAGCCGAGTGGGGCCGATGTCGCACCACATCGGTCGCATCGGAGTGCATGACGCCGACCACGAACCCCTCGTCGTCGACTGGCGAGCGCCGATCGCCGAGTCCTTCTACCGGGCCACCGCCGCCGACCCGATGGGTTTGGTCCGGCGCCGTCACCTCATCTGTCGGGGCCGAAGGGTGCTTGCTCTCGACGACGAGCTGCTCGACGGGGTTGCGGCCGAAGATGCCGGGCTCCTGCTCGTGGGCGAGGCGGCCCTTCTCGCCGCGGTCGATCGTGAGCGCACCGGGCGCATGAGCGACATCGTTGCCACCATCCAGGCCGAGCAGGACCTGATCGTCCGTTCTCAACTCGCCGGTGTCCACGTGGTCCAGGGAGGGCCCGGAACAGGCAAGACGGCCGTAGCGCTGCACCGCGTCGCCTACCTGCTCTACACCCACCGGCTGCAGCTCCAGGATCACGGCGTCCTGGTGGTCGGCCCATCACCACTGTTTCTCCGCTACGTCGAGCGGGTTCTTCCCTCACTCGGCGAGGAGGCAGTCACCATGGCCACCCTGGCTGGGCTCGTCCCACCGACGCGCACCACCGGCCACGACACGCCGGCCGTCGCCCGCGTGAAGGGGTCACCGGAGATGGCCACACTGCTGGCCAACGCAGTGTCCGATCGTGAGCGACCGCTCTCCCGTGTCATCGGGATCCCTTACGGAGGTCACGTGCTGCGGCTGACACCAGGGATGACGCGCAGCATCGTCGACCGGGTCCGGAGGCGACGGGGCACGCACAACGAGCGCCGGGCGTCGGTGGAGAGGTCGATACATACGACACTCTTCCGGATCTGGGCCAAGCGGATGGCCAAAGCGCAGTCGGGCCACGATGACGGCGAACAGGGCGGGGGCGCGCACAGCAGCACCGCGGATCGCCTCTCGGACCCAGCGTTTCGCAACGAGGCGCGAGATGACATGGTTGCGGCAATCCGCAGGACACCTGAGTACCGCGAGGTGCTCGAGCGGATCTGGCCGCTGCTGACACCCCACGAGCTGCTGCACGATCTGTTCGGGTCGCGAGCACTGCTCCGGTCGGCGACCCCCGATGGACTCACCTCCGACGATGTGGCCCGCCTACACCGTGAGCGATCGGCGTCAGCCAGCCGGGTTCGATGGACGATCGAAGACATCCCCCTCATCGACGAGGCCCAGGTCCTGGTGGGCGACATGCCACGCGCCCGCCGGCAGGAGGACGCCGACGGTTGGACGGATTTCAACATGTCCCAGCTCGCCGACGACCTCGACGCCGCCTCCGAGTTCGCCGATCGAGAGCTGGCACTCGTGCGCGACAGCCGCTGGGACGTGTACGAGGAGGAGGAGGAGCTCACCCCGTGGACTCGAACGTGGGCGCATGTGGTCGTGGACGAAGCTCAAGAGCTGGCTCCGATGGCGTGGCGGATGCTCGCCCGCCGGTGCCCGCGGGCTTCCATGACCATCGTGGGCGACCTCGGGCAAGCGTCATCGCCGCTGGCTCCGAGCCGCTGGAGCGACATCGACGCGCATCTCCCTGGTCGCTACGACCTCGAGATCCGCGAGCTCACCATCAACTACCGGACGCCCGCCGACATCATGTCCCTCGCCGCGAAGGTGTTGGCCGAGGTGGCCCCCGACCTGACTCCGCCCCGATCGGTCAGGCCCACTGGTCGAGGCATCGACGTGGTTCCCTCCCGCCCCGACACGCTGGCATCATCGGTGGCATCCATCGTCGGCGATGCCGAGGCGGGAACGGTGGCCGTCATCGCTCCGCCATCGCTGCTGGGATCGCTGAGCGAGGCACTCGAAGTCGAGGCCGATCCGGCCGACCTGCTCGATCGGAGAGTGGTGCTGCTCTCACCCGAGACGGCGAAGGGGCTCGAGTTCGACGACGTCGTGGTGGTTGAGCCGGCGCTGATCGCCAGCGGCGACGGGCCCGGTGACGACCCGACCCCGGCCGGCATGCGCACGCTGTACGTGTCGATGACCCGGCCGACCCAGCGGCTGGCGTTGGTGCACGCCCTCCCGCTCCCGCCTGTACTCAGAGGCGCTCGATGATGGTGACGTTGGCCTGCCCGCCGCCCTCGCACATGGTCTGAAGGCCATAGCGACCGCCGGTGCGCTCGAGCTCGTGCAGCAGCGTCGTCATCAATCGAGCGCCGGTTGCTCCGAGCGGATGACCGAGCGCGATGGCCCCGCCGTTGACGTTCACCTTGGCCAGGTCGGCGCCGGTCTCCTTCTGCCAGGCCAGCACCACCGATGCAAACGCCTCGTTGATCTCGATCAGGTCGATGTCGTCGAGGCGGAGCCCGGTCTTGTCCAACGCGTGGGCGGTGGCGGGGATCGGTGCAGTGAGCATCCACACCGGATCGGCACCTCGAACCGACATGTGGTGGACGCGAGCCCGTGGGCTGAGGTCATGGTCCTTCACCGCCTGCTCTGACGCGATGAGCAGCGCCGCCGAGGCGTCGGAGATCTGGCTCGCGCACGCCGCCGTGACCCGCCCACCTTGGGTGAGGGGGGCCAGGCTGCGGATCTTCTGCCAGTCCGGTTCGCGCATGCCTTCGTCGCGGCTGACGTCACCGACCGGAGCGATCTCGGCCTGGAACCGCCCCTCGTCGGTTGCGGTCAAGGCCCGCCGGTGTGACTCGACGGCGTACTGCTCCATGTCGTCGCGAGTGAGCCCCCATTTCTGGGCGATCATCTCTGCCGATCGGAACTGGCTGATCTCCTGATCGCCGTAGCGCTCGAGCCAACCCGGGGACCCGCTGAAGGGATCATCGAACCCGAGCTCGCGACCGGCGAGCATCGCCTGGCTGATCGGGATCTGGCTCATGTTCTGAACCCCTCCAGCCACCACCAGGTCCTGCGCCCCCGACATGACACCCATGGAGGCGAAGTGCACGGCCTGCTGGCCCGACCCACACTGGCGATCGATGGTGGTCCCGGGAACCTCATCGGGCATGCCGGCCACCAGCCAGCAGGTGCGAGCGATGTCGCCGGCTTGGGGTCCAACCGCGTCCACGCACCCGAAGACGACGTCGTCGACCTCGGCGGGGTCGACGCCCGTGCGCTCCATGAGGGCGGTGATGCTGTGAGCGCCCAGGTCGGCGGGATGCATCTGGCTGAGCCCGCCGTTCCGCCGCCCGACCGGCGTGCGAACGGCGTCGATGATGTAGGCCTCGGTCATGTTCGGACAGGCTACGGGTGTTCGGGTGCGGGATGGTCTGGGTAGTCGCCTTCGATCACCGCTGATGCCACGAGCCGACGATGCCATGCGGCGTCGCCCCATGCTCGCTGCAGTGTCCAGACCCGCTTCATGTACAGGTGGAGGTCGTACTCGGTGCTGTAGCCGATGCCGGCGTGGCATTGGAGCGCCTGAGCTGCACACTCGGCTGCGGCGTCCGACGCGTAGGCCTTGGCCATCGATGCGTGGACGGCCACGGCCGGATCATCGGCGGGGAGGTTGGACAGCGACCAGGCTGCCCGCCACACCACCGGTCGAGCCACGTCGAGGGCGAGGAGGGCGTCCGCGCAGTGGTGCTTGATGGCCTGGAAGGAACCGATGGGAACCCCGAACTGCTGGCGGTCCTGCACGTGGGCGACGGTGAGGTCGAGCATCCGTTCGGCCAGGCCCAGCAGCAGGCACGACATCCCGACCAGTCCCCGGTCAAGAGCGCGGTCGATCTCGTGGTCTGGTGCGTCCAACACTTCTCCCCAGTCACCAAGCCCGCGGCCTGCCACCCCCCGAGTGAGACGGCGGGCTCCATCGACGGAAGGCACCGGTTCGAGGTCCACCCGATCACGGTCGACCAGAACCGCGAGCCGCGCCATCTCCCGGTCGCGCCGATGCCCGACAAGCATCAGCAGATCGGCGGCGTCGGCCCCCACGAACCAGGGGTCGTCGAGGACCGCCGCCGACACCGTGGTGTCGCCAGCGGCGATTGGCGACAGGTGCTCGTGCCGACCGGCCGCCGCCAGCAAGCCGGGCGCGATGAGGACCGTGGGAACGACCGGTTCGGGAACGCCGGCGTAGCCGCAGGCGACCATGGGCAGGGCGGCATCGAGTACCGACATCCCCAGTCCGCCGTGCACCTCGGGCACGCACAGCCCGGCCAGGCCCATTGCGGCGAGCGATGACCAAAGGCCGGGGATCCGGCCGTCGTCAGATGACCATGCGGCGCGCAGCGCCTCGGGCGGGCACCGGTTGGCCAGCAGGTCACCGACGGCCGCGCCGAGCTCCACCTGCTCGTCGGTGAAGGCGAACCTCACCGGTGCGTCCTCGTCGGATTCACCGTCGCGGCAATCCGAGGACGCGCTCGGCCACCACGTTGCGCTGGATCTCGTTGGTTCCTGCGTAGATCGGACCGGCGAGGGCGAACTGGTAGCCCTTCATCCACCGGTCCACGTCGGCCTCGGCTTCGGGCCCGAGCAGATCGAGGGCGGCGCGATGCAGCCGTACGTCCATCTCCGACCACCAGATCTTGTTGAGGCTCGACTCGGCCCCGATGTCACCGCCGTCGGCCATCTTCGTCGCCGTCTGCTGGACGTAGAGCCGGTAGGCCTCAGCATCCATCCACGCCCGGATCACCGCGTCGCGATCCTGGTCGGTGGCGCGGCCTTCGGCCAGCCGTTCCCGGCACAGGACGACGAGGTCGCGGGCGGAGGCGCTGAACCGCCCCGGAGATCGCAAGGTGAGTCCGCGCTCCGAGGTCGTCGTGGCCATGGCGACGTACCAACCACGATTCACCTCTCCCAGCACCTGGTCGTCGGGGACGAACACATCCTCGAGGAACACCTCGGCGAAGCCCTCGTCTCCGTCGAGTCGCTCGAAGCCCCGCACCGTCACCCCGTCGGAAGTGAGCGGGATGAGCAGATACGTCATTCCCTGGTGCGGGCGATCGACGGTGGTGTCCGTCCTCACCAGCGCGAACATCCAATCGCAGAAGGCGCCCCGTGTCGTCCAGGTCTTCTGGCCGTTGACCACCCATCCGCCACGATCCTGATCGGCGACGGCGGTGGTCGCGATGGCAGCGAGATCGCTGCCGGCGTTGGGCTCCGACCACCCCTGACACCACGTCTCGTCACCCCGACCCATAGGTGGGAGGAAGCGCTGTTGCTGTTCGGCGGTCCCGAACTCGAACAGGGTCGGGGCCAACAGGAAGATGCCGTTCTGGGTGACGCGTTGAGGACCACCGACCCGGTAGTACTCCTCTTCGAAGATCAGCCACCGCGAGGTGGTGGCACCGCGACCACCGAACTCGGGGGGCCAGGAGACGACCGCCCAACCCGCGTCGTACATCGTTCGCTCCCACTCGATATGGGCAACGAAGCCTTGGCGGGTGTCGCCGCTCGGCAGCGGCAGCTTGGGAACGTTTTCCTCGAGCCACGCCCTCGCCTGCCGGCGAAACCCGGCGTCGTCTGGTGACTCGATCAGGTCCATGTCAGCTCGATCCTTCCAGGCGGTGCAGGGTCGTGATGGCCTCGGTCACCACGTTGCGCATCACCTCGGCGACCGACGGGATCGCATCGATCACACCGCACACCTGACCGCTGGGGAGGATGCCAGCGTCGAGCCGGCCGTCAACCATCGCCGCCTTGGTCATCATCGGCGCGTTGGCGGCCATCACCAGCTGGGTCCATGTGAGCTCCTGGCTGTGGCGCATCGCCCTGCCCTCTCGCAACAGCGTCCTGATCGGCGTGCCGGTATCACGGGCGAAGCGAACCGCGTTGGCCACGGCGGCCGGCAGCGCTCGGATGGGTGCTCGTTCGAGCCCGGCGATGACGTCGGTGGCGATCACCCGTTGAGGTGAGCCGTCGATGCCGGTGGTGCGGACGGTGTCGGTGACCGCCGCCGCGAGGTAGTGCTGCTTGACCTCGTCGGGTACGTGGCTCTCCCGGGTCAGCAGGAAGCGCGTGCCCATGGCGATGCCGTCGGCTCCCCACGCCAACGCGGCAATCAGCGATCGTCCGTCGAACATTCCCCCGGCCGCGATCACGGGGATCTGGCCGCCGATGGCGTCGACCACGTCGGGGACGAGGAGGCTGGTGGGAACATCACCCGTGTGACCGCCGCCCTCGCCGCCTTGGGCGATCACGGCGTCGATCCCCCACTCGGCCATCTTCTCGGCGTGACGTCGACGGCCGACGGTGGCGATGGCCACCGCGCCGACATCGTGAACGGCAGAGATGGCGTCACGCGTCGCGGCACCGGCGAAGGACACGACAATGACGTCGGCTTCGGCGCCGACCGCCAGTCGCTGCGCGAGATCGGCCTGATCGGCTCGGACGTTGATCCCGAACGGCCGGTCGGTGCGATCTCGCACCTTCCCGATTGCGGTGCGCAGTTCGTCGAGCGTCATGGTGACCGTGGCGAGGAACCCGAGACCACCGGATTCCGCGGTCGCGGAGGTGAGACGAGCACCGGACACCCAGCCCATTCCCGTCTGCACGATCGGCAGGTCCACTCCGACAAGCGCGCAGAGGCGGGTGGCGAGCGTGGCGTGGGTGGGGAGCGGTGAAGCCGGCAGTTCTGACGACCCGTCAGACATGTCGGCGAGGCTAGTCATCATCCAGCGTCGGGCTCCGTGGCGCCCCTCGCTCGCCACCGGGCGCGTCGCTGGGTTGGTCGAGCCCGGCGATGCGCTTGCCGCGGCCAGGAAGATCGTCAAACGCTCCCCGTTCGAGGCCAGCGCGGATCTGGCGATCGATCCAGGACTCCCAGGTGGCGTGCGGTGGCTTCCTGTCGGTCATCCCAACTCCTTGTGAAGCGTTTCACAAGCCGTGACCGATTATGCTCATAACACGCCCCGTGAGTCAACGGGCAGGTCACGACGCCACCGAGAAACGATCCGCGTGCGCAACGGCGGACGCCCACGGAGGGGAGATCCATGACACGAGAGGTGAAGCGGCTCGGTGTTGCCACAGTCGCCATGGCTGCCCTCCTCGGCGCGGCTTCACTTGCCGTCGCATCCCAGCCGGAGGCAATGGTGGTGTCACGCAACAAAGTTGCATTCGAGGTCTCGAACGTGAACGAGTTGGGCACCCGCCACGAGATCGCCGCCATCGAGATGCTACCGGTCGGATGCACGCCGAAGACCGCTGTGCTGCTCCAACACGGGCTCTCCTACACGAAGGAATCGTGGGACATCCCTGGGCTCTCCTTCGCCCAGGCGCTCACCGAATCGGGCTACGCCGTCTACACCATCGACCGCCTGGGCTACGGCGAATCACCGCTCGACAACGGGCACAACGTGTCGACGGTCGCCTACTACGACATGGCGGCCCAAATCGTGGCTCAGCTGCGAGAGGACGGGTATGACCACGTGGCGATCGGCGGGCACAGCGCCGGGGCAGAGGCATCGATCGGCGCTGCAGGAACCTACCGCGGTGTAGACGCGCTACTGGTGCTCGGCTACCACCACTTCCCCTCCCCCGAACTGGTGAGCGAGTTCGTCACCGGAGATGTCGTGCGCGGCATCGAGGACGGCTACGAGTACTTCCTGAATGACGCTCAGACGCGCCACGAGTGGTTCTACTCACCCGACCCGTCCCACTACGACGAGTCGGTGGCCGCCGCTGATGCCGCCGCGGCAGTGCTGACGCCGAGCGGCGAGATCCACTCGATTGGTCCACAGCCGTCGCGAGCGCTCCAGATGTTGGTCGACGTGCCGGTGCTTCTCCAGCTTGCGGACGCCGACCGACTCTTCCCGATCGAGTACGCCGACGAAGCGGCCACTGCCTACCTGCTGGCACCAGAGGTGACCATCGACGAGGTGCCGAACGCCGGCCACACCTTCATGCTCCACCACAGCGGTCCTGCATCCGCCGAGCGCGCGGCGGCATGGCTGAGCGCCCATGCCGCCACGCCAGCGTGCATCTCGGAGTGATCCCCGACGCTCGCTGACACGACCAGCCTGTTGGCTCAGCGGGGGCTGGGAACCTCTCGCTCGCGCAGACCGTCGGGATCGATGACGGTGCGAATGAGCTGGAGCTCGTCGGGGGTTGGCAGGCGCGAGTCGGGGACCTCGTCGGGCACCACCAGGTCGAAGCCCGTTGCCGTCTCCACCTCCTCCACCGTGACGCCCGGGTGGATGGTGCGAAGACGCATCGTGTGATCTGGCGTGTCGAAGTCGAAGGTGCCCAGGTTCGACACCACGCGGCGGATCTCGTGGAAACGCGACGCGTTCTCTCCCAGCAGCGCGGCCCGGTCGTAGCCCACTCCCGACACGTAGTCGACGGACTCGACGAACACCTTGGGGGACTGGGCGGGCACCCAGTACGACGTCGGGTCGTTGATGGTGTTGCCCGGTGCGCCGCGGGGGCCGAGAAGCGCCACCTTGGGCACAGGCCGCCCTCCGATGGCCCAGATGTTCTGGTTTCCAAACCGATCGACCTGGGTTGCGCCCATCATGACGTGGCGGCGTCCGCTCCACACCACATCGAACATGGTCCGGTAGGGGTTCCACCCGGTGGTGACCTTGGTAGCAACCGATTGGGCGGGCGTGCCAACGGGGAACGCTCCCTCCACGAGCTCGGCGAATCCGTCGGTCATCACCAGATCGGGTTCGAAGGTGGCCCTCGCCAGGCGACCCCCGATCATCGGGATGATGCCGATCGGGTTGGCCAGGATCTCGCCGTCACCGCGGAAGCACTCGGCGACCGCTGTGCAGCAGACCTCGGCCCGGGTCACATCGGTGGCGGTGATGGCACTCACTGATCGGCACCCATGACCCACTCGCTCCAGAATGACTCCCAGCCGGCGGGATCCCCTGCCGTGGCCGCGTACCGCTTCAGCAGCTCCCAATCAGCTGGGTAGTCAGGTTCGCAGGAGGTGGGTGCGGCCGCGCCAGCCCGTTCGACGATGCCCGACGTCCACAGACGGCCGATCCGAAGCCCGTGGAGGCAACCGGCGGCCGACACCAGCTCGTCTGACGGCACCACCCGCTCGACCGACACATAGGTATGGGAAGCCGCTTGGGCCATGACGTCGTCGAAGTAGAGATCAGGACCGAGGAACGCGGTGTTGCCCAAGACGTCGGCCAGGTTCAAGTGCAACAGCGCGGCGTCGAGCGGCAAGGCCGGTACCGCAACCAGCACTTCGCCGTCATCGAACGGGGAGGTGATGGTGGCCAGCTCCTTCTGATCCATCAGGTCCGAGCCGAGACCCACCCTGGTCGGGAGGAACGGCACGCGCCAGGCCGCTGCTTGGAGACCGAGCAGGATCTGACCCTCGTCGAGCTCCAGGAACTCGACGTCGGTGGACTGGCGCGCGGCACGGAAATGCGGTTCGAGGGGGATGTCGTCGAGCGACACGAAGGCGTAGACGAGCTTGGACACCTTGCCGGCACGGCACAGCATCCCCACATCGGGGCCGCCGTAGGAGACCACGGTGAGGTCGTCGACGTCGCTGCGAAGCAACTCCCGAATGATCGACATCGGCTTGCGCCGGGCTCCCCAGCCACCGATGCCGATCGTCATCCCCGACTCGATCTGGGCGACTACATCAGCTTCGATCATGCGCTTGTCGGCCATCGGTGGTGCTCAGCTCGCGTAGGGGCTACTTGGACGTGTCGGCGTCGCGACCCTCGACGAAGGCGTCGCGCATCTCGTCGCTCACGCCGCTGAGGTTCAGCTCGAACGTGAATCCTTGCTCGAAGCGGTAGCTGCGATTGACATCCCACAGATCGATGCCGTTCAGGGACTCCTTGGCTGCTCGGACGACGGTCGGGCTGTTGTCGGCGATGTCGGCGGCGAGTGCCATCGCCACGTCCCGCACCTTCGCTCGGGGAACGACCCGTTCGACGGATCCCCAAGCGTGGAGCTGCTCGGCCGTCACCGTGGACGCGGTGTACACCATTGCTCGCATCTTGTGCTGGGGGACGAGCCGGCTGAGGTGAGTGGCCGCGCCGAGGGCGCCCCTCTTCACCTCGGGCAGCCCGAACGTCGCGTCGTCGGCGGCAACGATAACGTCGGCGTTGCCGACGAGTCCGATGCCACCACCGAGGCAGAACCCGGTGACGGCGGCCACCACGGGGACCTGGCACTCGTACACGGCCTTGAACGCGGCGTAGCACCCGCGATTGGCGCCGATGAGGACGTCGAACCCCTCGCTGTTCTGCATCTCCTTGATGTCGACGCCGGCGTTGAACCCCGTACCCTCAGCCCGCAAGACGACGCAGTTGATGGCCTCGTCCTCGCCGGCGGCGCGGGTCATCTCGGCGACCTCGAACCACCCCGCCACTGTGAGTGCGTTCACCGGAGGATTGTCCATCACGATCTCGGCGACACGACCGGTGTCGCGGCGAGTGATCGGCATCGGTGCTTCGTCTCCCTGTCCGGTGGTGGCGACGCCCCGCGCCCCACGTTCCACCAACCCGCCGGACACCAGGCCGTGACCTGATGTCCGCGGGTGTCGGAGGAGCTTCGGTGTCCACCACAGGTCAGAACTGTAGTCAATCGACTACATAGCAGACGAACGCTACGGTCGACCATCGTGACTCTTGACTTCTCCGAACACGTGGTGCTGGTCACCGGCGGTACCCGGGGAATCGGTTCCAGCATCGCCGAACACTTCATCGATGCGGGCGCCACGGTGGTGGTGTGCGGCAGGCAGGCGCCCGACGATCCGCCCCGAACCGCCAGCGGCCAGGCCGAGTTCATCGCCGCCGACGTGCGCGACCCCGGCTCGGTGGCCGACCTCGTCCGGTTCATCGCCGATCGTCATGAACGTCTTGACGTCGTGGTCAACAACGCCGGGGGGTCGCCTTGGTCCAACGCCGCCGATGCATCGCCTCGCTTTCACCAGAAGATCATCGACCTCAATCTCGTGGCCCCGCTCCACGTGGCGCAAGCGGCCAACGCGGTGATGCAGACTCAGGACTCGGGCGGCACGATCGTGAACGTGGCATCGGTGTCGGGCACCCGTCCGTCGCCGGGCACCGCCGCCTATGGAGCGGCCAAGGCCGGACTCCTCAACCTCACCCAGACACTGGCCGTCGAATGGGCTCCGAAGGTCCGGGTGAACGCCGTGACGGTTGGTCTCGTCCGCACCGCAGACTCCCACCTCCACTACGGAGACGAGGAGGGGGTTGAGCGGGTGGCAGCCACTGTTCCGCTCGGCCGCATGGCCGAACCCGCCGACGTGGCCGGCGCCTGCCTCTACTTGGCGTCGCCGGTGTCGTCGTACATCAGCGGTGCCGCTCTGACCGTTCACGGCGGTGGTGAGTGGCCGTCGTACCTCTCCGCCGCCACCACCCGCGACTGACTTGTCTCGATGGATGAGCGATTGCTCGACGTCGGCCACGGGTGGGAGGCTCCTTTCTGATGACCCGTCAGATCCCGGTTCTCGACGGGTGGTGGAGCGGCGGCGACGACCCGGCGCTGCTCGGTCACCGATGCACCACCTGCCAGACGATCACCTTCCCCTTCCGGCGCATCACCTGCCCCAACCCGGAGTGTGAGGGAGACGAGTTCGACACCGTCGAGCTCAGTCGGGTCGGGACGATCTGGTCCTACACCGATGCCCGCTACCAGCCACCCCCGCCCTATGTCGGCGTCGGCCAGGACGACTTCGTGCCGTTCGCCCAGGCTGCGGTCGAGTTGGGCCCCGAAGCGCTCGTCATCCTCGGGCAGGTCGCCGCCGGCTACACGGTCGATCAGCTCGAGGTCGGCATGAAGGTGGAGCTCGTAGTCGAACCGCTGTACGTCGACGACGCCAGCGGCGACGAGCGGACCACCTACCGGTGGCGACCCGTGGGCATCGAAGCGGCCACCGAAGCTCCGCCGCTCCCCCGGCTGGCCGCTGACCCCGCCGCAACCGCGGCGCCAGCTGGGACGAGCGGCCCATGAGCGCCGATCGTCAAGTCGCCGTGCTCGGAGTGGGCATGCACCCGTGGGGCAAGTGGGGCCGTAACTTCACCGAATACGGCCTGGTGGCGGCCAAGGCGGCGCTCGCCGACGCCGGACTCGCCTGGAGCGACGTCGACTACGTCGCCGGTGCCGAGACAGTTCGCAACGGCTATCCCGGCTATGTCGCCGGAGCCACCTTCAGCCAAGCGTTGGGTTGGAGGGGCAACAAGATCTCCACCAGCTATGCCGCCTGCGCGTCGGGAGCCCAGGCCATCGACGCCGCCCGGGCCCAGATCCTCGCCGGGTTCTGCGACGTCGCCCTCGTCGTCGGCGCCGACACCACCCCGAAGGGATTCCTGGCCCCCAACGCCGGAGACCGGCCCGACGATCCCGACTGGCTGCGATTCAGACTCATCGGCGCAACCAACCCCACATACTTCGCGCTGCTGGCGCGGCGGCGGATGGCGGTCCACGGTGCCACCGTCGACGACTTCGCGTCGGTCAAGGTCAAGAACGCCCGCCACGGACTGGCCAACCCCAATGCCCGCTTCCGCAAGGAGGTCACCATCGACGACGTCCTCTCCAGCCCGGTCGTCGCCGATCCGCTGCACCTCCTCGACATCTGCGCGACCTCAGACGGAGCGGCCGCCGTGGTCCTCACGAGCCTCGATGCCGCACGACGTCACACCACCAACCCGGTGCGCGTCGCCGCCGTGTCCACGATCACCCCTACGTACCCCCAGACCATCATCGACCTTCCCGACATCGCCACCGACAGCGCGGCCGTCGTGGCCTCGCCAGCCCACGGGTTCAAGGAGTCGATCGGTGTCACCGCCTACGACGAGGCCGGAGTGTCGCCCGGCGACATCGATGTCGCCGAGGTCTACGACCTGTCCACTGCCCTCGAGTTGGACTGGTACGAGCAGCTCCAGCTCTGCAAGGAGGGTGAGGCCGAACAGCTGGTGCGCGACGGCGACACGTCAATCGGCGGTCGCATTCCAGTGAACCCCAGCGGCGGACTCGCCTGCTTCGGAGAGGCCGTCCCCGCGCAAGCCATCGCGCAGGTATGTGAGATCACCTGGCAGCTGCGAGATGTCGCCGGTGGCCGACAGGTCCACGGCGCCCGCACTGGTATCACCGCCAACCAGGGCCTGTTCGGCCACGGCTCAGCCGTCATCCTGGTGCGCTGATCGCTCGTCCTCAGCGCCGCCGCGCCCGGCGAACCGAACCCGGCTCATCCACTCCCGTCCCCTAGCGTCGAAACCGTGGACCCCGCCGCCGGCAAGGCACGCACCCGTAGCCGGGCGGCACTCGGCTATCTCGCCAGCACCCGACGACGGGTCCTTTTGGGCATGGGGGTCCTCTACGGACCGGCGATGGTCGTGGCCAACATGGCTGGCGCCGCCATCGTGCTCATCTTCCTTCTGTTCATCCTCCCTACGCCTGAGGGCATCAGTGTCAGCGATGACTTCATCGAGAAGAACCTCGTCCGCTTCGGCATCTACGCCGGTGTCGCCATCGCGGTGGGCTGGGTGTGGACAGTTCTGCGCATCGCCCCGGTGCTCAGGTGGCTCATCACCGACCGGGACCCCACCGAGGACGAGCGTCGTCTCGCACTTCGCGTCCCGCTCCTCCAAACCCGCCTCGTCCTCTTCTTGTGGCTGGCCTCGCTCCCTCTCTTCGTCCCCGAGGCGCGGGCCGAGTCCGACGAGCTGGGCCGGGCGGTGGCCGGCGCAATCGTCGTTGGCGGACTGGTCACGTCGGCGCTCACCTTCCTGATCGGCGAGCAGTTCCTGCGGGGCCTTGCTCGCCAGGCGCTGGACGGGGCCAGCCGGGGCCGTCCACTCGGGCCCGGGGTGTCGTTCCGGATCGTCCTTGCCTGGACCCTTGGTGGCGCCGTGCCCCTCACCAGCATCGGCATGGCGCTGCTCACCAACGACGATGTCGAACGGCTCCGAAACCCCATCCTCTTCCTCGCCGGCACCGGTCTGATCACCGGGCTCGTTGCCATCCTCCTGGCCCTTCGCACGGTGTCAGATCCCATCAGAGACGTTGCCCGAACACTCGCCCGCGTGGCCGACGGCGATCTCTCGGTGGAGGTTCCGGTCTACGACGGCAGCGAGATCGGCCTCCTCCAGAGCGGGGTGAACGACATGGTACGAGGCCTACGAGAGCGAGAGCGGCTGGCCGATCTGTTCGGCCGGCACGTCGGTGTCGAGGTGGCTCGTCGGGCCGTGGAGCACGGGGTGTCACTCGGCGGCTCGCACCACCGCGTGGCGGTGCTGTTCATCGACGTGGTGGCATCGACTTCGTTGGCTGAGCGGCTACCACCTGAAGAGGTGCTGACGGTGATGAACCGACTCTTCAATGAGGTCGTCGACGTGGTCGACGGCCACGGCGGCTGGGTCAACAAGTTCGTCGGCGACGAGGCGATGTGTGTGTGGGGTGCGCCCGCACCCGATCCGGACGCCGCGACATCGGCGCTGGCCTGCGCTCGCCAGCTCGACGATCGCCTCCGCGCCGTGATCCCCGAGTTGGCCATCGGGATCGGAGTCTCGTTCGGCGATGCGGTGGCCGGGAACCTTGGCAGTGAGCGCCGCCTCGAGTTCACAGTTCTCGGCGACCCGGTGAACGAGGCCGCCCGACTCACCGACGAGGCAAAGCGTCGCCCGGAGCGGGTGCTGGCATCCGCGAGTGCAGTCGCCCACGCCACCGACGAGGAGGCACGGCTTTGGACGACTGGTCCGCAGCTCCACCTGCGCGGGCGGGATGTGGCCACCGTCACCCACGTCCCCGCGTCCGTCAGCTGTTGAGGATCTCCTTGAGCACCTCGGGGAGGAGCTGGATCTCCGACTTCGACATGCAACGCCTGATCCCGAGGCGCTCCGCCTCCGATCGCACGTCATCGTTGAGGTGGGCGCTGTACAGGATGATGCGCTGCTCCGGAACCTGTTCGAGGATGGTGGCTGCGACCTCGAGCCCGCTCATGCGGGGCATGCGGTTGTCGAGGACGACGATGTCGGGCTGTGGCGGAGGCCCCAGCTCACGCCACTGTTCGAGCGCTTCGACGCCGTCAGCCGCTTCGCCCGCCACCTCGAACCCCTCGGCCTTGAGCTCGATCACGAGCCGGATGAGAGTACGCATGTCGAGCTCATCGTCAACGATCAACGTTGACGCCGCTCTACCCAGTGGGCGATCCGTCACGGCGCCGACGCTATACCTCACCTGACCCTCCCGTTGTGTGACAAACGGCGTCAGGCCCGGAACCGGCTGACGGCGTCGACGACACACGCCGGCCGATCCGACCCCTCGAGCTCGACCGTGATTCGCATCACCGTCTGGAGCCCACCGTCGATCTCATCGGCCGCGATGAGCTCGACCCCGGCCCGAATGCGGGCACCGGCCGGCACCGCGGCGGGAAACCGAACTCGATCGACGCCGTAGTTCACGCCCATCGAGACCCCGGTGACCTCGACGACCTGGGGCATGAGCATGTTGGTGAGGGCAAGCGTGAGATAGCCGTGCGCAATTGGACCGCGGTAGGGGCTCTCGGCCTTCGCTCGCTCGACGTCGGTGTGGATCCACTGGTGATCACCGGTCGCGTCGGCAAAGAGCTGGATGCGGTCCTGATCGATGACCATCCAGTCCGAATGGCCGAGGTGCGAACCGACCGCCCCTCGTACTCCGTCGAACCCGTGAAGTGTTGTAGTCGCCACCGGTGAGATGTCCTCCCTGTGCGTTCATTGACCAGTGCTGAGGCCGTAGCTCGTCAGGCGCGCTGGCTGCTGACCGAGATGACCTCGCCAGTGAGATAGCTGGAGTAGTCGCTGGCCAGGAAGACCATCACGTTGGCCACTTCCCAAGGCTCGGCTGAGCGGCCGAACGCCTCGTGGGTCGTGAGCTCATCGAGCACCTCCTGGTCCATGACCTTGGACAGGAACGGATGCATGGCCAGGCTCGGCGCTACTGCGTTGACCCGTATGCCGTCACCGGCACCCTCGATGGCAGCGCACCGAGTGAGGGCCATGACCCCAGCCTTGGCGGCCGCGTAGTGCGCCTGACCGTCCTGAGCCCGCCAGCCGAGCACCGACGCGTTGTTCACCAGCACGCCGCCGCCATTCGATGGCATGCGACGCAGTGCTTCGCGGGTGCAGCGCATGGTGCCATTGAGAGTGACGTCGAGGACGGCCGACCACTTCTCGTCGGTCATCTCGACCAGACGGGTCGTGCCACCGAGGCCGGCGTTGTTGATGAGCACGTCGAGACGCCCGTGCTCCCGATACACGAGGTCGAACATGGCGTCGACGGCGGACTGGTCGGTGACGTCGCACAATGCCGTGATCGGCCGGGTCCCACCGATCTCGGAGAGGCGATCGGCCGACTCCTCGAGCCGCCGCTCGTGCAGGTCGGCTATGACGACGGTGGCGCCTTCGTCGACGCATCGGCGGGCGGCCGCGAATCCGATGCCGGTCCCAGCGGCAGCCGTGACGAGCACGACTCGATCAGCGAGCAGAGCCGATCCCCCGGCGGGATAGGGCGGCGGCGTCGCAAGTGGTCCGGACACGTCGGGCTCCTCGGAATGGCTCTTGTGGCTAACGGGGTTCTCGGGGGAGGCCGAGCGCCCGCTCCCCGATGATGTTGCGTTGGATCTCGTTGGACCCGCCGTAGATGGTGTCGGCACGGGTGAACAGGAACAGCCGCTGGAGGCGGGTGAGGTCATAGCCGGCGACGCCACGCTCATCGACGTCAGGTGGCGCCGTCTCCCCGGCGATGGAGGCGTGGACCCCGAGCACGTCCATGGCCAGGTTGCCCAGCTCCCGATGCCACGTCGCCCAGTACAGCTTGGAGACCATGGCCTGTGGTCCGGGCTCGGGCCGCTCGAGCTGGGACAAGCCGCGCAGGGCGCTCCACCGCATGATCATCAATCCACCCCAGAGGCGGGCGAGACGGTCGCGCATGGGTGGGTTGGAGGCCATGCCGTTCGATCGCGCCATCCCGGTGATCTGCCGGAGCTCGTTGGTGAACTCGAGCTGCTGGCCCAGCGTCAGGGCGCCGCGCTCGAAGGCGAGGGTGCCCATGGCCACGGCCCATCCCTCGCCCGGCTCACCGACGACGAGGTCGGACGCGGTGCGGGCGCCGGAGAAGAAGACCTCGTTGAACTCGGACGTGCCGGTGAGCTGGATGATGGGGCGTACCTCGATGCCAACTTGATCCATCGGTACGAGGAGATAGGAGATGCCCTGGTGCTTCTTCGGGGTGCCCGGCGTGGTTCGAGCCAGAACGAAGCACCACTGCGACCACTGGGCCAGGCTGGTCCACACCTTCTGACCGTCGATCACCCATTCGCCACCGTCGAGGCGGGCCTTGGTGGCGATGTTGGCCAGGTCGCTTCCGGCTTCCGGTTCGCTGTAGCCCTGGCACCACATCTCCTCGCCGGAAGCGATCTTGGGAAGGAAGCGGCGCTTCTGTCCGTCCGTGCCATAGTGAAGGATGGTCGGGCCGATGAGGCCTTCCCCGATCAATCCGACGCGGCCCGGGCCTCCGGCCCGCGCGTACTCCTCATAGAAGATGACCTGCTCCATGAACGTGCGGCCCTGCCCGCCGTAGCGGGTCGGCCACGAGAGGCAGGTCCAGCCCTCGGCGCCCAGCTCCCGCTCCCACCTGAGTCGCTCCTCGAACAGGACGTGCTCGTCGCCCGGACCACCCCGATGCCTCACGCCGCTGAACGGTCCACCCAACCGGTCCTCGAGGTAGGCGCGCGCCTCGAGACGGAAGGCCTCCTCGGCCTCGGTGAACGACAGGTTCATGCACTCGCGATCATTCCTGACTCTCCGTCAGACTCACAAGCCTCCCGATCTGACGGTCCCTCGACTGGCGGTGGCCCTCTCTGCCCCTGAGACTTGTCCCATGGCCTTGCCCGAACCCGAGGTGATCGAGCTCGACCCGAGCGAGCCGGACCACCCAGGAACCCGAGCGACCGTCGCCCGCATGACCGAGATGGTCGAGGCCAGAGTGGGATGGGTGAACCTGCAGCCGTCATTCGCAGAGGAAGACGCGCCCCCGCCGCGCGGTGACCTCACTGCACTGTTCAGTGGGCGTGGTCCCGACGTACCCCTGGCGACGTGGACGCCCTCGCCGGTACAGCTAGGCGTGCAGCATGGGATCGGAGGCAAGGCTCAACCTCGTCTGCACGAGCGCGGGATCACCATCCCCGCTGAGTGGTGGGTACGTCAGGACAACCCTCGCCGCGGTCTGGTTCTCGAGCCTCGTGGCGCGGTGGAGCACTCCGACGCGCTGAGCTGGCTCGCCCGAGCGGTTGAGGCGCTGTCGGTCGTCCGCCTCGACGGCGGTTGGCGGGTGGCGGTGTTCGATACTCGGTGACCGGTGACCGGTGACCGGGCCGAGCAAGTCAGATCCGGGCGATCAAACGGCCTCGGCCACCTGCTTCAGCCGGCCGAGCGTCGACTCCATCGACGCTCGATTGTGCTCGGCCCGGTCGCTGACGCCGGTCAGCAGCGAACCCGCGACATGCACGAGGCGGTTGCGGTGGTCGGCCCACTCCTCGGTGACAGTGCAACGCTCGTCGCCCACGGGCTCGATTCGATACGTCCATCGGGCGACCGCGAGACCAAGGCTCGACACGTCGAAGCTGAACAGGCGCCCCGGCTCTGCCTCGGCCACCGTGGCGACGGTGCTCCATCTTCGGGCACCACGCTGGTTGCTACCGCGGAAGCGGTTGCCGGGGCGGGCATCGGTCGCTCCACCCAACCAGCGGCACCCGGTCGTCTCGGGTGACCACTCACCCATGCGGGTCACATCGGCGACCAGCTCCCAAACGCGCTCGGCGGGAGCGACCACGTCCATCGACACTGCTACGTCTGCCATGGACCCCTACACCACACCGACCGATGGGCTCTTGGCAAGACCCGATGGGTTCTCGGACGTCACGGATCGCCGCCGTTGCCGTTGACCGCGATGTCTCCGGCTTGGACCCCGACGACTCGTTGGACCTCGAAGTCGACTCCATCGAGGGCCACCCCGCCCGATTCGCGCGGTTTGAGGCCGGCGCTGCCTCCCATGAAGCTGGCCGCGGCGGCGTCGCCCAGGACGGCGAACCCCGAACGAACATCGGCAGCCAGCACGCCGGCGACGGATCCAGTCTTGACGTTCAGCCGGGCGAGCCTCAGCCCTCCTCCGCCCCGCCGCTGAACGTTGAGGTCATCGATCCTGGTTCGCTTCGCGTATCCCCGCGACGTAGCGACGAGAACCGTCTCGTCGACGGGTCCGACGGCCGCTGCCCCAACCACACGGTCGTCGCCCTTGAGCCTGATGGCGCGGACGCCGCCGGCCGAACGACCCATGGGACGAACCTCCTCGAGGCTGAACCGGATTCCTTGGCCTTCGGCGGTGGCCACCACCATCTCGGTGGCTGATCCGTCCTGGGGGACGCCGAACACCGCGGCGACACGGTCGCCCTCGGCCAGCTTCATGGCCACCAGGCCATCGCGACGACCGGCGGCCTCGGTGAACTCCCCCGCCTCTACCGTCTTGGTCTGGCCCTTGGCCGTGACAAAGCCCACGAGCCCCACCGCGTCCGCCTCGGCTCCGTCCATCACCGCGACGACCTGTTCGTTGGACGAGAACTGGAACAGGTTGGGAGCAGCAGTGAGCTTCTTCTTCGGCACCTCATGTCCTTCGGCCTTGTAGCACTTTCCAGCGTCGGTGAAGAAGACCACCGATCCCAACGCCGACGTATCGATGACTTGGGCAACCGCGTCGTGATCGCCGGGATCGGCTACCTGCTTGCCGCGGCTGCGCTTCGATATGGCCTTGACGTAGCCGCGCGCGGTGATGGTGATGGTGAGCGGCTCGTCATCGACCAGCTCGGTGACCTCGATGTCGCCGGTATCGTCGTCGAGGACGGTGCGACGTGGTGTCTGGTGCCGCTGTCGGATCTCGAACAGCTCATCCTTGATGACCCCGAGAAGGACGCCGCGGTCCTTGAGGATCTTCTTCAGATCGCGGATGGTCTTCTTGAGTGCCTTTGCCTCATCGGCCAGCTCCTGGGTTCCTAGCTGGGTGAGGCGGCCGAGGGGGAGGTCGAGGATGTGGTTGGCCTGGATCTCGGTGAACGCGAAGTCGTTGCCCATGAGCCCCAGACGAGCGGCGGCGCGGTCCTTGCTGGCACGGATGAGGGTGATGATCTCATCGAGCAGATCAATGGCCCGAAGCAGACCGTCGACGATGTGGAGCCGGGCCTCGGCCTTGTCGAGGCGGAACTGGCTGCGACGCCGGATGACTTCTTCGGAATGACGGACCCACTCGGTCAGCAAGTCGCGGACCGACAAGGTGCGTGGTACCCCATCGACGAGAGCGACCATGTTGATCCCGAACGTGGTTTGGAGGGGTGTGTGCTTGTAGAGGTTGTTGAGCACGACGGGAGTGTTGGCGCCTGGCCGCAGCTCGATGACGAGACGGGTTTCACCATTGGCTGACTCGTTGCGGATGTCTCGGACGTCGCCGATCTTGCCCTCCTCGACCAGTTCGGCCGCCTTCTCGGCGATCTGGTCGACGGAGGTCTGGTAGGGGATCTCGGTGACGATGATCTCGTCGCCCTTGTGGGCTTCCTTCACCTCGACGGTGGCCCGCAGCCGGATGGTACCCCGGCCGGTCTCGTAGGCCTCGCGCAGGCCATCGCCGCCCATGATGCGCCCGCCGGTGGGGAAGTCGGGGCCCTTGATCTTCTTGAGCAGGCGGGCGGTGGTCATGTCGGGCTGGTCGATCATCGCCTCGGCCGCCGCGCAGACCTCAGCCAGGTTGTGTGGGGGGATCTTGGTGGCCATGCCCACGGCGATTCCCTCGCTGCCGTTGACCAACAGATTGGGGAACCGGGCCGGGAGCACAACCGGCTCCTCACTGCTGCCATCGAAGTTGGTGGCTAGATCGACGGTGCTCTCGTCGATGCCCTGGAGGAGCGCCATGGCCGCCTCGTCGAGACGGCACTCGGTGTAGCGCATGGCCGCCGGCGGATCACTCGGGGAACCGAAGTTCCCGTGGGCGTCGATCAGCGGGAGGCGCATAGAGAAGGGCTGACCCATCCGGACGAGGGCGTCGTAGATCGACTGGTCACCGTGGGGGTGGAAGGTGCCCATCACATCGCCGACGACCCGGGCGCACTTCACGTAGTTGCGGTCGGGCCGGTATCCGGCCTCGTGCATAGCCCACAAGATGCGGCGGTGGACCGGCTTCAGCCCATCGCGCACGTCGGGCAACGCCCGACCAACGATGACCGACATCGCGTATTCGAGGAAGGCCGACTCGACGTGCTCGTTGAACGCCTTGGTCTCGATCTCGGCATCGAGAAGTGTGGGGCCCGGATGCTTTGTCTTCTTGGTGCGAGGCGACATGGCCCCATCCTGCCGCGAGCGTGCGTCGGCTCCGTGGCACCACGAAACTTCGTGCTCGCCAAACTGGGCGCCGACCCGCTGCATCCAGGGGCTCTGAACTTCGTCCGCCGGCCCTACCTCTCGTGCTCAGCACGCAGCGGCACGAGTCGGCTGCCGGACCAGGCGGCGACGGAGTCGAGGATCCCAGCAGCCCTCGCACGCTCGGCTTTGGTCAGATCTGTGCCTTCGATCGCTGTGCTGAACGCATCGGGAAGGTTCTCGGCCATCGTCTCGATACGTCCCGCCAGGTACTCGTAGGGAATGGCTGCTGCCTTGGCCAGCCGCTCCCAATGGCGAGCCGCTACGAACCCAGCGCGGTACTCGCCACCGATCTTCTGGGCGAGCCTGACCTTCGGCGGGTATGCGTCGTAGGGCAGTACCGATGCGACGTCATAGAGCGGAGCGAAGCGGACCTGACCCCCTGACAGGAGTAGCGAGCAGTTCTTTGCGTGTGCGTCAGGACCGAGCACCAACCAGCTGTACGCGAGTGCTTCGCAGAGCCGCACCTTCTGGCTCCGACTGTCATCGCTGATGGCGTCGTCGAGGAGTGCCACCATCTGCTCCGTCGTCGGCCCGCCGTCGTTTTCGTACTTGAGGTCGGGGTGGACGCTCAATGCCTGGCAGAAGTCCTCCTGGTGCACCCGAATGATCGAGCCATCCGGGGCGGCTACACGGTCATAGCGAGCCACCACCAAGGCTCGCTCCTCCCCGAAATGGGCGACCGAGGTCTCCGCCGATCGCAGGCCAAGCTCGTGGGCGGTGGCGAGACACAGGTGCTCGTTGAGGTCGTGGTCATCGAGTTGTGCGATCGCTGGCTTGAGGATGTGGGTGGTTGGGGCACGTCCACTCGGCGCTCCCCACTCTCCCGTGACCGGATCGTGTGCCAGCGCGATCTTCGCCTGTGCCCCGGCCAGGCTCCATCGACCGGTTTGACTTCTGGCATGCCACGACGCCGAGTCCTGTCGAACAGTCCGAAGAAGGTCACCGACATCCGAGTGTGAGAGCGGTTCGACAATGCCCGGCTGCGATGCCTCGGGGGTTTCACCCGCCGGGACGTATTGCGCTGCACCCGCGACGTCGATCCCTACATTGGACAGCAACGCGATGACGCTCCTGGGGGAGCATTGGAACTCTCTGCCCCATCGCTCGATCACGCCTGGGTTGTCCGGAAGCAGACCCCACAGGTAGGGCTCGATCGTCGAATGGAGATACGGGCCGGGCCGCAGCGGCATCGACACGGAAAGCGGCGTCGAGCGCGGATCGGTGATGTAGGCGTCGTCGTAGGTGAACCGGAGACTGCGTTGATCGCTGCCGTCCAAGACGCCGACCTTGCGTCCGTTCATGTGGACCCAGAGTTCGCTCACCGGGGCTCACCGAGAATGTCGTCGAGGTCGACCTCGCCGTGCACAGGTCCTGTCGACGGACTGATGTCAACTCTCAACTGGAGAGCGGCGAGGGTCTTGAGGACGGCCCCGACCTCTGCCGATGCCTTTCCCTTCTCGACCGCTACGACCCAGGCGCGACTCGTCCCAGCCCCCTCAGCTAGCTGAGCCTGGGTCCAGCCGCGCTTGAGACGCTCGCCCTTGATGGCGGCAGCAAGGTTCTTGACGGAGGACACGATCATAGATGTCAGCGTACGTCGATATCATGTATATGTCAACGCTCATCGATATCATGTAGATGTCGGCGTACGTTGACTCCCAACATGGAGTGAGGGCAGTAGCGTCGCTCGGATGGAGACCCGAAGGATCGGACGGCTCACGGTGAGCCTGGTGGGGCTTGGGTGCAACAACTTCGGGATGCGGATCGGCAGCGAGGACGCATCCGCCGTGGTGAGCGCCGCGCTCGATGCCGGGATCACGCTGTTCGACACGGCCGACATCTATGGCGGCACCCGCTCGGAAGAGATGTTGGGACGAGCCCTCGCCGGTGTCCGCGACGAGGTGGTCATCGCCACGAAGTTCGGCGGCCCGATCGGCGACGGCACGGGGGGCGCGTCCGCGAGCTACGTCAAGGAGGCCTGCGAGGCGTCGCTCAGCCGGCTGGGAACCGACCGCATCGACCTCTACCAGCTGCACATCCCCGACGACTCGACGCCGATCGACGAGACACTCGGGGCGTTGGACGAGCTGGTGCGCGAGGGCAAGGTGGTGGAGATCGGCTGCTCCAACTTCGATGGCGCCCGCGCCGACGCCGCGGCCAAGGAGGCCGACCGCCTCGGCTCCACGCGCTTCACGTCGATCCAGAACCAGCTCAGCCTTCTGGATCGAGCAGGAGAGCCCGACCTCGTGGCAACCGCCGTGCGACACGATCTGGGGATCCTGCCCTACTTCCCGCTTGCTTCAGGCATGCTCACCGGCAAGTACCGGCGGGGCGCCGAGCCCGCCGAGGGAACCCGCTTGGCGGCGCTGTCAGAGGACCGTCGGGGCGCGGCGATGAACGATGCACGCTTCGATGTCGTCGAGCGGCTGGAGTCGTTCGCCGCGGACCGGGGACACACGCTTCTCGATCTGGCGATGTCGTGGCTCACCGGGGTACCCCGGATGGCCTCGATCATCGCGGGAGCGACGAAGGCCGAGCAGGTGATGGCCAACGCCAGCGCCGCCGGCTGGGATCTCACCCCCAAGAGCGGGCCGAGGTCGACGCGATCACCGGGTTCTAGCCAGCCGCCATCGACGCCATCGCAGAACCAATCCGGAGGGCGCTCGTGCGCTAGATGTCGAGGAACCGAACGTCGCCCGCGTTGCGCTGGATGAAGCTGCGGCGCTCCTCGACGTCGTCACCCATGAGAATCGACAGCGCTTCATCGGCGATGGCGGCCTGTTCGATGTCGATGCGTGACAGGCGGCGGGTGGCGGGATCCATAGCGGTCTCCCGAAGCTCGGGGGCGTCCATCTCGCCGAGGCCCTTGAACCTCACGAACTCGAGGTTTCGGCGGGGATTCTCGTCGATGACCCGCTGCCGGTCGGCCTCGGTGCCGACGTAGACCTTGTTGCCCTCGATCACGGTCGAGTACAGCGGTGGCTCGGCGACGTACACCCGGCCTGCCTCCACCAGGGGCCGCATCTGACGGAAGAAGAAGGTGAGCAGGAGCACCATGATGTGACCGCCGTCGGCATCGGCGTCGGCCAGCACGATGATCTTCTCGTAGCGCACCTTCTCGATGTCGAACTCGCGGCCGATCCCGCCGCCGATGGCGGTGGTCAGGGCGAGGATCTCGGTGTTCTTGACGATCTTGTCGAGACTGGCCCGCTCCACGTTGAGCACCTTGCCCCTCAGCGGGAGGATGGCCTGGGTGCGGGGGTTGCGGGCGTCCTTGGCCGACCCGCCGGCGGACTGACCCTCGACGATGAACAGCTCGGTGCCGTCGGCCTTGCGGTTCGAGCAGTCAGCCAGCTTGCCGGGCATTCCGCCACCATCGAGCTTGGACTTGCGGCGGGTCATGTCGCGGGCCTGCTTGGCCGCGGTGCGGGCCCTGGACGCGGCGGTCGCCTTGTTGACGATGGCTTTCGCCTCGTTGGGGTTCTCCTCCAACCAGCGACCGACGTGCTCGCTGGTTGCCCGCTCGGCCAGCGCACGGATGGGCGGGTTGCCGAGCTTGGCCTTGGTCTGGCCCTCGAACTGGGGATCGGTGAGCTTCACCGACACGATGGCGGTCATCCCCTCGCGTATGTCGTCGCCGGTGAGGTTGGCGTCCTTGTCTTTCCGCAGACCCTTGTCCTTGGCGTAGCGATTGACAGCGACCGTGAGAGCCTTGCGAAAGCCCTCGGCGTGCATGCCCCCTTCCGGGGTGGCGATGCCGTTGGCGAAGGAGTGGAGGGCCTCGTTGTACGACGTGTTCCACTGGAAGGCGACCTCGATCTCGCCCTCGTCGGCCACCTCACGGAACTGGCAGATCTTCTGGAACAACGGCTGCTTCGCGGCGTTGAGGTGCTCGACGAAGTCCACGATGCCGCCCTCGGCCAGGAACACCTCTTTGCTCTGGTGCTCGGGACGCTCGTCGCGGAAGATGATCTCGAGGCCACGGTTGAGGTACGCCATCATCTGGAGGCGTTCGGTGATGGTCTGGCCACGGAACTCGACCGTCTCGAACACGTTGGGGTCGGGCCAGAAGGTGATGGCGGTGCCGCTTCGAGTACGAGGGGCGTCGCCCACTACCTTGAGCTTCCCCTGAGGCACACCACTGACGACCTTCTTGCCTCGCTTCTCGGCCGCGAAGGACATGGCGTAGCGCTTGCCGTTGCGCACGATCTCGAGGTCGAGCTGTCTCGACAAGGCGTTGACCACCGAAACGCCGACGCCGTGAAGGCCTCCCGACACCTTGTACCCCTCGCCCCCGAACTTGCCGCCGGCGTGGAGGGTGGTGAGCACCACCTCGGCCGCCGACTTGGTCTTCATCTGGGGGTGCTTGTCGACCGGGATGCCCCGACCGTTGTCGGTGACGCGGCATCCGCCGTCGGCCAGGATCGTGACCTCGATGCGATCGCACTCGCCGGCCATCGCCTCGTCGACGGCGTTGTCGACGACCTCCCACACCAGGTGGTGCAGGCCGGACGTGCCAGTGGACCCGATGTACATACCGGGCCGCTTGCGCACCGGATCGAGGCCTTCGAGGACCTGGATCTGGCTGGCGTCATAGGAGGATCTGGCAGCCACCTCCCCCACCATGCCACGGGGCTGGTCGCCGGTGCGGGCACTTCAGCCCGCTGCGGGCGCCCCTACCAGCGGTCGGGCCGACACCGAGCCGGGTCGAGGACTGAGCAGTCGTTTCCCGAGCTCCGATATCCTCGGATACGTGCTGAAGCCGCGCCACAACATCCTCATCGAGTTCTGCGTTCCCTGAAACTACGTTCCCCGTGCCGTCGGTCTGGCGGAGGAGTTGCTGGTTGGCTGGGCGCCGATCATCGAGGACATCACGCTCATCTCGTCGTCCAAGGGGCGCTTCGAGATCACCCTCGACGGTGAGCTCATCTACTCGAAGGCCGAGACGGGCCGCCACGCCGAGCCCGGCGAGGTGGTGACCCTCGCCCGCGAGCGGATGGGTCCCGAGATCGAGCGCGAGTAACCGACGACGATGACCGGACCTCCCGGCGGTGAAGACGGGCGGCGGAGATTCGGTTCTACTCGTAGCCCCAACGCCTCGCTCTCAGGGCCCGGGCGCATGGAGGGGTGCACAGAGGAGTGCATGAAGGAGTCCGGGGGCATCACGGTGAACTGACCGGTATGCGACGTCCCGGGATCTGCACATCCGCTCTCGTCCTGGCGGGCGTGCTGGCGCCGGCGTCCATCGCTCCGGCCACCGCCATCGTGGCGGATGATCCGGTGGTGTACGCCCACCGGGGTGGAGCCGGCGGGGACCGGACGGCCGAGAACACGCTGGAGGTCTTCGGTGCCACCCACGAGACCTACGGCGACGACGGCGTCTGGTTGGAGATGGATACGCAGCTCACCGGGGACGGCACGCTCATCGTGCTCCACGACGACGCTCTCAACGCCGAGGTCAACAGCAACGACGACGGCTGGTCGGGGGAGTGCGCACGAGCGGTCATCGACATGACCTACGAAGATGTCCGTGCGTGTGATCCGGACGTGCCGACGCTGGCCGAGGTGGTCGGCGCCGCGAAGACCTTCGGGTGGCGCTTGATGATCGAGATCAAGAACATCCCGGCCGAGGCCAACTTCGACCCAGCCGGAACCAAGGTGGCGTCCGCGCTCATCGACCTGTTGGAAGCCGAGAGCTTCGACGGTCGTGACCGCCTGATCGTGCAGTCGTTCTACCCGCCGTCGCTCGACGTGGCCGTCGCCCAGGCACAGGAACGGGGGATCGAGCTCCAGTCGATGCTGCTCACCACCGGAGCCCTACCCATCCCCGGCGATGGGATTCCCGACGTCGGGTTCCCGGCGATGTCGAACGCCGCCTTCAGCTTTGCGCGCGGCTACGACATCGTCGCCCCTGACATCCGCAGCGCGGACCTCAGCGCCGACACCGTCGCCGCCATCAGGGCCATGGGCAAGAAGGTCATCGTGTGGACGGCCAACGAAGAAGCCGACATCGAGCTACTGGCCGCGTGGGGTGTCGACGGGATCATCACCGATCACCCAGACCTGGCCTACACCGTTCTCGCTCCCGGCTGACCACGCCGCCGGTCACCCAGCTCGGGCCCGTCCGCGCGGCTAGACAGTCCGACATGCGTGCTGCGGTGATGGAACGAGTCGACGAGCCGCTGGTCGTCGACGAAATCGACGTCCGGGATCCGATCGCCGGCGAAGTGCTGGTCCGGGTCGTCGCCTGCGGGGCGTGCCACTCGGACCTCTCGGTCGTCGATGGCTCGTTTCCGCTGCCACTTCCCGCCGTGCTCGGACACGAGGCCGCCGGAGTCGTGGAGGCGGTGGGCGACGGAGTCACCGCCGTTCGCCCCGGCGACCAGGTCGTGATCACGCCCACTCCCCCGTGCGGGCGTTGCTACTTCTGCCTCCGCGGGGACCAGACGCTGTGCCACGACGCCACCATGGGCCTCTTCACCGGCACGCTGCCCAACGGCACCACCCCCTACAGCCGCAAGGGCGAGACGGTGTACCGCGGCCTGTCGGCGGGCGCCTTCTCCGAGCTGACCATCTGCCCCGTCGGCGGCGTGGTGAAGATCCCCGGCGACGTAGACCCCGCCGTCGCCTGCGTCATCGGCTGCGCCGTGCAGACCGGTGTCGGCGCCGTGCTCAACACGGCCAGGGTTCCCGAGGGCGCCACCGCCTTCGTGAGCGGCGCCGGCGGGATCGGCATCGCCATCACCCAGGGGCTGCGTCTCGCCGCCGCGTCGCGCATCATCGTGGCCGACCCGGTAGCCGAACGCCGGCAGCATGCCCTGAGGTTCGGTGCCACCGATGTGGTCGATCCGACCACCGACGACGTGGCGTCGGTCGTGCACCAGCTCACGGGCGGGATCGGTGTCGACTACGCCTTCGAGGGCGCCGGTCGCGCCGTCCTCATCGAGCAGGCGCTCGGACTCATCCGCTCGGGTGGCACCTGTGTGATGGTTGGTGCGCCACCGGTCGACGAGGGCATCTCCATCCGCGGGGTGGTGGGCTTCGGTGCCACCGAGAAGAAGCTGGTCGGCTGCCTGCTCGGCAGCGTGCACAGCCACCGTGACATCCCTCGCTTCATCGACCTTTACCAGGCCGGACGCCTCGACCTCGAGGGCATGATCACCCGCCGGGTGAAGCTCGACGAGGTGAACGGCGCCCTCGACGACCTCCGCAACACCCGCGGCATCCGCACCGTGGTGGAGATGGCATGACGGGGCGGCTCGCCGGCCAGGTCGCTCTGATCACCGGGGCGGCGTCGGGGATCGGGCTCGCCACCGCCGAGCGCTTCGAGGCCGAAGGCGCCGTGGTGGTCGGCCTCGACATCGCCGACGAACCTCGACCCGAGTGCACTGCCGAGTTCAGCGGTGGCTACCACGCGGCCAGCGTCACCGACGTCGATGCCGTCGCCGCCGTCGTGGCCGAGGCGGTCGACGCCAACGGTCCCATCGATTCGTTGGTGCAGGCGGCCGGGGTGGCCGGTGGCGGCCCGCTCCACTTCATGCCCCACGACGAGTGGGACCGGGTGATCGCCGTCAATCTCACCGGGACGATGCAGGTGGCGAAGGCGGTGATCGAGCAGTCGATGCTGCCCAACCGGTCGGGGTCGATCGTCAACATCGCCTCCATCGAGGGCCTCGAGGGCTTCGAAGGGGGCAGCGCCTACAACGCGTCCAAGGGCGGGGTGGTCCTGCTCACCAAGAACATGGCCATGGACTACGGCCGGGTCGGCATCCGGGTGAACTGCGTGTGTCCCGGGTTCATCGACACACCGATGTGCGAGGGGATCTTCGGCAATCCCGGCATGGAGGTGCACAAGGAGCGGCTCATCGAGATGCACCAGCTCGGCCGGCTCGGGCAGCCATCGGAGATCGCCGCTGCCGCCCTGTTCCTCTGCTCTGACGACGCCTCGTTCGTCACCGGCCACCCGTTGGTGGTGGACGGCGGTCTCATCGCCGGCCACCGCACCGGCATCATGGAGATGTTCGGCCTCACCTGAGCCAGCGGCGCGCCAGACAGCCGGTGGGGAGGAAGCGGGGCGTGGCCAGCATGTAGGTGACGTAGTCGGGGTAGGCGTCGAGCAGCTGACCCTCCTCGAAGCGGGCCTTGGCCGACAGGACGACCAGCAGTGCCACCGCCAGGGCCAGGGTCCAAGAGCTGCGAACGACGACGGCCGACGAGAAGGCCAACCCGATCACACCGGTGTAGATGGGATGGCGGCAGCATCGGTAGAGCCCTGTCGTGACCAGGCGACCACCTTGCAGCGGCAGCGGCACCGCCGACAGCGACCGTCCGAGGCTCACCAACGCGGCGAGGAACCACACCGCCGAGATGCCATCGCCGGCGTAGGCCACCGTCGTGACCCAGCCGGGCTGGTCCCAATCGGCGGGGGTACGCCAGAAAACGATGGCGAGCAGGATGACAGCCTGAGCGGTGACGTAGGCATAGCCGCGGAAGGTGTCGGTGGGCGACGTCGAGCGGTGCATGCCGAACGGACGCTAACGAGCAACCATCCTCCGTCGCGCGCCGACGATGGGTGTCCGGTCCTCGACCCTCCGAACAAATCGTTCTCGATCCCGGGAGGAGACACGCCCGGTCGCGTCGAATACCGGCGAGTATGAGAATTCGATCGATCGCGTCCGCCGGTCTGGCGCTCAGCCTGACCGCCGGTGTCCTCGCCACCACTCCCGCCCGCGCAGCTGACCCGCTGTGGGTACGTACCGAGCTGACGGTTCACTCCGCCCCTCCCGGTGACGTCGAAGCGGTCGACCTCGACGTGACCCTGTACCAGCCGTTCGGCCTGGAGGAAGGTCAGACCGTTCCCCTGATCTTCCACAGCCACGGATGGGGTGGATCCAAGACCAACAGCGACACCGCCTTCGGCGAGTACCGCGCTGCGGGGTTCGGCGTCCTCAGCTTCACCCAGCGCGGCTTCGGCGCGACGGGAGGCAAGGCCCATGTCGAGAACATCGATGTCGAGGGCTACGACGTCCAGGCGCTCGTCGACTACGTCGCGGAGCTCGACTGGGTCACGCAGGAGGCACCGGGGGATCCGCTCATCGGCGCCATCGGCGGCTCCTACGGCGGTGGCTACCAGTTCGTGGGTGGCTTCGCCGAGAAGCGATCGGGGACCGACCGCTTCGATGCCCTCGCACCCGAGATCACCTGGTGGGACCTGAAGGAGAGCCTGGCCCCTTCGGGGGTCGTCCGCACCACCTGGGTCAGCGCTCTGTACGCCGCCGGCCTGACCGCCCACACCCAGACGGTTCACGAGGGCTTCGCCTACGGCGCCGCCACCGGCGAATGGCCCGATGGCGACGGCCCACTCGAACCGGACCTCGACGCCTTCTTCGAGAAGACCGGCCCCCGCCACCACGCGGCGAACCATGGCCCGCTCGACATCCCGGTGCTGTTCGGGCAGGGGACCACCGACAACCTCTTCAACCTCAACCAGGGACTGAAGAACGTGGCCGGCGCGCTCACCCCCGAGGCCCGGGAGCAGAGCCTGTTCATCGGCTACAACGGCGGCCACACGCTCCCTGAGGTCATGCCGCTGGCCAACTTCGTGTCCGGTGACCCCTGTTCGACGCAGATCGGTGGCGGGTCGTTCGCAGACATCGTCGTCGAGTTCATGGAGGATCACCTCCTCGGCAACGCCAACGGGACACCCGCCTGGGCATCCGCCACGCCGCTCTACAACATCGGCACCGAGAGCGGCGAATGCCTCCAGACCGCCGACGTCGACCCCGACACCTCGATCCCGCTCGACCTCGTGGTCGCCCCCTCGGGTGTTGGTGTTCCCGTCCACTACGAGCTGGCCGCCGGCCCCATCCGCGTAGCCGGCGCGCCGACTCTCGACGCCACCGGCGCCACCGCCACAGGACTCGAGAACCGTGCGTTCTTCGGGCTGTCCGTGGGCACGTCGCCCGCTGACGCGGTTCTCATCGGGGCCAACGTGATGCCCATGCGCCTGGCCGGTCCCCTCCTCGACGGCTCGGTCGAGGGGTTCGAGCTACCGGGGGTCGGCGTCGATGTGGCCGAGGGCCAGAAGCTGTTCCTCACCGTCTCGGCCAACAGCCTGATGTTCGGGGGCCACTCGTCGCGGACGCCGGGCGCCATCATCCTCGAGGGCGTGACGGTCAACCTCCCCACGGTCTGAGACACGAGCTCACGCACGCAACCGACCCGTTGGGTCATCACCACCGCTAGGAGACTCGATGAATCCACGGTTCCGCCGTCTCGTCACGGCCGCAGCGGCCGCCGCCATCATCGCCACCGTCGCTCCCACCATCGCCACACCGGCCGGGGCGCAACCCACCTATGCGGCGACGGTGACCCGAACGTCCAACGGCATACCTCACATCGTGGGTGAGGACCACGGCTCGGTCGGCTTCGGCTACGGCTACGCCTTCGCCGAGGACAACCTCTGCACGATGGCGGAGATCTACGTCACCGTGAACGGCGAGCGGTCGAAGTTCTTCGGCCCCGACGGCACTTGGAGCTTCCGGGGCAACGGCACGACCGCGAACAATCTCGACTCCGACTTCTTCTACACCGACATCAATGAGTCGGGGATCATCGAGAGCCTCATGGAAGGGAGCGACGCCGGGCCCGCACTGCCTGGGGATGGCCTCGAGCTCATCGACGGGTACGTCGCCGGCTACAACAGGTTCCTCGCCGACTACCGCGCCGACGCTGCCGACGCTGACGGTCTCACCCAATTCGCCGAGCACTCTTGCGCCGGCGAACCATGGGTCCGTGACATCGACTCGATCGATGCCTTCCGCCGGTTCTTCCAGCTCGCCTCGCTCGCCTCCGCCGGCATCTCGATCAACGAGATCGGCTCGGCGCAGCCGCCACACCCCTCGGTCAACCCGCTCACCGCGGCCGCCGCCGCTCCCGACGACGACGCAATCGCCGAGATGATCATCGACGGTCTGCCCGAGCGTCTGTCGGACGCGCTGGGGATCGGGTCGAACGCCTACGGCGTGGGGGGAGAGCTGACGGACAACGGCAAGGGGCTCGTGCTGGGCAACCCCCATTTCCCCTGGCACGGAGGTGAACGGCTCTACCAGAGCCACCTCACCGTTCGCAGCCCGTCCGGAGACACGGTGATGAACGTGTCGGGTGCCTCGCTCTACGGCGTCCCGCTCATCCTCATCGGCCACACCGACGGGCTGGCCTGGAGCCACACCGTCTCCACCGCCTACCGGTTCACGCCCTTCGAGCTGGCGCTCGTCCCGGGCGACCCCACCAGCTACCTCGCAGATGGCGTGCCCACCCCGATGGAAGCCCGTACCGTGGAGGTCGAGCTGGCCGACGGGTCGACGGTCGAGCGGACCCTGTACGACACCGAGTACGGCCGGATGATGACGGGCATCCTGGGGCTGCCCATCTTCCCGTGGACCCCGGTGAAGGCGTGGGCCATGGGCGATGCCAACGAGCACCTCCGGTACCTCAACCACTTCTGGGAGGTGAACCACGCCCAGACCACCGACGAGCTGTACGAGATCCAGAAGGAGTACGTCGGCATCCCATGGGTGAACACGATGGCGGCGGACTCCACCGGGCAGGCGTACTACGGCGACATCTCCTCGATCCCCCATGTCACCGACGAGATGGCGCAGGTGTGCAACACGGTTGTGGGCCAAGCAACCACGGCCTACCTGGGGCTTCCTGTGCTCGACGGATCCCGCCGCGACTGCGCGTGGCCCGACGCCAGGTCGACGGAGGAGGCGCCGGCACCGGGAATCTTCGGCCACACCGAGCTGCCGCACCTCTTCCGTGACGACTACGTCCTCAACTCCAACGACAGCCACTGGCTCTCGAACCCCGCTGAGCCGCTCACCGGCTTCGACCGGATCATCGGTGACGAGGAGACGGCCCGTTCCCTGCGCACCCGACTCGGACTGGTGATGATCGACGAGGCCGGCCAGGCCATGACGGCTGGCACCGACGATGGCATCGGCCGCCAGGAGATGCAGGATCTCGTCTTCAACAACCGCCACTACGCGGGCGAGCTGGTCCGCGACGACGTCGTTGCGATGTGCCGCCAGCAGGCTGGGGTGTTCCCCAATTCTGTCTCAGGGGTCGAGCTCGACGCGGCGGGCGAAGGATGCGATGCGCTCGACAGCTGGGGTGTCACCGACGACCTCGACGACCCCGGCGCCATCCTGTTCCGCAGGTTCTGGGGCCGGGCTGACGACAGCCCCGCACCGTGGCTCAAGCCCTTCGACGTGACCGATCCGGTCAACACCCCCAACACGCTCAACACCTTCGACCCCATCGTGCGCGACGCGCTAGGAGCAGCCATCGCCGATCTGCGCGGCTCGGACATCGCGCTCGATGCGCCGCTTCGGGGCTACCAGTTCGAGCGGCGGTCCAGCCCGTGGGGACCTGTCCCCGCCGGCAAGGGAGACCCGATCCCGATCCACGGGGGTCCCGGAACGCTGGGCGTGTTCAACGCCATCAACGTGGGCTGGGTCCCCGGCCAGGGTTATCCCAACGTCGACCACGGCAGCTCGTTCGTGATGGTGGCCCAGTTCGTCGACCCCGACACCAACGGTGGTTGCGGTGTCGATGCCAGCGCCATAGTCACCTACAGCCAGTCGGAGAACCCCAACTCGGACTGGTTCGAGGACCAGACCCGCATGTTCTCAGACAAGCTGTGGAACGGGATGCACTTCTGCGACCACGAGATAGACGCTGATCAGAACAAGACCGTGACGGTTCTGACCCACTGACCGCTGAGCCCCACTGACCGCTGGGCCCGATGGGCGTCAGCCGATCGAGCCCTCCATCTGGAGCTCGATGAGGCGCGACCACTCCACCGCATACTCCATGGGGAGGGTGCGGGTGACGGGCTCGACGAACCCATTCACGATCATGCCCATGGCCTGCTCCTGGGTGAGACCCCGGCTCATCAGGTAGAAGAGCTGGTCGCTGCCCACCTTGCTGACCGTGGCCTCGTGGCCGATCTGGGCGTCGCGGGTGCCGACCTCCATGTAGGGATAGGTGTCAGTTCGGCTGTCGGCATCGAGCAGCAGAGCGTCGCACTGCACGTGGCTCTTGCAGCCGTGGGCATCCTTCTCGACCCGCACCAGGCCCCGGTACGACGTGCGACCGCCGTCCTTGGAGATCGACTTCGACACGATCTTCGACGTCGTCTCGGGCGCGACGTGCACCATCTTGGCGCCGGTGTCCTGGTGCTGGGCTTCGCCGGCGTAGGCCACCGAGAGCACCTCACCTTGGGCCTTGGGACCCATGAGGTACACCGAGGGGTACTTCATCGTGAGCTTCGAGCCGATGTTGCCGTCGATCCACTCGATGCGAGCCTCGGCGTCGGCGCGGCCTCGCTTGGTGACGAGGTTGTAGACGTTGGGCGACCAGTTCTGGATCGTGGTGTAGGTGATGCGCGCCCCCTTGAGGGCCACCAGCTCGACCACGGCCGAGTGCAGCGAATCAGAGCTGTACACGGGAGCCGAGCAGCCCTCGATGTAATGCACCTTGGCGCCCTCGTCGGCGATGATCAGCGTCCGCTCGAACTGGCCGGCATTCTCGGAGTTGATACGGAAGTAGGCCTGGAGGGGCATCTCGCACTCAACGCCCGGCGGGACGTAGATGAACGAGCCGCCCGACCACACCGCCGAGTTGAGGGCCGAGAACTTGTTGTCGCCGGGCGGGATGACCTTGGAGAAGTACCGCCGCACCAGCTCAGGCCACTCCCGCACCGCGGTGTCCATGTCGGAGAACAGGATCCCCCGCCTCTCCAAGTCCTCACGGTTCTTGTGGTAGACGACCTCGCTCTCGTACTGGGCCGTGACGCCGGCCAGGTACTTGCGCTCGGCTTCGGGGATGCCGAGCTTCTCGTAGGTGTCCTGCATCTGCTGGGGCAGCTCGTCCCACTCGTCGACCTGAGCGTTGGTGGGCTTGATGTAATAGAAGATGTCGTTGAAGTCGATGTCGGGCATGTTGTCGGCGAACCACGGCACCATCGGCTTCTTCTCGAAGATGCGCAGTGACCGCAGCCGGAAGTCCGTTAGCCAGCGGGGTTCGCCCTTCCACCACGAGATCTCCCGCACGATGTCCTCGTTGATGCCCTTCTTGGGCTTGAAGACGTAGTCCTCGGCGTCGCTCCAACCAAGCTTGTAGCGACCGAGATCGAGTTGGGTGCTGGTCATCGGGGCTCCCCGCGTGGGATGGCGAACAAGCCTCCGCCGGATGTCGCGGCGGCTCACGAATTTCTCCTATGGCCATGGTAGCAATCTGCCTCCCGCTTGGCATAGGGGTATTCGCGGCGGCCTCGCCTCAAGGCGGGGGACCCAACGCCCGAAACCCTCTCAGACCCCCCCAATGCGACCATCAGAAGGCTTCAGAATCGTGGGATCGCTGCCGATCAACGAACCAGGCCCCGCCCGACCAGACGAGACCGGCACGACCTTGCGATTTCACGAGTTCTCCCTGCGCATCCCAGGTGACGAGTTCCGAATGCGGTTTCACGACCACATGACGGTCGTCGCCGGCATCGGCGAGCCCGAGCGCGTCGAACTGCTCTCCACTGTCCTTGGGGCCCTTTCCGGTGGCGTGCCCGGCACCCGCTTCGAGTGGGTCGACGACATGGGCATGACCGTGACCGTCGAAACCGACGAGCAGGGTACGTCCACGGTCCTCGCCGCCGATGGCACCATCCGGCCCGGCTTGTTCGATCAGCTCTCCGTCACCGTCGACCGCATGCGCTCCGAGATGCGGGTCGACGGCGCCGACCTTGGGCTACGACCGGGTGCTCAGGACCTGGCCCAGAACCCCGAGTTGGCCGAAGCGGAAGTCACCCTCCGACTGATCACCGATGAGCTGCAGGCCGGACTCGCCACCGAGCAGACCTCGGAAGCGCTGCGTGACCAGCTCGCCGAGCTCGACGAGAGGATTCGACGCGCCGATGAGGGTCGTGCCCGCCGCGAGTACGCCCGTGTGCTCGCCGCGCTCGAACGGGTCCGCTCGGAGGCCGCAGTGTTGCGGGGTGGATCGCAGAGCCAGTCGAGCGATCAGCTGCTGGTCCGCGATCGCCAGCGGGTCGACGCGTTGGCCGATACGTGGCAGGAAGCGGTCCGCGCCCTGATCGCAGCCGACGGGGCGTTCGGAAGCCGCGAGCCGATCCCCGAGCAAGCTCTCGACGAGGCCGTCACCTTCCCCGACACCGCTCCCGAGGATCTCGAGCGACTCTCCGACCGTCTCAAGGAGGCCGAGACCGCCCACGACCAGCTCGCTGACCGGCTCAGTCGACTCGTCGCCTCCAACCTGCCTGAACCGTCCGACCCTGTGGTGGCCGAGTTGGCGCGCGTCGAGCTGTCGGCGCTGTGGACCGCTCGCGATGAGCTCGTAGCCAAGGATCGTTATTACCGAGCCCGGTGCCTGGGCGTCGATCCCGACGTTGCGCCCGATGACATGGAAGAGGTCGTCACCAAGATCGAGCAGAACCACGCCGAGCTCGAGGCGGCGCGTGAGGACGCCGACAACGCCAAGGTCAAGCTGCGGTCCGGGCGGAGGGTCGACGAGTACGAGCGACGCGAGGCAGAGCTGTGCGACACGCTCGGCGTCCCGAGCTATCTCTCCATCCACATTCGCCGTCTCGAGCAGTCCATCGACGGCCGGCACCGTGAGCACCTGGAAGAGGCCGGTCTCCAACGCCGTCTGGCCGAGATCCGTTGGCGCGAGCTCGCGGGGGACATCGACCCACAACGAGCGACCGAGCTCGAGGACGAGACCAACGCCTACGCCAAGGAGATGGAGGCGATTGGCGGCGTCAGCGATGAGATCGACCGGCTTCGCCGGAAGCTGGACGAGGGCGCCCGACCGGCCCTCGCTCGGGCCCGGGCCGAGATGCTGGAGGCCTGCCGGACCTTTGGCATCGATGACACCGACCTGGTGGTGGAGATGATCAACCACCAGGTCGAGCTGGGCCGTACCGCTCGTCTCCAGCGGGAGCTCGAACAAGCCCGCGACGACGAGGCCACTGCGGCTGATGCGCTCGACCAGGCGCTCCTCGACGTGGGGTTCGCCGACGGTGATCTTCCGGCTCGCCTCGGCGCCTACCAGTGGGCCGTGCAGCGCGCCGCCGAGCGCGAGGAAGCCCGAGCAAACGCCCGGCCGCTGACCGAGGTCGAGGTGGACCTCGCTCGCTTGGAGCGGGCCGCGGCGGAGCTGCGCCGGCCCGAGTGGAACAACGTCACGCTGGCCGAGGCTTCCGAACCGGACCTCGATGTCCTCCAGAACAAGCGCCACGAGCTTGCTGACGCCTACGAGGCCGCCCGCCAGATGGTTCCCGACCTTGCGCGCCTTCGTGATCGCCATCGGGCGCTCGTCCGTCGCGTCGACGTGCTCGAGGGCCAGCTACGGGAGAAGGGCTTGATCGAGATGAGCCCGACCGTCAGGGTGCAGGAGATGCTCATGGCCCGCATGGCCCGCGTCCGAACCGCGTTCAGCGGAGTCGCCTTGCCGATCGTGCTCGATGACAGCCTCCGACTGTTGGGCCGAGAGTCCAAGTTCGAGATGCTCGAGCTCTGCCAACGACTCTCCGAGAAGGTGCAGCTCATCTATCTCACCGACGACCCCGACGTCGCCGTCTGGTCACGCAGGAAGGCCGCCAGCGCCGAGCTCACGCTGATGGAGCCCAGCGAGGAGACGGTGGCGGTCGCCTGAGTCCCTTGGTTTGCCCAGCCGCCGCAGGCGAGCGGCTGGGCAAGGAACCGGCGAGGTCAGTCGAGCCGGCGCAGCTCGCCCTGGTAGCGCTTGGCATTGGCGACATAGGTGATGACGTTCCATTCGAACGCGTCGGCGGGAACGGAATCGGGCCGGATCTCGGCGGGAACACCCAAGGCCATCGACCTCGACGGCACCTCCATGTCGTTGGGAACCACGGCGTTGGCACCGACGAGAGCGCCAGTGCGGACCACCGCTCGATGCAGCACGACCGACATCGAACCCACCAGCGATCGGTCCTCGACGACGCAGCACTCGAGGTGGGCCAGGTGGCCGACCGTCACCTCGTCGCCGATGATGGTCGGCAGCTCCTGGGTGGCATGTATGACGGTTCCGTCCTGGATCGAGGTCCGCGCACCGATGGAGATGCGGCCGTAGTCGCCGCGCAACACGGCCTGGGGCCACACCGAAGACTCGGCACCGATCTCGACGTTGCCGATCACGGTGGCATCGGGGTGGATGTACGCATCGACATGGATGCGGGGCTCGTGGTCTCCGAGGGCGTAGACGGGCATGTCTCTCTCCTAGGCCACCGGCGCCCGCCGCCACAAGGTCCGGAACCGTTCAACCGAAGGCGGCGATGGCCTCGACGAGGCGACATCGGAGTCCTCGATGCATCCTGGGTCGGCGGCTACCCAGTAGAAACGTGGTGTGAAGTACGCACTCAAGACCACACCCGAACGCACGACCTGGAACGCCACCCTCGAGATGTGGCGCGCCGCCGACGACATCGATCTCTACGAATCGGCCTGGAACTACGACCACTTCGAACCCATCTACGGCGAGAGGTCTGAACCCTGCCTCGAGGGGTGGACGATGCTGGCGGCGCTGGCCCAGGCCACCACCCGGATCCGGCTCGGCTGCCTCGTCACCGGTGTGCTGTACCGCCACCCGGCCGTGCTGGCCAACATGGCAGCCACCGTCGACATCATCTCGGGGGGACGGCTCGAGCTGGGCCTGGGCTCGGGCTGGATGGAGCGGGAGTGCGAGGCCTACGGCATACGACTGGGAACGGTCACCGAACGGCTCGATCGCTTCGACGAGGCGTGCCAGGTCATCCGTGGACTCCTCCACAACGACGTCTTCAGCTTCGCCGGCGACTGGTACACGCTTACCGACGCGGTTTGCGAGCCCAAGCCGGTCCAGCAACCGCACCCACCGATCTGCATCGGCGGCGCGGGCGAGAAGCGGGTCCTTCGCTCCGTCGCCCGCTACGCCGACCACTGGAACTTCCCCGGAGGCACCGCGGCCGACTTCGCCCGCAAGCGACAGGTGCTCGCCCAGCACTGCGCCGACGAGGGAAGGGACCCCGCCGAGGTTCGCAGCAGTGTCCACCTCTTCGTCGACGACAACAATCCACCCGAGTCGCTCCCCGAGCGAGCAGCCGGGTTTGCCGAAGCCGGGTGTGACCTGGGAATCGTGTATCTGTTCCCTGAGCACCACACCGCCGGGGCTGTCGAAGACGCCGCCGAACGCCTCGCCGGGATCTAGTCCGAACCCTCGCCCGTCCCCGGACTACCCGGCGACCAGGACGGCGGGACTCGGGCCGAATCCGGTCCTCCACTGGCAGCCACGGGATGAATCGTCGCTCGGCGGTCAGCTCTCGGTGCGGTTCAGCGGGAGCGACTCCTCGCGCAGGTCGATCCCATCGCTGATGGCCCGCTCGATCACGTCGATGATCTCGTCACCGATGATCTCGTCGCGGTCGAGCAAGGCATCGCGTAGGGCCTCGATGATGGAGCCGTTGCCCTCGAGCATCTTTCTCGCCTCGGACTTGGCGCCGTCGAGGATGGCTTCGACGCGCTCCCGGGCCACATCGTCGGCCAAGACTTTGGCCACCAGGTCGCTGTGGCCGACCTGGGCTGCGTCCCACGAGATGAGCGAGCCACCCATGCCGTAGGCCCCGACCATCGCCGCCGCCGCCTGGGTGGCGGCAAGCAGGTCGCCGGCTGGTCCGGTGCCGGCCTCACCGAAGTACAGCTCTTCAGCCACCATGCCGCCCATGGCGATCTGGATGAGGGCGGTGAGCTCGCTCTTGTTGGTGGTGAACCGCTCCTCCGTGGCGGTGTGTCCCAGCATCCCCAGGGCGTCCTTGCGCTTGACGATGGAGAGGATCTCGAGCTTGCGGTCCTTGCCCACGAGGTAGGCGACGGTGGCATGGCCAGATTCGTGGGTGGCGATCCGGCGGCGCTCGTCATCTGTGTACGTCACGGGTTCGCGCAGGCCGGCCTCCTCGGTGAGCTTCGCCTGGTTGACGTCTGCCCAGCTGAGCCGGTCGCCACCCCGCCGAATGGCCCACACCAGCGCCTCGTCAAGGAGGTGCTCGAGCATCACCGGGCTGTACCCCGCAGTCATGCCTGCCAACTGGTCACGCCGCTCATCGCCGTCAAGCTCGAGGTCGTGAGCCTTGCGATCCAGGTAGTAGTCGATGATCTCGCGCCGACCGGAGCGGCTGGGCAACCCGAAGTGGATGCTTCGATCGAACCGTCCCGGGCGCAGCAGGGCCGGATCGAGATCGCTAGCGCGGTTGGTGGCACCGACTAGGAGGACGTTGGCCGGTTCGCTTGTGGTCTTGGCGCGGTGACGGTGAGCAGGGAGCAATGTGTTGGCCCGATCGATCCACCAGTTCCGGAAGCGGGTGGAGCGCGTCGGCTCGTCGAAGGACTGGAGCTGGATGAGCAGCTCGTTGACGACTCCCGAGATGCCCTCGCGGCCGGTGGAAGACCCCATCCCGCTGCGGGAGGCGCCGATGGCATCGATCTCCTCGATGAAACCGATCGCCCCGCCCTCGGCTCTCGCCGCCTTGCGCAGAGACCGGAAGAAGGCGCGGATCTTGCGGTTGGTCTGGCCGTAGTACATCGACTGGAATGCCGACGACGATACGAAGAGGAACGGAACTCCGGCCTCGTGTGCCATCGCCTTGGCCATGTAGGTCTTGCCGGTGCCGGGAGGTCCTTCGAACAGGATCGCCTGTCTGGGTGTCCCGCCCATGTGCTCGCGGAACGTCTTGTGACCGAGGAACAGGTTGAGCGTCTTCACGATCTCTTCTCGCACGATGCCCGCGCCGCGGACGTCGTCGAGGCCGACCGAGATCTCCGAGGCCCGGTACTGCACGTGCGGCGAGCGACCAGCGCCCAGCAGCGGCACCAGCAGCACAACTGCAAAGAGGCTGATGAGGACGATGGCGGGCAGGAATATGGGGTCGACCGCCACCCCTGGCAGCCCGGGTTCGACTGGGTTGTCGCTCAGAATCCGGTACCACAGCCAGCCCGCGGGCAACAGCAGGATGGCGGCGATGCGCCTGATGCGGGCCAAGCGCGATGACTCGCGGGCCCGTCCGACGTCGGCGGCATCGGCAAAGACGTCGTTCTGGCCGAGCTGCGTGACCGACATGAGGACTCCGATGGTTGCGACAGTGGCGTTCAGAACGTTCGCCGCGACGGACCTCAATCCTAACGGCATCTGACTCTCCGTGGGCACTCGCTCACCGTCGTCATCCCCTGGCCGGCGGTCGTGGCTCACGAGCAGGAGGGCTGGCGCCCGACGTCGAATTACTGAATACTTGATCGGAGTAGTCTGGAATACTGACCGGAACAACCACGTTGGCCCCAAGGTGATGGACGTGATGAGCACCACCCAATCCGAAACATCCACCCGAACCGGCCCCAAACCCATCGACCCTCGCGGTCCACGGTTCAACCAGGCTGTCCTCACCGCGGCCCTCCTCATCGGGTTCATCGCCGACGGATTCGGCGACGGAGCGTGGGTCGTGGCGCCGGTCTTCGCCATCGCGTTGTTCCTCGGTGCCGCGTTCGGCCCCCAATACGGCCCGTTCCTGCGGCTCTTCGCCAAGGTGATACGGCCCCGCCTCGGGCCTCCCGACGAGCTGGAGGATCCACGGCCGCCGCGGTTTGCCGCCACCGTCGGGGTCATCTTCCTCGGCGCGGCCACGCTCGCGTTCCTGGCAGATGCCGCCGCCCTCGGTTGGACCCTGTCGCTCATCGTCGCCGCCCTCGCCGGCTTGGCCGCCACCACCGGCATCTGCGTCGGCTGCGAGATCTACCTCATGTTCGCTCGCCGCCGTGGCGTGCAGATGGTGGCCTGATGCTGCTTGCCATCCTCTTTCACCCCCGGGTCCTGATGGTTCTGGTGCTGCTGTTCGGGTTGGCGCTCGCCACCCGCGTGTGGCGCCAGCGCTCCGCCGCCATCGTGGCCGAGCGACCCGATCATCCTCAGCTGCCGGCGAGCCTCCTCGCCGGTGGTTCCACCTGGGTGATGTTCACCACGCCGTACTGCGCGTCGTGCGGACAGGTGGCCGAGATCCTCGGCCAGGCTGACCCCACCACCCCCGTCGTTCGCATCGACGCCACGGAGCGAACAGACCTCGCCCACGCCTTCTCCGTCCGGTCGGCCCCAACGGTGCTGCTCGCCGACGCCGCTGGTGTGGTGCGGGAGCGTCTGGTTGGTGTGGCCGCCGTGCGTCGTCACATCAGCGCCACCGCTGCCTGACCGATCAGGTGCGCATCGGCCAGTACGGCCGTCGGCCCGATGAGAGCTCGTCGCGGCGGGGATTGGCCTGATCGCGCTCGGACAGGATCGGATCTCGGATCCCCCATTCGGCTCCGATCTGGGGATCGTCCCACGCCACGCCCAGCTCGTCGGCGGGGTTGTAGTACCCGTCGACCAGATAGGTGATGGTCATGTCCGTGAGTGAGGCGAAGCCATGGGCCAGACCCGGCGGGATGTACACACCGCGGTGGTCATGCTCGCCGATGTCGAGGGCCAGCGTGTTGCCATCTGTGGGTGAGCCTTCACGAAGGTCGTGAAGGACCACACGAGCCCGACCGATGGGGACATACCAGTAGTCGGCCTGGTGCATGTGGTAGTGCAGCCCCACGATGCACCCGGCCTTGCGGTCGCCGCGGTTGGCCTGGATCATCTCGCGGCCCTCGGGGAACCACTCGCGCCGGTAGGTCTCGATGAACTGCCCACGCTCGTCGCCGTGGATGGACGGCTCGACGATGAGGACGCCATCGATCTCGGGAGCGGGGACGATGTCAGCCACCGGGATCAGCCCTCGAACCGGCCGTAGCCGCCGCGAAGGAACACCAGCGGGCCGTGGTCGGGACGCAGCACCTCCATCTCGGTGACGAGGCCGACCACGATGTCGTGGTCACCGCCCGGGCGGATGTCATGGATGTCGCAGTCGAGATAGCTGATGCATCCATCGATGCGAGGTGCGCCGTTGGACGACGGCGCCCAGCTCACGGCACCGAACTTGTCCTCGACCTTGCTGGCGAAGATGTTGGACACCTCGCCCTGATCGTCGGCCAGCACGCTGACGCAGAACCGTCCTGACTCCCGGATCTTCGGCCAGGACGACGACTGGCTCCCCGGGCAGAACACCACCAGCGGCGGATCGAGCGACACCGAGGTGAAGCTGCCGATGGCCAGCCCGACCGGACCGTCATCCGATGCGGCTGAAACCACCGTGACGCCAGTGGGGTAGGTGCCCATCACGTTGCGGTAGTGCGTTCCGTCGATCTTGCCGGTGCTCACGAGACGGGCAACCTACTCCGGGGCCCTCCCGCTACGGGAACCGACCTGTTCCGCCCCGCTGGCGGGCAACGCGATGCCGTGATCGGAGGCATCGAGCACCACCTTCTGACCTTCCTTGGCCGCGAACACCTCGATTCCCCAGCGTTCACCCTTGCGACGGGCGTCGGCAACGATCCGGTCGACCCACTCATCGCCGTGGGCGGGATCGTGGTGGAACAGGGCCAGGCGCTTCACCTCGCTCTCGTGGGCGACCCTCAGCGCGTATCCGACGGTGCAGTGGCCCCAGTGCGCCTTCAGGTCCCACTCCTCGTCGACGTACTGGGCGTCGTGAATGAGGAGATCGACGCCGCTGCACGTCTCGAGGACTGACTCGGCCACGGTGTCGAGGGCAAACGGGGCCTGATGGTCGCTGAGGTAGGCGACGCTCACGCCGTCTCGCTCGACCCGGTAGCCATTGGTGGGACCGATGTGAGGGCAGTCGCGGACCCTGACCACTGCACCATCGATCTCGATGTCGCAGTTGGCGATGTCGTGGAAGGTGATGTCGCCGCGCAGATCGGTCCAGCGGATCGGGAAGTAGGGCGGCTGCATGAACTCCTCGATGGCATCGGCGATGCGACCGTGCTCCTGGGCGGGGCCGTAGATGTCGAGGCGGGCGCCGGGCCGGTCGATCGGAACGAAGAACGGGAGTCCCTGGATGTGGTCCCAGTGCAGATGGCTCAACAGCACGTGCCCACGGAACGATCCGTCCAGGGGCTGGGTCTCGCCGAAGAAGCGCAGCCCGGTGCCGAGGTCGAACAGAATGGGATCGAACCCCGGCGACGACAGCGACACGCACGAGGTGTTCCCCCCGTAGCGCCGGTTGGCGTCGCAGCCACATGGCGTCGAACCGCGCACTCCGTGGAACGTGACCTCAAGCAGCGTTCTTCCCCCTCCTGCGCAGCGGTGTCTCCCCCACTGACGACACCGAGTGTTCACCGAGCGTACTCAAGGCGGCACGAACCAGACAGAGCGTGTGACGGAGGTCACCCATCATCAGGCCGACCCTGCGGTGAGCCGGGGGCTCTCGCGACGGCGGTGGTGGGGACGCTACGGTCCTCGCCCATGGAGATCTCCGAGCGACGCGTCGAAGCCAACGGGGTCGACTTCGCGGTACTCGAGGCCGGGCCCGACGACGGGCCTCTCGCCCTCTGCCTGCACGGGTTCCCCGACAGCGCCCACACCTGGGACGGCCTGCTCCCCGTGCTGGGCGAGGCTGGGTTCAGGGCGGTCGCTCCGTTCATGCGGGGTTATCACCCCACCGGTCCGGCGCCTGACGGGCGCTACCAGCGGGGAGTGCTGGCCGCCGACGCCATCGCCCTTCACTCGGAGCTGGGAGGCGATCACCGGGCTGTCGTCATCGGCCACGACTGGGGTGCCATCGCCACCTACGGCGCCGCCGCCCACTCGCCCGCGCTCTGGCGGCGGGTGGTGACCATGGCCGTCCCCCCACTCGCGGTCGCGGGCGCGGCGCTGGCCGACTACGACCAGCTCAAGCGCAGCTTCTACTTCTTCCTCTTCCAGCTGCCGCTCGGTGAGGGACTGGTCGCCGGCAACGACATGGCCTTCATCGACGGCCTGTGGCGCGACTGGGGACCGGGCTGGGACGCCGGCGCACCGGAGCACGTCAAGGTCGCGCTTCGACCCGAGGGTTGCCTGTTGGCGGCGATGACGTACTACCGGGCAATGCTCCAGCCCGACCTGTTGGATCTCGAGCTGTCCGATCTCGAGGGAGCGGGGTTCATGCCGCTGACCCAGCCGACGCTGTACCTCCATGGTGATTCCGACGGTGCCTACCGGGCCGACCTGACCCAGGTCCCAGCGTTGTTGGGCGAGGGTTCGGAGGTGGTGGAGATCCGGGACGCCGGGCACTTCGTCCACCTTGACCAGCCGTCGCTCACCCACAAGCTGGTCGTCGACTTCCTCACCCGGCCATGAGATGACCTCGATGTCTCGGCCGCCGCTTCCCGACGGCATCGTCGCCGTGGTGAAGCGCTCCTGTCCCACCTGCGAGCTCGTGGCCCCCGTACTCCTCGATGCCGCGGTGCGCTCCGATGCCCCGCTCACCGTCTACAGCCAAGACGACCCCTCATTCCCCGAGGGCGTGACCGGAGTGATCGATGACCGACAGCTGGCGGTCAGCTGGTACCACGACATCGAGACGGTGCCCACCCTCATCAAGGTCGCCGACGGCATCGAGCAGTCCCGCATCGTGGGCTGGTCCCGTGACCAGTGGACGTCCTTCTTGGAGCTCACCGATCTGGGCTCGGGCCTTCCGGACTGGCGGCCAGGCTGCGGTTCGCTGTCGGTCGACCCTGACCGCACGGACGCGCTCCGAGCCCGCTACGGGGCGGACAGGTTGTCCGCTCGACGCGTCGAGGCCGCCGACGCCGAGGACGAAGCCGAGTTCTTCTTCTCCCGCGGCTGGACTGATGGGTTGCCGGTGGTGCCGCCCACACCGGAGCGGGTGCTGGCCATGTTGGCGGCGACCACGCGGACACCCGATGAGGTGGTCACCGTCGTACCACCCGACCTCGTCGAGTGCACAGTCGAGAAGGTGGCCATCAACGCGGTCATGGCCGGATGTGCGCCCGAGTACTTCCCGGTGATCCTGGCTGCCGTCGAAGCGGCGTGCACCGACGAGTTCAACATGCACGGTCTGCTGGCCACGACGTGGTTCTCCGGCCCGTTGGTCCTGGTCAACGGGCCCGTCGCCAACCGCATCGGCATGAACTCCGGCGGCAACGCGCTGGGGCAGGGCAACCGGGCCAACGCCACCATCGGCCGGGCGGTCCAGCTGGTGGTGCGCAACGTCGGTGGCGGCCGTCCGGGCGAGATCGACCAAGCCACCCTCGGCCAACCAGGCAAGTACACCTTCTGCTTCGCTGAGCGCGAGCACGACTCACCGTGGGAGCCGTTTCACGTGTCGGCCGGGTTCTCGGCCGCAGAGTCGACCGTCACGCTGTTCGCGGCCGGCGGGGTGCAGGGCGTGTTCGACCAGCTGTCGCGCCAACCCGAGTCGCTGGCCAAGTCGCTCGCGGCGAGCCTGCGGGTGGTGGCGTCCCCAAAGATGGCCATCGGGTTCGATGCCATGCTGGTGGTCTCACCCGAGCACGCCCGCGTTTTTCGCGAAGCCGGCTGGTCCAGGGACCGGTTGCTCACCGAGCTCACCGAGCTGTTGACGGTCCCCGGATCGGAGCTGATCGCGGGTGCCGGTGGCATCGCCGAGGGGTTGCCCGAGGGCTTCGCCGCCGCCGACATCCCCAAGTTCCGCCCCGGCGGGCTGTTGATCGTCCACGCCGGTGGGACCGCCGGCCTGTTCAGCGCCGTCATCGGCGGCTGGGCCTCGGGCGACCTCGGCAGCACCCCTGTCACCCGTATCATCGGCACATGAGTACGAGCGGGTCGATGGCACCCTCCGGGTGGGTACACACCTCGATGCGTTGGGTGGATCAGTTGGGTGGATCAACGGGCCGGAGGCCATGATGGGTCTGTTCGCTGAGCCGGAGGAGTCGACATGAGCCGGACGTATCTCGATCCCACCAGTGAGCTGTCGCCCGCCTCGCGGCCTCGGGCGCCCCGCCTGGCCGCCATCGACGGCGCCGTCATCGGTCTGCTCGACATCGCCAAGGCTCGCGGCGACGTGTTCTTGGATCGGATCGAATCCGAGCTGACAGCACGGGGCGCCACCGTCGAGCGCTACCGCAAGCCCACGTTCACCAAGCCTGCGCCGATCGACCTGCGCCACGAGATCGCCACGCGGTGCGACGCAGTGATCGAGGCCTTGGCCGACTGAGGCTCGTGCACGTCGTGCAGTGTGCACGACATCGCTGATCTGGAAGGTCGCGGACTGCCCGGGGTGTTCGTGGCATCCACCGAGTTCGTCGACGCGGCCGACGCCCAGTGCGCCTCGCTGGGTTTCGATGCCGCCTCGGTCTACGTCGCCCACCCCATCCAGGACCGGACCGACGCCGAGATGGCCGCCCTGGCCGAATCCGCCGTTGCCGCCGTGGTGGCCGCACTGACGACCTAGCCGCCACTGCCCCCGAAGCCAGCAGCCCAAGTCGAGGACTCATCGGTCGTTTCCGATCACCCGAGGACTCATCTATCGGAACCCGACTGCTCAGTCCTCGGCGGTCCAGGAACGACTGCTCAGTCCTCGGGCCGACGGAGCCGATCGTCAGAACGTCGTGGCGAACTCACCCTCGGTGGGGAGCGTGACCTCGTAGGTGATGCCGAGGGCGAAACCCCGCTGACTGCTGAAGTAGAGCCGACGCCCGTCGGGGCTGATGGCCAGGCCGGTGACCTCCGATGCGGTGGGGATCGGTGAGGACGAAGCCACACCGTGCTGTGGTCCCGTAGCCCGCACCACTGGGGCCACCTCGTTGGTCGGCGTGATGACGACGGCCTCCATGTTGCCGCCGTCCTCGGCCACGTAGATGTTGCCTGTGCCGGGGGACACGATCAGGTTGTCCACTCCGGTGAGCACGGGATCGCCATCCTGATCGTCATCGTCGTAGAGGACCTTGATGGTGTCCGACTCGGTGGTGGTGTCGAGGCACCACACCCGGTTGTCGTTCTTGGTGGTGATGTACACCTTGCCGGAGTCGAACCAGCAGCCCTCGCCGCCGTCGAAGACGGTCGCGTCCGGCACTTGGTGACGCGTCGGCGTGTCCAGCGCCTCGGGGTCGCCGACGTCGTGCCACGTCACGTCGGAGACCTCCGCATCCGGCGAGTGACGCTGAGCGGCCTGCAGCGTTCCCAGACCGAAGTCGATGCGGGCGTCGGTCGCCGAGTAGCTCTCCGGCATGAACCGGTAGAGCAGCCCGTCGCCCTGGTCCTCGGTGAGGTAGACGATGCCCGTCGCCGGATCGATCGCCGCCCCCTCGTGCTTGAACGATCCGAGTAGCGGCCACACCGTGGACGGCGTGGCGCCGGTGGGATCGCACTCCCAGACCCGGCCGGCCTTCTCAGATGCCTCGCTGCCGAAGGGGAACGGTGTGGAGCTCCAGTCGTACTCCTCGCACGACAGCCAGGTACCCCACGGAGTTGGCCCCCCGGCGCAGTTCGTCCGCGTGCCCTGGAGGATCCAGCCTGCGCTCTCGATGTTGCCCTCAGCGTCGAAGTGCACGGCGCTGGCCCCGCCGAATAGATCCTGCACCTCCTCCAGGTCGTTGAAGTCGGCGGCAGGCGGGTTCTCGCTGTTCACGACCAGGATCCAGCCGTCGCTGCCTCCGGCGTCGCCCTTGGGGAAGCAGTAGGCCCCGTCGGGGAAGGCGGGCCAGATGTGGCCGGTGGTGCCGAGGGGGAGACCGGACCGGGCGATGACCCGAGCGGTGGCTCCTTCGGGAAGCAGCAGGCCGTTGAGGTCCGGCGTGGTCGACAGTGGACCGTAGGGGCTTTCACCGCTGTGAGCGGGGGAGGCGTAGAGCCGGCGCCAGAACGAGTCGCCGAGGGCCAGGGCGCCGCCGGTCACCGCCGCCGACTTCAGAAAGGAACGTCGATCCATGCCGCTCTTTTCGGGGGCGGCGCCGCGAACTCCTGCCGGCGCCGCGGTACCCACCGGGCAGCCATCGCCAGCGCCGACCGAAGCGAGCGGTCGTCGGGACCGTCGGTGGGGCTCAGCGGCATCGGCGACACCAGTAGACCGAGGTGCGGTGGGGAAAGTCGAAGTGCTTCCGGCCCACCAGATCGGGATGGTCGATGAGCAGGTGACGGATGCCGTCGAGCAGGTAAGCGCGGTCGGGGTCAGGGAGCTTCGCCACATATGACGTCGAGGCGGCGCGTCCGATGACGAGGTCGACGGTGGCCGGCTGGATCTCGTCGAAGCGTTCGACCCGGAGGGGGCTGAAGCGACCGCTGGCAGCCACCACCGCCGCCCAGTGCGCGTCCTGGCCGCCCTCGTCCCCCGGCATGGCGTTGTGGTGGCGTTCGTAGGGAAGCGGCCCGACGACCGACTCCATCAGCTCGGCCATCTGGCGCACCCAGGCCACCCGACGATCGCGAACGTTCCACACGATGGCGAGACCACCCCCCGGCCTCAGCACCCGGGCGATGTCGGCCAGGGCCGGTACTTCGTCGAACCAGTGAAAGGCCTGGAACACGCAGACGACATCGACCGACGCGTCACGGAGCGGGATCGCTTCGGCCGTACCGGCGATGGGTTCGACGCCGGGCAACTCGAAGTGGGCCCGCATCTCGGCGACCGGCTCGACGGCCACCACGTCGGCCCCGGTCCCGACCACAAGCGCGGTGGACTTGCCGGTACCGGCGGCCAGGTCCACCACGCGCCGGTCCGGCCCGAGGCCCAGCTCTCGGACGAGCAGGTCGGCGAGCTCCGGTGGGTAGCCGGGACGGGAGCGTCGGTACTCGGCGGCACCCTTGGCAAAGCCCGATGCCGCCGCCTCGTTGACCGTCAGTCCTCCCAGATCTCGTCACCGTAGGGGCGCCTGCGCTCGGGGCCGGCATCGCGGGTCCACACCATCACCTTGCGCCGGAAGTAGCAGACCTCCTCGCCGCGCTGGTTGATGCCCTTGGTCTCGACGGTCACGATGCCACGGTCGGCCTTCGAGGTGAGCCGCTTGTCGAGCACCCGGGTCTCGGCATAGATGGTGTCGCCGTGGAACGTGGGCTTGGCGTGCTTGAGGCTCTCGACTTCGAGATTGGCCACGGCGGCACCCGACACATCGGGCACGCTCATGCCGAGCACCAGTGAGTAGACGAGGTTGCCGACCACGACGTTCTTCTTGTGCACGGTCTCGTTCTCGGCGAACCATGCGTTGGTGTGGAGCGGGTGGTGGTTCATCGTGATCATGCAGAAGAGATGGTCGTCGTACTCGGTGATCGTCTTGCCCGGCCAGTGCCGGTAGATGTCACCGATCTCGAAGTCCTCGAAGTACCGGCCGAACGGGCGGTCGTGCGTCGTCATGGTCGGAGGGTAGATCGACGCCGCGCACCGGGCGAGCTCAACCGTGAAGCCCGCCGGCGGGTGGGAGGGGTGTGACACTCCGGCGGCGAATGGATCCCTCATGTCTCGCATCTCCCGTCGCCGCTTCGTGGCCGGCGCCGCCGCCGTCGGCGGTGCCGCGGCACTGGGCCCCGATCTGGCCCGGACCCTCGCCAGAGCCAACGACCGGATGACCCTTCCGAAGGCAAGGCCGCTCGGTTCGCCCGGCGGTGACCATCCGATCGAGCACGTCGTGGTGCTCACCATGGAGAACCGCTCCTTCGACCACTTCTTCGCGTCGCTTCGCTTCGCCGAGGGCAGTGGCCGCACCGACGTCGCCGGCCACGACGGGCCGGAGACCGGGCACTTCAACCCCTGGAAGGATACGGCGGGCGGACCCGACGACGGTGTCGACGTGTTTGGTCTGACGTCGTCCACATGCACGCGGCTCGACCCGCCTCACGAGTGGGAATCGGTCCGGCTTCAGTACGCGGGGGGAGCCGAGGACGGCTACCTCCACGCCGTCGAGCACCATCACGACTACCAGAGCGCCAGCGATCGCGAGCCCGACGCCCATGAGGTCATGGGCTACTTCACCCGGCGCGAGCTGCCGTTCTCCTACGCCGTCGCCGACGAGTACACGATCTGCGACGCCTACCGCTCCCCCATCTCCGGCCCCACACTGCCGAACCGTCACTACCTCCACACCGGCAGCAGCCACGGCATCTGGGACAACCATCTCGACAGCGAGCCACGCGGGAGCACGGGACCATCACCCCTCGGCAACCCGCTGGTGGGCTTCGACTGGCCCACCGTCTACGACCACATCGATGCCACCGCCCTCGACCAGAACCGCCCGATCGACTGGCGCGTCTACTTCGTCGAAGCCCCCTTCACGATGCTCTACAGCCGGCCCCGCCTCGCCCACCCCGAGCGCTTCGCTCCCTTCTCCCAGTTCCTGGCCGACGCCGCGGCCGGAACCCTGGCGTCGATGACCACCATCGACCCCGGCTACTTCACCGCCTCCGACCACTCACCCCAGAACGTGCAGCTCGGTCAGCTGTTCATCGCGTCGGTGTACTACGCCCTCGCCGCCTCTCCGGCCTGGGACAAGACGGTGCTCATCGTCACCTACGACGAGGACGGTGGCTACTACGACAGCGGCGGCCACCTGTTCGTTCCCGATGAACGGGGGTCGTGGACCTGGAACGAGACCGATGGCGCCGCCGCCCGCGCCAGCTGGAACCCAGAGCATGATCTGCCGCCGGACCGGCCGAGCAGCGACTACACGGGCATGCTCGACGAGGGCAGCTCCCCGTACCACCACGCCCCGGACGGTCAGGAATCGCTCTACGCCGACTTCTCACTCACCGGCGGCCGACTCCCGACCATGGTCATGGGGCCGTGGGTGCGCGGCACCGGCGGAGGCAACGTCGACCACACCCCGATGGACCACGCGTCGATCATCGCCTTCGTCGCCGACTGCCTCGACCTTCCCGACGACGTCACCCACCCGGCCACCGGTGAGGTCCACTCGCTCACCATGCGGGCTCGGTACCGGCGCCACTCGTCGTGGGGTCCGGACCCCCAAGACCCCGGCGGCCCGACACTGGTCGGGGCCTTCGCCCAGACCCTGGACCTCAGCGGGAGACCTCGCGACCCGGTACTGCTCGACGTGCCGTCGTTCCACGCCACCATGTTCACCGACTGCAACACCCTGTTCACCCCGGCCACGCCCTATGTGCCTGGTCCCCGCGGGGCGGACAACCCCGGTCTCGACCTGTCCCAGCTCCTCCGGTACTGCATCGGCGAGGGCAACCTGCCCGAGGTGCCCGCCTCTCAGGTTCGCCAGACCTACCTCGACGCCTTCGGGCTGGTCGAGGAGGCGGCTCGGGGTGACCTGCTGGGGATCCGGCGGTCCTACCGCTGAGCGTCGGCGCGGCGCATGAGGCCTCTGGCGATGAAGCATCTCCCGCAGCCAGATCCTCGTTACGCGGCCCGATCCAGCAACACCCGGAGCTGGTCGACGAACTCGACCCAGTTGGTCGCCGACGTCACCCGCAGCGCGGTGATCCCGTGCACGGCCAGCAGGCGGTCACGGGCCCGGTCCCGATCGAAGTCGCTGCGGGTGCGATGGGTGTCCCACCCGTCGTAGTCGATGACGATGTGCTGGGCGGGATAGGCCAGGTCGAACTCCATGACGGTGTCGCCGACGAGGACCGTCCAATTCTGCTCGGGCGGCGGCAGTCCGCCCTCGGCGATGGCACGGAAGACACCCACCTCGGGTTCGCTTGCGCCGGCTTGGCGGCACACCCGCTCCCTGGCGACAGCATCCACAACGTCTACCGACCTTGTCGGTCCACCTCGGAACTGGGCCCGGCATCGCTGGAGCTCCTCGGGCGTGAGGATGCCTGCTCGATCTGCTCGATCGACGAGAAGACCGAGGGTCTTCGGACCGAACCGTGCCGAGCAGTCGATGAGCGATCGTGCCGCCGACGTCACCGGGATGCCATAGATGGTGGTCAGATCTCGCTCATCGCCCGAGATCGTTCTGTGACACCGGACACCGTCGATCCGGACCCGCCGGTCGGTCGTGACCACCATCTCGATGATCGGCGTCGGGCGGCGCAGGCCCCACAGCGCCAGCGCGGTCATATGGGAGATGTGTGCGGTGACGTTGCCGGCCAGTACGGCGGCAAGGGCCCTCCGCCGGAAGGTCGGCGCGGATCCAACCAGGGCGAACACCGACCGGTGCACCCGAGTGATCACCCCTGACCCAATCAGGCGGGCGATCTGGTGGCGAGACGCTCCGGCCTCCTCGATCTGGCGAAGCGAGATGAGTCCGTGTTGACCGGCCGCAGCAGCGTTCACCACATTCCAGTCCATGTCGGTTGATTGTGCACAGGGCCTGTAACAGAAGGTTCGCCCTGCTCCGATGCGGCGATGAAGTCTTGGTCAATCGAGCCGCCCTGAGCGGCATGATTGACCAAGACTTCGCCGTCCGGCCGGCCTGGTCGGTCGGCATGGTGCCGGGACCGACCCGGGACCCGTGCCGGCGGGCGCCGGCGCCGGCGGTCCTACCGCTGAGCGTCGGCGCGGCGCATGAGGCCTCTGGCGATGACCATTCGCTGGATCTCGTTGGTGCCCTCACCGATGATCATCAGCGGCGCGTCGCGGTAGTAGCGCTCGACCGGGAGCTCGGTGGTGTAGCCGACGCCTCCGTGGATGCGAAGCGATTCGGTGGCGAGCTCGAACGCGGTCTCTGACGCGAACAGCTTGGCCATTCCCGCCTCGACGTCTGCCCGCTGGCCAGAGTCGAACCGGCGCGCCGCGTCATGGGTGACCAGGCGAGCGGCGTGCAGCTTGGTGGCCATGTCGGCCAGCTTGAACGCGATGGCCTGGTGTTGGGCGATCGGCTTGCCGAAGGTCTGGCGCTGGCGGGCGTAGGCGAATGCCGCGTCGTAGGCGGCGCGAGCCACGCCGACGGCGCGGGCGGCGATGTTCACTCGACCCAGCTCGAGCGCCGAGAGGATCCACGGTAGACCGCGACCCAACCCTGACTGGCCGCCGAGCAGCGCCGCGGCGGGCATACGGTGGTCGTCGTAGGCCATCTCGACCGTCTCGAGGCCCTTGTAACCCAGCTTGGGGATGCGCTTCGACACCGAGATCCCACCGAACGTCACGCCGGGTTCCTTCTCGACGATGAAGCACGAGATGCCGTCTGGGGTGCGAGCGGCGAGTGACACCACGCCGGCCTTCTCGCCGTTGGTGACCCAGGTCTTGGTCCCGGAGATGACCCACTCGTCGCCGTCGGGCGTGGCCTTGCATCGGATGTTCTGCGTGTCGCTCCCGGCGTCGGGCTCTGACAGCGAGAAGGCGCCCCGGAGCTCGCCGGTGGCCATCTTGGGCAGCAGCCGCGCCTTCTGCTCATCCGTGCCGTGGCGCCTGATCAGCGTGGCCGTGATGAGGTGGGTGTTCACCGCACCCGACAATGACATCCAGCCTGCACTGAGCTCCTCGACGATGCGAGCGTAGGTGAGCGTGTCGAGTCCGAGGCCGCCGTGCTCGGCGGGGATCGTCGCTCCGAACAACCCGAGGTGCCTCATGCCTTCGACCAGCTCGTCGGGATGCTCGTCGGCGTGCTCCAGCTCCGACGCCGTCGGCAACACCTCACGCTCCACCCAGGTGCGTACGGTGCCGACCAAGTCGTCGGCGAGATCGGGGTCAGTGGGTTCGACCGGTGTCGGCTCATGTTCGGGCATGACGGCGATCGTAGGAGCAACCACCGGTCCACTGACGCGCAACTACCCCGGCTGCGACCTCGCGGCGAGATCGTCGAGCGCTGTTGTCGAGTGGATCAGATCTCGGCCGCGGCCCGAGGGAGGGGCCGCGGCCGATGATCGGATCGAGAGGTTGCTACGCGGTGGGAGCCTCGACTCCAGCGCAGGCGTCGGGCGGCGTCCCGCCCGACGCGGCGGTCAGCAGGGTGCAGATCGAGGAGATGTGGGTCTTCCACTCACCGTCGACCATGACCGTGTGACCGGTCATGCCGGGAAGCACCGGGGTGCCGGCAAGCAGCAGGTCATAGGTGACCTCGGCGACGTCGCCGTTGATCGTGACTGCGGTGACCTGAGCCGATGTCTCGAGCCCGCCCTGCGCGGCGGCTGCCTCGGCGGCTGCGACCAGCACTGCCTCGAGGGCCCCATCAGGTGCGTAGGTTGCAGCGGCGGCCTCCCCCTCAGCCGTGAACGACTCCTCGAAGGCATCGACGACGGCCTGCTCCTCCTCGGTGAAGGAGACCTCGTCGTCGATCACCCCTTCGGTAGTGGTGGTGGCATCGTCTCCGCCGCCGTCGTCGTCGGAACCACAGGCCGCGCCGACCAACGCCAGCAGCATCATCAGAGCTATGAGGAATCGCTTGTTCATGGGATGGGGACCTCCAGGTTGTGAGCAGATCCCCGTCGGACCTGCATTCCTCCACCGGGACGCTATCGACCTGGCTTTCGCAACCGGTGGACGTCGATGTCTCGACGTGGAGTCACGGGGAAGCCGACCTCTACCCTCTGCGCGATGGACACGCCTGATCTCGCGGGAGCCAAGATCGCCGTCGGTGCCGCTCAGGGCGTCGTCGATGCCGCCGTCGCCCACCTCGCCGCCCTCGACCTCGACGAGCACCAGGTCGTCGCCTACGACGTCGCCCACGCCGCTGCTGCCGTCGACACCGCCCGCCAGATGCTCGCCTACGGTGAGCTGGGCGACATCGAGGCCGCCCTCGCCTGCGCCTACATCGCCGACACCGTCCACGATCTGGCCACCAAGCTGATCGGGCGCCATCCGGCTTGGGGTCTCGAGCGGGAAGTGCTGGACGACTGCATCGACTTCGTCGCCGTCCACCGCGACCCGGAGTTCGTGGCATCGCTGGCCAACCGGCCGGGCGACCGCCACCTCGGCGACGACTTCGAGATGGTGCAGGACATGTTCCGCTCCTTCGCCGAGAAGGAAGTGGCGCCGCGGGCCGAGCACGTCCACCGCACCAACGCCGACGTGCCCGAGGAGATCATCAGCGGCCTGTCCGAGGTCGGCGGGTTCGGCCTGTCCGTGCCGGTGGAGTACGGCGGGTTCTCGGAGGGCGGACCCTCGGAGTACCTCGGCATGGTGGTGGCCACCGAGGAGCTCAGCCGGGCTTCGCTGGGCATCGGTGGTTCGCTGATCACCCGCCCGGAGATCCTCACCCGGGCGCTGGTGAAAGGCGGCACCGAGGAACAGAAGCAGGAGTGGCTCCCCAAGATCGCGGCCGGCGAGATCTTGAACGCGGTGGCGGTGACCGAACCCGACTATGGCTCCGACGTCGCCGGCGTCACGGTCGCCGCGGTGCCCAAGGAGGGTGGCTGGGTCATCAACGGCGTCAAGACCTGGTGCACGTTCGCCGCCCGAGCCGACGTGCTCATGGTGCTGGCCCGAACCAACCCCGACCGCTCCATGGGTCATCGCGGTCTGTCCATCTTCATCGTGCCCAAGCCCCGCGGCGATGGCCACGGCTTCGAGTTCACTCAGGACGCCGGCGCTGATGGTGGCGCTCCCGGCGGCGGGAAGATGGCGGGCCGCGCCATCGACACCATCGGCTACCGCGGCATGCACTCCTATGAGGTCGCGTTCGAGGAGTGGTGGGTGCCGGGCACCCACCTCATCGGCGGAGACGACGGTCAGGGCCGCGGCTTCTACTTCCAGATGGAGGGCTTCGAGAACGGCCGGCTCCAGACGGCCGCTCGCGCCGTCGGCGTGATGCAGGCCGCCTACGAGGCGGCGGCCGAGTACGCCGAGAACCGGGTGGTGTTCGGCTCGGCGATATCGGAGTACCAGCTCACCGAGGCGAAGCTCGGCCGGATGGCATTCCTCATCCAGGCGGCCCGGCAGTCCATGTACCACTGCGCCAAGCTCATGGGCGCGGGCGAAGGTGCCCTCGAGGCCTCGATGGTGAAGGCCTATGTGTGCAAAGCCGCCGAGTGGGTGACCCGCGAGGCGCTCCAGATCCACGGCGGCATGGGCTACGCCGAGGAGTACGTGGTGTCACGTTTGTTCGTCGATGCCCGTGTGCTGTCGATCTTCGAGGGCGCCGACGAGACGCTGGCCCTCAAGGTCATCATCCGCCGCCTCATCGCCCAGTCTGAGACAGCCTGATCCCAGGCCGACCGGCTCAGCCGAGGGTGGAGCGGAACAGATCGAACGTGGCCCCGAGGGCCTTGGTGGCGGCCGCTTCGTCGTAGTAGGGGCCGATCGCGTTCTCCTCGTTCACGAAGGCGTGATGGGTGCCGGGGTGAACGGTGATCTCGACGTCGTGGCCCATGACCTTCAGCTCGTCGAACAGCGCCTGGCAGGCGTCGGGCGGGAAGAAGTCGTCCAGCTCGGCGAAATGACCACGAACAACGGCCGACAGGTTCGACCAGTCGATCGTGTCATCACCGATCGGGGCACCGTAGAACGGTGCGGCGGCACCCACCTTGGAGCCGGCCAGAGCCGCGATCTTCATGGCCAGCAGCCCGCCCATGCAGAACCCGACGACCCCGACGTCGAAGCCGGTGGTTGCATCCAGGCCGAGCAGGTGGTCGATGGCACCCATCATGTCGGTGGCCGCTTGCCCCGACGGCACCGTCTTGTTCATCAGCTCGCTGGCCTTGTCCATCTCGTCATGGGTGGCAAGCTCGCCGTGGTACAGGTCCGGCGCCAAGGCCACGAAGCCCTCGGCCGCGAACCGGTCGGTCACTCCCTTGAGCTGGGGCGAGAGCCCCCACCACTCCTGCACCACCATCACTCCTGGCCCGGATCCCGAAGGTGGTAGGGCCAGGTAGCCGCGTGCGGACGTGCCGTTGACGGGAAACTCGATCGTCTCACCCATGACCGCGCACCCTACCGCTCGTGCCGCTGGTGCTGGCCCGACAGGCGATCGGAAGCCTCAGCGAGCCAGCAGCTCGGTGGTGAGCTTCACCATGGGGACGAGGCGAAACGGGTCGGGCCACACCACGCGCTCGGGCGACACACCGCGGGCGACGGCGGCGTCGGCACAGACCGGGCCGATGCACACAGGATGCACCGTGGTGTCGAGTGCCGTACGAACTTCGTCCTGGCGGTCCACGCCGCCCGATGCCGCGGCCAGCTTGAAGAGGAAATGGACCGCCGGCTGGCTGGTGAAGGTGACGGCATCGACTCGGCTCCGGGCGATCAGCTCGACGAGCTGATGAGCCGCGGCCTGATCCAGCGGCGGTTCCCACCGGTAGACCCCGAGCTCCAACAGCGAGCCGCCCACACCCACCAGACCCCTCAGCTCGAGCGTCGTCGGGTGCTCGTCAGGATCGAACAGCTGGACCGCCACTCGCTCACCGCCCCGCAGCTCCCTCGCCACGTGGGTGACGACCTCGGGCATGGACTCGCCCGGGGCTGTCCACTCGGGGTCGACACCTACCTGACGGAGCGCTGAACGTGATTTCGGTCCTCGAGCCACCACGTGAGGAACCCGGGCCAACGCCTCGACAACGGCCACCCGAAGCCCCCACAGCTCAGCGGTCTCCAGCCAGAGCCGGACCCCGAACCCAGTGGTGGCCAGGAACCAATCCGGCGACTCGGCCGTGAATGCGACGGTCGCCAGCCGCAGCGCCTCGTCGTCGGCCAAGTCGACGGTGTGAAGCATGGGAGCCACGATCACGTCCGCGCCCCGCTTGATGAAGAGATCGGCCTGGTCGTCACCCTTGCGCTCGGCGGTGATGCCGATGAGCCGACCGGCCAGCGGTTGTTGATCCCCGTCCGTCACCCTCCGAGTCTGCCCGGTCCTGGGACAGAAAGCGCAAGCACCCGGCTATTTGGGCGAGCGCTTCATCCCCGCCCGCTCGCCGCGCGACTTCATCTTGATCGCCACCTTGCGGGATGCCTCGTCGATCATCTCATCGCCGAACATCACCGCTCCCTTGCGGTCGCCGGTGGTGGTGGCCTGCTCGTAGGCGTCGAGGACGTCGAGGGCCTTGTCGAACTGCTCCTGGCTGACGCCGAACATCTCGTTGCAGACCGCGATCTGGTCGGGATGCAGGGCCCACTTGCCGTCATATCCGAGCTGTTGAGCCCGCGCGCAGTAGTCGCGGAACCCGTCGATGTCGCGCACCTTCACGTAGGGACCGTCGATGACCTGGAGCCCGTTGGCGCGACCAGCCATGAGGATCTTGACGAACACGTAGTGGAAGTAGTCGCCGGGGTACTCGGGGATCTGGAGGCCTCCGCCGAGCGAGGGCATCTCCATCGACGCCGACATGTCGACCGGACCCAGGATGATGGTCTCCAGTCGCTCAGACGCGCCGCAGATCTCCTCGACGTTGATCATGCCCTGAGCCGTCTCGATCTGGGCCTCGATGCCGATGTGCCCTTTGGGCAGGCCGGCCTTGTCCTCGACCTGGGTGAGGAGCAGGTCCATGGCCACGACCTCGGCCGCCGTCTGCACCTTCGGCAGCATGACCTCTTCGAGCCGATCACCGGCGTTGCCGACCACGTCGATGACGTCGTACGCGGTCCATGGAGTGTCCCAGGCGTTGACCCGGACGCAGAGGATCTTGTCGCCCCAGTCCTGGTCGCGGATCGCGCTGACCACCTTGGGTCGAGCCGACTCCTTCTCCAGCGGGCTGACCGAGTCCTCCATGTCGAGAAAGACCATGTCGGCGGGAAGACCGGGTCCCTTGCCCAGCATCTTCTCGCTCGACCCCGGGATCGACAAGCAGGAGCGGCGCGGGAGGTCACGGGTTCGTTCGGACATTCCACCGAGGTTACGAACCCGCCCGGGGACCCCGCCAGAACACGGCCGTCGATCCGCCGCCGTTGGGCCGATGGGTCGCACGCCGGCGCGCTCCAATACGCTCGGCGGCATGGCTGACTTCGCCTACTCGCCCATGTTCCCGCTCGGTCCCGACGAGACGCCGTACCGACTCGTCACCACCGATGGCGTGTCGACGGAGATCCTCGGTGGCCGCGAGATGCTGGTGGTCGACCCGTCGGTCCTCACCCGGCTCACGGCCGAAGCGATGCGCGACATCGCTCACCTGCTGCGGCCCGGCCACCTCCAGCAGCTGCGCGACATCCTCGACGACCCCGACGCATCCGACAACGACCACTTTGTCGCACTCGACCTGCTCAAGAACGCGGTCATCGCTTCCGGCGGCACCTTCCCGGGTTGTCAGGACACGGGGACGGCGATCGTCAAGGGCAAGAAGGGTCAGCGGGTGTGGACCGGCGGCGGCGACGCCGAAGCCATCGCCCGGGGCGTGTTCGACACCTACCAGACCTCCAACCTGCGCTACTCCCAGAACGCCCCGCTGTCGATGTGGGAGGAGACCAACACGGACAACAACCTCCCCGCAGAGATCAAGATCGACGCTGTCGACGGCGACGAGTACCGATTCATGTTCATGGCCAAGGGTGGGGGCTCGGCCAACAAGAGCTATCTGTACCAGGAGACCCGGGCGCTGCTGAACCCCGAGAAGTTCGCGAGGTTCATCGACGAGAAGCTCCAGAACCTGGGCACCTCGGCGTGCCCTCCGTACCACCTCGCCGTCGTGGTCGGCGGCACCTCAGCGGAGTTCGCGGTGGAGACGGCCAAGCTGGCCAGCACCCGCTATCTCGACTCACTGCCTACCGAAGGCGATGCCGCCAGCGGCCATGCGATCCGGGTGCCCGAGCTCGAGGAGAGCGTGCTGGAGATCGCGCAGGCCACCGGTATTGGCGCCCAGTTCGGCGGCAAGTACTTCTGCCATGACGTTCGCGTCATCCGTCTGCCGCGCCACGGCGCCTCGCTGCCCGTCGCCATCGCGGTGTCGTGCTCAGCCGACCGGCAGGCCCTCGCCAAGATCACCCGGCACGGCGTGTTCCTCGAGCAGCTCGAGGATGATCCGGCCAAGTACTTGCCTGCGGTGGTCGACGAGCACCTGTCGGAGGGTGTCGTGAAGGTGGACCTCGACCGACCGATGGACGAGATCCGTGCCGAGCTGTCCAGGCATCCGGTGAAGACGCGTCTATCGCTGACCGGCACGATGGTGGTTGCGCGCGACATCGCTCACGCCAAGATCAAAGAACGCCTCGACGCCGGCGAGGAGATGCCGCAGTACCTCAGGGACCACCCCGTCTACTACGCCGGCCCGGCCAAGACCCCCGACGGCTACCCATCGGGATCGTTCGGACCCACGACGGCTGGGCGCATGGACTCCTACGTCGAGGAGTTCCAGTCGGTCGGCGGGTCGCTGGTCATGTTGGCCAAGGGCAACCGATCCCAGGCCGTCACCGACTCCTGCCGCACCCACGGAGGGTTCTACCTCGGGTCGATCGGCGGTCCCGCCGCCCGCCTCGGGCGTGACTGCATCCGTCACGTCGATGTGCTGGAGTACCCCGAGCTGGGCATGGAAGCGGTGTGGCGCATCGAGGTGGCGGACTTCCCCGCCTTCATCGTGGTCGACGACAAAGGCGCCGACTTCTACGCCGAGGTGAACCGGAAGGTCGACATCGGCATGCGGCCCTCCACCAACGGCGTCACCACCGGCAGCGGCTGACAGTCGCTCCTAGCTCTGGCCGCGCCGGGAGAGACAGCCGCAGCGACCGACCGAGCCGTTCCGCTTGTGGATGCCGCTCACCGACACCTGGCAGGTGCCGGAGGCATCGGTGGTGCACGACACGGATCCGGCGGCGGTCTCCTCCACGCTCAGGCCCGCGAACGGGCCGTCAGCCGCGGGTGGTGAGCTCCACCGCGTTGTCGTGGAGCACCCGGCGCCGATCACCGGGCGCCAGCACCTTGGTCTCGGGCAGGTAGTCCAGCGGCTGAGGCAGCGCCTCGATGTGGGGCCAGTCCGATCCGAAGATCACGCGGTCGGGGCCCATCCACTCGACCACCGATCCCAGGTCGTCCTCCCAGAAGGGGTTCACCCACACATGGCGGCGGAACAGCTCCACGGGATCGCCGCCGAACCACCCAGGGGCCTTGCGGTCGATCGAGCGCAGCCGGCGGAACAGCTCGGGCAGGAACTCGGCGCCGTTCTCGACGCTGGCGACACGCAGGCCGGGGAAGCGCCCGAACAGGTTGGAGCACATGGCGTGGAGCAACCAGTCGTGCACAGCGCGCTCGATGGCGAACATCTTGATGCTGGGTTGCCACCGACCCCCGAATGTCGCCGCGAACCCGTCGGGGGCGTAGCCCGCGGCGCTGACCCCGCTGTCGCCGGCGTGGACAACGACGGTGACCCGGGCCTCGGCCAACCGGGCCCACACCCCGTCGAAGGATGGGTCGAACGGGGATCGGCACCCAGCGGCGGTGACCGGCGCGGCGGTTCGCATGACCACGAGGCGGGCACCGGCGTCGAGCGCCCACTCGACCTCAGCGACCGCCCACTCCGGGTCGGCCAGGGCGAGGTAGGGGGCCGACACGATGCGAGGGTGATCGAGCGGCCAGTCTTCCGCGAGCCACCGGTTGAAGGCCCCGAACGTGAGGCACACCGCCTCGGGGTCCTCTGACAACAGCTCCTCGTAGAGCATGCCGAGCGTCGGGAACATCCAGCATCCGGCCAGTCCCTGCTCGTCGAGCACCTCCAGCCGGGCGCCGAGATGCCGGTAGGCGGGGCGGATGGGCTCGTGGTCGGCCAACATGTCGAGCGGGTTGAGTCCGGGTCGGTGACCCCGGAAGTACTCGTAGAGGCAGCCGGGCTTGGCGATCGGATCGAACGTGGCGTTGGTGACCGACCGCGAGATGCGACCTCCGACGACGTGGTAGCAGCGCCCATCGATCTCGGCCCACTGCACGCAGCGGGGGCCGAGGGCAGGGTCGAGGTGGCGGGTGAAGGCGTCGAGCGCTTCGTAGTAGTGGTTGTCGGCGTCGACGACGGGGTGGTCGAGCACCGTCACGACGGGGCTCCCCGACGCCGTCGCAGCCAGAACGTGACGCCGCCGGCCGCGGCCAGCACTGCGACGAGGGCCGCCACCAGACCTCCGGCGCCTCCACCGCCATCCCCATCGCCATCGCCATCGCCGGCGGCGGCGTCATCGGCCGACTCGAGGCCGGTCGTGGTCGCCGGTTCGTCGGGCGCCGCGGTGGTGACGCCGTCGTCGGCGCCGTCTGCCTGCTCGCCGCCCTCGTCACCGGCGGTGGTGGGCGCCGCCGTGGTGGGCACCGCCGTGGTGGGCGCCGCCGTGGTGGGCACCGCGGTGGTAGGGGCGGCGCTGTCGTCGTCGCGGATCGTCACCGTGGCCGGGGGCCCGTAGGCGAAGTCCTGGTTCACCTGGCAGCCCCCCCCGTCGCTCAGCTCGATCGTGAACGTCTCGTCGGGCTCGGTCGCGGAGTCCTGGAGGGTCTCGACGGCGATCGTGGCGGTCGTTCCGCTCGTGAACTCGACCCGCTGGTCGACGGCCAAGTAGTCCGCGCCGGCGACGGCCGTCCCGTCGACGGTCCGCACCCGCACCGACGACGGAGCCACCGCCGCGTCGCGTGCCACGGTGACCTCGACCGAATCGCCCTCTGTCGGGTTGGCCGGGCTCACGTCCACGGTGAAGAAGTGGCACGCCGCCCACGCCGGTCCGGCCCCAGCTCCCAAGCCCACCAAGCCGGCAGCCACGACCAACCCACCAGCAGCAATCCGGACCAGGCGCATCGCTCTCTCCCCTCGGCCGGCCCGCGGCGGGCCCGGCCGGGCATCGCGCAGGTCGATGCCGCGACACTAGATCTCTTGGGGGCGGAGCCCCGGAGAGATCTAGATGGCTGGTGTCTTTCGACTCCGTCGGAGATCCCGGCCCGTGCACCGCCCGCTGTCGGCGCCGTTCCTGGCCTGCTCTCGGCCCTGCGATGCCCTCCGGATCGGACAGCGCGGCGCGCTGGTGTACTGCGGCCCATTTTCGCGCCGCGCTGTTGGCCCATCTTCGCGCCCGCGCTGTTGGCGCTAGTACGTCCCGCCGAGCTTGCGGTGATCCCAGCTCACGACCTTGTCGGCGGTGATGACGATGCCGACCCGTTTGTTGACGAGGTTGGCGACCGCCAGCTCGATGGCGGCGGGGTCGTCGCCGAAGTCCCAGTAGCGCTCGACCACGCTGGCGGCGATCTTGGTCTTGCGTTCGTCGTCGCGCACGATCTCGGCCGTGCCCACCAGCTCGACCCCACGAAGCTGGTCGTACTGATCGCCGGCTTCGATGAGCACGGTGACCCTGGGATCCCGTTCGATGTTCAGGACCTTCTGGCTCTTGGCGTAGGTCTCGAACGCCGGCTTGCCATCGAGGAAGCCGTACCACATGGCAATCAGGTGCACGTTGCCGTCGGGTCCGATGGTGGCCACGTTCATCGTGCGACGACCACCGATGAACTCGGAGACCTCGTCGTCGGTCATGCGGATGATGTCTCGTCGGCTCAACGCTGCTCCTCGGATCGCCGCTGGTGGTTGGCGGTCGAGTGTAGGAAGCCTCCGCCGTTGGTGATGCCCACGAACCGCACCGGCCTCTACGCCTGGTGCACGGCACTCAGCTCGGGGGCCGGAGGGCAGTCGATCATCCTCACCACCGCGGGACCAGGAGCGCCGTCGATCGGCCCGAGCGGGCCGACGATCCGCACGTCGCCCAACTCGTCCCATCCGAGCTCGACCAAACCGTCGGCAACACCGAGGGCTCTCCTCGCACCAGCGGGAAGGGCGCGCCCCACCGGGATCGCCACCAAGATCACCGATGGCCCCCCCAGGTCGGCCGCGGTCGGCCAGCCGGCGGAACGCAGGAGCACCCCATCGGCGGTGGCGGCGATCGGTTCCACGATCACCGACGCAGCCATCGACGGATCCTCGGCCCAGGTCAGGTCGGGGCGCAGCTCGAACACCCGCAGGGCGACGTCTCTTTCGCCGACCGACGCCACCGCAGCCTCGCTACCCAACAAGCCAGCGACCTCGTCGGCGGTCTCGTCGCCGTCGAGCAACGCCAAGCAACGATCAGCGGCGGCGAGGGGGGTGTCGGTGGGAAGCAGGTGAGCGCAAAGCCACCACAACACCGCGTCCGAGGGCCGGTGGGCGACGAGGCGGCGGGCCGCCAGCACGCGGTCGCGCTCGGGGAGCGAGGCCAGGGCGTACGCCACCTCATCGACGATCTCGTCGCTTCGAGCTCCCGGGCTGCGGAGCACCCAGCGGATCACCTCGACGGGATGCACGCCCTCACTCTCCCACGCTCCACACCACGGGGCGAGAGGTGTCCCGAGGAGGTCTACGGCCAGCCCGGCTTGATGATCATCACCCACAAGATGGCGACGAGCAGAAGGTGAGAGATGCCGCTGTGCATGGGCGTCCGCTTGCCCAGCGCCCCGAGCTCGGTCACTTGCGGGGGCGGCCCGCCGGGCGCCTCCCCCGCAGGAGGCGGGCTCGTAGCAGCCAGCTCCTCCTGGAGGGCAAGCATCTTCTTGGCGATGGGTTTGATGAAGAGGTGAGAGTTGGCGAGGCCGGCGAAGTAGAGAACGAAGGCGATGCTGATCCACGTGTCGCTGAACGAGAAGACGTCGTCGCTGAAGACCACCAGCAGGACGCCCAGGACGCCGGTGGCGTAGATGAACGGGCTGGTGAGGATGTCGGCCACCTTGTTCGACATCCGGCTGAGGTAAAGGGCTTCCTCGCCTTTGGCCTCCCCCGAGCGGGCGCCCATCATGTCGAGCACGAAGGTAGAGCCGAACCCGACGATCAAGGTGACGATGTGGAGGATCAGGAGCACGTCGTAGAAGCCACTGGGGTTGGCGCTGCGAGAAAGGATCATGGGCAGGGACAGTAGCGAGCGGCCGCGGAACCTGAACCATCCCGAGCGGCTGCGCTACCTTGCCCGCCGTGCCGACCAACCCCTCGGGCGATGTGGTGCTCAAGCCACTGGGCCACCCCGCCCACACGCTGCAGGAGTGGCTGTGCACGTTCCACCTCGCTGCCGTGATCCTCGATCCGTACACCTACGAGTCGGCGTGGATCCTCGAGACAGCCGGGCGCATCCTCGGCAACTTCGACGAGGCCGACTGCCGGGTGGCCTTCGTGGTCACCGCGTCGGAGGACCAAGCCACCCAGTTCGTGGGGCCCTGGAAGGAAGAGATCCTCTGCTTCGCCGATCCCGATCGAGGATTGGCCCGCGGTCTCGACCTCCAGGCCCTTCCTGCCTTCGTGCACATCGCCCACGATCTCCAGGTCGTTGCGCTGGCCGAAGGCTGGAACCCCGCCGAGTGGCGCGAGGTCGCCGACAACCTGGCCAAGATGATGGCCTGGACCGAGCCCCTGATCCCCGCCCAGGGGGACCCGGCGCCGTTCGCCGGAACCCCCGCACTCGGCTGAGCTTGCGATCTAAACCCTGACGGCGCTGTCAGAGGGACGAACAAGGGGCCGGCGGGCGATGATAGCCACGGGGGGCGGTATGGGCGCCTGGGGCTTGTTCGGCTCCTTGTCCTGCTTCTTGCTTCATCCTCAAGTGCGCTCGGTTGACGTCCGACCATTACAAGGTGAAACGGATCTTGGGCCACATTCGGCAGACTTCGCCGTTGGCCGGCCGCGGGACGAGCCGCAGCGCGCTCGTGCTCCGCCTGGTGATCGTCGTCCTGCTCGTCGCCGGTCTGGTGGGGTCGGTGGTCGCCGGATCCCTGCGCCACCGGTCCGTCATGGCCGAGAACCGCGAGGAGTTCGAGAAGTCGGCGACGGACCTGTCGGCAGCGATGGCCACCACCCTGCTACGCAACGCCGACGCCGTGGCCTCGGCGCAGGCGTTCATCGCCGTGTCCCCCGACCTCCACAACCCCGAGTTCCAGAGCTGGTACGACCGCCTGGGAAGCGAGCGCTACCCGGGCCTGTTGACGTTCGGCTACATCGAACGGGTCCCGGCCGAGGGGCTCGACGCCTTCGCGGCCGCCCAGCCGAGCGACCTGCCCCACGTGACCGCCGGCGAGTTCGCCGTGGTGCCGGAGGGCGAACGGCCCGAGTACTGCCTGCCTCGGCTGGTGGCCGAAGGCACCGGGGACCTCCCCTTCGAGATCCCCCGGGGGCTCGACCTGTGCCAATCAGCTGGCGTCTCGGCGCTGCTGGAGCGCACGCGGAATTCCGGGCACGCCGACCTGCTCATCCTGCCCACCATGGAGCCCGAGGAGCCCGCCGACGGCGTGGTCCTCAGCGACGAGGCGACGAAGATCTTCGGCAGCGCCTTCTTCGCCCTCGCCCCCGTGTACTCCGGGGCGGATCAACATCGCGGGTGGGTGCTGGCAGTCTTCGACAGCGCCACCATCGTCCGCTCGGTGCTGCGCGACCAGCACGGCCTCGCCCTGCGCCTCAGCCGCGACGACGGCGCCACTCCGGTGGTCGTGGCCGAGACCGCCGATCCCCTGCAAGGCGACCTCCTCACCCACGAGGAGCACTTCGAAGCCGACGGTGCCTGGACGATGACCCTGAGCCAGTCGGCCAGCCCGGCGCTGAGCGCCGCCGACGCCGAGAAGCGGGCTGTCACCGGCGCCGGGATGGCGTTCAGCCTCCTCGTCGCCGCCCTGCTCTGGGTGCTGATCGGGTCCCGCAACCGGGCCGTGCGCATGGTCGATACCAAGACCGACGAGCTCCGCCATCAGGCGCTCCACGACGCCCTCACCAGCCTCCCGAACCGCGCCCTGGCGCTCGACCGCGCCGACCAGATGCTCGCCCGCTCCCGCCGGGAGCAGGTCGCCTCGGCCGCGCTGTTCGTCGACATCGACAACTTCAAGGCCATCAACGACACCCTGGGCCACGGCGCGGGCGACGACCTTCTCTGTGCGGTGGCGGAGCGGATCCGCTCGGCGGTGCGCGAGGTCGACACCGTCGCCCGGCTCGGCGGCGACGAGTTCGTGGTGCTGGCCGACGGCGGTGGGCTCCTCGGCAGTCCCGAGCTGTGCGCCCAGCGCCTGCTCGACGTGATGGCCGAGCCGTTCCACCTCGACCAGATGGGCGACGTCCCGTTCTCGGTGCAGGTGAGCATCGGCATCGCCTCCGGCTACCGGGCCAGTGCGGGAGAGCTGCTGCGCGATGCCGACGTCGCCCTCTATCAGGCCAAGTCGCTGGGCAAGGGCCGCTACGTGGTCTTCGAGCCCGAGATGCAGATCCAGGTGCAGGACCGGCTCCAGATGGAGATGGATCTCTTCAGCGCCCTGGGGACCGACCAGCTGTACCTCGTGTACCAGCCGACCTTCTCCCTCGCCGACGACACCGTCCTCGGCGTGGAGGCTCTGCTGCGGTGGAACCACCCGACGAGGGGGCCCTTCTCCCCCGCCGAGTTCATCCCCCTCGCCGAGGACAACGGGATGATCATCCCCCTCGGGGAGTGGGTGCTCATCGAGGCCTGCCGGCAGGCCGCGGAGTGGCACGCCGCCGATCACCGCATCGCCGTCCACGTCAACGTGTCGCCCAGGCAGCTCGAGACAGAGGCGCTCGTGGACACCGTCCGCCGGGCGCTGGCGAGCAGCGGGCTGCCCGCCGAGTACCTCGTGGTCGAGATCACAGAGAGCGGGCTCATGACCGACCCGAGGGCGACCGCCGAGCGGCTGGCCCGGTTGAAGGCGTCGGGTGTGCGCATTGCCATCGACGACTTCGGCACCGGCTACTCGTCACTGGCGTACCTCCAGCAGTTCCCCGTCGACACCCTCAAGATCGACCGCTCGTTCGTGATGCGGATGTCGGAGTCGAGCGAGTCGCACGCGCTGGTCCACATGCTCGTGCAGCTCGGTAAGGCGCTCGGGATCGAGACGTTCGCCGAGGGCATCGAGCTCGACAGCCACCTCGAGCAGCTCCGGGCCGAGCAGTGCGACTCCGGCCAGGGGTTCCTCTTCGCCCGCCCCCTCGAGGCCGACACCGTCGTCGCGTTCCTCGAGGAGCACGAGCTGAGGACCCCGAGCCCCGTGGTGTCGGACCCCCGGGCCAGGGCCCTCCTCGCCGGGCAGCCGCAGGACTCCTGACTCCGCCGCCTCCTCGCGCCCGGCGGTGGCCGAAGCCGCTCCCGAGGCCGTGCCGGCGGGCCGCCATGAGACCCAACCTGTTTCAGTAGCGCCTTCGAACCCACTCGGCGTAGCACTTCCGGGCTCATATCGGACCAACGAGCACCGACCGGTCCGAAACGGTCAGCGAACCCCGTCCCACAGGGCACGATCCTCCGCACCCGGATCCGACAGCAGCGAGCACTCGGCATCGAGATCCATGGTGGCCCGCTGATCGGTGTCGTAGGCGGGCCACGCCGGCAACCCATGGTGTGAGGGGTCACCGGACCGAGCGAAGGCCAGCCAGGCTTCCGACGTGTTGGCACCGAGCCCGTGGGCGGCCTCCACCCGGTCGCCGAAGATCATCTCCATGCCCGGCATCCGGACGTTGTCGAAGCAGAAGAGGATGTCGATGCCGTGGAACGCCCGGAGGTCGAGCCCCATGATCGACGCCTCCCATGAGAATCGGTACATGCGGGTCTGTGGTTGGTGGGCGGATTGGGCCTCGGCCAGGCGGATGGCGGGGATCCGGAACACGTAGTCGGTCAACATGTCGTTGAAGATGTCCGATGGCGACGCGCCCGGCCGACGCGAGCGGTACGACTCGAATGCGGCGCGGCCATCGTCCTCGCTGCCGAAGATGACCGACGCCAGCGACACCAGTGCCGACTCGTCGTCACCCTGGAGACGGGGCGAGAAGAGGGTGAAGAGCCGCATCTCGTCCTTGGTGGTGCCGATGAGCAACGGCACCCCCGCCGCATCACCCCTTCGTACGGCGTCGAGCGGGTGGTCAGGTAGCACGACTCCGTCGTGAACCGGCTGGAAGGGCATGCCGAGGTTGCCGCGCCGAGCATTCTCGACCGATTCCTCGAACATCTCGGACACGACGGCGTCCTGGGCGGCATTGAGGGTCTCGGCGTCGATCTCGAGCAGCTTGTGGGCGGTAGCGGCGGTGAGCCCTGCCTCGTCGATGACCTTGGCCGTCACCGCCTCGGCATGGCCGATCTCGCTCACTGCCTGGGCGGCCCCGGATTGGGCGATAGCGCGATGGAACAACCCTCGGGCGGCGGGGGTGCCCAGCAGAGTGCCGATCGACATCCCTCCCGCCGACTCGCCGAACACCGTCACGTTGGACGGGTCACCGCCGAATCCGGCGATGTTGTCGCGTACCCACTCGAGCGCGGCGATCTGGTCAAGGATGCCGAGGTTGCCGCTCGAGCTGTAGTCATCGCCGAGCAGGTGGCGGAGCTGGAGGAATCCGAAGGCGCCCATGCGGTACTGGCAGGACACGACGACGGCATCACCGCGGCGAGCGAGACCGCCGCCGTTGTACCAGGGGATGGCGGCACCACCGCTGAAGAAGGCGCCGCCGTGGATCCAGAACAGCACCGGGCGTCTGGCGTCGTCGACGGCGGGCGTCCACACGTTGAGGGTGAGGCAATCCTCGGACTGGGCCATGTCGCCACCACCCATGAACTGCTCGAGCTCGAAGGAGCTCTGCCGCGCCAAAGCCCCGAACTGCGTGGCGTTGCGCTCTCCCGTCCACGCCGGGACGGGCTGCGGGGGGAGGAACCGGCGGGCTCCGACCGGTGCGGCGGCGAAGGGGATCCCCTTGAAGGCCAACACCTTGCGTTCCGTCATCCCGACGACGGTCCCGGCCGTCGTGTCGACCTTGGTCATCTTCTGGTCCTCCTGGCCGATGGCGATCATCGGTACCCTATGGTCGCGCCGGTGGAGTCTGCGCGACCTGCCCGAGCGCCAGCCTCAGCACCCCTACGCTTCCGGGGGTGAAGATCCGGATCGGCGTCGGGCTCGGCACGACCACATCAGCGGCCGGTGACCCCGCCACGTTCGCGTCGTTGGTGGATGCGGCCGAGTCCGGCGGCTGGGATTCGCTGTGGCTCTCCGAACGGCTCACGACCGACGCGCCGGACCCGATCGTCGCGCTCAGCTTCGCGGCGGCACGATCGGACCGGCTGAAGCTGGGTACCAGCGTGCAGGTGCTTCCCGGCCGCAACCCGGCGAGCATCGCCAAGCAGTGGGCATCGCTCGATCGCCTCTCGGGTGGCCGGGCCCTCCCCGCCTTCGGGCTCGGGGTGGCCGACCCCCGCGAGCAGGCGGCGTTCGGCGTCGAGCGCGGCGATCGGGCCCGCTTGTTCGACGACGCGCTCCCCAAGCTTCGGGCCTGGTGGGACGGCGAGGAGATGGACGGGGTTTCGATCCGTCCGCGGCCGATCCAGCAACCACTCGACGTGTGGCTGGGTGGGATGGCTCCGAGCGAGCTCAAGCGTGTGGGACGGATGGGCGACGGGTGGCTGCCGTCGTTCTGCACCCCCGACGACATCGCCGAGGGAAAGCGTGTGATCACCGAGGTCGCCCGCGACCACGGTCGCACGATCGACGACGAGCATTGGGGGGCGCTCATCATCGTGGCCGACGGGCCGCTGCCCGCAACCCTCGCCGGCGCAATCGAATCGAGGCGACCAGGCCTTCGGACTGACGACATCGTCCCGACCAGCCCGGCGTCGTTGCGCATCCGTGTGATGGAGATGATCGACGCCGGCGCCTCCAAGTTCGTCATCGTGCCGGTCCTGGACCCGTCTGCCGGAGCGAACTCGGGCTGGTCGCGGCATTTAGGCGCATATGGCGAGGCCGTTTTGGACCTTCAGACCTGATGCGGCGATCATCTTCGCGTCACCGGGAGGGAATGGGGTGGCTCGGTGTCGAAAGACCACGCTGGACCGTCTTTGGCAGCACACCGGACGATCCGGGGATCCGACCGAGGGGGAATCCGCGGCATGGGACGCAACACGCTTCGTCTGTACGCACCGTTCATCGCCGTCGCCGTCATCCAGGCGCTGTTCATCACCGTGGCCCCGAGCCGGCCCGCCACCGACGCGGTGGTTGCCGGGGTGGCGAACGATGGGGTGTTCGGGGCGGGGGACGGGATCTCGGCCGGTTCCGGCGGGGAGATCACCGACGACTCGTTCGGGCTCGACGACGGCGAGCTGTCCAGCGGTGACGGCTTGTCGAACTCCGGCGGCTCGGTCGCAACGGGAGGCTCGACTGGATCCGGCGGATCGACATCGACGGGGGGGACCGGTGGCACCGGCGGAACGGGTGGGGGAACCGGTGGAACGTCTGGCGCGGTCGAGGACCGCAGCCACTGCAAGGGCGAGTTCCAATTCGACTTCCTCCACTCCAACCCACTCTGCGTTCCGAAGTGGCAGGGCACCGACAACGGCGGCGCCACCTACCAGGGGGTCACCGAAGACGAGATCAAGGTGGTCTTCTTCGGGTCGATCCCCAACCCGGCGGTCGACGCCATCCTGGCGTCGCAGGGCTTGGCGCGCACCGAAGAGGACGAGGAGGAGCTGTTCGCCGCCGCCGAGGAGTTCGTCAACGCGAACTACGAGCTCTACGGACGCCAGATCCGGATCGTCGAGCGCGATGACGCCGACTGCCCGCAGACCCCACCCGATCCCGACAAGTGCCTGGAGGCGGCGCGCAAGGTGTTGAAGGAGGAGAAGCCCTTCATGGTCCTGTGGGACTCGGGCCTCTATCCCAGCGTGTTCAACGAGTTCGGACGGGCCGGCGTCGTCACCCTCGGCGGCTGGCACTTCGCCGAGAACTACTTCACCGACTTCCGCCCCTACCGCTACGACGTCTTCATGGACGGCACCAAGTCAGCCCGGATGCTCGGCGAGTGGTACTGCAAGAACCTGGCCGGCGGGAACGCCACCCACTCCGGTCGCGTCATCCATCAGGACATCGGCGTGCGCGGCCAAGTGCAGCGTCGTCTGGGCATCTCGGTCCCCGACACCGATGCCAACATTCGCACCGCGGAGCTGGTGAAGCAGATCGTGGCAGAGTGCGACCCAACCGCCCAGGAGCCGGTGATCGTCCGCTACCAGTCCGACATCGAGACGGCGGCGTCGCAGGCCGACAACACCGTCGCCGCCTACATCGATGCCGGGGTGACGACCATCACCTGCATGTGTGACCCGATCGCTCCCGCCTTCGGAAGCAAGGCGCAGACGAAGAACAACTACTTCCCCGAGATCCTCATGGCGGGCATCGGTCTCATCGACTTCGACAAGCTCGGACGCCTCTACGACTCCGAGCAGTGGACCCACGCCTTCGGTCCCAGCCACCTCCAGGTCCAGCCGCGCCATGAGGACTCCGATGCCACCCGCATGTTCCGGGCGGCCGGTCGGGATGGCGAGCCGTGCGATTCCTGCAACCTTCCGTGGGCGTACGTGGCCCTGGCTGCATCGATGGTCCAGGGTGCCGGGCCCACTCTGACCCCGGCCAACATCGAGGCAGGGGTGCAACGGTCACCGGGCATCGGCGGCTGGGAGCGGTCGGGTGGCAACCCCCATGTCGTCAAGGTCTCGTTCGCTCCCGACGACTACACCGGCCTCGACGACGTGAAAGAGGTCTACTGGTCGGAGGCCGCGACGTCGTCCATCGACGGGCAGCCCCCCGCCTACGTCAACGTGGACGGAGGCCGGCGCTACGAGGAGGGATCGCTACCCGGCAGCTTCGCTGACCGCATCCCGGTGGCGGCGCGGTGACCTGGCTGGCACCGGTGGCCAACCTCGGGGCCCGAGCCCGGGATCGTTGGGTTCGAACGTTCGCCACCGACGACACCCACGCGGTGGTGAAGGTGGCCGGCGGGCTCATCATCACCGCGGTGGCCTACGTGGTGCTGGTCGAGGGTCTGCTGCAAGGGATGTTCGGGCACCTCGACCTGGGCGTGGTCACCTTCGGCCCGAGGGACCGCCCCATCCCCCGCGCCATCTTCGTCAACGGGATGGTGATCGGGTCGCTCTACGCCCTGATCGGTATCGGGATCATCCTGGTGTACCGGGCCAACCGCATCGTGAACTTCGCCCAGGCGCAGCTGGGGGCGGTACCGGCCTCGGCCGCGCTCATGTTGCTCGCCTTCCGTGATTGGCCATACATCGTCGCCGTTCCCATCGTGCTGGTCGGCGGCGCCCTCATCGGTGGGCTGGTCGAGGTGCTGTTCATCCGGCGGTTCGCCAGCTCGCCTCGGTTGATCCTCACCGTGGTCACCATCGGCGTGGGCCTGGTGCTCCAGGCCTTGGAGTTCTTCACCAAGCGCTGGATCGTGGGCGACCAGATCCTCGAGTCGCTCGCCGCCCAGTTCACGACGCCCTGGAACCGGTTCCAGTGGCAGTACGGCCCACTCACCTTCACCGGGGATCACCTGTTCACCGTGGCCACCGTCGTGGTCCTCGCCGGTGGTCTGGCCGCCTTCTTCAAGTACACCGACATCGGGATCGCGGTGCGGGCGTCGGCCGAGAACCTCGACCGCGCGTCACTGCTCGGCATCCCCGTCAAGCGAGTGTCGACGGTGGTGTGGGTGCTGGCCGCGGTGCTGTCGTCGGTCGGCGTCTTCCTGCGCGCCCCGCTCTTCGGGCTTCCGATCACCGGGTTCATCGGACCCACCCTCCTCCTCTACGGCCTGGGGGCAGCCGTGATCGCCCGGATGGAGCACACCCCCACCGCGGTGGTGGCCGGAATGTTCATCGGGATCGTGGAGGGCACCGTCGTGTTCTCGGTGCGGGAGCCGACGCTGGTCAGCCCGATCATCCTGGTGGTCATCGTCATCGCTCTGCTGCTTCAACGCGGGATCCTGTCCCGCGCCTTCGAGTCGGGGGCGTCGAGCTGGCAGGCATCACGCGATCTCCGGCCGATCCCCGCCGAGCTGCGAGACCACCCGGCGGTGCGTCGCGCCCGCGTCATCCTTGCCACGGTCGGTGGATTGGCGGTGCTGGCCACCCCGTGGGTCGTCGGCGACGCCCAGATCGACACAGCCAGCCGGGTGGCCATCTTCTCCATCATCGGCGTCTCACTCGTCGTTCTCACCGGCTGGACCGGTCAGATCAGCCTGGGCCAGTTCGGCATCGCCGGCGTGGGCGCCGCCGTCGCCGGGGGCCTGGCCTCCAACCACCAGACCGACTTCTTCGTGACCCTGATCGTCGCCGGCCTCGTCGGCGCCGTGGTAGCAGTGCTCATCGGACTCCCGGCCCTGAGGATCCAGGGGCTCTTCCTGGCCGTCACCACCCTGGCGTTCGCCTTCGCCGTCCCTGACTTCCTCCTGCGACGCGACCGGTTCGGATGGCTGCTGCCCGGACTGACCGACTTCGTGGAACGACCCGTCCTCTACGGCGCCTTCGACATGACGAAGGACTCCCGCTTCCTTTGGTTCAACATCCGCGCCGACGCCAAGTTCTTCTACCTGTGCGTCGTGTTCCTGGGTCTCGCTCTCTACCTCGCCAGATCTCTGCGCCGGTACCGGTCCGGTCGGGTGCTGATCGGCATCCGCGACAACCCCCGGATGATGCAGGCGTTCGGCGTGAACCTGGCCCGAACGCGACTCGGTGCCTTCGCGATCTCCGGCTTCATGGCCGCCGTGGGTGGAGCCCTGTTCGCCTACCAGTTCGGCCAGATCGACTCGACCGCGTTCCTGCCCGAGAAGTCGATCCAGATCTTCCTCATGACGGTGATCGGTGGCGTCTCGTCGCTGCCCGGCGCCGTCATCGGAGCGGTGTACGTGCTGATGCTCCCGCTGCTCCCGGTCCTGCGCGACATCCAGCTCATCGACCTGCTCACGTCGGGCATCGGCGTGCTGATCATCCTCCAGACGATGCCTGGCGGCCTCATCGAAGGTGTCTACAACATCCGCGACTCATGGCTCCGGCGTCTGGCCCATCGAGAAGGGATCCACGTGCCGTCCCTCGTCGCCGACTCGCTGGTCGATGCCGAGGCGGTCAAGGAGCAGGATCGGCTGGCGGCCCGGGCGGCGGCCACCGCCGACGCCGAGCTCGAGCCGCTCCCCGACGACGCGCTGGTCTGCCCGGTGTGCAGCGACATCATCCCACTGGCCGAGGCGCGGTCCCATCCCCACCTCGCTCCGCCCGAGCTGGTGGCGCCCATCCCCGGAGCCGAGCGATGAGCCGCCTGCGCGCTCGCATCGCCGACACCACCGGCGGCAAGGCGGCTCTGCCCCTGCTGCTGCTGTTCGCCCTCAACCTGGTGGACGAGCTCGACCAGGTGGCGTTCGGGGTCGTCTCCCCCGAGATCGCCGAGACGTTCAACATCTCAGACTCCTCGATGATCGCGCTGGCCACCGTGGCCGGCGCTCTGGTCATCACGCTGATCGTGCCGATCGGCTATCTCGCCGACCGCCACAACCGGGTGAAGATGACGGCGGGCGCCGCCCTCCTGTGGACCACCATGGGCGTCACCACCGGCATCGCCGGATTCATCGGCTTCCTGCCGCTGTTGCTGCTGGCCCGGTTCGGCTCGGGCCTGGGCCGCGTCATGAATGAGCCGGTCCACGCCAGCCTCCTCGCCGACTACTACCCGCCGGAACGTCACGGCAAGGTGTTCGCCTTCCACCGCATGGCCAACCCGCTCGGCCTGCTGCTGGTGCTCATCTCGGGGTTGCTGGCCGACACCATCGGGTGGAGGGCAATGTTCGTGGTGCTGGCCATTCCGACCGTGCCAGCCGCGCTGATGATCACCCGACTCCGCGAGCCCGAGCGGGGTGCCTCGATGCTGTCGTCGCTGTCAGGTGGCGTGGCCCCGTCGGAGCGCGTGCCGATGGGAGAGGCCTACCGCCGGCTGAACGCGATCCCCTCGTTGAAGCGCTCGTGGCTCGCCGCCTTCTTCCTGGGCGCCGGAGTGATCCCGATCACAGCGTTCTTCGCCTTCTTCTACGAGGACGTGTACAACCTCGGCCCCGGGCCGTGGGGACGAGCTGGCGTCGTCGCTCTGTTCGGGCTGGGTTCGGTGATCGGACTCGAGATCGGGGGTCGCTGGTCGACGTCGGCCATCGCCAACGGCCAGCCCGAGCTGCTGGCCAAGCGAGCCGGGATCATGTTGGGGCTCGCCGGTCTCGGGCTGATGCTCATGGCCATAGCCCCGTGGATCGGTCTGTCGATCCTCTTCACCTTCGGTGTCGGGTTGGCGTCGTCGTTCCAGAGCTTCAACCTGCCGCTGGTGGCCATCGTCGCCCCGCCGCGCCTTCGCAGCCAGGCGTTCGCCTGGTTCGGACTGTGGTTCGCGCTGGGCGCCATCGTGCTGGCGATCGTCCTGGGCAACGTCGGTCAAGACCACGGCTACCGCACCGGGATCGTCTCGCTGGCCATCTTCGTGTCGTTGGCCGGAGCCATCTACGCGTCGGCCGGCCAGTTCGTTAGGCGCGACTCCGAAATGGCCCTGGCCACGATGCTGCGCGACTCCGGGGAGAGCGACGCCTCCCCCGATGCGGTCCTGGTGTGCCGCGGTCTCGAGGTCGCCTACGACCAGGTGCAGGTGCTGTTCGGGGTCGACATGGAGGTGCGACGAGGCGAGATTCTCGCCCTGCTGGGCACCAACGGTGCCGGCAAGTCAACCGTCCTCAAAGCGATCAGTGGGCTGGTGGATCCCATCGGGGGTCACATCGGCTTCGATGGTCGAGACATCACCCACGCCGATGCCATGGCCACATCGTCGATGGGTCTGGTGCAGATGCCCGGCGGCAAGGCGGTGTTTCCCACGCTGACCGTGGGCGAACACCTCCGGGCCGCCGGGTGGCTCTACCGCGACGACCCGGAGTACCTCCGGCAAGCCGAAGCCGACGTGTTGGAGACGTTCCCGCGGCTGGCCGAGCGCTACGACCAGCTGGCCGGCAACCTTTCGGGAGGCGAGCAGCAGATGCTGGCCCTGGCCATGTCGTTCATCGCCAAGCCGAAGCTGCTGATGATCGACGAGCTGTCGCTAGGCTTGGCCCCCACCGTCGTGGAACAGCTCCTCGACATCGTGCGACGGATCCGCGACAACGGCACCGCCGTCATCCTGGTGGAGCAGTCGATCAACGTCGCCCTCACCGTGAGCGACAGGGCCTACTTCTTGGAGAAGGGCGAAGTGCGGTTCGAGGGCTCCACCGCCGAGCTCATGGAGCGCGGCGACATCGTTCGTTCGGTGTTTCTCGCCGGTGCCGCGTCCGCCGACGGAGACGGTGACGGGTCCGACGGCGGCCGAACGGCGGCAGCGATGCCGGCGCCGCCCTCAGCCTCGGACCGTCACCCGCTGCTCGAACTGCGATCGATCACCAAGCGGTTCGGCGGCATCCGCGCCACCGACGAGATCAGCCTCACCCTGCACAACGACGAGATCCTCGGGCTCATCGGCGCCAACGGCGCTGGAAAGACCACGCTGTTCGACCTCGTCTCGGGCTTCGAGATTCCCGACGGCGGCCGGGTGATGCTCGCTGACGCCCGCCGAGACGACCACGCGCTCATCGACGTCACCATGTGGTCGCCCGATCGCCGGGCCTGGCTGGGGCTCGGCCGCTCGTTCCAGGATGCCCGCCTCGTCGGGTCACTCAGCGTGGCCGAGAACCTCGCCATCGGTCTGGAACGCCATCTCGAAGTCCGCGACCATGTGGCCGCCGCGCTCGGCCTGCCCTTGGCGGTCATCCAGGAGACCGACGTGACCTGGTCGGTCGAAGACCTCATCGAGCTGATGAGCCTCGGAGCCTTTCGCGACAAGTTCGTGCGCGAGCTGTCCACCGGGTCGCGCCGGATCGTGGACCTGGCCATGGTCATCGGCCACGACCCCAAGGTCTTGCTGCTGGACGAGCCCGCTTCGGGAATCGCCCAGGCCGAGACCGAGCAGCTGGGTCCGCTGCTCAAGCGCATCCAGCACGAGACGGGCTGCTCCATGCTCGTCATCGAACACGACATGCCCCTCATCCGCGCCGTCTCCGACCGCATGATGTGCCTCGAGCTCGGCAGCACCATCGCCGAGGGCACACCGGATGAGGTCATAACCGACCCGCAGGTCGTTTCGAGCTACCTCGGCGGCGACGTGGCCTCCATCAACCGAAGTGGCCGACCGGGCCGCTCGACCAACGGTGGCACCCGCAAGACCCGAACCGCGAAGCGGGTTTCGACCCGCGCCACTCGCTGATGCCGACCGCCAGCACGGGTCGTCGGGTGGCCGCGGCGGTGCTCCTGGTTGCGGCCTTGGTGCTCGGCGCCTGGCCCACACACAGCCATGCCGCCTTCCGGCAGAAGCAGGGTTGGTGGTGGCGAGCCCAGACCGGTCTGGTCGATCTGCCGGCGCCCGAGTCGGTTCCCAGCGGCGGTGTGGCGGTGGGACGAACGGTCGACGGGCCCTCGGCCATCGCGGCCGCCGCCTTCGAGCTGAGCGCGGACGAGACGGCACCGGTGCTCGCGTTGACCGTGGCCGGCGACGTGGCAGGCGACGCGGCCGCCCTCGTCGCCTGCCCTCCCGAGCAGCCCTGGGCGCCGGCGGCATCCGGCGCCTGGTCGGAGCGACCCAGCCTCGACTGCGACTCGGGCCACGTCGACGGTGTCCGCACTGCCGATGGCGCCCAGTGGATCTTCGACCTGTCGACGATCACGCACTCAGGGATCCTCGACGTGGTCATCGCCCCGTCGACCGACAGCGCACCCTTCGAGCTCACCTTCGAAGCGATCACGTCCGAGTCGCTCACGACGGTTCGAGTCGTTCCCACGACCGCTCCGCCTCCCCCGGCGACGGCACCACCACCGGCTCCATCAGGACCGGCGATCCCCGCCCCTGTGTTCGTCCCACCCACCACACCTCCTCCGTCGTTCTCGCCGGCTCCACCGGCGACGCCGGCACCCGCCGCGCCCACACCCCGGCTCGACCCCGTCCCGACACCAGCGCCTGCTCGACCGGTTGACCAGCCGGTGGGCCGGGTGTCGGATCCTCGCCGCCTCGGGATCTTCGTGCTCGTCATGGCCGCAGCCCTCATCGCCATGACCTGGGGTCAGGAGACCCGCGCCCCGATCCCGCTCGGAGCCATGGGGCACCGGCATCCGGGGAGGTTGGCCGTGGGGGTCGAGGCCCATGGAGACCGCGGCGTCGGCCGGTTCCGTCGGCGACGGGCTGGACCCCCGCCACGTCTGTGGTGACAGCCCCACCCGGGTGAGCGGGACGCCAGGGCCGCGCTAGGCCCTCATCGGGATCCACGACCACGGCGATGGCCGGTCGCCGCACTCACCCACGCCAGGTACATGGCGGTCAAGCCTGCCGTCGTCATCGTGACGAACTCATCGTCACGGGCCGGGGTTCCCGTCTCGATCCAGCCGATGGTGGCCTCGACCAAGTAGGCGACGACCGTGTGACCGGCCCAGCGGCGCACCACCTTGTCGGTCACGGCGCCGCCGATCAGATGCTCGGCCACGGCATCCACCCGGCGGCGAACCTCGGTGGCGTACTCGCTGAACTGGGCCTCATGGGCCGCCTGGTGGAAGAGCAGGACGAAGCCGTCAGGGTCGGCACGGGCAGTGGCCAGGAAGGCTCGCGCCGGATCACGGGGCGTGGGTTCGGCCAGGGGGAACTCATCGCGCAGGTGGCGAGTGACATTGTCGAGCACCTGGCGGTAGAGCTGCTCCTTGGAGTCGAAGTGGCGGTAGACGATGAGACGGGTGATTCCCGCTTCGGCGGCGACGTCGTCCATCGAGGTCCCACTGAACCCACCCCGGGCGAATGCCGCCGCCGCGGCCGCCAGCAGCTGGGCCCTCCGCTCCTGGCGCGGCATGAGCGTCCGGGGAGCGGTCATGCGGTCATGCGGCTGGGCCGTGCACTCGGCGCGGCCGGCGTGCCGTGGGCTGGTCGGCGATGAGCATGGACGTAGTGTATACGCAGCCGTATACTCCGGATCGGCCCAGCAATGGCTGGCCGCGGCAACAGTTGAGGGGAGTCGCCATGGAACCCACGACCGCCAGCGATCAGGTCGTGTTCGATCCCGAGGAGCTGCTGTCGTCCCATCCCATCGAGCAGCCGTTGTTCGCCGGGGGTGTCCGCTGCCACGGCGGCTTCGACGCCGACGGGAAGTACGTCTCGCCCCGCACCGCCACCCGCGGCCCCGCCATCGCCGCCTGGCAGCGACGGCACACCAGCGCGTTCGGCACCGAGCTGCTGGATGTGGGGCTCGACGCCTTCCCTGGCCAGTACCCCAACCTGGCCCAGACCCGGCTGCTGCTCGACGGTGGGATCACCCAACCGCTCATCAGCGAGCTCACCCGCATCGGTACCGTCGAGGGCTTCGGCGCCATGATCCGCTTCTCCAACATCCCCGACTGGGGCACTGTCATCGACGAGGACATCACCGGGACGTCGCTGGCTCACCTCGACCGCGGGTTGTTCGAGGCCCACGCCCGTGATGAATCCGGGTTCGAGGGCGAGGGCGGCCACCAGCAGATGTGGTACGCGGCCCGCGACATCGCCTTCGATCACCCTGCCACCGACGACCAGACGGCCGTCATGCTGGAACGGATGGGGCTGGCCAAGCCCGGACGCGGTCAGCAGGGTGTCGACCTCGAGCTGATGGCCCGCCAGTTCGAGGAACGCCGCCTGTTCCGCACCCTCGACTGGCAGATCGAGTCACTCCTCGAACGGATGATCCGGCTGATGATGATCGAGATCTCGGCCTTCCACATCTTCGCCTGGGCCGAGGAGATCCTGGCCGACACCGACCGGATCGCCGGCGACGGTGAGGCGGCTCGGCTCGTGTCCTACATTCGCTCCGACGAGACGCCCCACATCGAGTACCTCAAGACCGCCCTTACCGAGCTGCGCGACCGCACGTTCGTGGGCGACGACGGCGTGAGGATCCCCGGCGCCGAGGTGATCGGCGCCATGTGGGACCGAGCCCTGGCCGAGAGCCGGGGCGGCCGGCGCAGCGACTTCTTGGACTTGACCATCGGTGAGGTCACCCACGCACTGGCCGACCGGCACGACGCCGACGACCTGCTGGAGCAGTTCCACGCGCTCGGTGACGTCCGACCCGACGCCGACGGCACCTGGATCGACGTGACCACCGGAGATCGAGCGTGAAGTTCGGCCTCTTCTACGAGCACCAGCTCCCCCGGCCCTGGACCGACGACGCCGAGCACCAGCTTCTCAAGGACGCCCTCGACCAAGTCGAGCTCGCCGACCAGCTGGGCTTCGACCAGGTGTGGGAGGTCGAGCATCACTTCCTCGAGGAGTACAGCCACTCCTCGGCTCCCGAGGTGTTCCTGGCTGCCGCTTCCCAGCGCACTTCGCGCATCCGGCTGGGCCACGGCATCATTCAGACGCCTCCGCCGTTCAACCACCCCGCCCGAGTCGCCGAGCGGGTGGCGACACTCGACCTGCTGTCCGACGGCCGCGTCGATTTCGGTACCGGGGAGTCATCGTCGGAAGCTGAGCTCGGCGGCTTCGGCATCCACCCCATGGACAAGCGCGACATGTGGCGTGAGGGCCTCGACGTGGCCGTCCGCTGCCTCACAGAGACACCGTTCACCGGCCATCACGGCAAGCACGTGCAGATGCCGCCCCGCAACGTCGTGCCCAAGCCCATGCAGAAGCCTCACCCGCCGCTGTGGGTGGCGTGCAGCCGGCGTGACACCATCAGGCTCGCCGCCGAGCTCGGCATCGGAGCGCTCGCCTTCAGCTTCATCGATCCCGAGGACGCGGCCCATTGGGCAACCGAGTACGAGCAGATCCTCGCTGACCGCTGCGTGCCGGCCGGACTCGCCGTCAACCACCAGCTGGCGTGCGTCACCCCGATGATGATCCATGACGACGCCGAGGAGGCGATCCGCCGCGGACTCGAGGGTGGCAACTTCTTCGGCTACTCGCTTGGCCACTACTACATCTTCGGCGAGCACCACCCTGGCCGCACCGACGTGTGGGCCCAGTTCCAGGAACGCCGGGCCCAACACGGCTTCTCGCCCGACATCGAGGCGGCCATCGCCCAGGAACGTCTCGGAGCCAAGGCAATCGACCGCGACGGGGCCACCGGGCTGCGGGGTGCCATCGGTGACGTCGGCCAGGTGCGGGACTACGTACGACGCTACGAGGAGGCCGGCGTCGACCAGATCATCTTCGTTCTCCAGTCGGGCAAGAACCGCCACGACCACATATGCGAGTCGTTGGAGCTGTTCGCCACCGAGGTGATGCCCGAGTTCGCCGAGCGAGACGAGGCGTTCGTGAAGGCGAAGACCGAGCGCCTCGGGCCCGTGGTGGAGGCGGCGATGGCCCGCCGGGCGGAGCTGGACCCGCCACCGGCTCTCGACCCCGACTACGTGATGTCGGGGATGCTGTCGGCGATGGCCAAGGCCGACACGTCGGGCCAGATGGCCGAGCTCAACGAGCAGCTTGCCGAGGACCGGGCGCTGGGCAAGCCTCTGAACATCCCCGGCGTCTTCGACTGACAGGATCGGGCGCTACGCCGTCGGCGAGGAGACGAGATGGGTTTGTTCGAGAACCAGGTTGCAGTGGTCACCGGCGCCGCATCGGGGATCGGCGCGGCGACGGCGCGCCGACTGAGCGATGAAGGCGCCACCGTCGTGGTCGCTGACATCGACGTCGACGGTGGCGAGAAGTCGGCGATCGAGGTGGGCTGCTCCTTTCGCTACCTCGACGTCACCGACGCCGATGCCTGGTCGACCTTCATCGACGAGGTCGTGGCCGACTATGGACGCCTCGACGTCGCCCATCTCAATGCCGGGGTTCACCCCGGGGTAGCCGACATCTGCGAGCTCGATCTCGACACCTATCGAACCCACGTCTCGGTGAACGTCGACGGCGTGTTCTTCGGCCTGCGCGAGACCCTGCGGGCCATGCGGGCCCAGTCGCCGCCGGGAGGCAGCGTGGTGATCACCGCCAGTCTGGCCAGCCTCATCGCCTACCCGATCGACCCGGTGTACAACATGACCAAGCACGCGGTGTTGGGTCTGATGCGGGGTGCGTCGATGACGGCAGGACCTGGCATCACCATCAACACGGTGAACCCAGGCATCGTGAACACGCCGATGCTCGGCGCCGAGGGACTCGAGATGCTCGAGGGCGCCGGGTTTCCCGTCATCGAGCCCGCCGACGTGGCCGAAGCCGTCGTCCAGACCGCCACCAGTGGCCGAAGCGGCGAGGCATGGGTCGTGCAACCGGGGGTGTGCGAGCCGTTCAAGTATGCCAACGTGCCCGGCCCGCGGACCGAGGGCGACAAAGGAAAGGCCCCACCCATCAGTCCCGACGGCCGCCTCGGCGGCTGAGAGCTGGAGCACGACATGAAGTTCGGAATCATCTTCTCCAACAGCGGTCCCGCGGCCGAAGGCGACTACGCGGCAGAGATGGCACGGCTGGCCGAGTCGGCCGGCATCGAGTCGCTGTGGGCCGTCGAGCACGTGGTGGTGCCGGCCGGCTACGAGTCGACCTATCCGTATTCCGCCGACGGCAAGATGCCGGGGGGTGAGGAGTTTCCCATCCCCGATCCACTCATCTGGCTGTCATATGTCGCCGCCGCCACCTCGACCATCCGGCTGGGCACCGGGATCCTGATCCTGCCCCAGCGCAACCCCGTCATCACGGCCAAGGAGGCCGCCACCCTCGACCGGCTCTCGGGCGGCCGGCTCGATCTGGGCATCGGGGTGGGCTGGTTGGCTGAGGAGTTCGATGCCCTCGGCATCCCCTTCGACGACCGGGCGGCTCGAACCGACGACCACGTGGCAGCCATGCGAGCGCTGTGGACCGAAGAGCAGGCCTCGTACACGGGCAGCCACTCGTCGTTTCGGAACCTCATCTCGCTCCCCAAGCCAGCTCAGGAGAGCATCCCGATCCACGTCGGTGGCCACTCGATCCCGTCGGCCAAGCGGGCCGGTCGCCTGGGTGACGGCTACTTCCCGGCCAAAGGGGACAACGACCGCCTGGCCGAGCTGTTCGGAGCCATGCGCGACGCGGCCAACGACGCCGGCCGCAACCCCGACGACATCGAGCTCACCACCGGTGCCCGAGCCACCCCCGACGAGATCAAGCAGCTTGGTGAGGACCTCGGCGTCGACCGGGTCGTCATCCCCCCACTCGGGTTCGACCTCGGTTCGCTGCGCCAGGGATTGGAGCGCTACGCCGACGAGGTGATCGCCAAGGTCAACGGCTGATTCACCCTCGAGGGTCAGCTTGTCGCAGCTGCAGCCCTACATCTCCTCCCGACCGAGTACGGCGCGCAGGAAGTCCTGGGTGCGCTGCTGGACGGGTTCGGAGAAGATCTTCGCCGGTGGCCCCTCTTCGATGACCCGACCGCCGTCGAACATGATCACCCGGTCGGCCACCTCGCGAGCGAAGCCCATCTCGTGGGTCACAAGGATCATCGTGGTCTCGCCGGCGAGCGCGATCTCCCGCAGAACACCGAGCACCTCCCCCACCAGCTCGGGATCGAGTGCCGAGGTGACTTCGTCGAACAGCACCACTTCGGGCTGCATGGCCAGCGCCCGGGCTATGGCGACCCGCTGCTTCTGACCACCGGACAGCTGAGCGGGCTTGGAATCGGCCTTGTCACTCAGCCCCACGAGGTCGAGCAGGTCCCGGGCCCGCTCGTTCGCCTCTTCCCTGGACAGACCCAACGCCTTCCGGGGGCCGATGGTGATGTTGTCGAGCGAGGTCATGTGCGGGAACAGGTTGAAGTGCTGGAACACCATGCTCACGTTCCGGCGCACCGCGCTGATGTGCCGGTGGCCGGCGCTCACCAGCTCTCCGTCCCTCTGCTCGTGATATAGCGGCTGGTCGCCGATCCAGATGATGCCGTCATCGGGTCGCTCGAGTGTCATGAGCACTCGCAGGATCGTGGTCTTGCCCGAACCGCTCGGACCCATGATCACCAGGCGCTCGGCATGGGCAACCTCGAGATCGAGGCCATCGAGAACCACCAGGTCACCGAACGCCTTCCGCACATTCTCCATTCGTACGGCGATGCGGGGCGGGTGGTGCGGGGGCCCTGAGCCGGTCGATGTTCCGAGCGGGGTAGGGCTCATCGCCGTTGGATCACTCTCGTTCGTAGCCATAGCGCGTCTCCAGATGTCGAACTCCGATGGCCGCCGGGATGCTCACCACCAAGAAGAGCACTCCCGCGACCGTGAACGGCTCCATGCCCCGGAACCAGACACCCTGGAGGGCCTTGGCCTGGGCCAGCAGCTCACCGACGGTGATGGCGGTGAGCAGTGGTGCATCCTTGAACATCGCCACGACGTAGTTGCCCAGGGCGGGGATCACGGTGGGCACGGCTTGGGGCAGCACCACGTGGCGCCAGGTCTGCGTGGTCGAGAGGTTGATGGCGGTCGCACCCTCCCACTGCCCCGTCGCCACGTTCTCGATTCCGGCCCGGTAGGACTCCGACGTGTAGGTGCCGTAGTGGATGGCGAGCCCGATGACGCCGGTGGTGAGCGGCGAGAACTGGATCGAACCGTCGGTGACATCGGGGAGGACGAAGAACAGGAAGAACAGCTGGATGAGCAGCGGCGTGCTGCGGATGACCTCGATGAACGTGGCGACCGGCCACGAGATGAGGCGACGAGGCGACCGACGCAGGATCGCCAGCACCAAACCCAGAACCAGAGCGATGGTGATGCCGAGCAGCGTTGCCTGGATGGTGACCACGAGTCCCTCGACCATGAACGGGACGATGTCGATGGCAAAGCCCCAGTCCCAAGCACCAGGTGCGGGGGCATCGAAGTCGCGCGGATCGCGCCCGGCGAGGACGGTGACGGACGAGGACACGGCGACCAGCACGCCGATCACTTGACCATCCTCCTGGTGGCCCGGCCCACGTCCATGCCCTTCGACAGGCGGAGCTCCGCGGCTCGCACTGCGAAGCTGATCACCTGCGCCAGCACCAGGTAGACGATCAGCGCGGCCATGAAGATGTCGAAGCTGGACTCGCCGATGCGGCCGCGGTTGATTCGCATCACCTGCGCCTCACGGGTGATGTCATTCACTCCCGGAAGCAGCGACACGAGAGCTGACGCCTTGAGCACCTCGATGAGCAGATTTCCGTACGGCGGGAGCATGGTGATGAACGCCTGAGGAAGGATGACGTGGCGGATGCGTTGGTAGAAGCTGAGGTTGATTGCGATGGCGGCCTCGGTCTGGCCGCGCCCCACGGCCTGGATCGCCCCCCGGGCCAGCTCGGTGGCGTAGGCACCCATGTTGGTGCCGAGGGCCAGCACGGCCGCCTGGGTCGTCGAGAGGTTGATGCCGAAGATCTGGGGGAGGGCGAAGGCGGCCCAGAAGAGCAGGATCAGTGCCGACACGCCTCGGAAGAGCTCGACGTAGATCCGGACCAACCATCGAAGGGGACGAACGCGCGCTCCGCTCGCCACACCGCCGAGCACGCCGATGACCGTCCCAAGCAGCGCGGAGAGGAAGACGAGCCGGACCGTGACCTCGGCTCCGCCGAGGATCTTGGCCCAGCCGTCGGTGTCGAGGAGCGGCACGAACGGTCTCCCTGGTCAGTCAGCTGAGTCAGCCAGCCGAGTCAGTCAGCTGACGGTGGGAACGGTCAGGTCTCTGGCTCCCGGGTGTTCGGGAGCCAGAGACCTGACTTGGGTCGGTCGGCCGGCATCGGTGCTGAGCCGATCGCCGCATCGCCGATCAGCTGATGGCGAAGTCGTAGGGCATGCCGATGATGTCCATCACCGAGACGCCCTGAGCAGCGGCCAGCGAGCCGCTGTCCTCGAAGATGGGGAAGTCGGTCAGCAGCGGTGCCAGGTCGCCTCCGTCGCGCATCGCCACGAGCACCGCGTTGAACTCGTCCCGGGCGTCCTGGTCGTCAACCCGGAAGACATATCCGCCACAGTTGAGGATCCCTTCGATGGCAAATGGCTCTGAGGCCTCGAAACCGTCGAGCTCCGCGGTCTGCTCGGTGACGGAGATGGCGGTGAGGGCATAGGAGTCAATGCGTCCGGATGTCAGCGCATCGACCATGTCCGACACCGCGTCGAAGCGGCTGAGCTGGCCGTCGGGCACACCGGCATCGAGCGCAAAGCCCTCCTCCACCGCGCCGCCCAGCACGCCGAGAGTGACATCTGAGTTGGCGGCAACGTCGGCAAAGCTGTTCAGGTCGTCGGGGTTCCCGTCAGGAACGGCGAGGCCCTGGAGAACGCAGTAGTCGGGGTCGGTGAACAAGGCCTGCGATGCCCGCTCCTCGGTGATGAACATGCCGGCCGCCACGATGTCGTACTGCCCGGCGGCGAGGCCGTTGATGAGCGCACCGAAGTCGACGGCCTCCGCTGACACATCGGTGATGCCCAACTGGGCGAGCACCGCCCGAGCGACGATCGGGGCTTCGCCGTTGGCATCGCCGGTATCGGGATCGGTGAACCCGAACGGGGGCTCTTCGGCGATGCCGATGGTGATGCCGCCGGTCTGGGCCGCCTGGAACAGCGCCGAGGTGACCTCGACGCCGCTGCCACCGTCGGGTGGCGTCTCGCCGTCTAGCGCGTCGTCATCGTCACTGCCGCATGCAGCCGCAACGAAGACTATCGCCGCCAGCAGAGCGAGGAGCCGCAGCTGCCTGCCCCTCGGCATACCGGAATCGGGCATGTGTGATCGTTGCATTGTGGGGCTTCCCCTCAGAGTCGAGTATGTGCCTGCCGCGCCAGCCCCTCGGCGCAGACCACACGTGGCGCACTCACACCCTCGCCCGATCCGTGCCTGAGGACCGCACGGACGAGGAGCACCTTACGGTGTCAGCGACGGCGACTCAACGACCGCGCATGTCGCATCCACTCATCGCCCATCGGTCGTCTCGGTGGTAGTCGTCGGTGGCAGAACCACCGACGACGGCGACGTTCCCTCGCCGGGGTCGGAGGCGCCACGTGCTTGCTGGCCACCAGAGCGTTCATCGAAGGGGACGCCGGCTGGGGGAACCGTGGGGATGGGTTCGTCGAACACGGCGGCGACCGCGGCGCGCGCCTGATGAGCGGGGACCGACGCCTGGTTGCCGCGGCCACTCGGCCACGGTGTACGCCGGACCACCGCCAGCACGATCGCACAGGCGGCCATGGCGGCCACCGCCGTCCACTGGCTTCCGGTGAGCCCGGTCCCATGGGTCTCGTCGATGCGATAGAAGTCCTCGACCAATCGGCCGGCGCCGTACCAGAGCCCGAAGATGATGATGGACTGCCCGTCGTAGCGAGCGCGCTTGCGCCACCAGAACAAGAACGGCGTGAGGACCAGCAGGTTCAACAGGTCGTACAGCGCGGGTTGGTGAACAGCACCACCTGGCGTGGCGGGATTGCATGGCGAGGCGGTGTCGACGCCGTCGCACACGAACCCCAAGAAGAACTCGGTGGGCTTGCCGAGGTGGTCCCCGACGATGAGGTCACCGAGACGGCCCACGATGATGCCGGCGGCCAGCGGGGCAGCGGCCAGGTCCATCACCCGCCAGAACGAGTATCCGTAGGCGCGCATTCTCGGTGCAGCGGCCAGCACGGCTCCCGTGATCCCGCCGAGCAGGCTTATGCCACCGTTCCAGATGGCGAACCACTCGCCGGGATTGTCGAACTCACCGAAGTGGTTGATGACGTAGGCCACGCGAGCACCGACGATGGCCCCGATCGCCGCCCAGGTGAGGATGCTGTAGATGTGCTCGTCACGCATGCCCATCCGGCGGGCGTGGGGAGCCATGAGCTGGGCACCGAGCAGGAAGCCGGCGGCGATGCCCACACCGTGGGGCGAGATCGACAACGGGCCGAGCTCGATGTCAACGATGGGTGAGTAGTCCAAGAACGCGAGCATCACGACTCCGGGGAGGGGGGAGGACGGCGTCAGGCTACCGACCGGCCGGAAGGGGAAGCAGGTCGGGACGCGCCGGGCCGGGCCGTACGCCGTGCATCGAGGTGCCCGGGGTGGGATTTGAACCCACATGCCCCGTGAACGGGGCGGGCGGGTTTAAGCCGCCCGCGTCTGCCGATTTCGCCACCCGGGCGCCTGTTCACGGTACGCCACAGGCGGGCGGCGACGGCGAGGGAGCATCAGGCCGCGAGGTGGTCGCCCTCGAGATGATGGTGAACGGCAGCCCACAACGAGGAGCGGACGGCGAGCGCCTCTCGGTGATCAAGGTCGTTGGCGACGACGACACCCTCGATGACATCGGCGATGACCGCGGCCAGAGGCCGGCCATGCACCCGAACCGAGATCAGGGCCGGATCCCCAACCCGACCCCGACGGATGGTGCGATCGGCTCCGGCGAGGCGGGGCGGTGACCGGAATCCGGGTGCCCGCAGGCCGAGCCGGCGGGCACCGTCAGCCACGGCTCGCGCCACTGCGGCGAAGGCCACCGGGGAACCAGGTGGTGCGGAACGATCGGTCACGTCTCCATCATGGCGAGGGGGTGTAACGGCTCGCCGGGGTGGACACTCGCCGGGGTGGACAGGTGACGGTCACGACCGGCGCGTACCGTGCAGCCGTGGACGAGCTGACCCCCCAGCAGGCAAAGGTGGTGGCCGCGCTCCGCCAGGGCGATCGGCGCCAGTTCTCGCCCAGCCTTGCCCGTGACCTCCGATCCCACCTGGAGGACGAGCTGGCGCCCTACGCCCGCATGCTCGCCGACCGCGACGACCAGATCGTCCTGTCCAAGCGTTCGATCGAGCAGCTCCACACCTGCGAGGCGTTCCACGTGGCCGATGAGAACACCCCCTTCCAGTGGTCCGTGCCCGTCGCCAAAGGAACGATCGCTCACCGAGCGGTAGAGCTCGCCGGGTTCCTACCGTCGATGCCGTCGCCTGCTGAGCTGGCGGAGAACACCATCGGACGATTGGCGGCGGACGCCAGCGGTAGCGGAACCATCGCCGACTTCCTGATCACCCTCACCGACACCGAGCGAGCCGAGCTGACGTCGGAGGTCACCGCCCTGGTATCGGCGCACTTCGATGGGTTCCCCCCGCTTCCCAAGTCGTGGAAGCCCGTGTACGAGGGCCGGGTCAGGGCCGAGCTCTGCGTTGACCGCATCACCCTGGCCGGGAAGGTGGACCTGACCATTGGCACACCGCAGGGCAACACCGCCGGGCGGGTGCTCGTCGACCTCAAGACGGGTCGCCCGTCGGCCACGCACCTCCACGACCTGCGGTTCTACGCCCTGCTGGAGACACTGAGATCCGGCGTGCCGCCATTCCGTCTGGCGTCCTACTACCTCGACTCGGGCGCTCTGCATCCCGAGGACGTCGACGAGAGCGTGCTCGAGGTGGCGGTGCGGCGGGTCATCGATGCCGTCGACACCAAGCTGGCGCTCATGCAGTCGGTCCGGGAGCCCGCCACCACACCGGGCCCGCAGTGCCGGTGGTGCCCGATCGCCCACCGCTGCCCCGACGCCCTCGATGAGCGCGACACCGACTGACCCACCTCGTCGGTGAGTCCTACCACGACGATGCCCCGTCGCACCCCGGTGTGACCCACGTCGCTTCCCCCGAGGAATCGGTCGCCCCCGCGGCGACCTACGATCAGGGGCGATGGCCCCCGACCCGCCCGGCGACATACCTCGCCTCACCCCCACCCGGCGTCCTGTCCCCGACGCCGACCACCCCGCCGAGGCCGAGCGGCGGGCCCGGGCCCGGATGGGCGAGCTGGTCCCCATGCCCCGGCCCGCGAACCTGGTGGGCCTGCCGTCACCCAACGACGGAGCTGAGGGTGCCCTCGCCGACAAGCGGCTGTCCGACGTCGACGAGTGGGGCCGGTCCGAGCGCTGGCGCGAGCTCACCCGCCGGCTCTACGACCCTCTCTACCGGCACTGGTTCCGTGCCGAGTGGGAAGGGCTCGACAACATCCCCTCCGACGGCGGCGCGCTGCTGGTGGCCAACCACGCGGGCGCCATCCCCAGCGATGCGCCGGTGATCATGCACGGGATCGAGACCGAGCTCGGTCGCCCGTGCTACGGATTGGCCGATCACCTGTTCAAGTCCATGCCTGTCGTGGGCACCGCGTGGTCACGTGTCGGGGGCGTGGTCGCCCATCCCGACAACGCCTATCGCCTGCTGCGCGAGCAGCGCCAGCTCACCCTGGTGTTCCCGGAGGGAACCAAGGGACCGAGCAAGCGGTTCGACGAGCGCTACCGGCTCCGCCGGTTCGGCCGGGGCGGGTTCGTCGAGATCGCCATGCGGGCCGGGGTGCCGGTGGTACCCATCGCCGTGGTCGGGGCCGAGGAGTCGATGCCGATCCTCCACAACTTCAGCGCGCTGGCCAAGGTCATCGGAGTGCCCTACGTACCGCTCACCGCCAACATGGTCGCCTTCGGCCCGGTGCTCGGTCCCCTTGGCGCCGCCATCTACTTTCCCGCGAAGTTCAAGCTGCGGGTGCTCGAGCCCGTGCACTTCGACGTTGCCCCCGATCAGCCCCGCTACTCGAAGAGCAGGGTCATGGAAGAAGCCGAAGGCATCCGCCAGCAGATCCAAGAGGCGCTCTACGACATGCTGCGCAAGCGGCAGAGCGTCTGGTTCGGCTGAGGGCACGATGGGAAAGCGCGTCCTGGTCACCGGACTGGGCACGTTCTGGGGCGGCCGCGTGGCGCAGGCCCTCGAGCAGGATCCCGACGTCGAGACCATCGTGGGGCTCGACACCCGCGAGCCATCGGTCGAGCTTCGCCGCACCGAGTTCGTGCGAACCGACGAGAACTACTCGATCCTCGCCCGCATCGTGCGGGCGACCGAGGTCGACACGATCGTGCACACGTTTCTCGTCCTCGACAGCTCCACCGCATCGGGCCGCCAGATGAACGAGACCAACGTCATCGGAACCATGAACCTGCTGGCCGCGGCGGGGTCGGCCGGCTCGACGGTGCGAAACGTCGTCGTGAAGTCGGCCACCCTCGTCTACGGCTCGTCGATCGAGGATCCGGTGTGGTTCAAGGAGGAGACCCCCCGCAGCAACCCACCCAAGCTACGCGTGGAGCAGAGCGTGATCGAGACCGAGGGCTACCTGCGCGACTTCGCCGAGGACAATCCGCACGTCGTGGTGTCGCTCCTTCGGTTCTCCAACGTGTTGGGCACCGAGATCACGACATCGATCTCGAAGTGCCTCCAGCTGCCCGTGGTGCCATCGGTGCTCGGGTTCGACCCTCGGTTCCAGTTCGTTCACGAGTCCGACGTCATCCGCTCGATCCTCTACGTGATGGACCATCAGCTGCCCGGTGTGTTCAACGTGGCCGGCGACGGTCTCCTCCCCTGGTCGGAAGTGGCGGCGATGTGCGGCAAGCGGACCGTCCCGCTGCCACCGGTCGGAATCGGCGTGCTCGGCCAGATGGTCCGGCGGTTCGGCATCGACCTGCCACCGGAGCTGCTGGTGCTCCTGCGCTACGGGCGGGGCGTCGACAACCGGCGCCTGACGCGGTCGGGGTTCCGCTACCACTACACGTCGGCCGGTACCGTGCAGTCGTTCAACGAAGCCGTTCGCCTTCGGCGCACCGTCGGCGAAGGTGAGCCGGACTACATCTATGAGCGAGATGTCGAGAACTTCTTCCGGCACTCGCCGGCTGTCGTGAAGGACTCCTAGAACGTGCACGAGGTTCTGGTCGAGGTCGTTGAAGGCGGCGTCGGCGTCGTCACGTTGAATGCCCCGGAGCGCCGCAACGCCATCAGCCTCGAGCTCGTCGCCGAGGTGGCCGACGCCCTCGCCACGCTCGAGTCATCCGGCGACGTCGGTGCAGTGGTGATCACCGGCGCAGCTCCCGCTTTCTGCGCCGGCGCGGTGCTCGACACGTTGATCGGCTCGGACCGCGCCCGCCTCGAGAAGATCTACGACGGCTTCCTCCGCGTGGCCCGTTCGCCGCTGCCCACGGTGGCTGCCGTCAACGGGGCGGCCGTCGGCGCGGGGGTCAACCTCGCGCTGTCGTGCGACGTGATCCTGGCCGGTGAGTCGGCTCGATTCATCGCCCGGTTTCTCGACCTCGGGGTGTTCCCTGGCGGCGGGCACACGTGGATGATGCAGCGGGCCGTGGGGGTGCAGGGGGCGTTCGCCATGGACGTGTTCGGCGATGAGCTCTCGGGCCCCGAAGCCGCCGCGGCCGGGCTGGCCTGGCGATGCGTACCCGACGATGAGCTGGCAGATCGGGCCCTGGTGCTGGCCCGCTTCGCCGCCTCGGCACCGACCGAGACCGTCCAGCGTCTCAAGTCGGTGATCAACGAGATGCCCACGGTTGAGTCCCATGACGACGCGGTGGCCATCGAGGTGGAGCACCAGCTGTGGTCGTTGTCGACCCCTGAGGCATCGGAACGTTTGGCCAAGATGGCGGCCAGGATCAGCAGCCGGTCGCGCTGATCGACTGACACCCATCACTCGGGCAACACCCAGGTTCCCAACAGCTCGTCTCGGTGCACAGTCCACTCCTCGGCGGTGATGGCATAGCGGATGTGGTCCTCCCACACTCCGCCGATCTCGAGGTAGCCCTCGGCGAGCCCTTCGTCGCGCAGGCCCAGCTTCTCGACCACCCGACGCGACCGGTCGTTGCGGGGGATGATCGCCACCTGCACGCGGTGCAGGCCGAGGTCCTCGAAGCCGTACCGGAGCAGCACGACCAGTGCCTCGGGAACCAACCCTCGTCCGGCCTGGTCGCGGTCGATCCAGTAGCCCACGTGAGCGTTCTGGAACGCGCCACGCACCACGTTGTTGAAGTTGATCTCACCGACGATCTGGTTCTCGACCTCGATGCCGAACCCGTAGCCGACGCCTGACTGCCGTTCGCGGTCGCGCATGCGACATCGGGCGATGAACGAGTCGCGGTCGTTCACCACGTCGGGCTGGCCCGGCGAGCGCATCGGCTCCCATGGCAACAACCAGTCGGCGTTGCGGAGCCGGACATCCCGCCAGTCGTCGAAGTCCTCGGCTTCGAGCGGCCGGACGGCGAGGCGACGTCCCAACAGCCGCAACCGGTGGTCGCTGATGGTCATCGGCCGGTGGCCTCGGCCAGGCTGGCCAGGAGCAGGCGAACGTTGCGGGGGCGGGCGGTGTGCCCCATGCAGCCGATGCGCCACACCTTTCCCGCGACCGGTCCGAGCCCGCCGCCGATCTCGATGCCGTGGCGGCGGAGCAGCAGGGATCGGACCTGCGCCTCGTCGACACCGTCGGGCACCTCGGTGGTGGTGAGCTGGGGCAGGCGGTGACCGTCGGCGGCCCACAGAGCGCACCCCATCTTCTCGAGGCCCTGTTGCAGCATGCGGCCGCACGCCTCATGGCGGTCGAGGGTCGCTTGGATCCCTTCGTCGAGGACGGCGCCGAGGCCGGCGTGCAGCGACATGATCATCGAGACGGGCGCGGTGTGGTGATAGCGCCGGGCCGAGCCGGCGGTGGCGTAGTCACCGATCAGGCCGAGGTCCAGGTACCACGAGGGGCTCTCCACGAATCGCTCCCTTGCTCGGGGCGACACGGTGATCGGAGACAGCCCGGGGGGCACGCCGAGGCACTTCTGGGTTCCGCTGTAGGCGAGGTCGATGCCCCATCCGTCGACCTCCACCGCGATGCCGCCCAGGCTGGTCACGCAGTCGACGAGCAGCAGTGCATCACCCTTGCCCTCCCCGAGCGGCTCGATGTCGTTGCGGATTCCTGTTGAGGTCTCGGCATGGACGACCGCGATGACCTTCGGGCTGGGGTGAGCGTCAAGAACTGCTTGGGGATCGAGCGGCTGGCCCCACGGCGCCTCCACCCGGACCACGTCGGCACCGGCGCGGCGGGCGACCTCGCACATGCGCTCGCCGAACACGCCGTTCACACCGACCACGACGACGTCGCCGGGGCCAACTGAGTTGACGATGAGCGCCTCCATCCCCGCAGAGCCGGTTCCGCTGATGGGCAGGGTCAGCGCGTTGGTCGTTCCGAACAGCGCGCGTAGCCGGTCGTTGGTCTCGTCCAGCAGCGCCAAGAACTCCGGGTCGAGGTGTCCGAGCATCGGTCGCCCGAGCGCGGCGACCGCCTCGGGGTAGGGATTGCACGGCCCGGGACCCATCAGAACCCGATCACTCAGCGCCACGTCCGGCGACGATACCGGCGCGCGCCGCCCGCCCTGATCTTTCGACCGGTTGAGGCAGGAGATGCCCCGAGCTTCGGAGAACTCCTTGACCGTCGTCCTGGGCGCGTCGCGCCCGCCGTCCACCCCGTCCCACCCCGGAGATCTGCTCGCATGCGAAAGCGCCTGGTGTTCGTCCTCGCCACCATCTCGATGGTGGCCTCGTTGCTCGCCATCGAGCCCGCCGCCGCCCACAACGAGCGCCACTCGCAGTTCCCCGACGGCTCGGGATCGGTACCGGTCCATCGCGCTTCCGATCAGGCATCCGAAGTCCTAGTGGTGTGCAAGGACACCAGCCCTGACGCCATCGCCAACCAGACCGATGACGACGCCAAGGGGCTGGGCGAAGCGATGCTCGACGTCGCCTCCGTGCAGGACGCCGGCGGCCCCCACGGCTGCTACGAGCACATCCAGCAGGCGGTCGACGCCGTGTCCGAACCCGGCACCAACATCTACGTCCTTCCCGGCGAGTACCGCGAGCAACCGTCATGGGACGAGAACGCCGAGTGCACCGCCAGCTACAACGGGGGCGAGGTCAGCTACGACCTCATCGTGAGCTGTGGCGAGGTGATCAACCTCGTCACCATCGCTGGTGATTCTCCTGACGATCCCGGCATCGCCTGCGGTGACGACCCCTCCGAGGTGCTGTGCAATCTCCAGATCGAGGGCACCGGCGACACCCCTGCGGACACCAAGGTGGTGGGCGGGTTCCGGGACGACGGCGACTGGGTGAAGCACAACGGCATCAAGGCCGACCGCGCCGACGGCTTCTACCTGAAGAACGTCGCCGCCGAGATCTTCCGTGAGAACGCCATCTACGTCCACGAGACCGATGGCTACGTGCTGGAGGGCGTCGAGGCACATCACAACGATCTCTACGGCATCCTCACCTTCACGTCGGACCATGGGCTCATCAAGGACTGCGACACGTCGTTCAACGGCGACTCGGGCATCTACCCCGGTTCGTCCGCCGACGTGAACGCCGACGGAGGACCCCAGATCGACCCGATCACCCGCTGGTCGGTGGAGATCACCGGCTGCCGCACCCACCACAACGCACTCGGGTACTCGGGAACGGCCGGCAACAGCGTGTACTTCCACGACAACGAGGTGGACAACAACGGCGCCGGCTACGTCACCGATTCGTTCGTCGGCGGCCACCCGGGCATGCCCCAGGACAGCGCCCGGCTCGAGAACAACGACATCCACCACAACAACTCGAACTACTACGAGGAGTTCGTCCACTCGGGAATCTGCGCAGCCGACCGGCCAGGCGATCGGGGCCACGGGGAGGGCACCGTCTGCCCGGCGTTCCCCGTCCCCGTCGGCACCGGCATCCTCATCGCCGGCGGCAACAACAACCTGATCCGCGACAACCACATCTACGACAACTGGCGCAACGGCGTCATGCTGTTCTGGGTCCCGGGCGCCATCCGCGGCGACATGGAGCCGCTCCAGCAGCTCGACACGTCGAACGGCAACCGCATCGTCGACAACCACTTCGGGTTCGACTCCGATGGTGCGCCGGCGCACAACGGACTCGACATGTGGTGGGACGACCAGGGCGTCAACAACTGCTGGCAGGGCAACGACACCTCTTACGCCATCGGCGAGGTCACGCCCTATGAGGGCTGGATAACCCACAACTCGCTGTCACCCGTCCTGCCGTCGTGCGAGAGCGGAGGCTCGATCTCGCCGGTGGGCAATGCGGTGAAGTCGGCCACGCTGCTTCCCTGCGCGGTGTACGACCGCGAGGACAACCCCGATCCCCTCGGGTGCGACTGGTTCGACTCGCCGCAGGATCCACGTGACCGGGCGGTCACGGTGCCCAACGTTCCCGGAGTGGGCAACGTCGGCGTGACCGTGAGCGCGGCCAGCTTCGGGACACCCCGGCCGCTCACCGAGGTCGACCTCGGTCAGCGAGCGGTTCCGTCGGCGGCGTCCGACGGGCTGCCGGCGATGGCGTTGATCATCCCTCCGCTGTTGCTCGTCGCCGCCGCGATGTCGGCCGTAGGCGTGCGCCGCCGACTCGGCTGATGACCGCCGTACTCGACCACCCGACGACGTCGGCGGCGGTCGCCGGCGACCGCGCCTACGCCCCCAGCCCCCCACCACCCCCGCGGCGCCGGCTCGCCCGCTTCCTCGCCGTCGCCGCGATCGTGGCAACGGCCGGGACCCTCGGGGTCACGGCCGGTTCATGGGGAGTGAGATGGAACGGTGATGTCCCGATGGCGGCGACGGGTGCTCCCCGCCTCACCGAGCTGGCCGACCTCGGTGAACGTGGTACCTACGTGCTCGAGTACCTCGACGGAGCACCCGTCACCCTCACGATCCCGCTCCGAAATGACGGCCTGCTCCCGACGACCGTCACCTCGGTTCGGCTGACCGATGAGGTGCGCCCCCTCATCGAGGTGGGCCCCAGCGCCCAGCTCCCGCTGACCCTCGGCCCGGGCGAGGAGATCGAGCTCCAGATCACGGCGCGGCTCGACAACTGCGAGTGGTACCACGAGCGAGCCATCCAGCGGTATCCATCGGCGCTGATCACCTCCCGTACGTTGGGCCGCAGCGTGACCAAGGCGGTGCCCCTCCGTCACGAGCTGATCGTTCACGCACCGATGATCGTCGGTTGCCCCGACGGCAAGCTCGACCGGACGCACTACAACCGCTCTGACATCGACCGCTGACCCCGCGCCGCCGATCTGGCGCGCGGTCAGTGGGGTGAAGTCCGATGTAGCCGGCGACCGCGTGGTTGTGCTACCGAGATACCCCGCTCAGGTCTAGCTGAGCTGGCGTTTCTGACGAAGGGATCCTGCATGTTCAGTCGAGTTGGAGCGTGGTGCCACGACCACCGCAAGCTCGTCCTCGTCCTTTGGATCGCCGCGCTGTTCGTCGGAAACGGCATCGCCGGCAGCGTCGGCGACGCCTACCGCCAGGACTTCTCGCTGGAGGGGTTCGAGTCGACCGACGGGTTCACGCTCGTCGAAACCGAGTTCGCCGACGGCAGCGGCTCTCCCCAGTCGGGCCAGATCGTGTTCGAGGCCGAGCAGGGGGTGAACGACCCGACCGTCCGGGCCGCGATGGAGGCAATGTTGGCTGACGTGGCCGAGATCGACGACGTCTCCGCAGTGCAGAGCCCGTACGCGCCCGGCGGAGAGTTCCAGATCTCCGACCGTGGAGACGCGGCCGGCCGGATCGCGTACGCGACCGTCTACCTTCCCGAGGACATCGACTTCACTCGGGCCGCCGACATCGGCGGCGAGCTGCGGAAACTGACACCCGAGCTCGACGGGCTGGGGGTCGAGCTCGGCGGGTTCCTGTTCGCCGAGTTCGAACAACCGTCGGCCGAGCTGTTCGGCCTGGCCTTCGCCGTTGTGATCCTGATCGTGGCGTTCGGATCGGTCCTGGCGATGGGCCTTCCCGTGGGCGTGGCGCTGTTCGGCATCGGGCTGGGTGGTGCGTTCGTGATCCTCGCCAGCCACCTCGTGGAGGTACCCGACTTCGCGCCCTTCATGGCTCTGATGATCGGCCTGGGCGTGGGCATCGACTACGCGCTGCTGATCGTCACCCGCTACCGCGAGCAGCTCCACGCCGGCCACGACGGGCGCGAGTCGATCGGCATCGCTATGGACACCGCGGGCCGCTCGGTCGTGTTCGCCGGTGCCACCGTCGTGATCTCGCTGCTCGGCATGCTGCTCATGGGCATCGGCTTCATCGGCGGGCTCGGCGTCACCGCGTCGGTGACCGTCGCGGTCACCGTCGCCGCGTCGATCACGCTCCTGCCGGCGCTCTTGGCCTTCGCCGGCGACAACATCGAACGCACCAAGTGGCGAGGGCTGGCAGCCGCCGGGTTTCTCGCCGTCGCACTCGTCGGCGCAGGACTCGAGGCCCCGGCGCTGATCCTGCTCGGGCTGGGCCTCGCCCTGGTCACGATCGCCCTCGGGTTCTTCCTGCCAACGCTGCAGCGGGAGGTGCAGCACCGGCCGCCCAAGCCGCGGCGCGAAACCGTTGCCTACCGGTGGAGCCGGGTCATCCAACATCGTCCGTGGACTTCGGCGATCGGCGCGGCCGCGGTCCTCCTCGTGCTCGCCATCCCCGTACTCAACCTGCGCCTCGGGTTCTCCGACGAGAGCAACTTCGCCGACGACACCACCACCAAGAAGGCCTACGACCTCGTCGTCGACGGCTTCGGCAAGGGCTCCACCGGACCCATCTACCTCGTCGCCGCGGTCGACGGCACCGACCGGGTCGGCGAACTGGCGGCGGTCAACGAAGCGGTCGCTGCCGATCCCGAGGTCGAGTCGGTCCTCGGCCCCCAGCCCAACGATCCCGGGAACCCAACCGCAGTCCGCTGGCTCGTGACGCCGAGGGGCGGTCCGCAGGACGAGGCGACCACCCAGCTCGTCAACCGTCTCCGCGACGACGTGCTCCCGCCGATCGAGCAGCTCTCAGCCGCGGATGTCCTGGTTAGCGGCCTGGTCGCCGCCAACGTCGACATGTCGGCCTACATGGGCGAACGCATGCGCGTCTTCTTCGGCGCCGTTCTCACCCTGTCGTTCGTGCTGCTCATGGTCGTGTTCCGGTCGCTGCTCGTGCCGCTCAAGGCGGTGATCATGAACCTGCTGTCGATCGGCGCGGCTTACGGTGTGATCGTCGCCCTGTTCCAGTGGGGCTGGCTCAGCGACCTGACCGGCGTCCAACCGGGTCCCATCGAGACGTGGGTGCCGATGATGCTGTTCGCGGTCGTGTTCGGTCTCTCAATGGACTACGAGGTCTTCCTGCTCTCACGGGTGCGTGAGGAGTGGCGCCGGACCGGTGACAGCCGCACCTCCGTGGCCGATGGCCTCGCGGCAACGGCCAAGGTCATCACCGCGGCCGCCGCGATCATGGTCGTCGTCTTCGGCAGCTTCATGCTCGAGTTCGAACGCTCCTTGAAGATGATGGGCACCGGCCTCGCCACTGCCATCTTCTTCGACGCCACCGTCGTCCGCATGCTCCTCGTGCCCGCGACCATGGAGCTGCTCGGCGACCGCAACTGGTGGCTGCCCCGCTGGCTCGACCGGCTGCTCCCCAACCTCGACGTCGAGGGCCACGCCGAGCCGGTACCCGACGACGCTGTCATCCCCGTGCCCGGCTCTCAGCCGGTTCCCGCCGGCATCGAGTAAGCCCTCGCGCCACCGTGGGGGTCACCGGGCCTCAACGGTGCTGAGGTCAGCTCGCGTCCGCTCCGCCAGCGGGTGGGCCCCGACGGCGTCGTGGCGAGCGACAGCGTCGCGAAGGTACGCGACTGCCGAGTCGGTATCGCCAACCGTGGCCGCGAGCAGACCGAGGAAGCGGCCGGCCGGCCCCTTGCAGACGATGGCGCGGTCAATGAGGACGAATCGGTCCCGGTAGGGCTCGAGGAGGCGTAGCAGCACCCTGGCCCGGTCAACGTCTCGGAGGAACGCCGCCGTCTCGGCGCAGTACGTGATGGCGTTCAGCCACACGGCGTCGCGGGGAACGGTGGCGAAGTCGCCGGCGGCCAGGACCTCGAACTCAGCCCGGGCCGCGGCCTCGTCGCCCCGCCGGGCGTGCAGCATGGCGAGCGCCGCGTGCCAGGCCGGCACCTGTGGGTACCGCGCCGCTAGCTCCTCGTAAGGCTCGACCAACCCGCCAAGCTCGGCGCTGTCGTCCTGTTCGATGAGCCACCAGTACCGCTGGATCCACCAGACGGTGTCGGCATCGGGGTCGTGGGCCGTCTCGGCGAGGTCGCGAGCACGGTCCATCACCACCTCGGCGTGGTCGAAGTTGCCGGCGAGCATGGCCCGCATCGCCGCCCACATCTCGGCGTCGCGGCGAGCGGCCGGCTGGCGGCGTGCCTCGGCCAGTTCACGGTGGCGGCGGAGGACGCGATCCGCGGCCGGCACGTCCCCCCGCTCCATGAGGTCGGCCACCAGCCACCCATGGCCGAGCAGGACGAGATCATCGTCGCGGGTCTCCTCGGCCAAGCGCACCATCCGGTGCGCTGCTTCCGTTCTCTCGTCAAGATCCTCGGGCCCCCACAGCGCCACGTGGCGAGCGGAGAGCACCCGCGCGACAGTGGCCGGGTCACCCGCCCGCCGGGCGTCGCCGAGCGCCTCATCGCTGAGCTGCGTGCGCCGATCGACCGTATCCGAGTAGTAGAGGGCCTGCGCCAAGCGGGCGGTGAGGAGGGCCCGGAGCGCCGGGTCGTCGATCGCCCCACGGGCCGCTTCAAGCAGGCCCACCAACTCCGGGTCGGTGCCCCACAGGGGCGAGGTCTCGCCCAGTGCGAGCGCCGCGTGAGCGAACGAGGCCATGTCATCCAGGCGCCGCGCCAGTTCGGCCGCGGCCAGGAGGTCAGCGCGGGCATCGTGGAGGGCACCGCTGCGCCATCGCGCCTCGCCCCGCGCCAGCCGCATCGGGAGGCCCCTCCGGTCGTCGGCGCCGGCGGCGTCGAGGGCCTCCAGAGCCATCGTGTACCGCTCGGCCGCGCTCTCCCACGCCAGCATCGCCGTGGCCTGGGCTGCGGATCGGGCCGCGAAGTCGGCGGCACGCTCTGGATCGCCCTCAGGGAGAGAGGCATGGAGGTGGTAGGCGATCTCTGCCAGATGCCGCTCAGCGCCTGCCGACTCGAAGCTCGCGGCAGCCTGGAGGTGGAGCTGCGTTCGCCGACTCGGAGAGAGTCCCACGACGAGGGCCTCTCGCACGAGGGAGTGGGCGAACTGGTAGCAGCCAGGCCGCCCCGGCGCCTCGATCACGATGCCCGCGGCCGCGGCGCGGTCCAACCCATCGAGCGACGTCGCCGCGTCGCCAACGGTCGCCCGCGCCGCGACGCCGAAGCGGAAGGTCTCGCCCATCACCGCACCCTGCTCCAGCACCCCGACGACCTCGGCCCCCAACTGGGCCACCCGGCGGCGAACGCTCTGGCGCACCGCGTCCGGGACGGCGCCCTCGACGGCCGCCGCCGGGGTTTCAGCATGACGAAGGATCTCCTGGATCAGGAAGGGGTTCCCGCCCGTTCGGTCGCATGTGGCCCGGGCCAGTTCGTGAGCGCGCTCATGCCCGGCGAACAACGTCGCCACGGCCGAAGAAGTCAGCCCTTCCAGCACCATCTCGTCCAGCCCCTGCTCCGACGCCATGCCCGCCAGCTCCGAAGACAGCCGGCCCGGTGGTGCGAGCGCCTCCCTTCGGGTTGTCGCCAGCACCAGAGCCGGGGAACGGTCCGACCGGCGGAGGATGTGCCGGAGCAGCCCGAAGGTGGGACCGTCGGCCCACTGGAGGTCGTCGATGACGAGCAAGAGGGACCCCGGTGTCGTCGACACCACGGCATCGAAGGCCTCGAAGAGACGGTGTCGTTCCAACGCCGGGTCGGCCCCTGCCGGCGGCGTCCCCTCACCGGGGCCCAGTTCGGGGAGCAGGCGCGCCAACGCCGGATCGACGCGGTCGCGGACCGCCTCGGGCGCCACCGCGGCGAGGGGCCGGAGCGCCCCCACGAAGGGCTGATAAGGGAGGAGGGCTTCCTCGTCGCATCGTCCGAAGGCGATCACGGCGCCGTCGCCGTGCACCCGGGCCGCCAATTCTCCGGCTAGGCGGCTCTTCCCTATCCCCGCCTCGCCGGAGAGGAGGATGAACCGTCGGCGGCCCGAGTTCCGGACCTCGTCGAAGGCGGCGAGCAGGCTGTCCAGCTCCTCGGCTCGTCCCGCGAAGGGGTTCCGAGCCACCAGGTCCGCCAGCGCCGAAGGCAGCGGTGGTGCCTGAAGCCGTCGCTCGAGCAGCTCCCCGGCGCGGGCGGCGAGACCCCGGCGGTCGGGGCAGTCCAGCTTGCGCAGGAGCGCCGACACGTGGCTCTCGACCGTGCGCACCGAGATGAAGAGCCGGTCGCCGATCTCGGCGTTGGTCAGGCGGGCGCCAAGGGCCTCCAGAACGTCGGCCTCGCGAGGGGTGACCCTGGCTTCCCGCAAAGCCGTCGGAAGGGGTTCCATGTCCAAGGATTCTCCCACTCGCCTTCGTGCTGGCGTGAATCCGTGGTGAGCACGGATGCGTTCGCCGGCCCCGTCGCACACACTCTCCTCGTTCTGTTGAGTCCACCGAGGGAGACGACCGCCATGCCGATCAGCAACCCCGCACTCGAGGAGTTCCGTTCCGGGTTCCGCGGTGCCGTGCGCACGCCGGGTGACACCGATTACGACGAGGCCCGGAAGGTCTACAACTTCATGATCGATCGCAAGCCGGCTGTGGTCGCCCACTGCGCGGACGCCGCCGACGTGATCGCGACCGTCGGGCTCGCCCGCGACGCCGGTGTGGATCTCGCTGTGCGGGGCGGGGGCCACAGCGTGCCCGGCTTCGGCACCGTCGATGACGGCGTCGTCGTCGACCTGAGCGCGATGCGGGGCGTCCGGGTCGACCCGCAGCGACGCACCGCCCGGGTGGAGGGCGGCGCCACGCTCGGCGACCTCGACCACGCCACCCACGCCTTCGGGCTCGCCACGGTGGGCGGCATCATCTCGACGACCGGTGTGGCCGGGCTCACGCTGGGGGGCGGGTACGGGTACCTGTCCCGCAAGTACGGGCTCTCGATCGACAACCTGCTCTCCGCCGACGTGGTCACTGCCGACGGCTCGCTGGTGACAGCGAGCGCCGAAGAGAACGGCGACTTGTTCTGGGCGCTCAAAGGCGGGAGCGGCAACTTCGGCGTCGTCACCTCGTTCGAGTTCGCGCTCCACGAGGTCGATCGGGTCCTCACCGGCCCGATCTTCTACGACATCGACCGGGCGCCCGAGGTGCTCAGGCTCTTCGACGAGTTCATCGATGACGCCCCCGAGGAGTTCGGCGGGTTCTCGATGTTCCAGATCGGTCCGCCGGCCGACTTCGTCCCCGAGCAGTACCAGGGCGTTACGATGTGCGCCATCATGACCTGCTGGGCGGGCTCGATGAGCGACGGCGAGAAGGTCCTCCGACCGCTGCGGGAGTTCGACCCACTGATCGACGCCGTGCACGAGGCGCCCTACCCCGCGATCCAGTCGGCATTCGACGGGCTCGTCCCGCGAGGCCTGCGGCACTACTGGAAGGCGGCCTTCTGCGACGACCTCACTGACGAGCTCGTCGCGGCCCACGTCGAGCACGGGCCCAAGGTCCCCGTCGTCAACTCGACGGTGCACCTCTACCCGCTCGGCGGGGCGGTCGGCCGGGTAGGAAAGACCGACACGGCGTTTTGGCACCGCGACGCCCGCTACAACCCGGTCATTGCCGGGATGTGGCCAGACCCCAACGATGACGAGGCCAACACGGCGTGGGTGCGCGACTACTACGCCGCGTTGGCACCACACTCGCGGGAGGGTGGGTACATCAACTTCCTTGCCGAGGACGACCGGGCTCGCCTGAAGGCCGTCTATGGCGACAACTGGCAGCGTCTGACCGAGGTCAAGGCGGCATGGGACCCCGACAACGTGTTCCACGTCAACCAGAACATTCCCCCGGGCGGGCTGACGTAGCGGTGGCGCGGAGACGATGGCTCGAGACCTGAGGAGGAGGACATGAACGAGAACCCAGTCGATGGCTTTCTGGCAGCCGTGCAGACGGCCGGCTTCGCCGACGCCGATGTGTTCGCCGAGGACGCCGTCTCCGATTCGACGCCACCGATGTGGCGGCTCCAGGTGCGGGGCGCCGCCGGGCTCCGTGCCCAGTACTCGAAGTGGTTCGACCACGAGGCGGGGCTGACCGAGCTGCGCCGGACCCCGTTGCCCGACGGGGAGCTGCTCGAGTACACGCGCCAGTGGAGCCAGGACAGCGTGCGTCACAAGGCCCACCACATCCACCGGCTCACCGTGGATGGCGGCAAGATCGTCGAGGATGCCCACTGGTGCGGCGGCCGCTGGCCTGAGTCGCTGCTTCAGGAGATCACCGACGCCGGCCACAGGGTCTGAGGAGGGCCCGGCATGGCAACGACAGAGGCGGTCACGGTGGCAGCTGTCCAGGCGGCCCCCGTCGTCCTCGATCGCGAGGCGACGATCGAGAAGGTGGCCCGGCTCACCAAGGAGGCGGCAGCCAACGGCGCGGGTCTCGTCGTGTTCCCGGAGACCTTCGTGCCCACGTACCCGGACTGGGTGTGGCGCACGACGCCCTGGGCGGACAGGGAGTGGTACGAGCGACTCTACGAACAGTCAGTCGATGTACCGGGACACGCGACCGAAGCCATGGGGGCCGTCGCCGCCGAGTCCGGCTCCTACCTCTCCATCGGAGTGAACGAACGCGACGGAGGCACCCTCTACAACACCAACCTCTACTTCGCACCTGATGGCTCGCTCCTCGGGAAGCATCGCAAGCTCATGCCGACCGGGGGGGAGCGTCTGGTGTGGGGCCAGGGCGACGGCTCTGGCCTTGCGGTGTACGACACCCCCTTCGGGCGCCTGGGCGGCCTCACGTGTTGGGAGAACTACATGCCGCTCGCCCGTGCAGCCCTGTACGCGCAGGGGATCGACGTCTACCTCGCGCCGACCTGGGACAACTCCGACGTGTGGGTGCCGACGCTCCGCCACATCGCCAGGGAGGGGCGTGTCTACGTCATCGGCGTGAACTTCTGCGTCCGGGGCTCCGACGTGCCCCGAGACCTTCCCGGAGCCGACGATCTCTACGGCGGGGACGACGACTGGCTGGCGCGCGGGAACACTGCCGTCGTCGGCCCCGAGGGCGATCTCCTGGCCGGGCCGCTCGTAGAAGAGGAGGGGATCGTGTACGCGGAGATCAACGCAGAGCGCGCCCGCAAGGCGCGCCGGCAGTTCGACCCCGTCGGCCACTACGCACGTCCCGACGTGCTCCGCCTGGTCGTGGATCGCGAGGCCAGGGCCGCCGTCGATGTCCGGCATGTGCCCGGCGGGCCCACTGGGTCGGACGAGGAGGACCCAGAGTCGTGACGGCCGAGCTGACGGCGTCGGAACGCGGGGTCCGGCGGGCGCTCAGGACACGAGCGCGTCCTGCTGGCGTTGGTGATCGGTGCGGACTCGTCTGAGGGCGGCCCACGCCTCCTCTAAGGCGTACTGCTCGCCGGTGACGCCGGTGACGAAGTGGCCGCCACGGATCTGTCCCCGCGCTTCGAGGCGCCGGAGGGCCCACTGGACCTCTCGCCACGGAAGCGAGAAGCGCTCGTTGCGGTAGAGATCGCGGAACACGACACCCCAACGGGTCAGGAGCTGCCAGGCAACGTGCTCGGCCAGGTCGTCGCGGTCGTCGATGGGCCGGGCCGGGGGCATCAGGCTCCAGCGGCCTTCGACGCCGTGGCGCCAGGTGCCCCGCTTGCCCCGGGATCCCGGGCGGCTCCGCTGGCGGCGGGCAAACCGGTGACGGGCATCGAAGAGCGTGCGCACGGCGTTGAAGCCATCGGAGGTGACGAGGCCACGAGCCACACCGTCCCACAGTCCTTCCTCCACCTCGGTGGGAAGGCGGCCGGTCTCGGTCTGCAGCTCGCCGTGGAACAGAGCCCCGCGCTGGTGGAGGGCATCGAGCACGTCACGAGCAGAACCGGCGGTGGGCTCGGCGGGGACGTCGTCACCACGAAGGGCCTGGAGCAGCCAGCTGAGGTCATCGCGCAACATGAAGGTGATGGGAGTGCGCCGCGACGGCGACTTACCCGAACGGACCGAGTCACCGGCGGCCGGATCATCGGGATCCTCGGCCGCCTCGAGGATCGACAGCCGACCCCAGACCACCTCGCCCGACAGGCACAGGTCGTCCAGCCACTCGGGCCGGTAGGCCTGCACCCGACGAGCGAACACCTGCTCCCACTCGCCGGCCGGCCACTCGAAGCCCTGGAGCTGTTCGATCACCTCGCCCAGACCGTGCCGACCGGTGCGCTGGGTTCCGTCGGCCTCGAACCACCAACGGTCGATGAACGTGAGCCAGTCCTCCTTGGTGACGGCCTGGATCTGCGCCCGTTTGCGGGCCCGGGTGTAGGAGTGGATGCGGGCCAGCAGCCGCCGGGCACACCACTGCTGGCCGGGATCGCCACCGAGGGCGGGGTCGAAGTCGCCGGCCACAGTGAAGCCCTCGGCCCTCAGCGTCTCGAGGGCGTACATGACCGCCGGCTCGCCGATCGCGGTCTCCTCGACGATCCCGCTGATCGTCAGTGGCCCCGAGATGTCGAGCAGGCCCCGCACGACGGCCACCCGGGCGGAGTCCTCGGTGACGTCGGCCCGTCGGAGTGCTTCGGGAACGGCATGATCCGGCGCGACGGTGGCCCCGGGGTAGAGGAGGCTGATCTCGTCAAGGCGCTCGGTGGCCACCCATCGGACGACGAGCGCGGCGCGGTGGTGGTCCTGGGACCCACTCACGCGCCGCGCTCTCGACGTTGGAGCCCCGGCAGCGACCGAGGTGGGGATGTGGACCTCGGAGGCTCGACCGGTGTCGCGGAGCTTCCCGAACCAGTCGGCCCATGCGTCGCGGGGCCGAAGGGCGATGGCCGAGAGGAGGACGTCGTGCAGCTCTTCTGGGTCGCGGACGTCGGGTTCGGCCTCGGCCCGGACCCGGGCGATGGCTTCGGGTTCGAGCCGGCCGAGCTCACGGGCCTCGACCGGCAAGCCGCGAGGCAGCACAACCGCGCGCGACCGACGCTCGCCGATCTCGTTGTCATCGTCGAGGTAGGTGTAGGGCGCGCCGTTGAGGATCTCGTGGGCCAGCGGTGACGCTTCGACGGTGTCGAGGAAGTGGAGCTCGACCCCGCCCTGTTCGAACTTCACCAACAGGTCACGCAGCCCGTCGATATCCATGCCTTCGTGAAGGCAGTCGTGCATCGTCTCGCGCACCAACAGGTGATCGGGGATCTCGATGGGACCGGCGGGAGCGTTGTCCTGGCAGGCCGCGAGGCTCGGGAAGACGGCGGCCATGAGGTCGTTGGCTTCCATGCGCTGAATGTTGAACGGGTTGATCTTGCCGCCGCGACGGCGCAGGACGGCCAGCGACCGGTTGAGGTTCCATCGCCACCGGGCCTGGAACATCGGTGACTGGAGCACGGCCTGGGTCACCACGGCCTCCACGCCCTCCGACTTCAAGAACCGGGGCACCTCGTCAAGCGGGAACGAGTGCTGAGGGCCGAGCGAGAGGAGCACCGCATCGTCGCTTGCCGCGGCCTGGAGCTCGAAGTCGAAGCTCACGCAGAACTTCTTGCGGAGGGCGAAGCCCAACGCCCGGTTCAGCCGCGCCCCGAAAGGCGCGTGGATGATGAGCTGCATGCCGCCGGTCTCGTCGAAGAAGCGCTCGAACACGATGTCGTCGAGCGTGGGCATGACCCCGCCCAGCGCGGCGCGAGCGGCGGCCAGGTAGTCGACTATCATGGCCGCGGCCACGTCGTCGATGCCGCACCGCTCCATGACCGCCTCGACCGCCTCCGCCAGCCGGGACACGGCCAGCAGCCGATCGACCACCGAACGCAGGTCGGAGACCTCCCGGGACAGCTCAGCGGTGCGGCCGGGTGCTTCACCGAGCCAGAAGGGGACGGTGGGCCGCTCGCCGGAGGCGTCGGCAACCCGCACCACGCCGTTGGTGACCTGGAGGATGCGCCACGGGTGGGTACCCAGCAGGAACACGTCGCCCTGCATGGACTCGATGGCGAAGTCCTCGTTGATGGTGCCCACGAAGGTGTCGCCCGGCTCCATGACCACCCGGTAGTCCCCGGACTCGGGAATGGCACCACCGCTGGTGAGCGCAGCCAGGCGCGCACCGCGTCTGGCCCGAAGCTGCCCGTTCACCCGGTCGCGGTGGAGGTAGGCCATGCGGCGGCCTCGGCCGGTGATGATGCCCTCCGACACCAGATCGAGCGCTTCGTCGAACCGTTCGCGGGGGAGCTCGGCGTAGGGGGCGGCTCGTCTCAGGCGACGGAACAACGCCTCTTCCGACCAGCCCTCGTCGGCCGCCGCGGCCACCTCGGCCACGATCTGCTGGACCAGAACGTCGAGGGGGGCGACCGGAGGCCGGAGCTCGTCGAGACGGCCATCGCGAACCGCACCCAGCAGCGCCGCGCACTCGACCAGCTCGTCGCGGGTGGTGGGGTAGAGGATTCCCTTGGGGATGCCGGAGCGGTGATGGTTGGCCCGACCGACGCGCTGGAGGAAGGTGGCGATGTTGCGGGGTGACCCAACCTGGCACACGAGCTCGACGGGGCCCACGTCGATGCCGAGCTCGAGGCTGGCGGTGGCCACCAGGGCCCGCAGCTCGCCGGCCCGCAGCTTGGACTCGACCAGATAGCGGCGTTCGCGAGACAGCGAGCCGTGATGGGCAGAGACGGCATCGTCGCCCAAGCGCTCGGCCAGGTCGCGGGCCACTCGCTCTGACAGCCGCCGGGTGTTCACGAACACCAGCGTGGTGCGGTGGTCAGCTACGTGGGCGGCGATGAGGTCGAGGATCTCGGCCATCTGCTCGCCGGAGGTGGCGGCCTCGAGCTCGCCCTCGGGCAGCTCGAGGGAGATGTCGAGCTTGCGGCGGTGGCCGACGTCGACGACGGTGCATGCCGGCTCGCCGTTGGGATCGGTGCGGTCGTCTCCGGCCCCCACCAGCAGCCGTGCCACCGTGGAGATCGGGCGCTGGGTGGCCGACAGTCCCACGCGAACGGGCGGGTTGGCGGCCACGTGGTCGAGCCGCTCGAGCGACAGGGTGAGGTGAGACCCGCGCTTGTCGCGCGCCATGGTGTGGATCTCGTCGACGATGACGGTCTCAACCGCCGTGAGCGTGTTCCTGCTCTTCTCGGCCGTGAGGTAAAGGTACAGCGACTCGGGGGTGGTGATGAGGAAGTTGGGCGGGTTCTTCACCATCGCCTGGCGCGTGGACGCGGGGGTGTCGCCCGAGCGGATGCCCAGGGTGATGGGAGCCGGTTCCAGGCCCAGCTCGCGAGCGACGTCGGCGATCTCGGCCAGCGGGGCCTCAAGGTTGAAGCCAACGTCGACGGCCAGGGCCTTCAGCGGGCTCACGTAGACGACCTGAGTTGCGCCGCCGATCTCTCGCCCCCGGGCGTGTGCCCGGTACAGGGCGTCGATGGCGGAGAGGAACCCGGCCAGCGTCTTACCCGATCCCGTGGGTGACGCGATGAGCGTGTGCTCACCCCGTCCGATGGCAGGCCAGCCCGCTACCTGCGGTTCGGTGGGTCCGTCGGTGAACCGTCGCTCGAACCAGGTGCGAACGGCTGGGTGGAAGTCGGCCAGCACCTCGAACCCGTTGGTGGTGCCCGTGAACAGGATGTCGGGCGACGCGACGACATCGCCAGCTCCCTCACCCGCGGCGAGGGTGCCATCCCGCCGGCCAGAGGCATGGCCATCGACGAGCACCATCGGGCGAGCCTATCCCTCCCCGACCAACGGCAGCAAACATGTGTTCGATCTACGCCTGACCTGATCGGACCTGGGCTCTCCTGGCCGATCACGCACCACTGGGACGCGCGTGCGACGCTGGGCGATGCCGGTGTCCGACGTGCGCACCGAGCGAACACGACCGGGAGCGCGAGATGACCGAGGTTGTCAACACCGAGCAGTACGAGGCATGGAACGGCGACAGCGGGGAGCGATGGGCTGGTGACGCCGACGGCAGGGACGCAGTCCTCCAGCCGGTCGCCGACGTGCTGTTCGAGACGGCGGGTCTGGCTGCCAGCGAGCTCGTCATCGACATCGGCTGTGGCTGCGGTGCCACCACGCTCACCGCGGCCGAGCTGGTCGGTGCAACGGGGCATGCCCACGGATTCGACTTGTCGGCGCCGATGCTCGCCCGTGCCCGGCAGCGGGCAGCCGACCGCAACCTCTCCAACGTCGACTTCGACCAAGCGGACGTCGAGGTCGCCGACCTCTCCTCCCGCGACGCCGATGCCGTGATCAGCCGCTTCGGCACCATGTTCTTCGCGGACCCGGTGGCCGCCTTCGTCAACGTGGCATCGGGGGTGGCGCGGGGTGGCCGGATGATCCTGGCCACCTGGCAGCCCCTCATCGCCAATGAGTGGCTGCTCGTTCCCGGCGCGGCCATGCTCGAGTTCGGCTCCATGCCCGAGGGTGCCGACCCCGACCAGCCCGGCATGTTCGCCCAGTCCGAACCCGACCGGGTCACCGGCGTGCTCACCTCGGCGGGGTGGGTCGATGTCGCGCTCGATCCGGTCACGGTGTCGCTGCCACTAGGTGCCACGCCGGCTGACGCGGCCGCCTACCTGGCGGCGTCGGGCCCGGGCCGCGCCATGCTCGAAACCATCCCCCCTGAGGTAGTGCCCACCGCGATGGCATCGGTGGAGAGCACCCTCGCCGAGCACGTGGCCGCCGACGGCGTCCGGCTCGATGGCAGTATCTGGATCATCTCCGCCACCCGTCCTCGTTCCAAATGATCTCCGAGGTAGATGTCGATCTGAGCCGTCCGTGATCGTCGGGTGGGTGACGACGTGATCAACTTCACGCCGCGCAACCCATCAGCTGAGCTCCGAGGGAGATGAGAGATGCCCACCTACGCCGCATTGATCTACGACACCGCCGAGAATGAGAAGCGCGAGCCGAGCCCCGAGGAGTGGGCAGCGGTCATGGCCGAGTACAACGCCTTCGGTGAGGAGGCCGGAGCCGCCGGTGTCATCGCCGGCGGCGAGGCGCTCCAGCCCACCTCCACCGCCACCACCATCAAGGTGACTGGCGGCAAGGGAGGCGACGTGGTGACCACCGATGGCCCCTTCGCCGAGACCAAAGAGGTCCTCGGCGGCTTCTACCTCCTGAACTGCGGCGACCTCGACGAGGCGCTCAAGTGGGCGGCACAGATCCCCGGTGCCTGGCACGGCCGGGTCGAGGTCCGGCCCTGCATCGACTTCGCTCAGGAGAGCACCTCCTGAGCGAACGCCGGCGCGCCAGCGACGACGGTCGCGACCTGGCCGGCCCCGCCCGGCAGGAGAAACCGTCGGCCGAGCTGGCGGAGACCGTTCGCATCGAGGGTGGCCGCGTCCTGGCCACCCTCGTGCGACGGCTCGGCGACATCGACCTTGCCGAGGACGCCGTCCAGGACGCTGTGCTCCGGGCCCTCGAGGCCTGGCCGAGACAAGGCGTCCCCGACAACCCCGGGGCCTGGCTCACGGTGGCGTCGCGCAACGCAGCCATGGACCGCCTCCGCCGGGATTCGAACCGTGGCCCGAAGGAGGAGGCGGCGATGGGCCTGCTCGATTCCGAACAGCCTCCGCCACCCGATCCGTCGATGATACGTGACGACCAGCTGCGTCTCATCTTCACGTGCTGCCATCCGGCGCTGAACCCCGATGCTCGCGTCGCGCTGGCACTGCGCACGCTCTGTGGGCTGACCACCTCCGAGATCGCCGCCGCGTTCTTGGTGCCGGAGCCGACGATGGCGCAGCGGCTGGTGCGGGCCAAGCGGAAGATCGCCGCCGCGAACATCCCCTACCGGGTTCCTCGTGACCACGAGCTGCCCGATCGTGTTCCCGCCGTGCTCGCCGTGGTCTACGTCGTGTTCACCGAGGCTCATCATCCGAGCTCAGCGACAGCGGGTGGCATCGTTCGGGTCGATCTCGCCACAGAGGCCATCCGGCTGGGCCGGCTTCTCGTCGAGCTGATGCCCGATGTGCCGGAAGGTCGGGGGTTGCTGGCGTTGATGCTTGCCACCCATGCTCGCACCGCAGCGCGCGTCGACGCCTCGGGTCATCTCGTGTTGTTGGACGACCAGGACCGCACGCTCTGGGACCACGATGCAATCGCCGAGGCCGCATCGCTGGTCGAGTCCTGCCTGCGACCCGGAGGAGCCGGCCCGTACGTGATCCAGGCGGCCATAGCCTGCCTCCATGGGCTCGCTGGCTCGTCAGCGGAGACCGACTGGCCCCAGATCGCCGAGCTCTACTCGCGACTCGAGTCGGTGATGCCCACTGCCGTCGTCAGCGTCAACCGCGCCGTGGCGGTCGCTCGGGCGCACGGTCCGGCTTCGGGCCTCGAGCTGCTCGATCGAATCGACGGGCTCGACCAGTGGCATCTGTTCCACTCCGCCCGGGGCGCTTTCCTCCGCGAGCTGGGACGCCGCGATGACGCCACCGCCGCCTACCGGACGGCACTGCGGTGCGACCCGAGCGATCCCGACCGGCACTTCCTGGAGCAGCGCCTCCACGAGGTCGAATCTCTCCGATGAGCGCGCACAACGACCCAGCCACCGGGGGCGCGGCGGTACCGTTGGCGGCGTGGTGAGCGAGCAACGGGATCCGCACCCCTATCTCTCGGTCACCAACGACGGGGTCGTTGCGCTGTTCGTGCACGTACAGCCCGGGGCGAGACGGACTGAGGTCGTCGGTCGATTCGGCGATGCGCTCAAGATCCGGCTGGCGGTACCGGCGGTGGACGGACGGGCCAATCGGGCCTTGACCGACTTTCTGGCCGAGGTGTTCTCCAGCCCCCGGCGCGACATCTACATCGCGACCGGTCAGACATCACGCCGAAAGCGCGTCCGCCTCACCCACATCACGCCCACCGCCGCGGCCGCAGCCATCGAGGCACACCGGCGTTGAGTGCCCCCAACCATCACCCCCGGGCATCGACGCTCCAGTCGAGGCTGCTGTCGCCATAGGCAAATGACCAGCCCAGGCGGATGAGTCTTGCGACGTACGCGTTCGTGCCGGGTGATCCGAGGTGACGTGAGGTCAGGCGATCGACTGGGCGAGCCCATCGAGGATGTCGGCCTCCGACACCAAGCACTGGCCGATCTGGAGGGTTCGCATGATGGTGAGGAGCACGATGAGCCCGCCGACGATCACGTCGGCGCGGCCTGCGGGTAGGCCGGGTTCTTCGAGCCGCTCCTCATGAGTGGCGGTGGCCAGATCACGGAAGATCGCCTCCACGTCGTCCCGTTGGAGCAAGAAGTGATGGATGGCGTCTCGGTGGTAGTCGACGAGGCCCTGCTGGATCTGGGCGAGCGTGGTGATGGTTCCCGCCAAGCCGACGAAGGTGCGGGCACTCAACACCGCTGGAACGTCACGGATGACGTCGTCGAGGTGCTGGCCGACGACGGTCAGGGCGTTGGTCAGCTCCTCGGGTTGCGGCGGATCGTGTTCGAGGAATCGCTCGGTCACCCGTACGCAGCCGACATCGATGGAGCGAACACCCTCGACGTCGGTGGTACCGACGATGAGCTCGGTGGACCCGCCGCCGATGTCGGCGATCAGGAACGGTCCGTCCGACCCGTCCAGATCGGATGTGGCCCCGACGAACGAGAGCCGGCCCTCCTCATCGCCGGTGAGCAGCTCGGGACGTGTCCCGATGATTTCGGTCGCGACACCGAAGAAGTCCTCGCTGTTGGTGGCGTCGCGCGCGGCGCTGGTTGCCGCGGCCCGTACGCGCTCGACTCCGTGGCCGTCCATGATCTCGCGGTACGATCGCAGTGTCGTGAAGTTCCGATTGAGGGCTTCTGGCTGGAGCTGTCCGGTGGCATCGACGTCTTGGCCGAGCCGGGTGATCGTCATGTGCCGCTCGATGGCCTTGCCGTCTCGAGCTACGAGCAGACGAGTCGAGTTCGTGCCGCAGTCGATGGCGGCCACGGTGCTCATTGGTCCCTCTCGGTCGCGTTGGTCGAGGCGGACGCCGGCGGTCGGGTGACGAGCGAGGGCGCGTCGTCGGTGGCGTCGAGCTGATCAGCGACCCACCTGCCCACCGCGTCGTTGCCACCGGCGAGGTAGTGGGCGAAGTGGGCGTGAAGGCACTTGAGACCGCCCCGTTCGGTTCCGCCTACGCCTCCCGATGGTCGCGGGCCGGCGTGGTCGGAGGGGATCGCCGCGTCGCGCTCGGCCGCGTAGGCGGCATGGGCGGCAGCAATGTCTTCCGCCGGGAAGAGCAGCTCCACCCGATGCACACCCCCGTCGGATTCGAGGCGGCTGACTGCCCGCACCTCCGCCGTGCCACACAGCCAGTACCTCGTGGGCATGGGCGTTCCGTCATCGAGGAAGGGCGGGTTGCGGAGCACGACGGGCGTCCCGAACGCGTCGCGGACCTCGACCTCGAAATCGCTCATCGGCCGGCGTCCGAGCATTCGGGTGACGGCATCGACGTCGGCTGACGATGGCGGTTGAGTGCCGGTCGCCCTCATCAGCTCAACCACCCGCCACAGAGTGAGAGCAGGGTACGGGGCCACGGAAGTGACGCATGGACCTGAGGCTATTCGCCACTCCACGGGCGACGTCGAAGACGCGAGTGACGGGACGGCTCCCGCGTGTGGCTGATCGGCGGCGTGGCCGTGTGCTGGACTGCCGACATGGGAGGTCGACCCGGAGGCGCATTCCTGCGGTGTGCCGACGGCAAGGTTCGTTGGGGGCTCTTCGGCGCTGCCGGATTGCTCATTCGCACTCCCACGATGCCGGTTGCGAACCGCCCGCCGTGGCATTTCCTCTTGCAGCTACGCTCGCCCCGAAGCCACGAGGGCGGGACCTGGGCCATCCCGGGAGGCGCCCTCGACGAGCACGAGACGCCCGAGTCCGGGGCTCTGCGAGAAGCGACCGAGGAGCTGGGACCGCTGCCGGGCGATCTCCGCGTCGACGGCCGCTACACCGACCGCCTGACCACCGACTGGACCTACACCACGATCATCGCCACCGTCGCCGAGTCGTTCCAACCGCAGCTCAACTGGGAGACCACCGACACCCGCTGGGTCACTACCGCAGAGATCGACCATCTCTCCCTGCATCCCGCCTTCGCGACATCTCTCCCCCGCTTGCTGCCCATCGCCAACCTCCCCCCGCCCCCCTGACCGCGCCTTCGATCGACAGTCGAGGACTCAGCAACCGCTTCGCGACCGCCGAGGACTCAGCGATCGGAATCCGACAGATCAGTCCTCGGAGCCGAGATTTCAACCGCTGAGTCCTCGGCCCCGGGGAGGTCGGGTGGGGGCGGAGTCCCGGCAGCCAGGCGGTGGTCGGTCCGCTCGGCGCGGCGATTGCGGCCGCGGACGAGGCGCACCAGGAACAGACCGAGGAGGACCATCGGCGTGATCTTCTTGACCTGATCGGTGTTCAACGCCACGAAAACGTCACCCTTCTCCCCTGCGAGGCATCGGCTGTCCGGTCCATCGAGGTCACAGGGTCATCTTGGCCAGCCCACGTCGGGCCCAGACCAACAACACCACGACCAGCGCGCCGAGCGCCAGCAGACCGGGCCAGGTCTCGGCCCAGGTGACCTCGCCGAGGAATCCCTGCCGCGCCGCCCGCAGCACGTTGGTCATCGGGTTCAGACGGGCGACGGCATGCAACCACCCCTGCATGAGACCCAACGGGACCTGGGCAGTCGACAAGAAGAAGACGATGAACAGTCCGACCTGCATCAGCGGCGCGGCACTGGTGGACCGGATCCGGTAGACGAGCGCGAGCGACCAGGCTGCCGCCACCACACCCATCAGGACAGCACACAGAAGCAGCAGCGGAACCCCGAGGACCCAGTCTTCGATGGTCACGCCTCCGATGATCCCGGCGGTCAGGACCAGCAGGAATGGGAAGCAAGCGCGCAACATCGCCGCCAACAGCGGACCGAGCAGCAACGCCGACCGGGGCGACGGAGAAAGCAGGAGCCGGTCGAAGAAGCCATTCTCGACGTCGTGAGCGATGCCCATGCCGGTGGTGATGCCGGCGAAGGCCGCCCCTTGGAGCAGCGCCATCGGTACCACCCAGTCGAGCATCACGTCGGTGGGAAAGGCCGGGATGTCGCTGAGGGCGCCGAACGCCCCCGAGAACGAGATCGTGATGAACACCGGCATCACCAGGGAAGGCACGAACGTCGAAGGGATGCGGGGTATGAGCATCATGCTCCGCTGCGCCAGCTGCCAGGTCACCATTGGCGCGGAGCCTCCGGAGGAGGGGGTGCCAACGGTGGCGGCCGTCACGATGCCTCCCGGAGTCGCCGCGAGAATGCTCGGGTCGCGGCGGTGAGCGACACGACCAAGATGGCGGCGCAGATACCCAGCACCTGCACCGTGTCCTGAAGGGTGAGCTCGAAGATCACGAGATCGCGGGCCCCTTCGATGAGGTACGAGAGTGGGTTGACATCGGCGACGCTTCGGAACCAGCCACTCATCACCTGGCGCGGGAAGAACGCGGACGAGGTGAACATCAGGATGAAGAAGAGCGGGAAGGCGCCTTGGACCGCCTCGGCCGAGCCGGTGCGCAGGGCCATGGTCTGGGCGAACCCGCCGATGCCCATGGCCAGCATGGCCGCCATCACCAACAGGACGGCGAAGGCGCCGAGGCCCCCTTTGATGGAGGCACCGAAGGCCACGAGCACAACCGCAAACACACAGGCCTGGAGGAGTCCCAACATGGCGGCACCAGCCAGGCGTCCGAACAGGATCGACAGTCGAGGCACCGGGGCGGCGGTCAGCCGGTCGAAGAATCCGGTCTCGATGTCGCGGGCCAGATCGGCGCCGCTGGTGGTGGCGCCGAACAGGATCCCCTGCACGATCGCGGTGGCCAACAGGAAGTCGAGCATCGAGTCCACGGGTGGAAAGCCTCGACTCACGAGGAGATTGGGGGCACGTCCCAGCGAGGCCGTGTTGAGCGCGACGAAGAACAGAGGAAAGAAGACGCCAGGGACCAGCAGCTGCGGCTGCCGCAGAACCCCTAGCGCCGATCGACGGGCCATGGAAAGGGTTCCCGGACCGAACAACCCCGAACCTGAGCTTGCGGCCCGCCCTCGGGCTGGGGAGAGGGTGGTCACGCCGCCGACGCGCGGCCGAGGCGGTCCAGGTGATGCTCAGCCATCGATGGCCGCCAGCTCGTCGGGCGACTCCGCAGCACCGCCGCTTTCGGAAGAACCCTCGAGGCGACGACCCGTCGCTTCGGCGAACACGTCATCAAGACTGGGGGCATCGAGAGCTACATGTACGACCTCGACGCCCGCGTCATCGAGCGCCCGGATGACCGAGGCGATCTGACCCGCCCCTCCCTCCAGTCCGATGGCGACGCCATGAGGTGACGGTCGCGTATCTCCAAACCGCGCCAGAACCTCGCACCCAACCTCGTGGTGGCCCTCGGCCAGATCGAGCGTCAGCGTGGGAGCACCCACCGCAGCCTTGAGCTCGGACGGAGTGCCGGACCGGACGATCTCGCCTTGATCGATGATCGCCACCCGGTCGGCCAGCTCGTCGGCTTCCTCGAGGTACTGCGTGGTGAGGAACACGGTGGTGCCCTCGTCGTTGAGACGGCGGACCTCCTCCCACAGCGCCACGCGGCTGGTTGGATCGAGTCCCGTGGTCGGCTCATCGAGGAACAGCACGCTGGGTTCGTGGATGAGGCTGAGGGCGAGGTCCAACCGGCGTCGCATGCCGCCGCTGTAGGTCCTGACGCGTCGATCGCCCGCCGCCGAGAGACCCACCCGCTCAAGCAGCTCACCGCCGCGTCGGGCCGTCTCGACCTTGGAGAGTCCATGCAGCGACGCCTGCAGGCGTACCAGCTCCCAACCAGTCATGAGGGGATCGATGGCTGCGTCCTGGAGGGCGACGCCGATCCGGCGCCGCACCTCACCAGGAGCCAGCGCCACGTCGAAGCCGGCCACTACCGCCCGTCCCGACGTCGGTGACAACAGGGTGCACAGCATACGCACCATGGTGGTCTTGCCGGCACCATTTGGTCCGAGGAAACCAAAGACCTCGCCGGCGGAGACATCGAGGTCGACACCATCAACGGCGACCAGATCGCCGAACCGGCGGACGAGACCCTCGGCCAGGATCGGCGAGCTGGGTTCGTTGGCCATCACCCCATCATCAACGCCAGAACACTCCGCCGTCGAGAATCCGCAGCACGGTGTCAGCCCGCACCTCCGGCGGCGGTTGGGGGAGGATGGCGTATGCCTCCTCGCCCGGCCGCACCAGGTTGTACTGCTCGCGGGCGATGCGCTCGATGGCGTCGTCGCTCTGGAGCTGACTCACCCGCTCAGCCAGCACCTCGTTCTCAGCGGTGAGCGCGTCGAGTCGGTTGCCGGCGACGTCGATCGCCGCCCGCTGATCGAGCCAGGCGCGGGTGGGGAACAGGGCGACGAGGAGAACCACGACAAGCACTCCGGTGGCCAAGAGCGGACCGAAGCGACGGGCGGCGTCGCGCAGATCATCGGCACGCTCGGGTGTCACATCAGGCAACCGGGAGCGCACGCCGGACGACAGCCTGGGTGACTTCGTGAACCGATCGATGCCGGTTCGGGCCCGGCCCCACAGTCGTGTGGCGACGGCGGCCGGTGTCATCGAACCCCCCGTGCGAGTGCGTCACCGCCGCGGAAGCGGGCGGCGTCGCCAAGGTGGTCCTCGATGCGGAGCAGCTGGTTGTACTTGGCGACCCGGTCGCTGCGCGCCGGTGCACCGGTCTTGATCTGGCCGCAGTTGGTGGCCACCGCAAGATCGGCGATGGTCGTGTCCTCGGTCTCGCCGGATCGGTGTGACATGACCGCGGTGTAGCCGGAACGAGTGGCGAGGCTGACCGTGTCGAGGGTCTCGGTGAGCGACCCGATCTGGTTGACCTTGACCAGGATCGAATTGGCCACCGCGTTGTCGATGCCCCGCTCGAGCCGCTCGCTGTTGGTGACGAACAGGTCGTCGCCCACCAGCTGAACACGATGGCCGATGGCTTGGGTGAGCGCGGCCCAGCCCTCCCAATCTTCCTCGTCCATCCCGTCCTCGATGGACACGATCGGGTACCGGTCGACGAGGCTGGCCCAGTACTGGACCATTGCGTCGGGCTCGAGGGAGCGACCTTCGCCCTCCAGCCGATACTCGCCATCGTGGAAGATCTCCGATGTCGCCGGATCCAGGGCCAGCGCGATGTCGACGCCAGGGCGAAACCCGGCCCGCTCGATGGCGGCGACCAGGACCTCGACCGCCTCTTCGTTCGACGCCAGGTCGGGAGCGAAGCCCCCTTCATCACCCACGGCGGTGGAGAGGCCCTTCTCCTTCAACAGCGACTTGAGCACGTGATAGGTCTCGGTCCCCCAGCGAAGCGCTTCGCTGAAGCTGGCAGCGCCGACCGGCATGAGCATGAACTCCTGGAGGTCCACGTTGTTGTCGGCGTGGGCGCCACCGTTGAGGACGTTCATCATCGGCACCGGCAGCACACAGGCGTTCGGACCACCGACATACCGGTAGAGGGGCACGGCCAGCTCGTCGGCCGCGGCTTTGGCGACAGCCAGGCTCGTGGGAAGGATGGCGTTGGCGCCCAACCGGCTCTTGTCGTCGGTGCCGTCGAGGGCGAGGAGCGCGTAGTCGACCAGGCGCTGCTCGAGCGCGTCCTCGCCCGTGAGCCGCGCAGCGATCTCACCGTTGACGTGACCCACCGCTCCCTCGACGCCCTTGCCACCGTATCGGTCACCCCCGTCGCGCAGCTCAACGACCTCGAACTGCCCGGTGGAGGCGCCCGAGGGCACGATGGCCCGGCCCTGCGCGCCGGAGTCGAGCAGGACCTCCACCTCGACGGTGGGGTTGCCGCGAGAGTCCAGCACCTCTCGTCCTCGTACCCGTTCGATCGTGCTCATGTCGTGATGTCTACTGCTGCTGTTCGACTGGTGAGAAGACGTCATGGACGCCTACAGGTACTCCGCTTGGATGAGAGGATACCCAACGAGGAGCGGCCCGACCGGGGACGCTCGTGCCGCTCAGGTGGTATCGGCAGCAAGGCCGGCCTTGGCCTCGTCCCACAGCGCGTCCAACACATCGATCCCGGCGGCGCTGAGGTCGATCCCGCGAGCTGTCGCCAGCACCTCGACTCGAGCGAAGCGCTCGGTGAAGCGGGTGTTGGCCCGTCGTACCGCCGTCTCGGCGTCGACACCCAGCCAGCGAGCCAGGTTGACCGCCGAGAAGAGCACGTCGCCGAGCTCGTGCTCGGATGGATCGGCCGTGAGCTCGGAGACCTCCTCCCCGAGCTTGGCCCACACCCCGTCGATCCCAGCCCAGTCGAAGCCGACACCGGCTGCACGCTGCTGGAGCTTCTGGGCCCGGGCGAGCGCCGGCAGCTCGACGGGGATCCCGTCGAGGGCGGAGCCGGGTAGGTGCCCAGCCGATCGGCGCTCGTCGGCCTTGATCTGATCCCACCGTCGGCTGACGGCCGCCGACGAGCTGGCGGCGACACCGGCGAACACGTGGGGATGACGACGAACGAGCTTGTCGTGGATGGCCCTCGCCACGTCGGCGATGGTGAACCCTCCGATCTCGGCCGCGATCGCGGCGTGGAAGAAGACCTGGAAGAGCAGATCGCCGAGCTCATCACGGAGGTGCTCATAGCCATGGGGGATGTCGTGCCCATCGGCGGGTCCCAGGTGGTCGATGGCCTCGAGGACCTCGTGCGCCTCCTCGAGAAGGTGACGGGTCAGGGACTGGTGGGTCTGCTCGCGATCCCACGGACAGCTCACTCGCAGGGTTCGCACCAGCTCCTCGAAGGCGACCAGCTCCGAGCCGACTGGCGGCGAAAGTGCGGGGATCCACAGCGATGTGAGGTGATCAGGCTCGATCGCCCGATCGAGATCGACCCACGAGACACGGGTCACGGCCTCGTCGGGCAGGCCGAGATGGTGGAGCAGCACGGCATCGTCGAGTGGTTCGGCCCCGTCGGGGATCGACAGCTTGATGTCGGAGAGGACCTGCCGGCTCTCACACTGACCGACCAGGAACGGGCCCCGTTGCCCGGCGACCTCGATCGAGAACCGGTGTCCGTCGACCAGTCGGACTCCCAGCTCGATCGGGTCGACAGCCAGCCGATCCCAGGCCAGATCGAGAAATGACAGCGATGGGAGGATCCGGACCCGGACCTCGCGGTCGCCGGCTCGCTGCTCGAGCAGCGACACGGTTGCCTCGGCGACCCGAGGGGATCCGGGAACGGCATAGAGGATGTCGCCGTCGGACGAAAGCTCGAGGATGCGGTCGACGATCGCGGTGTACACCCGATCGAGCGAGTCCCCTGACTCGTAGAGGTCGTCGCATGTCTCAGCCGGTTCGACGGCCACGGCGGCGGGGTGGCGCGATGTGCGGAGGAGTCGTCGCCCGACCGACTCGATTGCCCGGCGTGCATCGGCCGTGAGCAGCTCGGGTCCGGCGGGGCCGAGTCCGATCACGGTGATCATGCCCGGTGCCGCGCCCGCTGCGGCCCCGGCGCCGGTCATGGCTCGATGGGCGTGACCGGGTCGAGGTCGGGGGTGGGGTCGGCCGGACGCTGAGGTGCATCAGGGGGGACCACCGACGGCGCCAACCCCTCCGACCAGCTTCCGAACCGTGGACTGACGTCGACGTCGGCGTTCGAGACCGCCTCCTGAAGCCACGTGCCGAAGGCATCCTGGCCTTGCGTGGCGAGTTGCTGCTGGACTTCCGCCTCGACCTCTGCGAACGGTGGAACCTCTCGCGAATCCACCCGGATGACGTGGAACCCGAACTGGCTCTGCACCGGATCCTGCAGCTCGCCGACGGGACCAGAGAAGATCGCCTCCTCGAACTCGGGGACGTAGACACCACGAGGAGCGCAACCGAGATCGCCACCTACAGCCCCCGACCCGGTGTCGATCGACAGCTCTTGGGCCAGGTCGTCAAAGCTCTCGCCGCCCTCGACCCGAGCGATGACGTCGCTCGCCTCCTCTTCGGAATCCACCAGGATGTGGTGGGCGCACGCCTGCTCGAAGAGATCCGGGTTCTCGTCGTAGAAGCTGCGGGCCGCCTCGGGGCCCGTGGGGGCCGAGGCGAGCGCCTGCTGGAGAACCGTGACCTCGGCGGTTCGGAACGCCAATGACTCCTGGTACTCGTCGTTGAAGGCGGCGAAGACCTCGTCGCCACCGACCTGGGCTGCAACATTGGCTCGCGCGGCGGCGAGGTCGTCCGCACCAACCGCAGCGCCAAGGTTCTCGAGCTCCTCCCGGACGAGCTGGAAGAGGATCTGGCGATTCAGCACCTGGGCGGCGAACGCCGCGTCATAGGTTCCGTCGGACTCGCCCAGCACGTTGAGCCCGCTGGCCTCGATGGCAGCTCGGTAGGGCTCGTTGCCGGCGATGTGGGCCAGCTCGGACTGCACGCTGTCGGCGCTGATGGTGTGGCCATTGACACGAGCGGCGAACGGGCTGGCGTTGTTGCAGGCCGCGGCCAGCGCGGCGATCGCGACGACGAGGGCGATGAGGCGCCCATGGCGGACACGACGGGATGCCGATGCACCGGCGTCGGGGGTGACAGATCGGTCGAGCAGGTTCACAGGGTCACAGATGCTACGCAGTCGCCGGTTGGTCGGGCCATGCAGGCCCGCGATCCTCCTCGCCGGGGGGGACCAGATCGCGCAGAAGTGCCACCATCCCACTGACGAGCCCGTCGGTGGTCCGCACCGGGAGGATGAGCTGGCCTCGATGGTCATCGTCGGATCCCGCCGGAAGGTCCTTGTAGACCGCTCCCTTCACCAGACGCTTGAGCCGCACTTCCTGGCTCATCTTGAGGTGGATCGGCTTGAGGGATGCCTGGCGGGTGGTGACGATCATCTCGTTGAGTCCGAGCCGATGACACTCGGCCCGGAGTCGGGCGACGTCGAGGAGTGCTCGGGCCGCGGCGGGCACCGGTCCGTAACGGTCGAGCCACTCGCGCTCGATGTCGGCGACCTCCGCTTCGGTGCGGACCTGGCCAAGCCGGCGGTAAGCCTCGAGTCGCAGATCCTCACGCTCGACATAGTCGGGAGGCAGGTGGGCGTCGATGGGAACGTCGACGGTGACCTCGGGTTCAACCTCGGGGGTGTCGCCTTTCAGCTCGGCTACAGCCTCGGTCACCATGCGGCAGTAGAGGTCATACCCGACCGCGGCGATGTGACCGGACTGGCTGGCCCCGAGAAGGTTCCCCGCACCGCGGATCTCGAGATCGCGCATGGCGATGCGATAACCCGACCCGAGGTCGGTCTCCTCGCCGATCGTCTTCAACCGCTCGTACGCCTCTTCGGTGAGGCGGTAGTCCGGCGGGTACAGGAGGTAGGCGTACGCCCGCTGACCGGCTCGGCCCACCCGCCCCCGCAGCTGGTGGAGCTGACCGAGACCGAGGAGGTCAGCGCGGTCGACGACCAATGTGTTCACCGTCGGCATGTCGATGCCCGACTCGATGATCGTCGTGCACACCAGCACGTCGTAGGAGCCATCCCAGAAGTCGATGACGATCTTCTCCAGCGATCGCTCCTCCATCTGCCCGTGCGCGACGGCGACGCGCGCCTCGGGAACGAGGTCCCGGATCCGTTCGGCGACGTCGTCGATGTCCTGAACCCGGTTGTGGACGTAGAACACCTGTCCCTCGCGGAGCAGCTCGCGCCGGATGGCCTCCGCCGCCGCCCGCTCGTCGTACTCGCCGACATAGGTCAGGATCGGCTGCCGGTCGGCAGGCGGCGTGTTGAGCAGTGACAGGTCACGGATGCCGGTCAGGCTCATCTCGAGCGTGCGCGGAATGGGTGTCGCGGTGAGGGTGAGCACGTCGACGTCGGTGCGGAGCTGCTTGATCTGCTCCTTGTGCTTCACGCCGAAGCGTTGCTCCTCGTCCACGACGAGAAGCCCGAGCTTCTTGAAGCGGACGCTGCTCCCGAGCAGCTTGTGGGTGCCGATCACCACGTCGACCGAACCGTCGTCGAGTCCGTCGATGACCTGCTTGGCCTGAGCGTTGGTGAGAAACCGCGACAGGACCTCGACCCGGACGGGGAAGCCGGCGAAGCGCTCGCTGAACGTCTGGAAGTGCTGCTGAGCCAGCAAGGTGGTGGGCACCAGCACCGCAGCCTGGTGGCCGTCTTGAACGGCCTTGAACACGGACCGAAGGGCTACCTCGGTCTTCCCGAAGCCCACGTCGCCGCAGACGAGACGGTCCATGGGGTGCGGCGCCTCCATGTCGGCCTTCACGTCGACGATGGCGCTGAGCTGATCGGTGGTCTCCTGGAAGGGAAACGCCTCTTCCATCTCACGCTGCCACGGCGTGTCGGGACCGAAGGTGACTCCCTTGGCGTTGACGCGTCGCTGATAGAGGACGACCAGCTCCTGCGCGATCTCGCGCGCGGCCGAGCGGACCTTGGCCTTGGACCGCTCGAAGTCGGCCCCGCCCATGCGGTGCAGGCTCGGAGCCTCGCCGCCGGTGTAGGGCCGGATGACGTCGATCTGGTCGGTCGGCACGTACAGCTTGTCTCCACCCCGGTAGGCGAGGAGGAGATAGTCACGCTCGACACCGCCCAGGGCACGGCGAACCATGCCTTCGAACCTCGCCACCCCGTGCACGTCGTGGACGACATGGTCGCCAGCGTGAAGATCCTCGAAGAAGCGGCCTCCGTCTCGGCGTCGCGGCTTGGCCCGCCGGCGAGTGCGACGCCGACCGGTGACATCGTCCTCGGACAGCACCGCCATCTTCGAGCCCGGGAGCACGAAGCCCCGCTCGAGCGGTTGCAGCACCACGACGGCACCCGGCTGACCCAGCCCAGGCGTGCGCCGGGCGTGTTCGAGCGCGTCGGAACCGACGAACGGAACGTGCAGGCCGCGCTCCGCGAACGCCGCCGACATGCGCCGAGCCGAACCCTCGGCATCAGCGCAGACCACGATCCGATAGCCGTCAGCGATGAGCGCTGACACCTGAGTCACGATGCGCTCGGGGTCGCCAGGCGTGCGGTCCCACACGCTGGCCGGCACGGTGGCGGTTGCCGCACCGTCGGCCACGCTGGCGATGTGCCACACGGCCAGATCGGCTCCGGCATGCTCGAGCACCCGGTCGAGATCGACGTGAAGGCGGTGCAGCTCGCCGTGAGCGCCCTCCTCGACACCCCAGGTACGGGCCAGGCTGGCGACCAGGTCAGCCTCCTCGGCGGCCAGGTCAGAGGCGCGATCACGGAGACGGCGTGGATCGACGAGCAGCAGCCGAGCATCGGGCCCGACGAGATCGGTGACCACACCCAGCGCCGGTGCCACCGCACGAGGATCGGCGACGTCGGGGCCCGGTTCAACCGTGTTGTCGAGCAGCCACGGCAGCCATGACTCCATCCCGTCGAACGTCTCACCGTCGGCCAGGCGCTGCCACTGCTCGCGCCCCCACGGCTCCGAGGCGATCAGAGCCTCGGCTCGGGCCCGAACATCGGGCGTGGGGAGGAGCTCGCGCGACGGGAAGATGACGACCCGCTCGACATCGTCCAGCGAGCGTTGGTCAGCCACCGAGAACGTGGTGAGTCGGTCAACCTCGTCGCCCCACAGATCGATTCGCACCGGCGCGTCGGCTGTCGATGGGTAGACGTCGATGATCGAGCCGCGACGGGCGACCTCCCCCCGGTGCTCGACCTGGTACTCGCGGACGTATCCAACCTCGACAAGCCTCTGGAGCACGCCGTCGGCGTCGATCTCGTCGGCCGGGCGAATCACGATCGGATCGAGCTCGTCGACGTGGGGCCCGAGGCGCTGGACGAACGCCCTCACAGGAACGACGACCACATCGGGAGGGTCGTTCCGGAACCGCCAGAACACCTCGGCTCGCTGCCCCATGGTGTCGGTGGCCGGACTCACCCGCTCGTAGGGCAGGGTCTCCCAGGCCGGCAGTCGCGCCACCCGGTCGGCGCCCAAGAACGCCTGGAGGTCACCGGTCAGGCTCTCGGCCTCGGTCGACGTGGGGACGACGACCAAATCAGGGCCTCCCTCGCGGAAACGACTGAGCGCGGCCATCACGATGGCTCGACCCGCTTCGGGAACCACCAGCGTGGCATCGCGGCTACCGATGAGCTCGAGCATCGCCGGCTCGTCGCGCAGCAACCCGGGGAGCAGCCCGAGTGGCAGGAGCCGGGAATCAGTGGTGGACATCTCGCTCTCGACGGCTGGTCAGCGGTTGAATCGCTGCTGGGCGGCTTCGACGCCGTCGGCGATGACCGACTCGACGGCGTCGGCGGCCTCGCCGATGAGAATGTCGAACTCCTCGCGCAGATGCTTGGGGATCCGGTTGAGCACATGGGACACCCCCCGCTCCTTCGAGGGTGGCTTGTCGACACCGATCCGCACTCGCACGAAGTCGGCCGTGCCCAGATGGGCCTTGATGGAGCGCAGCCCGTTGTGCCCAGCAAGGCCGCCACCGAACTTCACGCGGAGCGCGCCGACCGGAAGGTCGAGCTCGTCGTGGACGACGATCAGCCGCTCGGGAGCGAAGCCATCTCGTCGAGCGAGTGCACCCAGCGAGCGGCCCGACTCGTTCATGAACGTCTGCGGAAAGGCGAGAACCACCCGCTGGCCGTGTATCCGAATCGTGTCGACGAGCGCATGCTCCTTGGCTGAGGTCTTGAGCCGGCCCCCGTGCTCGTTGGCCAGCAGCTGGATGACCTCGGCACCCACGTTGTGACGCGTGCCGACGTAGGCCGCGCCCGGATTACCCAACCCGGCGACGATCCACTCGGTCATTTCCGGCCGGGGTCACCGAGTGATGCAGCCAACGACTCGGTGACGGCGATCAGTCGCCGTCGGCGTCGCCGCCATCGGCGTCGGACGATCCCTCTGATGGTTCGCCCCCTTCGCCCTCCGCGCCTTCGCCCTCCGCGCCTTCGAGCTCCGCGCCTTCGAGCTCCTCACCCGCGACCGGCTCGGGCTCGATCTGGAGCTCCTGCACGATCCGGGCTGATGCGACCGCGTCCTCAGGATCAACGTCGGTCGAAACCCCCTCGGGGAGAACGATGTCACGGACGCGAAGTGTGTCTCCGATCTCCAAGCCGCTGATGTCGATGGTCAGCTCGTTGGGAATGTTGTCGGGACGGGTGAGCACGGTGAGCGTGTGCAGAAGGTGTTCGACGGTGCCGCCCTCGGCCTTCACGACCGCCTCCGACTCACCAACAAGCACGATCCCCACCTCGACGTTGATGGCGACGTTGGGATCGACGACCAGGAAGTCGACGTGCAGGACGGCGTTGCGCACCGGATCACGCTGGATGTCGCGGACCACGGCCGTCTTCGCCGTGCCACTGAGGTCAAGTGTGAGCAAGGCGTTGGTGCCCGCCTCAGTGGTGAGCGCACGACGCAGCTCGCGACGGCCGACTGCGACCGACGTGGGGTCGGTCTCAAATCCATAGAGGATGGCGGGGATCTTGTCCTCGCGGCGCAAACGACGCGATGAACGAGAACCGTGGGCGCGCCCGGTCTCGAGGGTGAGGAACGTGTCAGCCATAGCGGCGGGCGATGTTAGTGCTCGTCCACCCGATCTGACGAGTCCGGTCAGGTCTGGTTCTCGCCGCCGAAGATCTCCGACACCGACAGGTCCTCGAAGACGGCATCGAGGGCGTCGGCGATGACCTTGGCTACCGACAGCACCTCGATCTTGTCGATCTGCTTCTCCGACGGCAGGGGCAGGGTGTTGGTGACCACGACCTTTTCGATCACCGAGTTCTTGAGACGATCGACGGCAGGGTCGCTGAGCACCGCGTGGGTGCAGGCGGCGAACACCTGCGACGCCCCGTGCTCGACCAGCTGCTCGGCCGCGGCGACGATGGTGCCGGCGGTGTCGATCATGTCGTCGATGAGCACGCAGGCTCGACCGGCGACGTCTCCCACCACGTCCTTGGCCTCGACCTCGTTCTTGGACCCGCGGCTGCGTCGCTTGTGAACGATGGCCAGGTCGGCCTGGAGGTGGTTGGCGTAGCGCTCGGCCACCTTCACCCGGCCGGCGTCGGGTGAGACGACGACGAGGTCGTCAGGAAGCTCGCGGCTCAGGTACTGCACGAGCACCGGCATGGCGGTGAGGTGATCGACGGGGCCGTCGAAGAAGCCCTGGATCTGGCCGCTGTGGAGGTCGACGCTCACCAGCCGATCGGCGCCGGCGACCTTGAACATGTTGGCGATGAGCTTGGCGGTGATGGGCTCGCGGCCCGAAGCCTTGCGGTCCTGGCGTGCGTAGCCGTAGAACGGCACCACTGCGGTGATGCGCTTGGCCGACGCCCGCTTGGCGGCGTCGCACATGATCAGCTGCTCCATGAGCGTGGTGTTGACCGGCTCGCAGTGGGTCTGAACGATGAACACGTCGCTGCCGCGCACGGACTCACCGAAGCGGCAGTGGAGCTCACCGTTGGCGAACTCAGCGAGGTTCGCCTCACCCAACCTGACCTTCAGGTGATCCGCGATCTCCTGCGCCAAGGGCACGTTCGATCGGCCCGAGAACAGTTGAAGGCGCTTCTTGGTGATGAGCTCCACGAGGCCGAGTGTAGGAGGCCAGCCGTCAACCTTCGGGAAGGGCCTCGTGGTAGGCGCCGGTGCGAACGCCGTCGGGAACGACCGAACCCTGGTGGAGCACGCCGTAGGGACCGACCCAGGCGCCGTTGCCAACCGTGGCCTCGCGGCCGGTTGTCTGCTCGATGACCGTGTCGTCGCCGACAGTGCAGTCGACCAGGCGGACGTCGGGGCCGATCCGGCACCGGGCCCCCACGGTGGTTCGACCCTGGAGCATGGTTCCCGGCCACACGGTCGTGTCGGGGGCGATGGTCACCGACGCATCGATGTAGGTGCGCTCGGGATCGAGCATGGTGACGCCGCCGCGCATCAATCGCTCGTTGATCCTCATCCGCAGCACCGCCTCGGCCTCGGCGAGCTGAGATCGGTCGTTGATGCCCGCCGTCTCCGACTGATCACGAGTGGTGTGGCTCGAGACCCGATAACCGGCATCGGCGAGCACTTCGACGACGTCGGTCAGGTAGTACTCGCCCTGCGCGTTCTCAGGGGTGAGACGGCGAAGCGCGGGGGCAAGGATCGGACGACGGAAGCAGTAGATGCCGGTGTTGATCTCGGTGATCGACAGCTCGTCGGGACTGGCATCGGCTGACTCGACGATCCGGGCGACGCTGTCGTCCTTGCCCCGCACGACGCGTCCGTACCCCGCGGGGTTGTCGATGTCGGCGGTGAGCACGGTGGCGCCGGCATCGGCGACCCGGTGCTCCCGCACGAGAGCGACCAGCGTTTCGGACTTGAGCAGCGGCGTGTCGCCGGGCAGCACGAGGACGTCGTCGTCGTCGATGTCGTCGGGGAAAGCAGTGAGCGCGACCAGGGCCGCGTCGCCCGTTCCCCGCTGGTCGCGCTGCTCGACGAACTCCATGGTGACACCAGGCGGACCGTGCTCGACGAGCGTCTTGGTCACGGGATCGGCCCCGTGGCCCACCACCACCACGACCCGTCCGACGTTGAGCGCGGCGAGCGCATCGATCACGTGGAGCAGCATCGGGCGACCACAGATGTAGTGGAGCGGCTTGGGCCGCTCCGACCGCATGCGACTGCCCTCACCGGCGGCGAGGATCACAGCAGACAGCGGTCGTGCTCCCATGAGACCGGTCTAGCGCCTCACGACCCACTGATCACGGAAATCGACGTTGCGATCGCCCGCAACGTGATCTTCATCAACTGGGCGCTGGCTCGGGGGGGAGGTATCGAACCCCCATCACGGGCACCAAAAACCCGGGTCCTGCCATTGGACGACCCCCGATCGGATGTCGCGTCGCAGGATAGGTGACGGGTCAACGCTTCGGATCGTCGCCGGAATCCCGGCCGACGTCGATGGTGAGCGGCGCGCTGGCGGCCACCGCCCGACCATCGCCGTCGACCACCACCACCCGGTAGGTCCAGGTGCCGGGCTCCGGCTGGTCGAAGACTCCCGAACGGTCTCGCTCATCAACCTCGGCGACCACGCGAGTGCTGTCGTGACCGAGCGACGGGGCCTGATCACCGGGGGCTCGAAGCACCAGGTAGCGGTCGAAGCCGTCGCCGGACCACTCCTCCCAGGCCACGACCACGGTCCCGTCGTCGGTGACAGTGGCGGCGGAGCGGATCGAGGTCGTGTCGCCGCTGGGCGGTGTCGTGGACGGGGAGGGACGATCGTTGGAGGTGGTGGTCGTCGAGCGCGAATCAGTCGGCTCGTCGGCCGGTCGACCGTCGTCGGTAGTCGGCCTGGTGGTGGGCGTCGCCTCGGTCGGCACCGGGCCGAGCAGGCGGTCGAGTGCACCGTCGACGAGATCGTCGGGAGACACCGACGCGCCGGAGCGCTCGATGATCCAGATCCGACCGCCGATCACCACGGCGCTGCGGCTCGGGCCGATCTCGATGCCGTCGATGAGAACCTGACCGCCAGCGCCGGTGGTCACGACATCGCCCTCCCGCAGGACGAGACCGGCGACGGCCGGTTCCTCGGAGCCGTCGGCTCGTTGGACGACGGCACCGGCCGCCGAAGCCAGCCGCAGCTCGACAGCGTCATCGGTGAAGGGGTTGGCCCCGGCGACGACACCGATCACGACGATGGCAGCGAGCACAGCACCGGCGAGGGCGAAGCGAGGACGACGACCAGGGACCCGGCGAAGCGCTTCGGCCGTCTCGGCGCCGGCACCCGTCGCGTGCACCGCCCGAAGACGCTGCTCCACCCGATCGACGAAACCCGGGTCAGGCGCCGGGGCCTCGGAGCGGGCCAGCGGACCGAGAGGATTCTCGTCGTCGGTCATGACGCCTCCTCCATGATTCGTCGGAGAGCCCGAGTGGCCCGATGGGTGATCACGGCACAGGTGGCGCGGGAGAGGCCGAGTGCGTCGGCAGTCTCGGGCGGCGACAAGTCGGCGAGATAGCGGAGTGAGAGGACGCGGGCGTAGCGCTCGGGAAGCTGATCGAAGGCGACGCGGAGGCGATCGGCGTCGCTTCGGGCGAGCGCTCGCTCCTCGACGTCATCGCTGGCCGACGGACGGTCGCCGGCCAAGGCGGCGGTGGTGGCGACGGCGCGCGGCGTCCGGTGGCGGGCCTCTCGTCGGTGGTGGTCGGTCGATTCGTTGGCCGCCAGCCGGAACAACCATCGGCGGAAGCTCCCCGTTCCCTGCCAGCGGAACGACGACAGGTTGCGGAGCGCTCGCTCGAAGGTGGCCGCGGTGATGTCCTCGGCGAGGTCTCGACGGCCGGTGCGGCGCCAGGCGAAGGCATGGATGGCATCGACGTGGCGTCGGTAGAGCGCGGCGAAGGCGTCGGGATCGCCAGCGGCCCGGTGGACGAGTGACATCTCGTCCTCCGGGTCGTGGGTGGCAGCGTCATCATCGAAAGCCACGGGCACCCAGTGTGGGTGCTCAGCCTGGATCACCGGTGGCATCGGTGACCCTGTCATCGAACACCCTGTCATCGAACACCTTGTCATCGAACACCGTGCCATCGACGGAGTTGCCATCGAGGGTGCGGTCGGGAACTGGGCCCGTGGTGCGGGGGCCGTTGCTCTCGGGCACCGTGACGTCGACTGGCGCCGACCGGGCGATCACATGCCCGTTGTGGTCGAGGGTCTCGGCCAGGTACGTGTAGGAGTGTCCGGGGCGCACGGCTCGGTCGCCGTAGTAGGTGACGTCGAGGTCCCGGGTGGCGAACACCACCCGCCGATCGTCGCCGTCGCTCCTCCAGAGCCGGTACCCGGCGGCGTGGCGGGACTCGGCCTTGCTCCACTTGCACACCACGCCGGATTGGCCGTCGTGAGTGATGCCTTCACAGGCCAGTCGCATTGTGGCGGGGCTCGGACGATCCGAGGGTGGAACCTTCACCTCGACCGGACCCCCGAACCCTCGCGTGCGCCCGTCGTGGTCGATGGCCGCCACCCCGTAGTAGTAGAAGCCCCCCGGCTTGACGGTGGGGTCGACGGCATGGTTCTCGGTTCCATGCCAGACGACCTCGCGGCCGTCGCCGTCACGCTCAGCGCGCCACAGCATGTAGCCGCGGACCTCGGCGTGGACCGGCTCGCTCCACCGGCAGGCAACGGCAACACCGGTGTCGCGGCGGTGGATGGGCTCGCACGCCATGTCCAGTCGTTCGACGTCGCGATCGGGTCGTGCGGTGGGGGGCCGGTCATCGGGTTCGCCATCGCTGGCCGGCCGGTCGCCGATGACCGAGCCGCTGACCGAGACGTCGAGATCTCGGGTCTCGGAGTCCGCACCGCCCAACAGGGCGCTGGACGGCAACGCGAGGGCGCCGATGGTGCCCGACGCGATGAGCACGGCGGTGAGAGTTCGATGCATGGGTGCGACTCCTCGTCAGGTGGTCTGTTCACCCGTTCAACGTCGACCTCCGATCTTCGATTACACCTCCCACCACACGATTCCCCGCGAGGCGAAGGCAGATGGGGTCGTTCAGGCCCGGCGCCCGTCCCATCCGGCGGGGACGGTGCGGGCCGCCGCCAGGAGGCGGGGTCGCGATCCCTCAACCGTCACACCCTCGAGCGCGTCGACATGATCACCTTCGAGCCACCAGGTGGACCCGCTCCCAGCGAGTCGGGGGCGATGTCCGGTCCGCTCCTCTATGACCGTTCGCCAGGCGACCAGGCCGTTCCCCACATCGCAGGCCGCCGCCTCCAGGTCGTTGCCGAACTCGCCGGTGGGCTCACCCTGTCGATCCCACGCGGCATAGACCGCCGGCGTGGACACCGGCACAGGTGGGGTGACGAGGGTGACGGTCATCTCCACCGGGTCGAGCGGGGTGACGATCTCACCGATGCCCTCCACCCGCGCCCGGCCGCCCACGACGCAGAACGGCACGTCAGCTCCGAGCCGGAGGGCCGTTGCCCCGTCGGTGTGCCCGACAGCACGGAGGATGGCTGCCGCGTCGGCGGAGCCTCCGCCGAGCCCAGCCCCGTCAGGGATCGATTTGGTGAGCGTCACCCGGCCCCGACGACCGGCCACGGCCAGGGCGCGGGTCACGAGGTTCTCCGGACCGGCCACGCACCCAGGGGCCCGCCGGTCGGGATCGACGATCTCGAGGGCGTCGTCTCCGGTGGGGTCCAGAGCCACGTCCAGACGATCGGCGACGTCGAGGCTGACCATCTCGGCATCGATGAGGTGGTACCCGTCGGGGCGAACGCCGATGATCCGGAGGCTGACGGTGAGCTTGGCCGGCGCCCACACCGTCACCGTCACGCCCACACCGTCACCGTCGCAGCTCCTTGACGGAGGCCGCCAGCGCGGCAAAGTCAGCGAGGCCAAGGGTCTCGGGTCGATCCGAGGGGTCGATCCCGGCGCCGGCGATCTGGTCCTCGGTGAGGAGTCCTCGCAGGCTCCGTCGCAGCATCTTGCGACGGTGACCGAACGCGGTGCGCACCACGTCGAACAGTAGGTCGGGTTCGCCCTCGACCGCCGGGCGGCGACGCCGATCGACACGGACCATTGACGACTCGACGTTGGGGCGCGGCATGAACACCTCTCGGGAGACGGTCCCCACGATTCGCGCCTCGGCCCAGTACGCCACCTTCACACTCACCGCACCGTAGGCATCGTCGCCCGGCCCGGCCACCAGCCGCTCGGCCACCTCACGCTGGACCATCACGTGCAACTGGGTCAGGTCGGGCTGCCCGTCGAGCAGATCGGCGACAAGGGGGGTTGCAACGTTGTAGGGAAGGTTGGCCACCACGACAGCGGGCCCATCCAACAGCGTGGCCCAGTCGACCGCGAGGGCGTCGGCCACCACCACCTCGACGTTGTCGAACGTTGCACACACCTCGCCGACAGCCCGGGCGAGCCCGGCGTCGACCTCGATGGCGGTGACCCGCGCTCCGGTGGCGGCCAGGCCGAGGGTCAGCGATCCCAGACCAGCACCGATCTCCACCACGTGGTCGGACGCGTCGATCTCGGCGAGGCGGACGATGCGTCGAACGGTGTTGGGGTCAATGAGGAAGTTCTGGCCGAGCGAGCGACGCGGCGCAAGCCCGTGGCGCTCGAGCAGCTCGTTGGCGGACCGGCGGGTGAGCAGCTGAGGTTGATCGCCGGTCACCACTCGATCTCGACGTCGATGACACCTTGGCTCAGTGGAGCCACCTCGGCGAACACGCCCCGCTCGAGATCGATGATCCGGCCTTCGACATAGGGACCTCGATCCGCGACCTCGCACGTGGTCGACTTCCCGTTTGCCAGGTTGGTCACCTTCACGATCGTGCCGAAGGCGATCGTTCGGTGCGCGCACGTCCCCGGTGTGTGGTCGTACCACGACGCCGCACCACGTTGGGTGTTGCCCGACGGCGGCACCGTGGTGGTGGTCGTGGTCGGCGGGGCAGACGTGGTCGTCGTGGGCGGCGGTTCCGTGGTGGTGGTCGGGGCCGGCGGGGCAGACGTGGTCGTCGTGGGCGGCGGAGCCGTGGTGGTCGTGGTCGTGGTCGTCGGCGGAGGAACGGGGGTGCTCGTGGTTGGAGGGGTGGTGGTGGCGACGCGGGCGACGGACCGACTCGCGCGCTGACCGATGAAGACGCGCTCTTCCCGGCTGATCCCCGCCACCCGCGCCGGCGCTACGTCACCTGCCGTGTCCTCCCCGGTGACGGTGGTGTCGGCGGCCGCCATCGCCGTCGTGGCGGAGAGACTGTCCGGGTCGCCCGTGCCGATCCACCATGCCGCGGCCACGCTGGCCACGAAGACGACGGTCGACAGCGCCGCCAGCAGCCGGCGGGCGCCCGATGCCGGGGCAGGGGTCATCGAGGGGGCAGTCCGTGGGGCACGCTCACGATGACGAACACGTTACGAGGGCCGTCACACTCCTGCAATGGTTGCCCGCCGGCTGGCGATCAGCGCGCCCGGGGAAAGGACAGTCACCGCGACGTCCTCGAGTCTCACCCCTCGCGATGCGGAGGTAGGCCGAACACCCGGGCGGTGTTGGCCCAGGTGGCCTCGGCAACGGCATCGGTGGTCGTGCCCCTCGTCTCAGCGATGGAGGCGCCGACGGCGGTCACCCATGCGGGACGGTTCGGCTTCCCGCGATGCGGCACCGGAGCCAGATACGGCGCATCGGTCTCGACCAGGAGCCGGTCGAGCGGAGTGATCTGCGCGGCGACCCGGACATCGTCGGCGTTCGGGAACGTGACGATCCCACTGAACGACAGGTTGCCCCCGCGCTCGACCGAGGCCTCCGCCTCGGCCGGGCCGCCGGTGAAGCAGTGGAACACCGTGTGCTCCGGCAGACCGACGTCGTCGAGCACGGCGAAGGTGTCGTCCCAAGCCTCGCGGGTGTGGACGACGAGGGCGAGATGGCGATCGTGGGCGGCCTGCACCTGAGCGGCGAAGACCTCGCGCTGCACGTTGCGGGGTGAGTGGTCGTAGTGGTAGTCGAGGCCGCACTCCCCCACCGCCACCACCTCGCCTCGAGTGTCGGGATCGGCGAGCGCTTCGTCGAGCAGGTCGAGAACGGGGTCCAGGCCGTTGGTGGCGTCGTGGGGGTGGAGCCCGATCGTCGCCCAGACCCCGTGACGTCCGCTTGCCACCGCCAGCGCGGCGCGGGATTGCTCGAGGTCGGTACCCACCGTGATCAGCCTGGTGACGCCCGCCTCCGCCGCACGCTCGATCTCGGTGGCGGGGTCGTCGAGGCGCTCATAGGGCAGGTGGCAGTGGCTATCAGTCCAGCGGATGGTCACGCCGTCAGCCTCCCATCCCGCTGCACGTCGTCATGAACCGCACACAAGTTCACGACACGGTGGCGCGGCCTGACACAGGGCGGGCGGGCGATCCGAGTGGGAGGCACGGCTCATGGATCGGTGATCGACCCTCGCCCGACCTCGCGACTCCTTGACGGGGCACGGTGGTGGTGCCACCGTGCAAGTCGGCGCTCAATCGGAGGGCGGCAGATGACTCGATCGCGCGTGGTCTCCACTCTGGCGTTGCTCGCGGCCCTCGCTGGGGCCGTGCTTGTGATCCGCCCCTCAGGAGCCCGGCCCGCAGTTGTCGTGACACCCGACCAGCAGGTGAGCCAGGTGGCGGCCGCGAACCCCGGTCGCGACCTCGTGCTCGCGCCCGGGACCCACCGGGGCGTGGTGGTCGATCGCCGAATGACGCTGCGGGCTGACGCGGGCGCCATCGTGGAGGGACCGGTCGAGATCGACGCGAGCGGGGTGCGCGTCGAAGGCCTCGTCGTCCGTGGTGGCTCCTCGGGCTTCATCGTCCGGGCCGCCGATGACGTCGTGCTCGATCACGTCGACGTTGCCTCCACCGAGCTCCACGGCATCGAGGTCGTCGACGCCGCCGCGCACATCCGGAGCTGCTCGATCACCGGCCTCACCAGTCCCCACGCCCAGGGGATCGAGGTTCGCAGCTCGGGAGCCCGCGCCCACACCGTCATAGACGGCTGCCGGATCGACGGTGGCCAAGAGGGCGTCATCACCCACGTCAGCTGGGTCGAGATCCGTGACAACGAGGTGACGGGCACGACGATGCGGGGCATTGCGGTGTCCGAGATGAGCGAGGGGATCATCGAGCGGAACCGTGTGCACGACGCCCGCGGCAACGCGATCTACTGCGGCGACATGTCCCATTGCGAGATCCGTGAGAACGAGGTTCGAGCCATGTCTGCGACGCCTGGCGGCCCGCGCATGGCTTCGGGACAGGCCGTGGTGGGCTGGTACTACTCGACACTGCGGCTGCGCGGGAACGACGTCGCAGTGAGCGCCACCCCCGCCGTCGACGTGTACTCGGGGAGCATCACCACCGACCGGTTCCCGCTCACGCGTTGGCCCCCGGGTTGGCGTGGTGCGCTCCCCGCTGCGGTCGTCGTCGGCATCGGACTCGCCGTACTGGTCGCGCTTCGGGTGCTGCTCGCTCCGCTCACCACCTGGCTCCGACGGCGACACGCGTCACGCCGGGCCGCTCGAATCGACCCGTCTCTCGGCTGGTGGGCGCTCGGAGTCGTCATCGCCGTACAGGGGTTCCACGTGATCGAGCACGCCGTGCAGGTGTTCCAGGTCTACGTGGCCGACGCCGAGCAGCGCTCCGGGCTTGTCGGCCAGCACGTCGACACGGAGTGGCTGCACTTCGCCTTCAACGTCACGGTCCTCGGCGGCATCGCTGTGGTCCTCTGGCTGGCGCGGGGAGATCTGCTCAACCGCACGGACCACGCGCTCACCTGGCTTCTCGCCGGCACCGCCGTGCAGGTCTGGCACGTGACCGAGCACGTGGCGCGGGTCATCCAGTACGTGCGCACAGGGCTCAGCCCGGCGCCGGGAATCATCGGCGACGACTTCGGGCTGATCTGGTTCCACTTCGGCATCAACGTCCCCGTGATCGTCGGACTGGCGATGGCGACGCTTGTGATCACGAGGTCAGTGCTCCAGACCCGTGTGACGCCCGCCTCGAGTCGCGAGCCCCGCCGGCTCTGGCCCCCGCCCGCCATGGCACGCTGACACTCCCAGCAACCGGTGGCGCGGCGCCCATTAGGCGTCCAACTGACGGCGCAGGGCTCGCTTGGCCAGTCTGCACCGCGCTGGTCGACAGGCGCGCGGGGCGGGAACTGCTCGCTGACGGCGAGGAGCGTGAGGACGTTTCGCCAACGTGGCCTTGACCACGGTCGGCGTCCTGTTACGTTGCTCACAGGTTCCCGGCCAGAAGGGACGTCCATGGCAGGAGTCGTTCTCGACGACGTCTCCAAGGTGTACGAGGGCGGGGCGCTAGCCGTCTCGCACTTCGACCTCTCCATCGAGGACGGCGAGTTCGTCGTATTCGTCGGGCCGTCGGGGTGCGGCAAGACCACCGCCCTTCGCATGGTGGCCGGCCTGGAGGACATCACCGCCGGCAAGATCTCGATCGGCGATCGAGTGGTCAGTGACCTCCCGCCGAAGGACCGCGACGTGGCGATGGTCTTCCAGAACTACGCGCTGTATCCCCACCTCTCGGTGGCCGACAACATCGGCTTCGGGCTGAAGCTCCGGAAGGTCGACAAGGCTGAGATCGATCGCCGAGTGAACGAGGCGGCCGCCATCTTGGGGCTCGAGGACTTCCTCGACCGCAAGCCCCGCGCCCTCTCCGGAGGTCAGCGCCAGCGAGTGGCCATGGGCCGAGCCATCGTCCGCGAGCCCCAGGCCTTCCTCATGGACGAGCCCCTGTCCAACCTCGACGCCAAGCTGCGGGTGCAGATGCGGGCCGAGATCCTCCGCATCCAGAAGGACCTGGGTGTCACCACGATCTACGTGACCCACGACCAGATCGAGGCGATGACGATGGGTGACCGGGTGGCGGTCATGAAGAAGGGCGTGCTCCAGCAGGTCGCGGCACCGCAGGTCCTCTACGAGCACCCCGACAACCTCTTCGTCGCCGGGTTCATCGGCTCGCCGGCCATGAACATGGTCGTGGCCAACCTCGAGCTCATCGATGGTCACGCCTGGGTGAGCTTCGGGTCCCAGCGGCTCGAGATCGACGACGCCGTACTCGGGGCCCGACCCGCGCTGGCGTCCTACGACGGTCGCCAGATCGTCGTAGGCATCCGGCCCGAAGACATGGAGGATGCCTCGCTGCTGTCGGACCATCCCGCGGAGCGTCGCATCACGGCGACGGCGAGCCTGCTCGAGGCGCTCGGCTCGGAGATCTTCGTGCACTTCGAGGTCGATGCCCCCGCTGTCGTCACCGAGGACACCAAGGAGCTGGCGCGCGACGTCGGCACGGCCGCTGAGCTCGAGGCTGGCGCTCGGGCCGGCAAGTCCGAATTCGTGGCGCGGGTCAGCCCCCGATCCACCATGCGCGAAGATGACCGCATCGATCTCAGCGTCGACACCACCCGAGCCCACTTCTTCGACATCGACACCAGCCAATCCATCACGGAGGCACAACCATGAGGTCCCCCATGCGCTTCAACCGACTTCTCGCGACGTTGTTCGCGCTGGTGCTGCTCGCCGCCGCGTGCGGCAGCGACGACGACGGTGGTGACGGCGACACCACGACCACAGGAGGCGACGGCGCGGCCGTGGACCTGACCGGGCAGTCCGTCGAGGTGGCAGCCATCTGGAGCGGCGACGAGCAAGAGCGCTTCGAGGCCGTCCTCGACGGCTTCGAGGAGGCCACCGGCGCCACCGTGGCCTACAGCTCCACCGGTGACGACATCGCGGCCGTGCTGGGCACGTCCATCGCCGGCGGGTCACCGCCCGACGTGGCCATCCTCCCCCAGCCCGGCCTGCTGAGCGACCTGGCCGGCCAGGGCGCCCTCGTCGAGATCCAAGACGCGGCCGGCGCCCTCGTCGACAGCAACTACGCGCCGGTCTGGCGCGACCTCGGCAGTGTCGACGGGACGCTCTACGGCGTGTGGTTCAAGGCCGCCAACAAGTCCACCGTCTGGTACAACGTCGGCGCCTTCGGGGACGCCGGCGTCGAGCCGCCCGAGACCTGGGATGACTTCCTGGCGGTGCTCCAGGCTCTGTCCGATGCCGGGATCCCGCCGCTGTCGGTGGCCGGTGCCGACGGCTGGACGCTCACCGACTGGTTCGAGAACGTCTACCTGCGCACCGCGGGCGCCGACAGCTATGACGCTCTCGTCGCCCATGAGATCCCGTGGACCGACGACACGGTCGTCACCGCGCTCGAGACTCTGGCCGAGGCCTTCACCGCCGACTTCCTCGCCGACGGCTCCAGCGCCGCGCTCCAGACCGACTTCCCGACCTCGGTCACCAACACCTACTCCGACCCGCCCGGCGCCGGCGTCGTCTACGAGGGCGACTTCGTGGCCGGCGTGATCAGCGACGAGACCACCGCCGTCCTCGGGACCGACGCCGACTTCTTCCCCTTCCCGTCGATCGACGGCTCGCCGTCCTCCGTCGTCGGTGGCGGCGACGTCGCGGTGCTGCTGGCCGACACCGAAGCCGGGAACGAGCTCATCAAGTACCTGGCCTCGGCCGAAGCGGCCGAGATCTGGGCGGGCCTTGGCGGGTTCACCTCGCCAAACCAGGGCGTGGACTCGTCGATCTACCCCGACGCGATCACCGCCCGGTCCGCCGAGGCGCTCACCGCCGCCGAGGTCTTCCGCTTCGACCTGTCCGATCTCCAGCCCTCGGCGTTCGGTGGAACGGTGGGTTCGGGGCTGTTCAAGCAGTTCCAGGACTTCCTCGGTGACACCACCTCGATCGCGGCGGTGACGGGGGACATGGAGGCGTCAGCTGCGGCCGCCTTCTGACGCCGCGGCCGTGATGGCCGGGGGATCGACCTCGAGCTGAAGCAGGTGGCGAGTTGACCTCCACAACAGACGAGCAACCCGTGACGCCCGAGGCCGAGCTCGTCGGCAGCTCGGGTCGCCACGTTGCGGGCAAGGAGCTGGCGCTGGCGCTCCTGTTCCTGGTGCCGGCCATGCTCCTGCTCGTCGTGTGGCTGGTATACCCAGTCGTCTTCACGGTGGTCCGAAGCCTGTTCGACGCAGCAGGTGGATCGTTCATCGGGCTCGAGAACTACGGCGAGATGTTCACCAACGACTCCACCCTCACGGCGATCAAGAACAACGCCGTGTGGGTGGTCGTCGGACCCACCCTCGTCACGGCCGTCGGGCTGGTGTTCGCCGTGCTCACGGAGCGCATCCCCTTCGACCGCGCCTTCAAGGCGATCGTGTTCATGCCGATGGCCATCTCGTTCCTGGCGTCGGGCGTGATCTTCCGACTGGTCTACGAGTCCGATCCCGACCGTGGCGTCCTCAACGCCATGGTGACGGCGGTCGAGGACGTGTTCCGTGAGCCGGGTCGCTACCCCGGCGGCCGCCCCGTCGATCCCGAGCAGCTCACGGTGGAAGGGGACGGCTTCATCAGTGATGCGTTGTTCAGCACGGGCGACACGGCCGAGCTGGGCCTCATCGGCATCCGGCCCGCGCTCGTCGACGAGGAGGCCCAGCCCGCCGAAGTGCCGGCTCCGCCGTCCGACGGGCTGTCGGGGGTCGTATGGCTCGACTTCACGGCTGGTGGCGGCAGTGAGCGCGGCGTGATCGACGCCGGCGAGGTCGGTCTCGTGGGCGTGAACATCGAGGCGGTGTCTGCTGACGGGTCGGTGGCGGGGCGAGCATCCACCGACGACGCCGGTCGGTTCCTCATCGACGGCCTCGACCCGGGTGAGTACCGACTCCGCCTCACCGGGTCCGCGTTCCGTGAGCCGTTCGGGGGCTACGAGTGGCTGGGCCCGACCCTGGTCACTCCGGCGGTGATCGGCTCGTTCATCTGGATCTGGGCCGGCTTCGCCATGGTCCTGATCGCCGCAGGGCTCGCTGCCATCCCGCGCGAGACGATGGAGGCGGCTCGGGTCGATGGTGCCAACGAGTGGCAGGTGTTCCAGCGGGTGACCGTCCCGTTGCTGCGACCGGTGCTGCTCGTCGTGCTGGTGACGCTCGTCATCAACGTGCTCAAGATCTTCGACCTGGTGCTCATCATCCCGCCCGGCTCGGTGCAGGACGATGCCACGGTGCTGGCGCTCGAGATGTGGCGGGTCTCCTTCGGTGGGGCCCAGGACCAGGGCCTCGGCAGCGCCCTCGGTGTGTTCCTGTTCCTCCTCGTGCTCCCGGCCATGGCCTTCAACCTCCGGCGCTTCCGGGCAGAGGAGCAGTGATGACCGACGTGACCGACGATCTCGTCCTCGCCGAGGCCCCTCGGGAGCCCTGGACGGCCCGGGCGGTCCGGCGATTGGCCCACGGGCCCGCCTACGTCGTGATGGCGGCCATCGGGCTGTTCTGGCTGGTGCCGACCATCGGGCTGTTCATCGCGTCGCTGCGCACGGCGGCCGACAACTCCCAGAGCGGGTGGTGGCGGGCGCTGACCGCGCCAAGCCAGCTCACCCTCGACAACTACCAGAAGCTGTTGGACAACCAGCGCATCACCGACTCGCTGTGGAACTCGGTCGCCATCACCGTGCCCACCGTCGTGCTGCTCGTGCTGATCGCCGCCATGGCCGCCTACGCCTTCGCCTTCGTCCGCTTCCCCGGGCGCGACGCCGTGTTCCTACTGGTGGTGGGCCTGCTGGTCGTGCCGCTCCAGGTGGCGCTGATCCCCATCGCCCAGCTCTACGGCGACCTGGGGATCTTCGGCTCGATCCCCAGCGTGGTCCTGTTCCATGTGGCGTTTGGCATGCCCTTCGCCGTGTTCCTCCTCCGCAACTTCTTCCTGGGCATCCCCGGCGAGCTCTTGGAGGCGGCTCGGATGGACGGGGCCAGCGAGCTCACCGTCTTCCTCCGGGTCGTGCTGCCCCTCGGCATCCCCGCCATCGCGTCGCTGGCCATCTTCCAGTTCCTGTGGGTGTGGAACGACCTGCTCGTCGCCCTGGTGTTCGCCGACACGGGGGCGGCGCCGATCACCGTCGCCATCCGCGAGCAGACCCGCCAGTTCGGCTCCAACATCGACGTCATCGCCCCGGGCGCCTTTGTGTCGATGGTCGTCCCGCTCATCGTGTTCTTCTCGTTCCAGCGCTACTTCGTCCAGGGGTTGCTCGCCGGCTCGCAGAAGTGACCGACGCTCGGCCCCGCACCGCCGTCATCGGCCGGCGAGATCGACCAGCAGCGTCCGGGCCCGGGAGTTGAGATCGTCCCCGCCCTCGGTGAGGCCACCGGCGTTGGCGGCCAGGTACACCGCCCATCCTCGATCCGGTGCGATCCACAGGGCGGCTGACCATCCGGGCCACCCACCGTCGTGGCCCGCGACGAGGAGGCCCGACACCTCACCGACGACCCAGCCCAGCGCCCGATGCCAGCCGGGCTGCCCGCTGATCGGCACCGAGGGCTCCAGCATCTGGTCGCGGACGGCCCCGGTGAACGGCGACAGGCGGGCGGCCATCGCTCCACCGAGACGGGCCATGTCCGACGGCGTGGACCACGCTCCGCCCGCAGCGGGCATGGTCACCGCGATGGGACCGGCATCGATGACGGTGCCGGCCCGCACCTCCACCCCACGGGCGAGCGGCCCGGGTCCCTGCTCGGCGGGGTCAGCAAGGACCGTCGTTGCCATGCCCAGCGGCTCGAGCACGCGGGTCCTCAGCAGCTCGGGGAGCGACGTGGCCGCTGCCTGCTCGAGGGCCGCCCCGGCGAGCGCGTAGCCCACGTTGCTGTACGCCTCGCGCACACCGGGTGGGAACGGGGCGTCGAGCCCGTCAGCGAGCAGGTCGGAGAGAGCCAGCGGAGCGGTGTCGCCGGGCGCGGCAGCCGGTGCGTCGCTCTCGATGCCCGAGGTGTGGGTGAGAAGGTGGCGGAGGGTCACGTCCTCGGCGAGCCCGTTCACCGGCAGCAAGGAAGCGATCGGGCCATCGAGGTCAACGATGCCGTCGGCGGCCAGGGCCATAGCCACCGCCGCCACGAGAGGTTTGGTGATCGAACCGATCCGGTGCCGGGTCATGGGGCCCCACACCGTCCGCTCGGCGGGGTCGGCCCACCCGATGCGGGCGTGGTGGTACCCGTCGGGATGGCTCACGGCCGCGTGCAGCCCGACCAGGGGAAGGTGGTCCCAGGCCTCGGAGAGCAGGTCGTGGACACGGTTGGACTCCCGGGCGGGGAGGCTGGGGGCGGCGTCGGTGGGGGCGGGGCGGCCGAGGTCGTCGCGAGCCATGAGCGCCCCCGGCGGCGGCCACGGCTCGACCTCGATGCTGGTGAGCAGCCCGTTGTCGTCGGTGGCAACGCTGAGCAGGTGGCGGCGGCCGGCCGGGTCGACGACGACCACGTCGACGCCAGCGGCGCCGGAGGGATAGACGGCGACGGCCCGGCCGCCACGCAACCGGTCGGCAGCCAAAGCGAGCTGGGCGGCAAGGCGATCCGCGGGCCGGGAACCGAGGAGGGCGACGGCCGCGGCGTCGGTGATGGCCGCGGCGTCGGGCGCACGTCCAGCCACCAGCTGTCCCGCCAGCCACGATGCTGCCCGGCCGGCGCCCGAATCGGGAAAGGCCGCAGTCACGCGAATCGAGGGAAAAGCGAGTCGCCTTTGGTGACGGTGAGCCCGCCGGGGTAGCCGCCCCACCGGGCCGCGTCGGGGAGGCGCTGGCCCGCCGGTGAGCCCTCGAGCCCGATCCGGGACCAGATCTCGGCGCAGGCGGCGGGAACGGCGGGGGTGGCCAGGATGGACACGATGCGCAAGGCCTCCAGGGCATCGCCGAGCACGGCGTCGACGTCGGGGCCGGGATCGGCCTTCCACGGCTCGTTGTCCTCCAGGTGCCCGTTGGTCTCGCGGATCAGGCGCCAGGTGGCGTCGAGCGCGTCGCTCGGCGCCACCCGCCCCCACGCCGCCGAGGCATCCTCGAGCGACTGGCGTGCCACCGCCGCCAGCGGCGAGTCAGGACTCGGGGCGGGGCCGACCCCGTCGCACTTCTTGGCCACCACGGTGGCGACCCGCGCCACCAGGTTCCCAAGGTTGTTGGCCAGGTCAGCGTTGTAGCGGGCGACCATTCCCTCATGGGAGAAGTCGCCGTCGGGGCCGAACGGCTGGTCACGAAGGAAGTGGTAGCGCGTGCCGTCGACCCCGAAGTCGGCGACGAGATCGGAGGGCGCGATCTGATTGAGGCTGGTCTTGGACATCTTCTCGCCGCCTACCAGCAGGAACCCGTGTACGTGGATGTTCTTGGGCGGTTCGATCCCCGCCGACAGCAGCATGGCGGGCCAGTACACGCAGTGGAACCGCAGGATGTCCTTGCCGATGAGGTGAGTGCCCGGCCACCAGGTGGCGAAGCGGTCGGGATCATCGGCGTAGCCGACGGCGGTGATGTAGTTGGTGAGGGCGTCGAACCAGACGTAGGTGACGTGGCGGTCGTCCCACGGAAGCGGTACACCCCAGCTCAGCGAGGTGCGGCTGATGGAGAAGTCGCGAAGGCCCGTGTTGATGAAGCCGAGCGCTTCGTTGCGCTTGGTCTCGGGTTGGACGAAATCGGGGTGCTGTTCGTACCAATCGAGCAGCGGCTTCTCGTAGCGGCTGAGCTTGAAGAAGTAGTTCTCCTCGGTGACGTGCTCGACCGGTCTGCCGTGCACCCGACAGCTCTCGCCGTCGAGCTCGTCGGGGGTGTAGTAGGCCTCGCAGGCCACGCAGTAGAGGCCTTCGTAGGTGGCGAGCTCGATGTCGCCGTTGTCGTGGCAGGCCTGGAGGATCTTGGCGACGGCGGCGTAGTGGCGGGGTTCGGTGGTGCGGATGAAATCGTCGTAGGTGATGTCGAGCTCGGCCCACGCCTCCTTGAACCGCTCCACGGTGCGAGCGGCCCACTCCGTCGGCTCGACACCGTGCTCCTCGGCCGCCCGCTGCACCTTCAGGCCGTGCTCATCGGTGCCGGTGAGGAAGTACGTCTCGTCGCCGCAAAGGCGGTGCCACCGGGCCAGCGCGTCGGCGGTGATCGTGGTGTAGGCGTGCCCGATGTGAGGCGCGTCGTTGACGTAGTAGATCGGCGTGGTGACGTAGAAGCGGCTCACCCGCCGAACCCTACAGACCCTCCACTTGCTCACCCTCCTCGATTCGAGGCGCGTCAGCGGTCCATCAGAACGAGTCGTCACCGACGGCGCGAAGCGTTGCCACCGGGGCGTCGTCGGGGTCGTATCCGGCGGCGACGGGGAGACCACGCTCGTTGCGGAGCGCGTCGAGACGGTCGAGCGGCTTGGCCAGCTGGCGGCGACGGGTGCCGGTGAGGTTGTCGAATGACTTCTGGACGGTGATGAACTGCCTCTCGACGAGATCCATCTGATCGCAGTACTTGGTCCACTGCTTGTCGAACGCGCCGAGCAGCGAAAGCACCTCGTCGGACGTGCGCTCCACCTGGAGCAGCTCCGACGCCTGCCGCACCACCGAGAGCAGGGCGTAGAGGTTGGTGGGTGAGCACAGCACGACCCGGTCGGCGAGCGCCTCGTCGAGCAGCTGGGGGCCGCGCTCGCAGATGAACGCGTAGACGGCCTCGTTCGGCACGAAGCACAGGACCTGGTCGACCGTACCGGCTTCGGGGTCGATGTAGTCGCGGCCGCGCAGCTCGCGGATGCGGGCCCGCACCGCCTTGAGAAAGCTGGCTTCGTGGCGCTGTCGATCGGCGTCGGAGTCGGCTTCGAGATAGCGGAGGTAGGCGTCGATGGGGAACTTCACGTCCATGTGCAGCTTGCGCTCGTCGGGCAGCAGGAACGTGATGTCGGGAATGGTGCCGGCCGCATTGGCGGTCTGGCGGATGAAGTGGATGCCCTCGACCATTCCGAGGTGGCGCAGCAGGTCTTCGGCGGTGCGCTCGCCCCACTGGCCCCGGGTCTTGGGGCTGGCCAGTGCCTCGGTGAGCGATCGGGTGGTGGTTCCGAGCGACTTCAGGGTGGCGTCGAGAGCGCCCGCCTGCTGGCGGCGCTGGCCCTCGAGCTCCTGCACCATGTCGACCAAGCCGACCATCTGCTCCCGAAGCTGGGCGACCTCGTTGCCGACCACCTTGGTCTTGGCCTCGAGCGCCTGCTCGACCGCCTGGCGCTGGTGACGGCCGAGCTCGGTGGTGGCTTCGAGGGCGCTGCGGAGGGTGGCTTCGACCGCCCCGCGCTGGTCGGCGCCCAGCGCCTTGGTGGCTTCGAGCGCCTGCTGGAGGGCCTGCTGCTGCTGGGCGCTGAGGGCGCTGGTGGCGACCATGGCCTGGTCGAGCGCGGTGCGGATGGCGGCATCGCGTTCGTCGGAGGCGTCGGCCCGCACCCGGGCCACGGCCGATTCGACGGCGGTGGCCACCGCCGCCCCCACGTCGGCCGATGAGGCGGAGGGGCGGCCCCGGAGCTGGAGCACGAGGAGGACGCAGAACGCCCCGAAGGCGGCGATGACGACAGCGATGTCCATGCGCCGACAGTACGGAAGGGGTGTAACAGCTTACGTGGACCACGTCCGGTGGGAGCGACCCACGCTGGGTGAGCGCCCCATCTCATGGTCCGATCGGCGACACGACCCCCTGCCGGGGCCGAGGGGCACGAAGGCCCTGTGATCCACCACAATGTGGGCCATGCAGACCGGAGACCAGGTTCCCGACTTCGAGGCCACCGACCAGCACGGCACCACCCACACCCTGTCGTCGCTGCTGGCGGAGGGGCCGATCGTGCTGTTCTTCTACCCCAAGGCGATGACGCCGGGTTGCACCGCCGAGTCGTGTCACTTCCGCGACCTCAAAGGCGACCTGGCCGCCATTGGCACTCGACCGGTCGGCATCTCGAGCGACAGCGTGGCCAAGCAGAAGGAGTTCGATGACCGCCACGATCTCGGCTTCACGCTGCTGTCGGATCAGGGCGGCAAGATCGCCAAGATCTTCGGCACCAAGCGACCGCTGGTCGCGATGGCCCGGCGCCACACGTTCGTCATCGACACCGATCGCACCGTGAAGGCGGTCATCCGCTCGGAGATGAACATGGAGACCCACGCCGACAAAGCCATCGCCGCCCTGTCGGCCTGACCGATGGACGCCGCCACCCGTCAGCGCCATCTCGACGAGATATCCGAGGTCGGGTACACGGTCATCCCCGACGTCATCGAACCCCGACGCCGCCAGGAGCTGCTCACCGCAGTTGGGGATCTCGAGGGTGACTTCTGCTCCAACGACTTCGAGGGGTTCGCGACCAAGCGCGTCTACAACCTGCTCGTCCACGGCGAGCAGTGGGAGGCCATCCCCGTCGATCCGGTGATCCTCCCGGTGGTCGAGGGCGTACTTGATCATGGTTGTCTGGTGAGCAGCCTGTCGAGCATCGCCATCCACCCCGGCGAGACGCCTCAGCCCATCCACGCCGACGACATCCTCATCCCCCTCGAGAAGCCCCACATCCCCATCGTGTGCAACACGATGTGGGCGCTCACCGACTTCACCGACGCCAACGGCGCCACCCGTCTCGTCCCCGGCTCCCACCTCGAGGGCAACCCCGACTACGGCGGCGACTACCCCACCGTGGCCGCCGAGATGGAGGCCGGATCGGTGCTGGTGTGGAACGGAAGCCTGTGGCACGGAGGGGGTGCCAACACGACGGACGAGATCCGCGTCGGCATCGCCATGAACTACTGCGCCGGGTTCATCCGCCAGCAGGAGAACCAGCAGCTCGGCATCCCTCGCTCGATCGCCGCAGGGTTCGAGCCGCGGCTGCGCGAGCTCGTGGGCTACTCCATCTACAACGGGCTCATCGGCCACATCGACAAGGGCCACCCTGGCGCCCTGCTCGACGCCGCCACCGACAGCGCCCTGGTCTGGGACGCCACCTAGGTGGCTGGTGTCGAACGGGCGTCACTCGACGGCTGGTCGGGGCTGGTGAGGGTCATGCCGGCTGCTGCTGGGTGTCGACGGCCAGGTCATGGCCAGACATCGCCAACAGCGCGGCGCGAAAGTGGGCCGCAGCACCACCAGCGCGCCGCGCTGTCCGATCCGGAGGGCATCACAGGGCCGAGAGCCGCCCAGGAACGGCGCCGTCAGCGGGCGGTGCACGGACCGGGATCTCCGACGGAGTCGAAAAACACCAGCCATCCAGCCTGACCCCCGGGGCTCACCGCCGGTGGGCACCTCGAGATGGGGGTTGCCTCTACCCTGGTGAGCTGATGGGCATGTTGGAGCTGATCACCCCGCCTCGTCGCCCCGCGGAGGCGGTGAACCGGGCCCTGCTTCCGGTAGGCGCGGTGCTGAACGGCCCGCTGGCGGGGTTCACCAACGCCATGCGGGCCACGGTCACCGATCGGGTCACCAACACCATGGGCAACCGTGTGGGCCTGCCCGGCGTGCAGTACACCGACCCCGTCGGCGATCCGGGCCTCTTCGGACCCGACTCGGTCACCTGGCGGGTGTTCGCCGACTTCCCATGCATGTTCATGGGCGGGATCAGCTCGCTGTTCCTCCAGGCCCTCCACCCCGGAGTGATGGCCGGTGTGGCCGACCACAGTGACTACCGCAGCGACCCCCAGGCCCGGCTCGCCCGCACCGGCTCGTTCGTGGCCGGCACCGCCTATGGGAGCACCGAGGTGGCCGAACGGCTCATCGGGACGGTGCGCGCCCTGCACAACAAGGTGGTCGGCACCCGCCCCGACGGCATCCCCTATGAGGCCAACGACCCCGACCACCTCGCCTGGGTCCACGTCACCGAGGTGGGCCAGTTCCTCCGCAGCTACCAGCGCTACAGCGGACGCGCCCTGTCTCCCGCAGACGTCGACCAGTACTACGCCGAGACCTCGATCATCGGCCGTGAGCTCGGCGGGACGAACATCCCGATGTCGGCCGTCGAGGTGCGGGACTTCTACCGTCGGATGCGCCCTGAGCTGGCGGTGTTCGACCAGGCCCGCGACACGATCGCCTGGCTGCTCGATCCGCCGGGAGCCAAGGGGGCAGAAGCCGCGGTCTACCAGGTGATGGTGGCGGCCGCCATCGGGCTGATGCCCCGCTGGGCCCATCCCGTCGCCGAGCTCGCGTTCGACCCCATCCGGCATGGGGCGGTGGTCGAACCGACGGCGGCACTGGTCGCCAACGCTCTGCGCTGGTCGATGGGTGTTTCGCCGGTGGTAGCCGAAGCGCGAGCGCGGGTGGGCGTCGCCGCCTGATCGACGCGACGAGGGGGCGGTCAGACCACCGTGATGGTGATCACGTGGGTGTAAGGCGTGGCGACGTGGTCGTTGTCGGCAGCCTGGAGGCACAGGGTGTGCGAACCCGCCTCGAGCTCGAGCTCGGTCTCGGTTGAGCCGTCACCGAAGTGGACGTGGCTCTCGTCAGCGGCGATGACCTCGCCCTCGGCGACGCAGTCGGTGTCGATCATGACGTGGAAGTGCTTGCCATCCTCGACGGCGTCAGCGGCAGGATGGATCTCGATGCCGGTGGCGGTGAAGGTCAGCGCGACGGGGCTCGAGACCTCGTCGCCATCGGCGGGCGAGCCGAACGACACCGCGGCGTCGTCCATCTGCTCGGTGCCATCCCCGTCGCCGGTCTCGATGGCTGGGTCGTCGTCGTCAGACGAGCAGGCAGCTGCTGTCACGAACAGCAGCATCAGCAGCGCCAACAGGCGGGCGCGGGCACGGGTCAGGGTCATCTCAGGAGATCCTCCAGGATCGGGGTTGTTCGGGTACCGGTCGGATGATACCGACCGCGAGCCACAACCTAGCCACTGTTCGCAACATCGAGCATTCGGGACACCCAGCCGAACAACGCCCGAGCGATGACACAAGCCGCGATCAGGTATAGATCGCCATCCGGTAGACACGGTTGCGAGCGACCGCCAGATCCTCGCTCACTCGAGCCGCGGCGTCGCGGGCCGAGAGCCCGTCGCTCCGCGCCCGGGTCAACGCGGCGAGGATCTCGTCGTCATCCACCTCCTCCGCGACCGCGGGGCCGACCACCACCACCACCTCTCCCTTCACATCAACGCCCGCCCACCGCTGGACCGCATCGCCGAGGGCACCTCGCCACACCTCCTCGTGCAGCTTGGTCAGCTCCCGGCACACGACGACGCGACGATCGTGGTCGGCCACCGCCAGGAGGTCGGAGAGTGTTCGACCCAATCGGCGGGGCGACTCGTAGATCAGCGTGGTTCGAGGTTCGCCGGCGATGGCGGCCATGCGCTCGGATCGCTCCCGCCCCTGGCGCGGGAGGAAGCCCTCCATCACCCAACGTTCGGCTGGGAGACCCGACACGGCCAGGGCGGTGACCGCGGCGGTGGGGCCGGGCACCGCCGTGACCTCGTGGCCGGCGGCGCCGACGGCAGTCACCAGGCGCTGTCCAGGATCAGACACCGTCGGCATCCCGGCATCGCTCACCAGAGCGATCGTCTGGCCGTCGTCGAGCAGCGCGATGATCTCGTCAGCGCGCGCAGCCTCGTTGTGCTCGTGGAACGACAACAACCTCGGGACCGAGATGCCCGCTCGTTGGAGGAGCCGGCCGGTGTGGCGCGTGTCCTCGCAGGCGACGACATCGGCGTTGGCCAGGGCTTCGGCCGCCCGGGGGGCCAGATCACCCATGTTGCCGATGGGGGTGCCCACCAGGACGAGACGGCCGCCCCCGGTCACCGCCGGACCTCGACGGTCACGCCGGGTTCGACCCGCCAACGGGCGAAGGCCCCGGCCTCGGCTTCGAGCACCGCCGTCGCTCGCATCCGGGGACGGCTGACTCGATGGGGAGGCATGCGGCAGGTGGCGACGACCTCCCATCGCTCCATCGGCCCAGGGTCGTCGTCGGGACGAGGCCGGAGGAAGGCGACATCGAGCGGGAAGCGCATGCCAAGGGTGTGTACGGACGACGCCGGCTCCAACCACAGGCCACCGGCAACACCGTCCCTGCCCAACAGTCCCTTCCGTCGCGCCGATCGTCCTTGGGCGATCTCGAGGTTTGCCACCACCTCACCGTCCCGCAGCAGCCAACCCATTGCCACGACGGTACGGTCTGGGGACGGTCACTCGCACGGTGTCCGTCGTCGCGGTGGATCCGCCGGGGGAGCCAGTGGAGGATTTCGATCTCGTCATCGTGGGAACGGGGTCGGGCAACGCCATCCCTGCCGATCTCGACGACGCCCGCATCGCCCTCGTCGAGCGCGACGTGTTCAGCGGCACGTGCATCAATCGCGGCTGCGTGCCGTCCAAGATGTTCGTGTACGCGGCCGACATCGCCATGGCTGTCCGCGAAGCCGGCCGCTACGGGCTCGACGCCCAGCTGAACGGAGCCGACTGGCCCGCCATCCGCGACCGTGTGTTCGGGCGAATCGACCCGATCGTCGCCCAGGGCGAGGAGTACCGGGCTGAGAGATGCCCCAACACCACGTACGTGCACGGGACCGGCCGGTTCGTCGACACAAAAGTGCTCGAGGTGAATGGTCGGCGGCTCACCGCCGAGCGCTTCCTCCTGGCCGCCGGTGCCCGGCCGTTCATCCCCGACATCCCCGGTCTGGACGGCAGCGGGTTCCACACCTCCGACACCATCATGCGCATCGACACGCTCCCCCGCCGGCTCGTGGTGCTCGGCGGCGGCTACATCGCCATCGAGCTCGGCCACGTGTTCGACGGCCTGGGCTCGGAGGTGTCGATCGTCAACCGCGGGCCGCGGCTGCTGCGGTCCGAGGACGACGACGTGTCGGTCTGTGTCACCGATCTGGCCGCCGAGCGCTTCAACCTCCATCTCGGGGCCCGTGTCGACCGTGTCGAGCGAGCCAACGATGAGGTCACGGTCGTCTACCACCAGGGCGACGGCCCCGAGCACCACGTGCGGGGCGACATGCTGCTGGTCGCGACCGGCCGAGTCCCCAACTGCGACCTGCTGGACCTCGACGCCACCGGGGTCCGCACCGACCCCTCCGGGGCCATCGTCGTGGACGAGCATCAGGAGACGTCGATGCCGGGGATCTATGCCATCGGCGACATCGCCAACCACCGCCAGCTCAAGCACGTGGCCAACGCCGAAGCCCGGGTCGCCTTCCACAACATCGCTCACCCCGACGAGCCGCGGGTGATGGACCACTCCATCATCCCCCACGCGGTGTTCGGCCACCCCCAGGTGGCATCGGTGGGCCTGACCGAACGCCAGGCCGCGGCCGAGACGCTGCCCTTCGTGTGCGGGAGCAAGATGTACTCCTCCACCGCCTACGGCTGGGCCATGGAGGACACGACGTCGTTCGTGAAGCTCATCGCCCACGCCCACACCCGACGCCTGCTCGGTGCCCACATCGTGGGACCCCAGGCCTCCACCCTCATCCAGGTGCTCATCCAGGGCATGCGGTTCGGCAGCACCGTCGACGAGCTGGCCCGCGAGCAGATGTGGATCCACCCTGCCCTCACCGAGGTCATCGAGAACGCGCTGCTCGAGCTCTGAAGCGCCATCCTCTCCGGGGCTCAGGGTCGTGGGTTCCTGGGATCGTGGGTTCCTGGGGCCCTGGGGTCGTGGGCGAGGCGACCGGGCGCTCCTCAGTCTCAGATCAGACGTTGAAGCGGAACTCCATGACGTCGCCATCGTCGACGACGTAGTCCTTGCCCTCGACCCGGAGCTTCCCGACATCGCGAGCCTTGCTCCACGACCCGATCTCCAACAACGCGTCCCAGCGGATGACCTCCGCCTTGATGAAGCCGCGCTGGAAGTCGGTGTGGATCACGCCTGCGCACTCGGGTGCCGTGGCGCCGGCACGGAATGTCCACGCCCGGCTCTCCTTCTCGCCGGTGGTCAGGAACGTGCGCAGCCCGAGCCGGTGGTAGGCAGCCTGGAGGAACCGCGGCAGCGCCCCCTCGCCGAGCCCCAGGCCCTCGAGCATCTCGACCCGTTCGGCCTCGGTGTCCAACATGGCGGCTTCGGCTTCGAGCTGCACGCACATGGCGACCACGTCGGCACCTCCCAGAGCGGCGGCAACCATGCCGGCCAGCTCGTCGCCGTCGTCGAGCATGTCGTCGCCGATGTTGACCACGGCAAGCACCGGCTTGTTGGTGAGGAGGAAGCTCGGGGCGAGATCCTCGCGCTGGGCCGCGGTCAGATCGGTGCGGTAGATGGGTGTGCCCTCGCTGAGGTGCACCAGTGCCGCTTCGAGGGCGTCGGCCTCGGGCCGGAGGTCGGGGTCGTTCCGGGCTGCTTTGCGCTTGCGGTCGATGGAGCGCTCGACGCCCTCGAGATCGGCCAATGCCAGCTCGGTCTCGAGGATCGACAGGGCCTCGAGGGCGTCGGTGGGGCCGGGCACGTCATCGTCGCGAAAGGCCCGGAGCACGTAGACGATGGCGTCGACCTCGCGGATGCCGCCCAGGAACTTGTTGCCCAGGCCCTCCCCCTGGCTGGCGCCCTCGACCAGCCCACCGATGTCGTAGAACTCGACCCGGGCCGGCACGACCTTGGCCGACCGCGACATCTCGGCCAGAAGCTCCAGACGGTGATCGGGCACGCGGGCGATGCCGACGTTGGGGTCGGTGGTGGCGAAGGCATAGGGCGCAGCGAGGGCGCCGCCGCCGGACAGCGCGTTGTACAGCGATGACTTGCCGGCGTTGGGGAGCCCGACGAACCCGAAGCGTTCCACAGGTGGCCCGAGGGTAGGGCCGGGCGCCGCCGACCGGCCACCACGCCCCAACTCGATGCGCACTATGGAGGTCGCAGGCTCCAGGCGGGCCTCCCCGTGGGGCTCCCCCCGGGACCTCGGTAGCCTTGACGCTCGCATGAGCCACGCAGTGAACGACGCCATCGCGGCGCTGGTTCGGGTGATCTACCTGATGGACCGCGGCCTGCTCACCGCCCAGAAGGTGCGCGCCTTCGGGCGGGCCGCCGACATCGTCGCCCGGCTCGAGGCCGACGAGCTCGAGGCCCGAGTCGAAGCCGGAACCCTCACCGAGCTCGACGGCATCGGGCCGTCGACCAGCGAGGTCATCACCCAAGCCGTGCGCGGCGAACCGGTCACTCGAATCGAGAAGCTGGAGGCGGAGACGGCGATCGAGCCTGGCGTGGGCGGGGCGATCCGAGAGCGGCTGCGCGGCGACTGCCACAGCCACACCGTTTGGTCCGACGGTGGGGCCACCGTCGAGACCATGTCCCGTGCCGCGCAGGCGCTGGGCCACGAGTACCTGGTCATCACCGATCACTCGCCCCGGCTCACGGTGGCCCACGGCCTCAGCCGTGAGCGTCTGCTCGCCCAGCTCGACGAGATCGACGACGTCAACCAGCGGCTCGCTCCGTTTCGCGTCCTGCGAGGCATGGAGGTCGACATCTTCGAGGACGGTTCGCTCGACATGGACGATGACGTGCTCGCCCGGCTCGACGTGGTCGTGGCGTCCGCCCACTCGAAGCTCTCGATGGATGCCGGGGCTATGACCCGCCGCTTCGTGGTGGCGATCGCCAACCCCCACGTCGACGTCATCGGCCACTGCACGGGACGCAAGCTGGTCGGGCGCGGCCGCTCCCAGTCGAGGTTCGACGCCGAGGTGGTGTTCGCGGCGGCCAAGCAGTTCGACACCGCCGTCGAGATCAACTGCCGGCCCGAACGACTGGATCCGCCGCGTCGCCTCCTGCGGCTCGCGGCGGAGTGGGAGGTGCCCCTCACCATCAGCACCGACGCCCACGCGCCCGGGCAACTCGAGTGGCAGGCCTACGGCTGCGCGCGAGCGGCGGAGTGCGGCATCGACCCGGAACGCATCATGAACACCCGGAGCGTCGACGACCTCCTGGAGTGGACCGCCGCGCACGCCGCCTGACGGTTGCTAGGTGGCTGGTGTCGAAGGGGCGTTGCTCGACGGCTGGTCGGGGCTGGTGAGCGTCATGTCGGCTAGCCCGGCACCAGCCAGGTTCTAGCCAGGTCATGGCCAGACATCGCCAACAGCGCGGCGCGAAAATGGGCCGCAGCACCACCAGCGCGCCGCGCTGTCCGATCCGGAGGGCATCGCAGGGCCGAGAGCAGGCCAGGAACGGCGCCGACAGCGGGCGGTGCACGGGCCGGGATCTCCGACGGAGTCGAAGAACTCCAGCCATCTGGGCAGAACGAGGTTGCCCATCGGGTCACGAACGACGTGCCCGAGATGCGCGACCGCCAAGCCGTCCGGTACCGTGACCACCCTCATGTCCAAGAAAACCCTCAAGCGGAAGCTCAAGGCCCGGCGCAACAAGGCCAACCATGGCCGCAAACCCAACGCTGGTCGCTGACCGTCCGCATCCCGACAACCATCCCGACAACCCCGTCACTGATGCCGCTCACGCACTGAGCGGCATCGTCGCGCCCGGCTGGCTGCTCAGCCCCTCGCCGTCACCGCAGCGTGGATCTCTGAAACCTGGAGGGCGATGTCGGGAACCTGACGCAGCAAGACCATCTCGTCCTGGAGCTCACCGAGTAGGCCACGCACGTCGGAGAGCACCGACGTCGCGTCGGCCAATACCTGTTCGGCTGAAGTCTGCGTGTCGCGCACGGTTGCCAAGGACGAGTCGACGGTCGACAGCGTTCCTTCGACGGTGCTGAGCGTTCCGCTCACCGCCTTCAGCGTGGCGTCCACGTCTTCGAGGACAACGTCGACCTTGGCCACCGCTCGGTCGACCTTCTTGACCAGATCAGCAGGGTTGAAGAAAGCCATGGGGCCGTGTTACCACACGTAACGGTGCCGGACGCCGCCGCGGCCGGACCCCTCGACCTTGGGAGCGAAGGTGACGCTGTCAGCGCAGGAGATGTCGGATCGATTCGAGATCCAGGATCTCCTCTACCACTACGCCGATCTGATCGACCACAAAGACTTCGACGGGCTGCGCGGCGTCTTCACCGCCGACGCCCACATCGACTACAGCGCCTTCGGGGGATCAGTGGGTGACCTCGAGACCACGATCGAGTTCCTCCACGGCGTGATGGGCATGTTCCCCGCCACCCAGCACCTGAACGCCAACATCCAGATCCGCATCGACGGCGACAGCGGGACCGGGCGGGTGATGTGCTTCAACCCCCAGGAGCTCCGTATCGACGACGACCACACCCAGGTGTTCATGCTCGGCCTCTGGTACGTCGACGAGTACCGCCGCACTCCGGAGGGGTGGCGCATCGCCCGGCGCCATGAGGAGAAGAGCTGGGTGTTCAACACCCCCGACTTCATGAACCTCTGACCTGCTGGCCGTTCACGGCCGGGCGCCACGGGAGGAGGTGTCGCCGTCGGTGTCGAAGATGGCGGGATGGATCGCCGCCGGTTCCTCCAAACAGCCACCGCCAGCGGACTCGGGCTCGCGCTCGGTCCCAGCGCCTGGCGCCACCTGCTGTCAGCGACTCCCGGAGACGGTCCCTACGGTCCACTGGGACCACCCTCAGGAGGCACCACCGGGCTCCGCCTGCCGGAGGGGTTCACCCATCGGGTGATCGCCGAATCGATGCAGCCGGTGGAGGGCGCGCCGCTCCTTGGCCCGTGGCACGTCTCACCCGACGGCGCCGCAACGTTCCCACTCGACGACGGTGGCTGGGTCTACGTGTGCAACAGCGAGGCACCACTCATCGGTGGCGTCAACGCGCTCCGCTTCGATGCGGAGGGCAACGTGGTCGGCGGATACCCCATCCTGCGGTCAACGTCGCAGAACTGCGCCGGGGGGACCACGCCGTGGGGTACGTGGCTCTCGTGCGAGGAGTACGACTTCACCGCCGAGGGAGGACCGGCCGGAATGGTGTGGGAGTGCGACCCGTCAGGCCCCGGCCAGGGGTTGCCCCGTCCCGCCCTCGGCCGGTTCAACCACGAGGCCGTGGCCGTGGATCCGACCCGTCACCACCTGTACCTCACCGAGGACGACGGTGACGGCCTCCTCTACCGGTTCACTCCCGACGCATGGCGCGACGACGGGATGGGCGTTCTCGATTCGGGCGTGTTGGAGGCGGCTGCCGTCGACCAGGGAGACGTCACCTGGCATGAGGTCCCCGACCCGTCGGGCGTGACCGGGCCGACGCGTGAGCAGGTTCCGGCGGCGACCGTGTTCGACGGCGGCGAGGGCTGCTGGTACGACAGCGACACCGTCTACGTGGCCACCAAGGGCGACCGCCGCGTGTGGGCACTCGACGTCGAAGATGTCGATCACCCGACCATCGAGGTGATCTACGACGCCACCCCGGTCGGTCCCGACTTGGAGACCGCCGTCAAGGTGGACAACGTCACCGTCTCGCCCTGGGGCGACGTCTTCGTGGCCGAGGACAGCAGTGACCGCAAGCGGATGCTGTTGCTGTCGGAGAACAACGGGACCTACGACGCCAGCACCTTCCTCGAGGTCATCGAGGCGGCGCCCGGCAGCGAGCTCACCGGCCCGGTGTTCGACCCGTCCGGCACCCGGATGTTCTTCTCCTCCCAGCGCGGCGCCTCGATCCGCGACGGCGAGAAGGTGGTAGCGGAGGAGGCGGGGCTGCCGAGCCCCTTCGACAGCGTGCTCACCCATCGCGGCATCACCTACGAGGTCACGGGCCCGTTCGGCCTCCTCGACTGATCGGCGGGTAAGGGGGGATCGACGGCCGCGATGGCAGGAGGCTCTCCTCCCGGCCAGCTCAGAGGTGGTGGGCGAGCTCCTCGCTGATCTCCTCGGGGGTCACCGGTGGTTCGAAGCGATCCAGCACCTCGCCATCGCGCCCGACGAGGAACTTGGTGAAGTTCCACACGATGTCGGGATCTCCGTCATCCTTTGGCCTGGCCGTCTTCAACAGCGTGTACAGCGGAGACTCGCCATCGCCGTTGACCTCGAGCTTGGCGTACATCGGGAAGTCGATGTCGTAGTTCTCGGTGACGAACTTCCTGATCTCCGCCGGCGTTCCGGGCTCCTGCGCTCCAAACTGGTTGCACGGGAAGCCGGCCACCTCGAAGCCCTGGTCGGCATGTGTGTGATGGATTGCACGCAGACCTGCGTACTGGGGAGTGAAACCTCAGTAGCTGGCGACGTTGACCACCAACACGAGCTTTCCCCGGTACCGGTCGAAGCTGACGGCGTTGCCCTCGAGATCATCGAGGACGAGGTCGTGGAAGGCAGGCATGTGGGTGCTCCGAGTCGGGGGTTGTCGGGCCCGATGGTAACCCGACCGCTCCACCGGCTAGCGCGACGACGAGCGGCTACGGCGGGGGCCGCCCCCCTGCCCGCGATGCTTGTTGCGAGCCGGTCGACCGGACTGGCCGCGCTGCTTGGGCCTGCCCTGGCCGTCGCCGCGACCCGACCCCGGCCGACCGCCCCCGCGCCCGGTGGACGAGCTCGACTTCTGGCGACGGGGACGACCCGACGGCGATGCTCGCTCCACGCGGGTCTCTTCCCGGCCCCCAGCACCCGTGGAGTGAACGGGCATGCCCAGCTTCTTCTGCATCTGGCGGACCTTGGCGATGTCGCTGTCGGTCACGAACGACACCACCGTGCCCTCGGCGCCGGCCCGGCCGGTCCGTCCCGAGCGGTGGACGTAGTCCTTGTGATCGCCGGCGATGTCGAAGTGCAGCACGCACTGCACGTCGTCGACGTGGATGCCTCGGGCCGCCACGTCGGTGGCCACCAGCGCCTGGGTGCTTCCGCTGGAGAACGAGGCCAGGGCCCGGTCGCGCTGGCCCTGCGAACGGCCACCGTGGATGGCGACAGCTGATACCCCAGCACTGCGCAGCTGACGGGCAACGCGGTCGGTGCCGTGCTTGGTGCGGCAGAACACGACGGACGAGCCATGCTCGGCGACGAGGCGGGCCGCGGTGGCCACCCGGTCTTCGCGCTTCACGTCCCAGAAGTGATGGGTGGTGAGGTCGATCTCGTGACGCTCGGCCTCGATCTCACATCGCTCGGGCGAGTGCTGGTAGTTGCGGACGAGCACGTCGACGTCACCGTCGAGGGTGGCGGAGAACAGCAGGGTCTGCCGGTTGGGCTTCACCTGGTCGAGCAGGCGGCGGACCTCGGGCAGGAAGCCCATGTCGGCCATGCGGTCGGCCTCATCGATGACGACGATCTCGACATCGGACAGGTTGATGTCACCCCGCTGGACGAGGTCCGCCAGACGGCCGGGACAGGCTACGGCCACGTCGACGCCGCGGCGCAGCGCCCGCAGCTGGTTGCCGAACCCGACGCCGCCGTAGAAGGAGGCGACGAAGCGCTTGCGAGCGGCGAGCAACGGGACGAGCTCGTCTTGGATCTGGGCCGCCAGCTCGCGGGTGGGCGCCAGCACCAGTGCCCGCGGACGGTGGGGCTTGGCCTTGGTCACTCGCTGAGCCAGCGGGAGCCCGAAGGCGAGGGTCTTGCCCGACCCGGTCGGGGCCCGGCCACAGACGTCGCGGCCACAGAGAGCGGGCGGGATGGCCATGGATTGGATGGGAAAGGCCTCGGTGATGCCGCGGCGGGCGAGGGAGGCGACGACGGGCTCGGGGAGACCGAGGTCAGAGAAGGATGTGGACACGGGGGGGTGAGCTCCTGGCGATGATGGCGCGCGCGGTGTGCGTGCGAGGGTGCGACGGACCCGATCGGTGGCTCCCGTCGCGGCCGGAGCCGAGGCTGCGTCGCGGCAGCGGGAGCATGACCGACGGATGAAGGATCATCTACGGCCCGCAGGCTTCAGAAGCCGGCGCAACCCGACAGGCGTCGGGCGATGCACGCAGGGTAGCAGCATGTGCTCACTCCGTCGCATCGAAGGTCCCAGGTGAAGAGCGGCCGGGCATGTCGTGTCTGCCGCCGTGGACGCGCCGTGCGACGATGAGCGACGTGGGACAGATCACATGAACGACATCGGTGACTACGGGATGATCGGCGACTGCCACTCGCTGGCCCTCGTCGGACTCGACGGTTCGATCGACTGGTTGTGCTTCCCTCGCATCGACAGCCCCTCCGTGTTCGCCCGGCTGCTCGATGCCGACGCCGGACACTTCGAGGTGACGACAGCCGACCACGCCCACCGGACCGAGCGCACCTATCTCCCGGCGACGAACGTGCTGGCCACCACCTTCACCACCGTGGACGGGACACTCGAGGTAACCGACTGCATGCCGGTCGAGCCCTTCGACCCGGCACGGCCGGCTGCGGTCGACCATCACGCCTCCGTACTCCGTCGCCTGCGGTGCGTCGACGGCCGCGTCACCGCCACCGTCGATCTCCGACCGCGGTTCGAGTACGGACTGGTCGTGCCGCGGTTCACCGCCACCGGACCGACCTCGGCCACCGTCGTCGGCGGCGCCACCGCCATGTGGGCGCGTTCGACCCATCCCATCGATGTGGGCGACGCGAACGTCGCCGCCACCTGGGACCTGGAGCAGGGCGACGAGGCGTGGATCGAGGTGTCGTTCACGCCGGCCCATGCGGCCGACCCTCATGGTGACGACGCACCGGGCGAGATGGCGTCGAGGCTCACCTCGACCATCCGCTTCTGGGAGGAGTGGCTGGCCCGGTGCAGCTACGTCGGAGATCACCGGCGCCGCGTCCACCGGTCGGCGCTCGTCCTCAAGGCGCTCACCTTCTCGCCAACGGGCGCAGTCGTCGCCGCCGGGACCACATCGCTGCCCGAGTGGATCGGCGGTCCGCGCAACTGGGACTACCGGTTCACCTGGATCCGGGATGCCACCCTCACCCTGGCGTCGCTGGCCCTGCTCGGCTACCTGCCCGAGGCCGACGCGTTCAAGGGATGGCTCGAGCGTGTCGGGGCCGGCCGCCCCGACCGACTCCAGATCATGTATCGCGTCACCGGCGAGCGCCTGCTGCCCGAGCTCGTGCTCGGGCATCTGAGCGGTCATCGTGACTCGGCGCCGGTGCGCATCGGCAACGGTGCCGCAGGCCAGCTCCAGCTCGACTCCCTCGGCCAGCTGGTGGAGGCGGCATATCTCCTCGGTCACGCCGGCGGCGAGCTGACCGAGCAGAACATGGAGTTCCTGCGCCGGGTCGCCGATCTCACCGTCACGAGCTGGCAGCGGCCAGACCAGGGGATCTGGGAGATCCGCTCCGAGCCCCGCCACTTCGTGCACTCCAAGCTGAACTGCTGGGTCGCCCTCGATCGCGCCGTGCGGTTGGCCGATGCCGGCCAGCTTCCCGGCAACATCGACCGGTGGCGGCACGAGCGCGATGCCATCGCCGACTACCTGCTCGACGAGTGCTGCCCCGACGGCTGGTTCGTGCAGGCCGCCGGCGAGCTGCTCCCCGATGCGGCGACGCTGCTCGTCCCCGCGCTCGGGTTCCTGCCTCCGGCCGATGAACGGGTCCAGAACACGATCGAGGTGGTGCGGCGGGATCTCAGCGACGGTACGTACGTCCATCGCTACCGCAACCCCGACGGTGTGGCCGGTGACGAAGGGGCCTTCCTGCTGTGCTCGTTCTGGCTCGTCGACGCCCTCGTGCACTCGGGACGGGTCGACGAGGCCGAATCCCTGTTGGGACGGCTGCTCGAGGTGGGCAACGACCTGGCCCTCTTCGCCGAGATGGTCGATCCGGCCACCGGTCAACAGCTCGGCAACACCCCGCAGGGGTTCACCCACATGGCGGTGGTGACGAGCTGTAGTGCCGTGTCGGCAGCGCGGGCCGGCGAGCTGCCTCCCCCCACCGAAGCCTTCTCGTTCGTGGAGGCCGCACTCAACCGGCGCCTGGGAGCGCCCGCGGCCGGTCGCTGATCAAGCTCCCTCAGGAGCTCCAACCGCCGCTGTAGGAGAAGAACTGGCCGGTCTGGAAGCGTGACCGGCCATCGAGCAGCACCGTCGTGAACTGGGCCAGCTCGTCCATGGTGCCCAGGCGCTTCATCGGCACCTGCGACTCGATCTTGGCTCGCCGCCCGGGATCGCCGGAGCCGGTAGCCATGATGAAGCCGGGAAAGTCCATGTAGTTGGTGCCGATGGCGTTCACGGTGACTCCATCATCGGCGTGCTCCAGACCCACCGCCCGCACCAGGGCGTTGGCCCCGGCCCGGGTGGCGGAGTAGATCGACACCATCGGTTCGGGGCGCGCTCCGGTGGCGCTGGTGAAGACGACGATCTGGCCTCGCTGAGCAGCGACCATCGGCGGCAGGGCCGCCCCGAGCGCGTGGAACACCATGTCGAGGTTGGCCTGCTTCACGAGGTCCCACTGCTCGACCTCGGCGTCGAGGAAGCGGCCGACGACGATGAACCCGGTGACGAAGCAGGCGGCGTCGAGCCGGCCGAAACGTCCGATGGCGGCCTCGACCACGGCCCGGTTTCCCTCGGCGGTCATCAGGTCGGCCTTCGACACCACCTCGACCTCGGCACCGGAGCCGGTGAGCTCGTCGACCAGCTCGGGTCGGGGTTGGTGCAGGACCAGGCGATGGCCCGAAGCAGCCATGAGGCGGGCCAGGGCGGGCCCCACGTAGTCCGCGCACTGGGTGATCAGCGCGACGGGGGTGTCGGTCGTCTGGTGTTCGGTCATGTCCCATCCTCGCCGGTGGCCGGCGGGTGGCGGGAACGGGCGTTCAGCGGTGGGCGGTCGGCGCGGTCGGCGCCGGCGGAGCGAACGGCCTCGGCCACCGCTTCGGCGGACGCGCCCGGGCCCAGCACCGCCGCCACGCCACGCTGGTGGAGGAACTCGATGTCGCTGTCGGGAACGACGCCGCCCACCACCACCGAGCAGTCCAGCCCTGCCGATCGCAGTGCCTCGACCACTCGCGGGGCGAGGGCGCGATGGGCGGCGTTGTGCATGGACAAGCCGACCACATCGACGTCTTCCTGCAGAGCCGTCTCGACGATGGACTCCGGCGTTTGGCGCAGGCCGGCGTAGATCACCTCCATGCCGGCGTCGCGCAGCATGCGGGCCACGACGCGGGCGCCCCGGTCGTGACCATCAAGTCCGACTTTGGCCACCAGCACCCGCAGGGGCAGGGTCACCGCCAAGCGCCCTCAGTGTAGGTACCGAAGACGCCCTCGAGAGCGTGCACGATCTCCCCGATCGTCGCGCAGTGCCCGACGGCGCCGATGAGGTGGGGCATGAGGTTCTCGTCGGATCTCGACGCCGCGTCGGCGAGCGAGCGCAACGAGGCGGCAACCCTTTGGTCGTCGCGCTTCTGTTTGACGTCGGCCAGGTGCTTGAGCTGGCGCTCCTCCACCGCGTCGTCGATGTAGAGGGTGTGGGGAGGGTCGTCCTCGTTGCCCTCGGTGTAGCCGTTGGCGCCGACGAGGATCCAGCGACTGTCGTTCATCTTGCGCTGGAACCGGTAGCTGGCGTCGCCGATCTCGCTCTGGAACCAGCCCTGTTCGATCCCCTCGATGGTGCCCTCGAGCATCGAGCCATCACCCATCTCATCCACGTGGGCCAGCAGCTCGAGGCCCTGCCGTTCGATCTCGTCGGTGAGCTCCTCGATGTACCAGGACCCGCCGAGGGGATCGGCGACGTGGACCACACCTGTCTCCTCGGCGATGACCTGCTGGGTGCGCAAGGCGATGCGGGCGGCCTTCTCGGTGGGCAGGGCGAGAGCCTCGTCGAAGGAGTCGGTGTGCAGGCTCTGGGTGCCTCCGAGCACACCGGCCAGCGCCTCGATGGCGACACGGGCGATGTTCACCTCGGGCTGCTGGGCGGTGAGCGACACCCCGGCGGTCTGGGTGTGGAAGCGAAGCTTCAGTGAACGTTCGTCGGTGGCTCCGTAGCGGTCGCGCATCCAGGTGGCCCAGATCCGTCGGGCGGCGCGGTACTTGGCGATCTCCTCGAAGAAGTCGATGTGGGCGTTGAAGAAGAAGCTGAGACGCGGCGCGAACTGATCGATGTCGAGGCCGGCGGCAACCGCCGACTCGACGTAGGCGAAGCCGTTGCCAAGGGTGAAGGCGAGCTCCTGGGCCGCAGTCGAGCCCGCTTCACGGATGTGGTACCCGGAGATGGAGATCGGGTGCCACCGAGGCAGCTCGGCGGAGCAGAAGGCGACCACGTCACTGACCAGTCGCATCGAGGGCCGGGGCGGGAAGATGTACTCCTTCTGCGCCTGGTACTCCTTGAGGATGTCGTTCTGAAGGGTGCCGCCGAGCGCCGAGCGGTCGACGCCGGTCTCGTCGGCGACGGCGATGTACATGGCCAGGACGATCGCCGCCGGCGAGTTTATGGTCATCGACGTGGACACCGATCCGAGGTCGATGTCGGCGAACAGCTCCTCCATGTCGGCAAGCGTGTCGATGGCAACCCCGGCCTTGCCGACCTCCCCCACGGCCAGCGGATCGTCGCTGTCGCGGCCCATCAGGGTCGGCATGTCGAAGGCGGTGGACAACCCGGTGCCGCCCGAGCGCAGCAGCTCCTTGAACCGGGCGTTGGTGTCCTCGGCTGTGCCGAACCCGGCGAACTGTCGCATCGTCCACAGCTTCGATCGGAACATCGATGCGTACGGACCGCGGGTGTAGGGGAACACTCCGGGGTGCTCGGCGTCGGTGGGGCCGTAGACCGGTTCGACCGGCACCCCCGACAGGGTCTCGAAGTCGGCATCGCGCCGAGGCGTCTGCTCGTACTCGCGCTGCCAGCGCTTCCGTTGCGGCATGGTTCAAGGGTACCGGAGCGGAGCCGAGGGCATCCTTGCTGCGCACCGTGGGAGCAGAGCTGATCTACCGTCGTCAGTCGTGGGGCTCCGCACCGATGTCGTCTCGACGCGGCAATCGACTCGGCGGGTCACGTGCGACGCTCGATGGCTGATGGCCTACGCCGCCGGGCTGGGCCTCACGGACGAGCGCTACTTCAACACCACCTCCGCCGGCGGGGTCCTCGCTCATCCGTTGTTCCCGGTTGCGCCGGAGTGGCAGATGATCGTCGACGCCTCGGGCCACGTCGACGACGGCCTCGACGTCGGTGAGCGGGTGGCGGGTGTTCACGCCGGCCACGATCTAGTGCTTCACCAGCCCATCGGCGCCGGCCGCGAGGTCGTCATCTCGATGCGTCCCGTTGCCGCCATGGGGACGAGGGCCGGGGCGAAGGCGGTGACCCGGTTCGACGCCACCAGCGATGACGGGGCCCCCGTGTGGACGACCCACATGACCACCATCTACAGAGGCATCGCCGTCGACGGCCCCGACCGGGCTCCACTCGACCTTCCGGTCCCGCCAGTCCGCTCCGATGGTCCCCGCGCCGTGATCGAGCGTTCGATCGACATCGGCCCCAACGCCGCCCACGTCTACACCGAGTGCGCTCGGATCTGGAACCCCATCCACACCGATCGTGCCGTGGCCTTGGCCGCCGGCCTCCCCGACATCATCCTCCATGGCACGGCAACTCTCGCGCTGGGAGTCAGTGCCGTGCTCGACCACCTCGACATCGACACCACCCGGGTCGAGCGCCTGGGGTGCGCCTTCCGGTCCGTCGTACTGATGCCCAACACCCTCACCGTCGGGATCATCGAGCCGGCGGGCGGCCCGAACCGCTCGACGACCCACTTCGAGATCACCGACCGCCGCGGTGCGGTCGTCGTCTCGGCCGGCTACCTCGTCTGCCGGCCCTGAGCGCTGCCGCCATCCCGAGAGCGACTCCGGCTCCTCAGCTGCCGGCGCGGCCGTGCTTCCAGTAGCCACGGACGTTGGCCCGACCGCGGTCGAGGCCTCGCGACTCGAACAGGTGCCGGCGCAATCGTTGCATCGCGGCTGCCTCTCCTGCCGCCCAGATCTTGGTGCCCGACGACATCTCGGCCGCCTCGATGGCCGCCACCAGAGCACCTCCGGGCGGCGCGCCATCGGGCTGGTCGTGCCAGCGGACCGTTGCGTTGGGATGGTCGGGCAGGTCGATCCGAGCGTCGGGTCGGGCGACCTCGATGTGGGTGAAGACCGCCATCTCGGCCGGTAACGACTCGAGGAGCTGGGTGATGGCCGGGATCGCCGTCTCGTCACCGCCGAGGACGTAGTCGCTGGCCGCGGTGTCGATCTCATAGCCGCGTCCGGGCCCGGAGATGGCTCCCTCGGTGCCCACCTCGGCCCCCTCCACCCACCTCGACGCGACGCCACCGTCGTGGAGGACGACGTCGAGGTCCATCTCGCCGGCCGCGGGATCGACTCGTCGGGGAGTGAAGGTGCGGATGACAGCCCGGTCGCCACCGGGCAGCAAGAACTCGTTGCTGTTCCACTCAGGCATCACGAGCCGGTCGCTGCCCGGTGGTGGCAGCAGCAGCCGGACGCTGGCCGCGGGATCGGGGACCGGGAACCCCTCGAGTTCGGGTCCGCCCAGGGTGACCCGCACCATGTGCGGGCTGAGCTCAGCCAGTCGGCGCACCGCTCCGCGACGGAACTTCGGTGGCTCGCGCCGGACCCTGCGGTCCGCTACTTCGTCATCGTCTGTCACGACGCCCAGGGTTGCACGCCCGGATGGGGAGCGACCTCGCGGCGGCGATGGCGCACGGCCGCGACCATCTCCCGGCCCACCAGCAACACGAAGAACGTGAGCACGGACAATCCGGCGATGGTGGCGCCGCCGGCGGTGCCGTGGTGGAAGCTGATGAGCAACCCTGCCGCCACCGCCCAGGCTCCCAGCCCGATCGACACCACCATGATCTGCGGAACGCGCCGGACGACCAGCGAGGCGGTGGCCGGCGGGCCCACGAGCAGTCCGAAGACGAGCAGGGTGCCGATGGCTTGGAAGCTGGCCACGATGCTGACGGCCAGCAGCGCGAGCAGGCCGGCCTGGGCCAGGCCCGGTCGCATCCCCAAGGTGTGCGCCTTCTGCCGGTTGAAGGTGAGGGCGAGGAACGGTCGGTACAGCACGATGGTGGCCGACACGACCAGGGTGGCCGCAACCACCTGACCCCGGATGTCCGCGGCGGTCACCCCGAGCACGTCGCCGAACAGGATTGACGTCACGTCGGTCGAGAAGGTGCTCGACCGCGAGACGATGACGACGCCGAGCGACAGCATCCCGACGAACAGGAGCCCGATCCCGGTGTCCTCCCGGATCGCCGTCCTCGTCGACACCAGGGAGATGAGCCCGCTCATCGCCAGTGCCGCGACGAGCGCACCGAGGATGGGACTGAAGCCCCACACGACGGCAAGGGCGATGCCGGGGATCACGCCATGGGCCAAGGCATCCCCCAGGAAGGCGAGACCTCGTAGCACCACCCACGTGCCGACCAGCGACGTTGCCACCACGGCCACCAGCCCCCCGAGGAGGGCTCGCTGCATGAAGGCAGGTTCGAACGCCTCGGTGACGAGGTCCATCCCGGGCACTGTAGGAGCGCTCGCTCAGCCCAACGCCGCAACGATGCGCCGAGCGTTGGTCCGCATCATCTCGACGTATGTCTCGGCACCCGAGCCCGCAGGCCCGAGCGACTCGGTGAACAGTGGAACGACGCTCACGTCGCCGACCTCCGACGCCACCGTCTCCACCAGCTCACCAGGGGCCGAGGTGGTGATGAACATGGCGGGCAGGTCGCGGCGCCTGATGAGCTCGGTCAGCGCCGCGAGATCGCGGGCGCTCGTTCCGCCGTGGGAGCCGCCCGGGTTCACGATCCCGGCGATGTCGAAGTCATACCGATCGGCGAAGTAGCCCAGCACGTTGTGGTCGGTGACCAACGCCCGGTCGGTTGGAGGGATGCCGGCGAGCATCTGCTCGATCTCGAGCTCGAGGGCACTGAGCTCGGCGAGGTAGTCGGTGACGGTGGCGCGCATGCGATCGACGTCGATCTCCTCCACCGACCCGCTCAGGAAGTCGACGATGCCGTCGACGACCTGGGCCATCCGCGACGGGTCCATGAAGTAGTGGAGATCGATGCCGACCCCATCGTCGTGCCCATCGTCATCGTCGTACCCATCGTCATCGACTCCGCCCGCAGGCAGCGGATCCCGAAGCGCCGAGCTCGCATCGAAGACCGGAACCGAACCACCCCGCAGAGCCTCGATCACATCGTTGAGCCCCTCGGTGAAGCCGACGCCCGTCACGATGACGGCGTCGGCGCCCTCGACATGGCTCAGCTCCCGGGCGGAGATCTGGAACTCGTGAGCATCAGCTCCCACCGGGATGATCGTCGACACGTCAGCGGCATCGCCGACGACGTGGCGGACAACGTCGCCGAGAACCGAATCAGACACGACCACGACGGGGCGAGGAGCTCCCGTCGACCCGCTAGCCGGCTGGTTGGTTCCCCCCGAGCAACCCGACAGGAGCAGGACGGTCATGGCCGCCGCGACCAGTGATCCGACGTTGAGGGTCATCTGATGCCAGTCGCTCCCTTCTAAGAGTGAGAATCGCTCTTGATCAAGGCGAACCATACGAGCACGAACTGCGGCGGCACAACTCAAGACGAGAATCAGTCCCGTTTTC
>DASWIA010000040.1:0-17486 GCA_036397895.1 Acidimicrobiales bacterium | reverse complement strand
GCGTCCTGCGGAACGAAAGGGGTGGTTGCCGGCGCCTAGGTGAGTGTCGCGAACTGGAAGGTGGCGACGGGTGAGCCCGCGGTGGGGCACTTGGCGAAGATGCGGGTCCACATGGTTCCGGCCCCGATCTGGCCGCCCTGCTGGTTCACGGCGAACGGCGTGACCACCGGCCAGGTAGCCAGCGGGTTGTGCCAACGGGCGACGAGCGCTTGCGGGTTCGCACCCGGCTGCAGCGAGGTCAGCGTCCCGGTGATGAGAAGCTCGAGGTCCTGCACCACCGGTCCGTCGGCGCAGATGCCCATGCCGTCGGAGGTGCCGACGCCGGTGAAGCTGACCAGATAGGTGCCCTCGAGATCCCCCTGGCACGAACCCGAACCCGACAGCGCCCACGACGTGGTGTCGGCATCAACGAACGTCGTAGACACAGTCCCCGCCGCTGTGCATGTGACGGGCAGCGGCGAGACCGCGCCCGAGGTCCCCGATCCAGTGACCGGGACGAGCACTGCGACAAAAATCGCTCCGACCGCGAGTCGAGCTGCGAACTTGGCCCCCAACACGTTGACCATGTTGATCCCCTCCTGTTCCGCTAAACTTTGTGAGCAGTTTGACACACATCGGGCATCGGCGACAACGCGCCCGGTTGGGGACGCAGATGAGTGATCGCCGGACCCGCTCCTCAGTCCCGAGCTCCCCCAAGCCCGAGTGCGGCGGCCCGGTGGCGAGCGGCCGGCAAAACGTCGTGGTACTCGAGGATCGTGGCCCGGGCTGCGGTGGCAAGTGCGCTGCGGCCAACCGGATCGGCGAGGGCGCGAGCCAACCGCGGGCCGAACGTCGACAGTGCGCCCGTCGAACAGCCCGCTCCACTCCCGAAGATGCCCTCGGATCCGGCGTCGGTGGTGACGACGGCGACACCGAAGGCAAGCGCCTCGATCACCTTCACCTTTGGCCCGCTGGTCGGAGGACATGGGAAAGCAAGGACGGCACTCCGAGCGAGCACGTCGGAGACGGTGTCGTACTCACCAACGATCTCGACCCCCTCCATCTGTCCGATGGCTGGGAGGTGACGGCCGGCGACCAGCAAGCGGGCATGCGGCACTTGTGAGCAGACGTCTGGCCACGAGGTCAGGAGATGATCCAATGCGGCCAGGTTCGGCGGCCACCGCCAGTCGGCCAGCATGGCGGCCACCGGTTCCTCGACAAAGGCGACCGGTTCAGACGGCGCCCGATACGGCAGGGGGATCACCGTGGTGGAAGGTGGCATGTGCGCCGCCACCCGCTCGCTGTAGGCCACGAGGCGATCGGCCCGCCGAAAGTTGCGTCGCTCGGCGCGCCGGTCCTGAAGATCCCGCAGCGCCCAGCGCCCGAGGGCGGGTGCGTCCAGCCTGGTCAGGTAGTGCTGGGTGAGCACCGCTCCCTCGAAGGGCTCGACCGCGGCGAACGACACCGGGTCATCGGCCACCGGGATCGCACCGGGAGCCGGATGCCAACCGGAAACGGCCGGGTCGCGACGGGGGGCCACGAGCGCCCGGACCTTCATCGAGATCCAGCGCTGGTGCGGTAGCGGCTCCCAGCGGCACCATGGCGGGGCCTCGCGGTGGGGTGGATCGGCACCCCAGCTCCACACGTCGACCTCATGACCCAGGGCCAACAACCCTTCCGCCGCCGCGTGCAGCGTGCGACCGGTGGCGGTCCCCTCGGGGTGGGGGAGGTGGTGCGCGGCGATCGAGACCTTCATCGGCGGTCGAGCACGCGGGTCATCCGCAGAAGCGCCCGTCCACCCCGACCCGGGTCGCCGACACGATCGCCAAGCCTCCCGGCCAACGCCGAGCCCAGCACCAGAAGGGCCGCTCGGGGCGAGCCCCCCGCCGCCCGCGCCAGAGAGCCCGCCTCGCGGACGAAAGGTCGAGGTGTCTCGAGCTGCTGCTTGAGCGAGTGAAAGGTCCGACACGTTGGTGTCATCTCGTGCGCCCAGTGCTCGAGCAGATCGGTTCGAGCTGCAGCACGGCGCTGGTCGGACCGGCTGATGCGTTCGAGGTCGCTGTCGTCGTGATAGCGGCAGACGGGTTCAGCCACGATGGCGATCCCGCTCTGGGCCGCGGCCTGGAGCCAGACGTGCCAGTCCTGGTTGGCCTCCATCGTGGGGTCGAACCGTGGCTCAACCGGCAGGCGGTGGCGGTGCCACATCGCGAATGACGTGCTGCCCACGACGTTGAACCACAGCAAGTCATCGAACGTGCACCGGTCGACGCTGCGGCTGAGGATCTCCCGTTCACCGCTGACGACGATCGCCTGACCACCGACGAGCCCGACATCAGGATCCCCCTCGAGGACATCGACCTGTCGTGCCACCTTGGCCGGCATCCACTCGTCGTCGTCGTCGAGGAAGGCGATGACGTCGCCCCGCGCCACGTCGAGTCCAGTGTTGCGCGCTGCCGCCGCGCCTCGAGGCTCGGCGTGACGCACGACCGTGACACGGTCACCGATGGCAGTCCGGTCGAGGATCGGATCGACGGGGCGCGTCGAGCCATCGTCGACCACGATCACCTCGGAGACCGGACGGTGCTGGGCGGCAATGCTGGCCAGAGCCCGAGCCAGGTGATCGGGCCGATCTCTGGTCGGAACGATCACCGACACCGAGGTCACGAGGGGAGGAGCGTAGGGCACCGTCCCGTTGCGACGGCGTGCCGACTGCGGGCACAGTCAGCTGGCGCGGAACCGGTCGGACCAGTTGAGGGTCTGGTTGAGGGCGCGGTGCCCGGTGTTGCGACCCGGAGCGATGTGGGTGGCCTCGTACCACTCGTTCCACGAGGTGATCAGGACCCAGTCCGGGCTCGACTTGAGCGCCGCACCCCACGTGGCCGAGTAGCGGGCGCCTTCTGCTCCGCGAGGCCGGGAGTACCCACCGAAGAGGGGATTGCGAGCACGGTTGTTGAACCCCGGAGACGTGGAGGCGGCCCAGAGTCTGGGCTGCGCCTCGGGATCGAGGAGTGGCCGGATCTTCTCCCTCTCCATGTCGACGCGGTAGTAGCCAGCCAGCTCGTTGGAATCGACGTAGGTCGGGGAGTAGCGGTGGAACCCGTCGAACGCGAACGCAGGGTCGGGGTCGTCGCCGACGAAGTACGGGTCGACCTGCTGAGCCACCGGGCTGGTGCTGATCGCCGTCCACTCGGCGTGTGTCAAGCCCCATGCCCCGTAGACGAAGACGACGGGTCGGCCGTCAGCGGAGCGGAGATACGCCGGGTCCTCGCCGTGAGCCAGCAGCCGGTCGAGCGCCTGTTGGACCTCAGTGACGTCGACATCGCCCTTCGACGTGAACGCTCGCGTCTCGAGGTATCCGGACACGGTGAAATCGCGCTCGGCTGCTGCGTCGAGCAGGTAGCCCAGGCGCTCGTCGGAGCGGTCAGAGCCGTCCCACGACATGATGAATCCGTCGACGCCGTGAGATGCCGCCATATCGACGTTGCGAGCGATCGCATCGGGGCTGTCGGTAGCTCCCGAACCAGCCGGCTTCTCCCACCAGACCCCGCTCTCGAACTTCTCATCGGTGAACCACGGGTAGAAGAAGGCCAGAACCAGCTGACGCGTGTCGACGCGAGGAATCTCGATGGCGCGGGACCGGACATCCTCGGCCCGGACGGTCGCCCAGGCGGCGTTGGGACTGATGGCGGCATCGTTGGTGGCCTCACCGACCCGGACGACAGGCTCGCCGTTGATCTCGTCGATGGTGACCGTCGCCGACCCGAGCGAGCCTTTGCGAATGCGCATGGACCCTGTGGCGGAGTCGCGTTGAGAGAGCACGATCATCTCGTAGGTCGCTGACAGTGGAGGCTCGCCGCGCATGGTGAGACCCGACCCAGACATCTCCGCAATCGTGGTGTCGCCCGTCTCGACATCACCCCGCGCCCTGATGGGCAGATCGGACCAGTCGATCGAGGTCCAGTCCGACGTCGACGTCACGTGCACCCGAAGCTTGGAGTACCTCGGACCGGAGGTGGTGTCTGACGACGTCGACCCGTCGTCGGTCGAACCCGCGCCCGGCAGATTCGGAATGGCGGGGACGGGACCGTCGGTGTTGGCGTCCTCGGACGCGACGGTGGTGGGACGTGGTGGCGAAGCCACCGACGTTGGGGCGTGCGTCACGATTGGCGGGGTGACGAGCACCTCGTCCGGCGGGACTGCAGGCTGGGATCGGCCGACCGCGCGAAGGGATGCCGTCATCGCGGCCAGCTCGGAGGCCTCGGAGGTGGTGTCCAGTGGCGCCGATCGAACAACGACTGGGGCGCCGCCCCACGGAGCGCTGCTCGGCATCATCAGGATGGCGAGCACCACCGCGAGACTTCTGAGTCTGACCGCTGTCATGACGTTGCGATTCCCGTGAGTGCTTTTGCCGTACCCCCGCGACGAATGGTGCCCCGAGAGGGGCGAACAGGTCAAGACGCTCGATTCGACCGGGGATCCGAGGTCAGGTGATCGAGTCGTAGATCCCGTCCACCCGAGCCGCAGACGATGCCACGTCCAGGCGTCGCTCGGCGATGAACCGGGGACCGGCGCCGCCCAGGCGCCTCGCCAGCACGTCGTCGGTGAGAACCTCGATCAGCGCCGCGGCCAGAGCGCCCGGGTCGGCCTCGGGCACCACCAGAGCCGTCTGACCGTCAGCCACGTACTCGGGGATGCCACCGTGGTTGGTGGTGACCACCGGACGCCCACTGGCCTGGGCCTCCAGGTTCACCACCAGCAGCGTCTCGAACGCGTCGTCGGGCGCCGTCCGGCTCGGTGACACGACGGCGCGTGCACGGCCGATGGCGTCGCGGACGCCGCCTCGATCAGGGCGCAGCACGACCTCCACGCCGTCGGTGCGGCTGCGGGCCAACGGCTCGAGGGGGCCGTAGCCGAGCAGGCGGAGCCGGGCAGAGGGAACTCGGCTTTGAACGTCGGACCACGCGTCGAGCAGCGTGTCGATGCCCTTCTTCTCGACGAACCGCCCGACGAACACCACCTCGCTCGAGTCGAGCGGAACCGGGCTGGGCGTGAACCACTCGGTGTCGACACCCGAGGCGATGACGTGGACCCGGTCGGCGCTCGCTCCGGCGGCAACGGCGTGGGGTACGAGGAACTCAGACGGCACGATCACCGCTCGGGCCCGATCGAGGACACCCTCATAGGTGCCGGGCCGCTCCCAGGAGTAGCCCGCCACGTCGTGCCCGTGGAGGGACACCACCAGGGGGAGATCGCTGCGGTCGAGGAAGCCTCGGAGCTCGTAGGTCCTATACCCGTGATGGGCATGGAGCACCGAAGCCCGATGACGTGACCGAAGCGCCAGGAGCGCACCCGTGACCAGGCGACGCTGGGTGGTGGCCGGAAGCGGTGGTCGAACCCACCGCAACGAATGGCGCGGACGGTGGTCATAGAGTTCGACGTTCTCGAAAGCGAGCCGGCTCACCACGATCCCGGGCCGTTGCAGGTGCCGGATCAACGTGTGAACGAACTGCTCCGACAGGGGGAGCCACCGCTCGAGCCAGTGCAGGACCGGTCCGCTCACGAAGGTGGGCCGCCGGACGCGTCGGTGGCCCGCTGGGCGGCCCGGGCTCGGCCATCCTTGAACCCGGCCGCTACCTCGGTGCGGAAGTACCGGTCGAGCAGGCGGCCTCCGGCGAGGCGGGGACCGGCCAGAGCGGCGAGTCGGAGGAGCAGCCGGGTTCGGCGACGGGTGTCGATCCGCCCGAGGCCCGGATCCTCGATCGGGAACTCGGGGCGGATGATCGCCATGAGCGCAGCCGACTCGGCCACCATCCCCATCCGCCGGGCGAAGTCGGGGAGGGTGATGGCGCGGCTGTGGTACCCGATGATGTCGGATCGGTACTCGAGGCGGAATCCGGCCTCCGTGAGCCGGAAGGCCAGCTCGAAGTCCTCGTAGGCGGGGTAGGGGAACCGTTCGTCGAAACCTCCGGCGTCCATGAACTGCTGACGGTTCATGCTCAGGTTGGCGGTGTAGAACGCGGCGTAAGGGGGCTCGACGGGACCGTCGCGCAGCCAGGTGTCATAGCCGAACTGGAGCCCGCTCCCATCGAGCCACCGCATGAAAGCCGTGACGGTGAGGTCGGGGAGCCACTCGATCCGACCGAGCAGGCCCTGGGTGGGATCAGTGACCTGGCGGTGGTGAGCGAGGTGGCGGGCCACCAGATCGGGGGTGGCGACAACGTCGTCGTCGAGGAACAGCACCAGCTCGGCGGAGGCCTCGCCGACCGCGCGGTTGCGCGCCGCGGCCGGTCCCCGGTTCAGGGCCTGCTCGAACGCTCGGAGGTTGGGCAGGCGTTCGGACCACGAGCGCAGCACGTCCTGGGTGGCGTCGCCTGACCCGTCATCGACGACGACGATCTCGGCCTCGTCGTGGCCGACGGTCTGGCGCTCCAACGACGTCAGGCAGCCGTCGAGCAGGTCCGGTCGGCGGTAGGTGGGAATGACCACGCTGATCGATGGGGTCACCGGCGGAGCGCCTCCTCGTAGACGGCTTCGTGGCGGGGCCCGACGGCGTCGTCCCATGAGAAAGCCCGGGCTCGCGCGGCACATGCCGGCGGTGTGGCGTCGAGCGCGGCAAGCGCAATGGTCTCGTCGATGGCTGCGGCCAGCGCCCGCCCATCACCTAGGGGAACGGTGCGCCCGATGGCCGGATCGTTGACGATCTCGGGCATTCCCCCGTCGTCGGAGCACACGACCGGCGTACCCGACGCGAGCGACTCCACCAGAGCGAGGCCGAACGCCTCGTCGCGGGCGGGGAGCACGGTGACGGTCGCAGCCCGGTACCGGCCGGGAACGTCGGCAAGGTCACCGGCACCCATCACCTCGACCGCGGCGCGGACCCGGTCGTGGTCGGCCCCCAGCGTGGCCAGGGCCCAGGATGGATCGCCGGCGCCCGACAGGCGAAGCCGGGCCTCGGGATGACGATCCAGCACTGCCGGCATGGCGCCCATCAGGACGTCGAGACCCTTTCGCCGGTCCTCGTTGTGGGCCGAGAACAACAGCCGCGGTGGACCCGAGCGCGGCTCGAGGTCAGGAGGGAACGATTCGATCCGGGTCCCGGGGGGAAGGACCTCGGGTTGGCGCCCGAACAGCTCGGCGACGTTGGCGGCCGAGGCATGGCTCAACGCCGCGGCCACCGTCGCCGACCTCACCGCGGCGCGAAAGATCCGGCTGGCGACAGGGCGGTCGGCCAGCTCGGCGCGGGTCGGATGTCCGATGACGGTGTAGACGGTCCGGTGACGGGTGAGGCGGGCGGCGAGACCGGCAGCGGGAACCAGCGCGTGGACGAGGTCGAACCGGTGCCGGCGGAGGTCGGCGAGTGCGGAGGGAAAGAACGCCTCGTCGGCGGTCATGCCCCAGCGCCGCAGCCGGCCACCGCCCCGGCTCCGGTGCGAGCGCACCATCACCCCGTGGTCGCCGACGTGTTCGCTGAGGGGACCGGTACCGGCGGTGATGACGGTGACGTGGTGATCGTGGCGGGCCAGGTACCACGCCAGGTCATCGAGGTAGCGCTCACCTCCCCGCCGCACATCAGGCCAGGAGTGGGGGTGGACCAGCGCGATCCGCAGGGTCACGACGGGTCGGCGATGAAGCGGCCGGGATCGTCGTCGGGAGTGGGCGTGAGATGGGCGACCATCACCGTCTTCCAGTAGCGGATGGCGTCTCGATCTCGCCTCACGATACCGACGAGCAGCTGACGGAGCGTTCCTGCGACGTTGGCTGTGCGGTACCCCCACAGCGCGGCGCGGCCGTGTGCCTGGCGGAAGAAGCGGTACGAGTTGGTGAGATGAGCGGCCGTGCGCCGACCGGCGTAACGCTGACGCCCGGACGCGTTGCCGACGTGCACGAAGCGGGAGGCTGGCTCGAAGCGCACGGTCCAGCCCGCCGAGCGGGCCCTCCAGCACCACTCGAGGTCCTCGGCGTACATGAAGTAGCGCTCGTCGAGCCCGCCGATCTCGTCGAGCGCGCGACGCCGGATGAGCAGTGCCGCCCCGATGGCCCAATCGACGTCGCGCGCGGTGTCGTGGTGCCACGCTCCCTCGATGAGGTTGCGCTCCGCCCAACGGCGGGAGAGGCGCGGCAGCCCGAGGGCCATGCCCAGAGCAACTCGAACTGAGGGGAAGGGGTGCGTGGAGTGCTCGAGCCGGCCCTCGGGGTCCTCGATGCGAGCAGCCACCGCCGCCGCTTCGGGGTGGGCCACCGCGGCATCGATGAGCCAGCCGATGGCGCCCGGCGTGGGCCAGGCGTCGCTGTTGAGGAGCAGAACCCACTCCGCCGTCGAGAGCTCGAGGGCCCGGTTGACGCCCGCCGCGAACCCGAGGTTGCGATCGTCGTGATCGAGCACGGCTTCAGGAACGTCCTCGGCGACCGCCGGCGCCGTACCGTCGGTCGAGCCGTTGTCACGCACGATGACGCGTACGTCGCAGCCCTGCTCGGTGTCGAGCAGACGGCGGAGCGCGGCCACGGTGAGGTCACGGGTGTTCCAGGTGACGACGATGACATCGACACGGCGGGAGCCGGGGGGCTGGTGGTCGTTCGACGTCGTGGTCACCGGCGCGGGATGGTACCGGTGACGGGTGGCGGCCAACCGGATGCAGGACTGATGCCCTTTGGTGACGAAACCACCAACGATGGCGCCAACACCGGGGGAGACGGATGAGAGCCGGGGTCGCGCCAGATCCACCCCTCCCCTGGCGGTCACCCTAGCCATCGTCGGTGTCGCCGCCGTCGTGGGGAGCCTGGCCGTCGTGGTCACCTCTCCGGGTGATCGTCCGACGCTGGGCGCCGCGCTCGGTCCCACCACGACCACCGTGACGACGGTGGCCGATGACGCCGGCGCGGATTCCGGGGCCGACGGGGCTGGCGGCGGGGCCGACGATGGGCCCGCCGGAGAACAGGGCTTGCACGGCCCTTCGGGGGTGGCAGCCACCGCCGTCGAGCCGACGGTGATCCAACGCCGAACCGCCACCTCCACATCCACCGCCACCGGCAACGCCGAGGACGAACCGGACGCCTCCGCCCGCGAGGTGGTCATGGTGACCCGCAACGGCGACGTGATCGTCTACGACGTCGGCGAGGAGGCACCGAGCCGGCGGCTGGCGAGCATCGACTCCGACGACGCGGTGGTCACCGGCCTCCAGACGTCGCCCGACGGCTCTCTCGTGCTGCTCGAGATCAGCCGCCCGACCCCCGACTGCGACGCTGGCGCCGAGATCGCCCTCCTCGATGCCACGGCGGGCAAGCTGACCACCATCGGCAGCGGCGTCGCCGCCCGCTTCTCGCCCGACGGCACGATCGTGTCGTGGGTTCGTGGCGGCTGCCCCGAAGCGCCCGACTCCGTGGTCCTGCACGAGGTCGAGACCGGGATGGAGCGGTCGTGGCCGCTGAGGGCGACAATCACCGAGCCCGACGGATTCGTCGGGACTCTGATGGCGTGGCACCCCAACGGCACCGCCATCACCTACGGATGGGCACCCCGTCCCGAAGATCCGCCCGCCCTGCGCTCCATCGACGTGGCTACCGGTCGCTCCACCTCACTGGGGGTGACCCTCGAGGGCTCGACACCCGAGGTGACCGTTCAGTGGCGACAGCTCGTCTACCAGGGCGAACGCCTCGCCGGGCTGGCCTGGAGGGTCTCGACGTCCAGCGGCGAGTCGCGGTCTCGCCTCACCGTGCTGGAGTCGACGGAGTCTCACCTGCTCGACACCGAGGGCCTCATGGGATCCATCGATTTCGACGGGTCGGGCGCCACCCTGACCTATGTGTGGGAGGGGAAGGCGCGCCTCGAGACCCCCGATGAATCCCAGACGCTCCGCGACGGCATCAGCTGGGTGGCGCTGCTCTGGTCATGACCCGCGGCGGCGCTTGCTCGCCGGGAATCAGCGGTGGCGGTACCAGCCCACCCGGTCGATGCCACCACCCTCGTCGACCCCGACCATGAGCGTGCGCTCGAACCGGTCACCGTCGCGCTCGAAGGTGAGCGACACCGTGTAGATGGGGACGGCGGGGTACACATCGCCGCCCACCTGCCTTCCGGTCACGGCCCGGTCGGAACGCCACGCGTCGAGCAACGATGCGACCGCCGCTGTGCCACGACCGCTCCATGAGACACCGTCGGGCCGGCCGATGGTGATCTCGACCCGGTCGCGCAGCAGCGCTGCGGCATCATCCCAGCGGGCCGAGGTGATGGCCTCGAGGAGGGCCTGGACGACATCCTGGTTCCGGGTCTGAGTGCGGGTGATGACCGCAGACAGCCGGGCAAGGTCGTCTCCTCGGTGCCCTCGACGGACCCGGGCGAGCACTCGCCGTTGGAGCGGAGGTGGCGGTCCGGCCGTCACCTCCGACGGCGTCGAACGACCGGCTTTGCGGGGCTCGTCGACGTCGTAGCCGAGGTCGACGAGCAGCTGACCCGCCTCGTCGTTGATGATGTCGATCTGGCTGGGGGTCAAGCCCGACCGCCACTTGCCCGCTGCGACCTCCCCGGCGGCGGGATCGACGTTGTAGGGAACCTCGGACTCGCGCTCGACGGTGTCCATCGACGCGTCCGACGTGTCGAGGTCGAGGGCCGAGAACAGACGACGGAGGGCGTCAGCACCCCCGGTGAGCAGATCCTCGTAGCGCACCTCGACGTAGCGATCGAGCGCCGCGCCGGCGGACCGGCCGGTCTCCACCGCCGTGCGCCACTCGTGGGCCGCCTGACTGGCCTCGTCGGGGCCCCACCCGTGACTCAGGAGCGACCGGCTCACGTCCCGGCCGTCGCGGATGATGTGGACGTACCAGGCGTCGGGATAGATCGAGCCGATGAGATCGAGGTGCCGGACGTGATCGGGGGTGCGCTCGCCGATTCGCCCCGGTGCGGCCACGCCGAGGACATCCGCCATGCCGGCGAAGATCCGGTCGCATAGATCGCGGGTGGCGTCGAGGAACTCGTCGGAGTCCATGAACACGAACCCGGTGCGAGCCCAGCCGGCGATGGCGTGCTGGACCCGGTCCGCCAACGGCTGGATGCCGTGGGAGAACAGGTAGGTCTCGCCGGGGATGACCGCAACGTCGGGGTGGGCGTCGACGATGCGGCGCAACCAGTTGGTCCCACTGCGGCGGGCACCGACGAGGAAGACCATGCGGTCCAGCAGCGGGCTGTCGTGGCGGGTCATGGCCAAGTGCTGCGGGCCGGAGCGGGCACGCGGCTCGTCGCGACACCGGATGGAGCCATGAGGTGCTGGTCTACCATGCGCCGGTGAGGCCCAACCTCCTCCTCGTCGTGTTCGACACGGCTCGCGCCGACGCCTTCGAACCGTTCGGCGCCCCCGGCGGAACCACTCCCACCATCAGCCGGATGGTCGCGGACGGGGCGACCGCCACCACCGTGGGCGCCACCTCGAACTGGACGCTGCCGTCACATGCATCGCTGTTCTCGGGGTTGCTTCCTCACCAGCTCGGGCTCCAGGGCCGCGCACCTCGCCAGGTGCTTGGCGACCATTCGGGGCGCTTCCTGTCGTCGGTGCTCGGCGATGCCGGGTGGGCGACGGGTGGTGTCAGCGCCAACGCGTGGGTGAGTCGGGCCTACGGCTTCGCGGCGGGGTTCGACCAGTTCGTAGACATCGACGTCCGGCGCCATGTGCCGGGCGACGGTCTGGTGGGGCGGATCCAGTGGTCGGCGGACGCGGCGCGTGCCCGGCTCGACGACGGGATGGCGGCCGTCGAGCGGGTGTTCGACCACTGGATGTTCGACCGCGATCGAAGCGAGCCGTTCTTCTGGTTCGCCAACTTGATGGAGTGCCACTCTCCGTACCTCCCGCCGCGCCCCTACAACGACCTGCGCGTCACCGAGCGGCTCCGAGCCGGTCGCGACGCACGGAAGTTCCAGAGTCGTCGTGGCTTCGTCGAGGTCTGCCTCGGCGACCTGGCGGTGCCGGCTGCATCGCTGGACCGCATGCGCCACCTCTACCTGGCCGGCGTTCGATCCATGGACGACTGGCTGGCGCGGATGCTGGACGGACTCCGACGATCGGGCGAAGCCGATCGCACCCTCGTCGTCGTCACATCCGACCATGGCGAGAACCTGGGCGAGAACGGCCTGCTCGGACACACCCTCTCCATCGACGAGCGTCTGGTGCGGGTTCCCCTCATCGTCTACGGCCCCGGGCACGAGCACTTCGAGACCTGCTCGAGCATCGCGGACATCCCCCTGGCCGTATCGCGCGCTCTCGGCGTCGATCCCGTCCCCTGGCGAGCGTTGCCGGTGCCGGCCGGCGTCGCCGTTGCCCAGGCCGACGGGTTCTCCGGCCTCGACCCCGCCATGGCCCAGCGTCTGATCGACGGGTGGGACCTGCCGCCACGAGTGATCGAGCGCCTCACCGCGCCGATGTCCGCCGTACGCCAGGACCAGTTCAAGCTGGTGCTCACCGGGGATCGGGCGGTGCTGCACGATCTCGACCACGATCCCCTCGAGGAGGACGACGTCAGCGACCTGCACCCCGACATCGTCTCATCACTCACCGGCATCCTCGACGACCTCGACCGCCACGGCCGCGAGCCGCCGCTCACCCCGGCGATGGAGCCGGCCGCCGCGGCTGCCCCCGAGCTCGACGAGTCGCTCGAACGGCGGCTCAAGCTGTTGGGCTACCTCTGACATACGTACGGCCAACTCAGGCGGCGGGCTTGAGGCCGGTCCCCCACAGATCACCGAGGGCGAGGCGGCGAAGCCCCGGCAGGCGGCTCATGGCGCGAACCAGGGCCCGGGCCCGAGGCGACGGGAAGAAGTCGACGTACACGAACTTCCCGTGACGCACATCGGGCTGGAACCCGGCGCCACGCAGCGCGTCGCGCAACGAACGAGCCGACTGCTCGTTGACGTGCATCTGGTGCTCCCAGGCGTTGCGGGGGTCCTTCGGCCACGATCGGCCCACCGTGGCGCGGAGCACCCGATAGGTCACGTCGTAGATCAAGCGGTTCGGCATGGTGTGCACGAACACCCGGCCTCCCGGGCGGAGGATCCGGTGGGCCTCGTCGAGCGATCCGGCCAGCTCGGCCGGGCTGAGGTGCTCAGCTACGTCGAGCAGGGTCACCAGATCGGCCCACCCGTCGTCGAGGGGGATGGACCGAGCATCGGCCTCGATCACCTCGGCTCGTTCGGTCACCTCGTGCCGAACGAGGGTCCGGCGGGCGAGATCGAGGGCCGCGGTGGAGTACTCGACCCCGACCGCCCGATCGGCCCCGGCCTGCACCGCAGCCACGAGCAGCTCACCCCGACCGGTGCCGATGTCGACGACGCGCTCGGTTGGCCGCAGCCCGGCCATCCGCAGTGCCGAGGGGTAGATCGGCGAGATGATGGCGCCCTCGCTGGCTGCCCAGGTCTCATGGCCCCAGTTGGCGGTGCGGTAGTACTCCTCGGTGTAGGCCTCGGCGGGAACGACGGGCGGCGTCAGGTCGCCCGGGGGAGGCTCGGACCCACTCACGGCACCAAGCCCTCCACAAAGGGCACCTCGTACACCTTGGGGTGCTGGATCGGGCCGTGCCCGAACATGTCGTCCTCGCCGAACAGCTCGCCGTGGTCAGCCGTCACCACCACCCAGGTGTCATCGGGCATCCGGTCGAACAGCTGCGCCATCAGCCCGTCCACGTAGGCGAGTGCTGATCGCTGCGCGTCACGAAGCTCGACCATCTCCGAGGCGGTGAAGAAGCCTGGCTCGGGAACCGGCGCGTCATCAAGCCGCTTGACCACGCCGTGCACTCCGCTGATGCGCGGCCAGCGCGACAGGTCCGTGCCCGGTACCACGTAGGGGTAGTGCGTCTCGCCGATGTTCAGCATCCAGAACGAGGGGCGATCCTCGTCGAAGGTGAGCCGGTCGATGATGCCGGCGAAGTCGAAGTGGTTGGGCATCAGTGAGTAGGTGTCGAAGTCACGGTTGATGACCGTGGTCTCGTTGAGCACCGGCATCGACACCAGACCACCGGTACGGTAGCCCAGCGATCTTCGCAGGAAGGTGGGGAGGAACAGCGACGGGAGCAAGGACGAGAAGTCGATGCCGTCCACGTTCAGGCGCTCCTCGTAACGGCGGAAGTCCTCCTTGTAGTGCTCCGACGCGTAGACGTGGTGAGGGCTGGTGTGGGGAAGCAGGCCCATCAGCAGGTTGTAGTGCGACGGTGCCGTCCACGACGCGTAGCTCCACCTCCGCTCGACCGGACCGAGCTGGGCCAGGTGTGGGGGCTGCACCTCGGTCCAGGCGTCGAATCGCAGGCTGTCGAGGACGACCACCACCAGGTTGCGCGCACCGGCCGGCGGCGTCACCACCGGCTGGGCGGCGGCCGTTGGGCGCGCCCGCGGCGCCGGGGGGATGGCGGCCGCACCGCGTTGGGGGCCGCGCCGCAGTCGTTTCAACAGCCGCTTCGCCGACGACAGCCTTTCCAGCACCGCCTAGAGCTCCAGCTCAGCCGGATCGATGGTCCACTCCCAGGTGCCTTCGTCGCTGAGCTGTTTCTGGATGTGCGGCGGGTTGCCCGAGACGATGGTGTGGGGTGGCACGTCGCGGCTGATCACGCTGTTGGCGTTGATGATCGAGCCCTTGCCGATGGTGATCCCACCGGTGAGGACGCAGTTGTTGCCCACCCACACGTGATCTTCGATGGTGAGCGGCCGTCCCACCTTCAGCGGCGCCTTCCACGGAGCCTCATCCCGGCGCCCGGTCTTGTACTCGTGGATGGTGTCGGCGATCGTCGCTCCGTGACCGATCCCGACCCCGTTGCCGATGTGGATGCCGTTCACCGCAACCAGGCGGATGTCGTAACCGAACTGGCCCTCGTCGCCGACGGTGATGATCTTGCCGCCCGGTGGGGCGAGCGCCTCGATGCGGAGTCCGGACCGGACGTAGGTGTTGGCGCCGAAGTGCACCGAGCTGGGATTGCCCAGGAACAGCTGGGGTGCCTCGATCCGGGTGCCCGGTCCGACCGAGCCGAGGAGCTGGGCGGCGGGGTCGCCGTGGCGGATCTCGCCGGCTTCGGCCTCGATCGACCGGAGGCGCAGCAGTGCGCGCTGGACCCAGCGCCGTGTTCGTGGCTTCATGCATTCCCTTTCGGCCGATGGGCGCCCGAGTGGAACAGTGCGGCGGACACGATGTTCACACCTACTGATCCTGCCCGACGTGGATCCGACGATCAGGCCGGCCGTGTCGAAACCGCTCGGCAACGGCCTGATGCCACTCCTCCAAGGCGTCGGTGAGGCCGTCGGTGGTGAGCTGGGCCGCCGTCGCCCGGCCCGCGGTGACGAGCCGGGCGACCAGCTCGGGGTCGCGGCGGAGTCGCCCGACGGCGGCGGCGAGGTCGAGAGAATCGCCGGGTTGGAAGCGGATGCAGTTGTGACCCTCGACGAGGAACTCGCCCGAGCCGCCAGTCCCGGTGGCGACCACCGGCGTCCCGCACGCCATCGCCTCGAGCGGGGTGAGTCCGAAGGGCTCGTCCCACTCGCTGGCGAACACGAAGGCGTCGGCGTCGCGGTAGACGGCGCTGAGCGCGGATCGTTCGACCATCCCCATGGTGACCCGTTCGGTCCAGCCGGCGGCCTCGATTCGGTCGCGCAGTCGCTGCTCCACCTCGGGGTCACCGCTGCCCACCAACCGAAGCGTCGAGTCGGGAAGGTGGTCGAGCGCGTCGAGGATGGTGAACACCCCCTTGCGCTCGTCGAGCCGACCAACATAGAGCAGCCGTCCCCGCCACTCACCCCGCTCACCGACGTCTTCGGGGGCGGGGCCGAAGTCCTCGGCGTCGATTCCTGAGTACACCACCGTCGTGTCGGGCAACGACCACCGTGATTCCTCCAGCGCCCGGGTGCGGGTGAAGTCGCTCACGAAGCAGACGGTGGCGCGCTGACCGAGGTCGTGGGGGGCGGCCGGCGCCCCCAGCATCCGGGCGGCGGCCCGAGCCCAGGGTCCGGCCCGGTCGACCGCTCGGGTCCACGCGTCGAGCCGCGGGCCATAGCAGAGCCAGTCGTCGCACACCGCCAGCAGCAAGGGGATGTCGCGCTCGATGACGGTGGCCAGCAGGCCCAGCGACATGGCCCCCATGTTCCACACCGACACCACGTCGGGCCGATGGCGGTCCAGTGCCCGCCGCAGCCGCTCTTGGTTGCGCCTTTCGATCGACATCCGCCGGACGAGGCGAGGGCTGAGGAGGCGGTGATCGCTCCAGTACCACTCCAGCCGGCGCTCGACCGCGCCGGGCGGCTCGCCGGGCCCGTCGTCGACGCCGGCGATGCGTTCCCCGGTGGTGAGGACCGCGACGTCATGGCCTCGGTCGGCCAGGCGCACCATGACGTCGCGGCACGAGAGCTCGTAGCCGCCGTGGGCGTGTGGGGGGTAGAGGTTGGTGACGACGAGGATGCGCACCGGAGCCGAACCCGAATCAGCGCGGTGGTGGCTCGGCCCACGGAGGAGATCCGACCTCGCACAGACGGGTCAGCTCGAGGGCGTCCTTGTAGGTGTCCATCGACTTCCAGAAGCCGTGATGACGGAAGGCGAAGAGGCGGCCCATCCCGCCGAGTGCCGGCAATACCTCGTTCTCGAGATCGTCGCCGGCCCAGTGGTCGAAGACGATCCGGTCCATCACGAAGAAGCCGGCGTTGATGAAGTGGTCCGCAAGGCGCGGCTTCTCCCGGAACTGCACGACCCGCTGGGCGGGATCGGTCTCGATGGTCCCGTACGGTGAAGGGAGGGGCACGGTGGTGACGGTGGCCCACCCGTCGTGTCCCCGGTGAAAGTCGGCTAGCCCGGCGAGATCGACGTTTCCGAGACCATCGGCATAGGTCACGAAGAACTGCTCGCCCACGACGTCGGCGCAGCGGCGGACCCGTTCCCCGGTGTTGGACTCCACACCGGTGTCGAGCACCTCGACGCTCCAGTCGGTCGACACCGTCGACGCGAACTCGTCGATCAGCTCGCTCTTGTACCCGGCGGCGAGCACGAACTCGTCAAACCCCTGGCTGGCGAAGATGTCCATCAGGTGGGCAACCACCGGCCGCTCGCCGACGTGGAGCAGCGGCTTGGGCACCTCGACCGTGTGCGGGTGGGCGCGGGTGCCCTTTCCGCCGCAGAGGATCACCGTCTTCATGGCCACGGACAGTACTGGCGCTCGGCGACCGGCCTCGGGAGCGATGGCAAAAGCAGGACTGCAATGTTCCCGTGCCGAAGTCTCGTGACGTCGTGTCGGAATCGAAGTCGCTCTCGGGGAGACCGTGATGGGTCACCGTTGGATCTTGGCCCTGGTGGCCGCCTCGCTGCTGGTGCTGTCCAGCGGCACGTACTCCCCTACGGCCACCGCCGCGTTGCCTCTGCCGATCTCGGGAAAGGTCGTCAAGCTCACACGCGTCGGTGGCACGTTCGTGGCGCCGGTGTACGTGACGTCCCCACCGAAGGACGCCACGCGGCTGTTCGTGGCCACTCGAAGCGGCGTGATCTGGGAAGTCCGCGGCGGCGTGC
>DASWIA010000039.1:0-2551 GCA_036397895.1 Acidimicrobiales bacterium | reverse complement strand
TGTCAACGGTCAGTGGGAATCGCGCGTGGGCGGTCAGCAGAACTGCGCGCTGGTGGCCATGTGAACCGCGCGGTGGTGGCCAACAGAACTGCGCGGTCCACGAAAGGTCAGGCCAGTGGCGTCACCCCCTTGCCGGCGGTGGCTTGGGTGAGGCGGATGCTGTCGCCGGCGGTGAGCACGACGTGGGCGTGGTGCATGAGCCGGTCGACGGTGGCATTCGCGATGGTCTTGGGCATGAGCTCGTCGAACCCGGCTGGATGCAGGTTCGAGCTCAACGCGATGGCGCGTTTCTCGTACGCGGCGTCGACGACCCGGTAGAGAGCTTCGGCGGTCTCGGTTGTGACCGGCAACAGGCCGATGTCGTCGATCACGATGACGTCAGCACGCATGATCCGCCGGACCGCTTTCGTGGTGGTGTCGTCGGCGCCGTGACGTCGGACGAGCGCCCCGAGGTCCTCGAGACTGAACCACGACACCTTGTGGCCGGCATCGACGCAGGCCTGGCCGAGGGCTTCGAGGAAGTGGGTCTTGCCCGTCCCCGACGGGCCGCACACAACGAGGTTCTCGGCCCGGTCGACCCACTCGAGTGTCCGCAACGCCCGCTGGGTTGGCTCCGGGATCGAAGACACGGACTGGTCCCACACGTCGAATGTCTTGCCGGTCGGGAACCCGGCCGCCTTGCGGCGCGACCGGACCGATGACGCTTGCCGCCCTGCGAGTTCCTCTGCCAGCAACGCTCGCATCGCTTCGGCTGGTTCCCATCGCTGAGCTTTCGCGGTGGTGAGCAGCTCGGGTGCGGCTTGGCGCATGTGTGGGAGTCGGAGGCTGCGGAGAAGGTCGACGACTTCGTCGATCGGTGTGGCCGTCATCGCTGATCACCGCCGAGCTGGTGCCAGGCGGCGGTGCCGGTCTGCATCGAGTGAGCGTCATCCGCGCGGCGGTGCTGTCCGGGCGGGTTGGCTTCGAGGATCGAGGCCAGGTCGCCATCGGCGAAGCGGCAGAACATCGCAGCGTGCCCCAACGCCCAGTCGATCCGATCGACCCCGTGGAGCCGGGCCAGGGTGACGGCCTCGGCCATCTTCACCTTCACCCGGGACGTGCCCGCGGCGGCGGCTTCGACCAGCCACGTGCGGGCGCCCTCGCCGAGCGCGAGGAACTCGGCCTCGGCCGCGCTGGTCGCCCGAGGTTGGCGGGCCAACGCGCCGTCGGGTCGGGGTGGGTAATGAGCGTCGTCGATCACCGGGGTGCCCGGCGTGGAACGGCGATGACGAGCAACCTCGACGGGACCAGCCCCGCTGACGTAGACAGCGACGATCTCGTCGCCGTCGACGCGAACCCACACCGCTTCGTCGACGAGGGTGTGCGGGACCGAGTAGGTGACACCGCCGTAGCTGATCGTCGAGGACCACGTGACCTTGCGGGTCTCTCCGAACGCCGCGGTGTAGGCCGTATCCGGGAGTCGGTGCAAGCGTTGCTGTTCTTCGGCGAGCATCTCGTTCGGTGCCCGGCGAGTGATCCGGTGCTCCCGGTTGTTGACCTTGGCCATGAACGACTCGCACGCCTCGACCAACTCGGCCCAGGACCCGTAGTCGTCGCGCAGGTTTGTCTCGGTCGGGACCAGATCGGCCTTCGCCACGCGGACGGTCGCCTCGGAGCCGCCCTTGGACTCAGGGTCGGCTGGCACACACGTCGCGATCGTGACGCCGTAGTGCAGCCCGGACGCCACGATCAACGGGTTCCGGACAGCGATCCCCGCCACATGGTCGATGCTGACCGTGCGCTCGTTATCGGTCAGCCAATACGTCGGAGCACCACCCCAGCGTCGCATCGACGAGTCCAGACACGCGATCACCGTCGGCAACGTGCGGTCCCACGTCGGGATCACCACCCGATGCCGACACCACGCCAACCATGCACACCACAAGTTCGTCGCCCGGCCCAAGACGAACGGACCTTGGCCCCAGTCCCACTGGGCCCACATGCCCGGCTCCACGATCCAAGGTCGATACACCCGCCGACGCCCAGATCGGAACGCCGACTTGACCTCCGCGACAGCCCGGCGAACCGTGCGGCCCGAGCCGGCGTAGCCGAGCGCCTCGAGCTTCTCGTGGCACACGTCGGCACGGATCTTGCCGTCGGAGCGGTCGACCCACTCCTCGATCTTCGGGAGGAACCCGTCCACCAGCCGCGCCCGCCCCAGCGGCCCGGCCAAGTCGCCCAGTTCGCCGCGGTCGCGCCTGGCCACCCACTCAGCGACCGTGTTCGGCGAACACGCCGCCAGTTCCCCAGCAGCTCGGAACGAGCCCGTCAGATCGAACGCTTCCAGAATCTCTGTCACCTGCTTGCCATCCTTCACGTAGTTCCTCCCGGTCGGGGGTCATCGGTTTCGTCACCGACAACTCGACCGGGAGGAGCACCCGCCCGCGGTGGATCCCCCGGGCAGGCAACGAACACCACCGCGCGCTTCTCATGGCCACCAGCGCGCGATTCCGATGGCCATCACCGCGCGGTTTCGTGTCCGCCTACGCGCAGAATCTCATGGCCGCCGACA
>DASWIA010000038.1:0-58115 GCA_036397895.1 Acidimicrobiales bacterium | reverse complement strand
GCGGGACCGGACCTGCTCGACCTCGAGACCGTTGCCGTGCTTCGCAAGCGCTGGATCGCCGGGGACCTGTCCCAGCACCGGTTCTCCGCCGCGATCGACGACCTCGAGGACCTGGATCTCGCCCGGTACCCGGCACTGCCGCTCATGCGCCGAGCGTTCGAACTCCGCAACAACGTGACTCCGTATGACGCCGTCTACGTGGCCCTGGCCGAGCGCCTCCGCTGCACACTGCTGACCGCCGACCAGCGGCTCGCCTCAGCCCCAGGCATCGCTTGCACCGTCGAGGTAGTCCGATCCTGAAGGATCGTCGATTAGCCGTTGGCGGCGTCGGCGAGCGGTGCTGTCACCCGACGGCGCATGGAGGAAAGCAGTCAGGTCAGTCGGCACTCAGGGCGAACAGTCGCCACGTTCCTTCGATGCCCTTCAGATCGTGCTCACCGCGATCCTCGAAGCTGAGACCGGAGCCAGCCACGAGGTCGACGAGCGTGCGGGAGACGAGAACCTCCCCTGCCGCCGCCCGACCAGACACGCGGGAGGCGAGATGCACTGCGATGCCTGCGACGTCGTCCTCGCGGTCGACGATCTCCCCGGTGTGTAGGCCTGCCCGGATGCCAGCTCCGATTCGATGGCCCTCTGCGGTGATCTGTTGGGCGCATCTGATGGCTCGCGTTGGGCCGTCGAACAGCGCCAGAGCGCCATCGCCAGTTCGCTTGACGACTTTGCCGCCGTGGCGTCGCACCACCGTCTCGACCAGTTCATCGTGACCGTCGAGGACCGATCGCCAAGCATCGTCGCCTACTCTTGCGACGTGCTCGGTTGACTCGACGATGTCGGTGAACAGCACCGTGGCCAGCCTCCGCTCGGGCTCTAGCTGCGACGTGGTGCCGGTGAGGAACTCGGCTACCACGTCGAGGATCTCGTCCACGTTCGTTGTAGGTAGCAGGTGGTCCTCGCCGGGGAACTCGACCAATCTCGCACCGGGGATCCCATCAGCGAGCTCGCGTCCGAGCTCGACGGGAACCATCCGATCACCGGTCCGGTGAACGACAAGTGTCGGTGCCGAGACGAGGGGCAGAGCCGCGCGCGCATCCACGAGGTTGTACGAGGTCAGGAGCTGCAGCGCTGCACCGGGACTGGCCGACATCCGCTGCAGGCGGGCCCACCACTCCCGCGCCGCCACGTCGTCGCGGAGTGAGGGCGCCCAAGCCGAAAGCCCCGCGCCGGTGCCCCATTTCGGCTCGAGATACGACCCCATCGCCAGAAACGCCTCTCGTGGTGCGCCGATCGGGTGATCGTCGGTCATGAACGGCATCGCATACGCGCCGAAGAGCACAAGCGACCGAACCCGCTCGGGGTAGGTCGCCGCGTAGACGATCGCCATCGCTCCGCCCTCGGAGATGCCCATGATCGACGGTCGCTCTGCCCCGACCTCGTTGATCACCGCTTGAAGGTCGAGCATGCGCTGGTCCATGTCGGGAAGCTGGTCGGTCCGGTCGGACAAGCCAGTGCCTCGCTTGTCGAACGTGATCACTCTCCCGATGTTGCCGATCCGTCGATTCATCCGGGCGATCTCGGGGTGCTCCCACAGGACCTCGATGTGGGAGATGAAGCCAGGCACCATCACCAAGTCGATCGAGCCGCCGCCGAACACCTGGTACGCGATGTGGACTCCGTCGGCGGCCTTCGCGTACCGGGTCTCGGGCATGTCCCACATGACGATCAACCTACATTCGCGTAGATGTCGCCGTCGGCTCGTTCAGAAGGAAGTCGCGGATGCGGGTCCATCTCGGTGGTGGTGTTCATGATCGCTCCTTGGTCGATCGCGTCGAGTCGATCATCGGACGCGGGCGACGACCACACATGGGTGATCGCCCCATCAGCTGGGTTCAGGTCGACAGAAGCCCTGATTCCATCGCGAACAGGGTCGCGCCGGCTCGCGTGCGGACGCCGGCCTTGGCATAGATGTGCTCGACGTGGTTTCCGACCGTCTTCGGGGAGATACCGAGCTCACGAGCCGTCTCCTTGTTCGATCGGCCCCTGGCGATGAGCCGCAGGACGTCGACCTCACGCTCGGTCAGGCCGGCGGGTCTTGACACGCTCGGCGGACGGCTGGCCTGTCCGGCGGCCGCGAGGACCGCGTCCACGTCGGTCGAGGTGAACCGTCCCTCGTCGACATCGGTGCGCAGGACATCGGCGGCGTCTTGTGCGGACAGCGCTGGCCGGTGCGGGCGTTGTTCGCACATGGCGTGGTAGGCGTCCGCCACGGCGAGGAGCCGGCCAGCGACGTCGAGTTGCGCGCCGTTGCGACCGTGGGGGTAGCCGGACCCGTCGACCCGCTCGTGGTGGGCGGCAGCCACCTCGGCGTAGGGCGCCAGAAGGTCGCTTCGGTTCAGGACCCGCTCGGTCAAGTAGGAGTGCATCCGCACCCGCTCTCGCTCCTCGGCGGTCAGGGGCCCGGGCTTGTCCCACACCCCGTTGGGAACGCCGACCTTGCCGATGTCGTGCACCAAGGCCGCGCGTCGGACCCGGGACACGTCATCGGCAGCGAGCCCGGCGACGCAGGCAGCTTCGGCGGCGAGCTCGGCGACTCCGGTCGAGTGACCACGGAACCACGGCGATTTGAGGTCGGCGAAGTGCGCGACTGCCTCCAACGCGGTGTCGAGCGCCGTGTCGGGGATGGTCGCGACAGGCTCGGGCTCGAGGTCGAGCACGGCGGCGCACGGGTCGTCGCCCATCTCGGCTCTCCAGCGTTCCCCGCCCTCCAGGAACACGTCCACCACGTCAGGGTCGTACGCATGGCCCCGGCGTCGCGAAAGGACCGCTTCGGCTGCCGACCAGCCGCCCGAGCTGGCGAACAGGTCGGCGTCGCGGGACACGACAGCGATGCGCATCGCCAGCGGGACATCCTCGCCGGCGAGCCCATCTGGGTCGCCCCTACCGTCCCATCGCTCGTACCCGTGAGCGAGCGCGTGACACACGTCCTCGCCCATCCCCAATCGGCCGGCCAACTGAGACGCAGCCTCACAGTGCTGCGTAAGGCTTCGCGACGCCCCACCCGGATCGGCCAGCATTCGCGCAACGACGCCCAGACGACGTCGCATCGGAAGATCCTCCGCCACATGGCCGAGTACGAACCGCATGCTCTCCGCCGGAGCGGCCATGACCGCGGGAGCCATCGTTCCATTGAACGTCACCTCATCGCCGCCGACCATGGCCGCCGTCTCTGCAGCGTCGGACGTGCAGCCGAGGAAGCGCAGGAGAGCGACGTGGTACACGCAGGAGCGTTGCGCCGCGTTCAGTCCCAATGCTTCCGCTGCAGCGACCGCTGACCAGCACGTCCTCAGCCCGTGTTCCAACGGTTGGCCCGTCCCCAGATCCGTCGCCAACGACAGCGCGATCGTCAGTTCGGCGAAACGACCACCGGTTCCCGGATCGATCACACTCCAATCCTGCCAGGCGGGAGCCTCTCGAGGCGCCGACGGTAGACGGGACCGCGTGGCCGCCGCTCCTTCCGGTTTCCGGGCGGTGTCGTCGAGACAGGCACGCACCTCGTCCGTCGTCCCTCAGGCGTGCGACCGGTGCGAGGTTGCCTCCACCAGCAGTGCCGCCCACTCATCGGGGTGGGTCACGTGGGGGATGTGCCCTGCCCCGTCGATGACCGCCACCCGACCAGCTGGCACCAGCACGGACAGTTCCCTAATCACCGCGGGGAACAGCGCTGGGCTCTCGGTGCCATGCGTCATCAGCAGCGGCACGCTGGTTGCTGCCAGGGCCGCGCCATCGATCGACAACGCGGTCTCGTCAGCCAGCTCGTCGAGAAAGGTCGGCGCATTGGCCTCGAGCACGCTCCGGAACGAGTCCGGGAGTTCCGCCCACGAGCCCGGCCCGAGCGCCACGTGCTCGATGAAGTGTTCGGCGGCAGCACGGTACGACCCTGTGCTGAGCGCGTCTCGCACGATCCCGAGCTCGGCCTCCGAGGAGGCCAGCTCGTCGAGGACCGCCTGATCCTGTACGCCCTCGAGCAAGCCGAACAGGGGTGGTTCGTGGACCATCGCGGTGGCGACGAGATCCGGGCGTTGAGTCACCAATGTCAGCGTTACGTTCCCGCCGTAGCTGCTACCCACCACGTGCACACGCTCATCGCTCACGTGTTCGATCAGCCCCGCGAGGTCGGCAGCATCCTCGGCCCGACTGCCCGGGCCGTCGCCAGCCCCGCTGCGGCTGTGCCCGCGCCGGTCCCACACCACGACCCGATACCGGTCGGCCAGACGCTCAACGGCAGGCGCCCAGCCCGACCCATCAGTCCAGGACCCGTGCGTCAGGACAACGCACTCTCCCGTTCCGGCCGTCTCGTAGTACAGCTCCACACCGTTCACCACTGCTGAAGTCATCGCATCCTCCTTCGTGCCATCAGTGACCTCACTGTGAACGACACGGCAGACGCGCGGATGAGGCATTCACCCCACAACCCAGTGCATGCCCGCCCTTACCATCCGCCAGCGCTCGCGATGCGATGCGGCGGCCCTGGTGCTATGACAGCAGGCGGGCCAGTGCTCTTACACCGACCCTGACATGCGCAAACCTTGGTGGCGGGGGCCCGCGCTGCACGTTGACTGCAACACTTGTACTCGGGCGCTGATCGACTCGCTGCGACGAGTCAGGCAACCTGGACAGCGTCCTTGAGCTTGGCGGGGACCTTCTCAGGGAACGACACGACCAGGTGCCTGCCGAGGGCCTCGGCGACGCGGGCCAGGGTGTCGATCCGGTTCCTGGCCCCGCCGCCCTCCTCAAGCCGGGAGATCACCGACTGGGTGGTGCCCATCCGCTCGGCGAGCTCGCGCTGGCTGAGACCCGCTCCGGTCCGCAGGTCGTAGATGAGCTGACCCAGTGCGAGGTCGTGCTCGACTTCGGCCCGCGTCTCAGGTGCCGGCTCACGGCGCTTCCTCTTGACGTCGTCCCAGCGGGAGTAGTTGGCCACGGTGGTCTCCTTCACGGGTTGTCCCTGGCACAGGCCTCGGCGGCCTTGCGTGCCCGGGCGATCTCGGCGCGCTCGTTGTTGCGTTGCTTGCGGAACGTGGTCAGCAGCGAGGGAGTCCATCCAGTCGACGATCTCGTCGTGGAGCTCAACGTCGGCCACCCCGGATCACTATCGCATCTATGCGATGATCGCACAAGTACGATCATTGCAGCCGCCGAACGCCGGGTGCGATACGCGACCAATCTGGCAACGTCTGCCCGCTACCAGCGCGGGGTTCGGAGACACCGAGGTTGCGCATGGCACCACGGCACCTTCGCCGAGCGCATCGAGTAGTTCGCACCGCACGGTTCTTGGTGTTGATGATGAGTGGCGTCTTGGCGAGTGCCTTGGGCATGTCCTTCATCGCTTGCTCGAAGTGATCGCTTCTGACGTGGGCCTCCGCCGCGTCGTCCTCGAACGCCTCGACGAGGATGAACTCGTCTCGGTCCTGCACGCTGCGAGACCACTCGAACCAGAGGTTGCCTGGCTCGGCGCGGGTGGCTCTCGTGAAGTGGTCGACCAAGTCCAGCCACCACTCGGACCAGCCCGGTTTGGTCTTGAACTTGACGATGATGAGAATCATCGGCGAATCCCCGTCGCCGCGATGGCGGTCAGACCAGCGAGTCCTTGTCGGCCTCGGGGTGCAACGCGAACGACTGCGGCGCGGTCTCGTGGTAGGTCGCCCCGAAGCCCGCCAGAATCTCCCGCGACTCGGGGTCGGGGTCGCCGAAGCACCGGCACGTGATGTGATCGCAGGCCCCCACGATTGCACCCAACGGCGCCTTGCCCTTCTCGTTGGCCAGGTGCGCCTTGAACGCGCTGTCGTTCGCGTAGACCTCGGTCCACTCGCTCACACCCGGCACCGGGTACTCCGCGTGATAGGCGATGACGCCGGGGTGCTCAAGCATCACCTTGCAGAGCGTCTCCTGGTTCGCTCGGAACTCGGACTCCGTCAGATTCCTTCGTCGACACCAATCCTGGTCCCGATCGCAGGACTTGTCCACGGGGCATTCCCGCCATGCGCCCGATGCTGCTGTCAGCCGGCCTGGTAGGCGGGAACAATGGCTTCTACACGGCCGAGATCCCGGAGTTGCTCCCGGACTTGGTCCCGGAGTTGCTCCCGATCTCGATCTTGGACGGTGGGATGACCCGATTCGCACCCGCGTGGCGGCGGAGCCATTCGGTCTGCTCCGCGGAGCGGCACTCGAAGTGGTCGAGTTCGTGGTCGGCCTCGAGCAGAGCTGGAGCCCGGTAGCTGGCGGTCACTCGTTGGTGAAGGGCGGGGCACTGTCCCCTGGCGATATGGATCGCACGTTTGGAGTCACTCATCGGGGGTGGGATTCGTGCGTCTCGCGCGCTCGGTTGGAGCGGCGAAGGACGTAGACCTCTCGGATCCCGCTGTAGCCCTGTCGTTGACCGTGGTGTGTCATGCCGAGCTGTTCGAGCACCCGGCGCGATGGGGCCGTTCATCGTGCGGGCACCGATCTCGGCCAGACCGTGTTCGCCGAACCCGAAGGCGACGGCCGCCCCTGCCGCCTCGATGGCGAAGCCGCGTCCCCAGTACTCGGGGATCCGGTGGTAGCCGATCTCGATCACTGGTCCCATGTCGTCGCTGAGGCGGCAGCGGAACTTGCGAACGCATGCGATGCTGTGCTGGTGGCTGATGCTGGGGATCGTGCCATTTCGACGGACGACCCGACCGAGGATGATCGGGCAGCGCTTGGATGGGCCGTCTCGACCGATCATCCGACCGGCGTCTTGCTGCTCACCCGTTCCCGCAATGGGGGATCCGGGGTGCTGGCCGCTGAGCTCGCCGCGATTCACCAAGACTGGGAGATCGCGTCGCGACCCGTCCCTGAGCGGCACGTGTATCGCACATCTGTGACTTTCGCCGATCGTACGGAAGTCACTGGCGTCACCTACAGGGCTGACGATCCCTACGCGCGGGACGAGGAGCCATCCTTCGGGCTGTACCTCGACGAGCGGTGGAAACCACCGTGGCCGCATGCTCATGTCGATTGGCTCGACTTCGGGCTCCCCGCCGATGTTGACGCGCTCCGCGCTGCACTCGGCGATCTGGTTGACCGCGCCCGGAACAACAGCCGGGTGGAGATTGGATGTCTCGGTGGACACGGTCGCACCGGCACCGCCCTCGCATGCCTCGCCGTGCTGTCCGGCACGCCACCCGACGAGGCCGTCGCCTGGGTACGGGCCAACTACTGCACCAAGGCCGTCGAGACCGACGAACAGGCCCAGTTCGTCGCCGACTTCCAGCCCTGAGCGGCAGTACGGTCACCGCACCACGTCAGCGATGGCGAGATGTGCAGCCACGTACCACCATCGACGTGAGCGAGGTCGGGATTACCGCGTGACCTGCTTCGTACGGGAGACAACGTCATCATCGAGTGGGGTGTTTGGGCACGTGAGGAACAGGATGCGCTGCGGGAATGCGGCGCGCGCTGTAGTCGCGGTGGTTGAGTTGCCCGATACGGCTGCGACTCGAAGTCGCCATTGCCGAGACCCACAGAAGCCGATCCTCGAACAAGCTGTGACGACTCACAGCGTCCTTCAACGCCTGGTCAATGATCGGGATGCGGTACGTCGATGACCTCGAGACCGCCGATCCCAGAGAAGTCCTTCGGATGGCAGGTGTGGATGGGCAACTCGCTCGCGACACAGACCGCAGCAATCATTGCGTCGTAGGCGCGGGCAGACGACTTCCGGCCTGACCGCCACAACGACGCGGCCACCTGACCGAAGGCGCGCGCTGCGGCGGCGTCGAAAGGCAACGCATCGAAGTCGACTTCGGCCTGCTGGAGGTGCGCCTGCCGCGCGGCTCGTTCCTCATCGGTCGTGGCGACCAGCGGCCCCACGGAGAGTTCGGCCAGTGTGACGGCGGTGATCAGCGGCTCGGTTGGCAGCTTCTCTGAATCTTCGATCCGCCCGAGCAAGATGAGGGTACTGGTGTCGAGAATGCCTTGAGCCATGTCAGAGTGCCGGGTCGAGGACGTCGTCGATGTCGCGACGCAGGGTTGCGGGGTCGACGAGGGGGAGCTTCGCCCAACGCCTGCGGAGCTCGTCGAGCGGAGCGGGCGGCCGAGGGAGTGCGACGAGCTGCGCGACCGGCTTCCCGGCACGAGTGATCGTGAGCCGCTCGCCGCGCTGAGCTCGCGCCACGACCTCACCCCCGTGGTTCCTCAAGTCCCGGATGGAGACATCTGACATGGGAGCCATTGTATCACGCGTGATACCTCGCGACCATAAGCCCCGGACCTCGGCGCGATCGGCATTTCGCTGCGCCAGGGCAACGTCTCAGGTCAGGTGCGGACGTCGTTGTCGACGATGGCCGTAACCGTCTTGCGGTTGAGGCCGGAGACCTCGGCGATCTGACGGAGCGATGCCCCGGCGCGGTGCGCGACCCGAATCATCTCGTCGCGAATCGAAGCCTCCTTGGCTGCTCGTTCAGCGCTGAGCCCCACCACGGCGAGGGCAGCACCGATCTCGCTGTCGTCACCAGAGCGGTATCTGTCAATCGCCGCGGTTGCGGCGGACACCTGTGAGTTGGTGTAGCTCATCGTTCCTCCTGTAGCGACCGCGCCAGCTTGTCGCGAACGCTCATCAGCAGCGGGACCCTGGCTGACATCTCGAGGCGAGATTCGGCGTCATTCAGATGGGCGAGGACCATTGCCAGCAGCTCCAGGATCTCGAACCGCTGGAGTTCGACCTTCGCCATCGGCCCAATGGTAGCCGTATCTGGTCCAGAATGGGCCGACCAGAATCAGCGTGCATGATTGCCGGATGACCAGCGGCCTCGCCAGCGGAGATCAGGGAGTCGCGAGCGGCTGGCTCCCGAGCGCGGCGGGCGCGCCTGCCGTCGAGGCGAGCGGCTTGGGTAGGACCTGGTCGGGTTTGCCGGCCACCGATGATCGGCACGGATTGGCGGGTGCCGCTACTGGCAAGCCTGCCCCGGCGTGTACGCGTCCATGAGCGTGATCTCGACACGGCCGGACTCGCCGGTGGCGGCCCTCAGCACAAGGTGCCTCGTGTCCCCGATCCGCCAATGCAGACCGACCGTTTCCTGGCCGTCGGGCTGCACACCAAACGAGTCGAATCGCCCATCGAAGCAGGGCTCCCATCCGCCGTCCAAACGTGTGGTCGATGGAAGCTCCCGCTCGTACCAACCCTTCACTTCGGTGAGGGTGATGTCCTCGTGGAGGAGCCACAGCTCCCCATTGCACGGAAACGTAGTGGTGCAGGGATCGACCGACTGGAGGATGGCCTCGGACGGGACTGGAAGGTTCTCGATTCGGGTTGGCTGCGAACTGCCCGAGAGGGTGACCTCAGCCGGCTCGTTCGAGGAGCACGCACCGAGACCTATGAAGAGGAGCGAGACGAGAAGGGCGCCACTGACAGCGCGAGCCCCTCCCGACATGCGCTCATGGTGCCGGATGACCCGCGTCCTCGCCACCGGAGATCAGGGAGTCGCGAGCGGCTCGGTGATCTAGGTTCCGGCCAATCCTCGATGCCGAGGATCAGCTCCGCCGCGGCGGCGGCCGCTGTGGGCAACCAGGTCGAGAACCGACGACAGAGAGGTTGTCAAGCCGTTCGCGTCCCACCAGCGCTGGTCGCACGCGTTGCAGGAGTACATGGCCACGTCGGCATCATCGATCGCCATGTCGATGACTACGAGTCGGCGGTCGCAGGTTGGGCACGTCGTCATGGGAATCCCTCGGGAATGGGGTCGGCCGATTGGCTCCCTTCCTGTCGGCTGACTAGTCATCGAGATGAGGGCGAACCACGTTTCCGGTCCCAAGGCGGTTAGCGCATGCCTGGCCCGGTACCTGGCCGGTCACCACGCAACGCAGTTTCAGTCACATCGGGCCGATCCGGGCTGCCGACGGTGGAGCGAATGGATGGAATTGCCGCAGTGACCAGCCCTAACGGGTGGATCGGGTGAGCCGCGACATGGCTCGATCGGGCTGACACCTAGGGACGATCACAAAGATCCTCCTCCCGCATCACCACGCTCCGTCGTATTGTGGCGCACATGTGGCGCGCAGTGATCGCGTCGCCACAATCAACTTGAGACCTGCGAAAACGCGACGGACCTACCGTCGTTGGGAGGCATCGATCTCCGTGCTGAAGCTGGTCACGGCGCACGGAGGGAGCCAGCGTGAACCCGGCCCCGCAGTCCTCGTACAGGAGGACATGTGATGGCACCGCGAACAGGACTCCGAACCTCTCGACTGGGCGCAGGAATGCTCGTGATGGGGCTGATCGTGCTCCTGATCGGGTTCTTCACTGCGTCGGCTGAGGCTGACAAGCCCGAGGGGGCAGGCGACAACACCGAGCAGGTCTGCAGCTCGGCGCTCCAGGGCGATCGAGACGCCGATCTGGTGATCAGCACCGATCCAGTCGGCGGCACGGCCGTTCACGAGGGCGACACCATCGGCGCCGCCCTCTCGTGGGCCGACGGGGTGTGGGACGAGATCGACACCGCGCTCCTCTGCCTCTACGTCGACGGCACCTACAGCGCCCAGTCGGTGCAGGACAAGAGCGTGGAGCCCGGCGACAGCCCATTCGGAGCTTCGTTCCTGGTTCCCGCCGGATCGAGTGAGGTCTGCGTGCATGGCAAGGTCTCGGGCGAGCCCGGCGAAGCCAACACCTCCGATGACAGCCACAAGAGCAATCAGGTGTGCTTCCCGGTGACCGAGCCGACCACCACCACGACCGAAGCGCCGACCACGACCACGACCACGACCGAAGCGCCGACCACGACCACGACCGTCGAGGTGCTCGGGGGGCAGGTCGAGGCAACCACCACGACTGAGGCTCCGACCGAGGTCCTGGGTGTGCAGGTCGAGGCAGCCCCCGAGGCGTTGGCCACCACCGGTGTGGAGACCAGCGATCTCCTGCTCCTGGCGGGACTCGCCCTGCTGCTGGGCGGACTGGCCGTCATCTACGGCGAACTCGCCCCAGTCGTCGAACGACGCTGAACCGCTGAAGGCCGACCTCTGAGGTATCGAACCTCGGAGTCGGTCCCAAGCGAACCGGTTCCCTGCGAACTGGCGACACCCCGATCGGCGGCGGGGTGTCGCTGTCGCGCGCGCGGGCTCGCCGCTCGGCGGACCCGCCCATGTGGTGGCCCGACCGGCATGGTCTCGAGGGCATGGTCCCGAGGGCATGGCCTGGTTGGGCTATCTCGAAGACCATCCTTCAAGAAGACCACGCTCCGTTGTAGAGTGACCACTGTGAGGCGCAGATGATGCGCCATCGCTAGAAATTCGAGATCTGCAACAACCGCGACGGACAACCCCGTCGCTGGGGAGGCATCGATCTCCGTGCTGTAGCTGGTCACGGCGCACGGAGGGAGCCAGCGTGAACCCGGCCCCTGCAACGCAGCAAGGACCGGAGGATCACGAGTGACACAGACGAACGCATCTCCAGGCCACCGAGCGAGCCGGTGGCTTCTCGGCCTCGGTGTCTTCATCCTGGCCACCGGAGCGGTGCTGCCCGTCCACGCCGCCAGCCAGAAGTACATCGAGTTCGCATTCGTGTTCTCAGACGGCCACGCCGAGTCCGGTGTGGCGACGAGCAACACCTGGCCCATCCACGGCATGGCTATCCACGTCTCGTGCTCGGATACGTTCCTGGGTCCCGACAACCAGCCCGGCACTGCCGACGACGGGTACTCCTCGGCTGGCGCCCAGCCCGAGTGGAACGACGGGAACCCCGCCGATCCTGCCGTCGTCGCCGTGTTCATCAACAAGTGGCACACCGACAAGGACGGGCTCCCGACGACTCCACAGCCGCCGTGCGAGAACAACTTCGGCGACACCCAGCCACCCACGAACACGACGGAACCGCCGGCGACGACCACGACCACGACCGAGGGCCCGACGACCACGACCACGACGGAACCGCCGGCAAAGACGACCACGACCACGACCACGAGTGAAGCGCCGGGGATCACCACCACGACCGAGGGCCCGGCAGCGGCGACGGACGCGCAGCCGACCACGACGATCGCGACCGACGTGGCCGGACTCCAGGCCGAGGCGACGGCCAGCACGACCAGCACCATCGACACCGAGGTCCTCGGCGTCCAGGTCGACGCAGCCCCCGCCGCGCTCGCCACCACCGGGGTGGAGACCCGCGACCTTCTCCTCATCGCCGGACTCGCGATCACGCTCGGCGCGCTGGCGGTCCGCTACGGCGAGCAGACCCCGCTCACCCAGCGCGACTGAGCCGCCCGGGTAGCGCGGGCACGGGCGCCGTCACCGGCGCAGTCGGGCGTGTCACGATGAGTCGCCATGCCCGAGGACACCCCGACCGATCCGGCTGACGCGGCCACGCCCAGGTCCCAAACCCCGGCGTGGCCGTTCGCCATCCCCGAACCGGCGGAGATCATCACCGCGGCGGTGGTGGCTGCCGCAACCATCTTCGTGTTCGTCCAGCTCAGCCCCAGCCTGCTGTTCGCCGACACCACTCCCAACGGGGGCGACATGGGGGCGCACGTGTGGGCACCAGCCTTCCTGCGCGACGAGCTGCTGCCCCACTTCCGCCTGAGTGGCTGGACGCCGGACTGGTACGCCGGGTTCCCGGCCATGCACTTCTACATGGTCCTACCGATGTTGGCGATCGTCGCCCTCGATGTCGTCCTGCCCTATGGCGTGGCCTTCAAGCTGGTGACGGTCTCCGGTGTCGTCGCCATGCCAGTGTGCGCCTACGCCATGGCGCGGATGCTGCGGCTCCCGCATCCGGCACCGGCGCTGTTCTCCGTCGGCGCGGTGGCGTTCGTGTTCGACCGGTCGTTCACCATCTATGGCGGCAACGCTGCATCGACCCTGGCCGGCGAGTTCGCCTTCTCCATATCACTGGCCCTCTCCCTGCTGTTCATCGGCGTGTTCGCCCGGGCCGTCGACACCGGGCGCTACCGCGCTCGGGCCGCCGTGCTGCTGGCGCTCACTGCCCTCACCCACCTGATCCCCGCACTGTTCGCCGGCCTGGCCGCAATGCTGATCTGGCTGATGCGGGTGGATCGGCGCTCCACGATCACCGTCGCCCAGATCGGCGCGGTCGGCGGAGCGCTCGGAGCGTTCTGGGCCCTTCCCTTCATCTGGCGGCGTCCCTATCTCAACGACATGGGCTGGGTGCGCCTCGACGACTACGCCGCCAACTTGGTGCCCAGCGACCTGCGGTTCGTCGCCCTGCTCGCCGCGGCCGGGGCCATGGCATCGCTCCTTCTCCGCCGGCGTGGCGGCATCCTCCTGCTGCTCATGGCGCTCGCGCTGGCCGTGGCATTCATGGCGGCACCCCAAGGGCGACTCTGGAACGCCCGGCTGCTCCCGTTCCTGTACCTCACCGTCTACCTGCTCGCCGCCATCGGCGCGGCCGAGCTGATCCGGGATGGGGCCTCAGCACTTGCCGGCGGTGTCGCTGACCTGGCCCGCTCGGCCCGAGTCGTCGGGCTGGTGGTGGCGTGGCTCGTCGCCTTCATCCTCATCGGCACACCGCTGCGGGCGGTGCCGTCGTGGCTCCCCGGCCCTGAAGCCACCAGCGAGAGCTTCGTGAAGGGGTGGGCGCGCTGGAACTACGCCGGGTACGAGCGCAAGCCGAGCTATCCCGAGTACGCCGGCATCGTCATCGAGATGGACCGGTTGGGCTCCGAGCGCGGCTGCGGCCGGGCGATGTGGGAGTACGACCGCAGCCTCGATCGCTACGGCACGCCGATGGCCCTCATGCTCCTCCCGCACTGGACCGACGGATGCATCGGTTCGATGGAGGGCCTGTACTTCGAGGCCTCCGCCACCACACCATTCCACTTCCTGAACCAGTCCGAGCTCTCGGCCCGCCCGTCGCGGCCCCAGCGCGGCCTCCCGTACCGGACCCTGTTCACCAACGAGGACGTTGACGCCGACGGAACCACTGACGAGACCGAGGGCACGGTGGATCCCGCCGTGTTCGATGCCGGGATCCGTCACCTCCAGCTCTACGGGGTGCGGTACTACATGGCCTTCACCCCCGCTGTGGTCGATGCCGCCCAGGGCCACCGCGACCTCACCCTGGTGGGTGGCGACGGGCCCTGGGAGGTCTTCGAAATCGCCGATGGCGATCTCGTCGCGCCCCTCTCGTACGAACCGGTCGTCGTCACCGGTGCCGATACCGGAGGCAAGAGCTGGCTCGACCTGGCTGTCGACCACTACCACGACGCCGACGACCTGGACGTACCCATCGCCGCGGATGGTCCACGGGACTGGCAGCGCCTTTCCGTGGGCGAGATCGAGGGAATGCTCGGCGACACGCTGATCGGTGGCAGCGGATCCGCTGCGCCGTTGCCGCGCCGGGCGCTGCTCCCAACCACGGTGAGCGACATCGAGGCCGGCGTCGACACGGTGTCGTTCCGCGTCGACCGGGTCGGTGTGCCGGTGCTGGTGAAGGTGTCGTACTTCCCGAACTGGACGGCGTCGGGAGCCGACGGCCCGTACCGGGTCACCCCCAACCTCATGGTCGTGGTGCCCACCGACGAGGAGGTCCGGCTCCACTACAGCCGCACCCCGGTGGATCACCTGGCCAACGTCGTAACCCTCGGCGGCATCGGTGCCGCCGGGTGGTTGGCGCAGGCCGATCGTCGCCGCCGCCGGGGCGAAGACCACCACGACGACGACTACCACCACGACGACGACGAGGACGCCGTCGTCTCGTGACGTCACCCGGCAGCCGGCGGTCGCGGTTCGCCCTCGTCGGCGTGAGTGTCACCGCCATCGACGTCGGCCTGCTGGTGGCCCTCGTGCGCGGCCCCGGGTGGAACATCGTGGCAGCCGATGCCGCCGCCGTCGGAGTGGCGGCTACGGCATCGTTGCTCCTGCACCGCCGCATCAGCTTCGGCGCTGAACCGCGCCTGCGGTGGGTGCGCCAACCCGGCTCGGTGGCGACGATCTCGGTGCTCACCGGTGGAGTGGATGTGCTCCTCACCTCGGTGCTCGCCACGCTGGCCAGCGCCGGTGCGATCGAGATACCGGTGCTGCTCGGAGCGAAGGCTGTCGGCGTCGGAGTGGCCGCCGTCTTCCGAGGGCTGGCCTACCGGTCATTGCTGCTGACCCTCGTGACCGCCGACCATTCCCAGCCGGCGCGGCGCCCCGAGCCGGCCGGTGTCCTCCGGCTCAGCGTCGTCATCCCCGCCTTCCGGGCGGTCGGCGAGATCGGCCGAACGGTCGAACGCATCGCCACCGAGCTCGAGGACATCGCCGCCGGAGGAGGCCTCGAGATCATCGTCGTCGACGACGGGTCGGGCGATGGGACGGCCACCGAGGCCACCGAGGCCGGTGCCGACCACGTGATCATCCAACCGGAGAACCGCGGCAAGGGGGCGGCCGTGCGCGCCGGTGTCGTCGCCGCCGCCGGACGCACCATCGTGTTCACCGACGCCGACCTGTCGTACTCACCCGATCAGATCCGGGGCGTGCTAGCCGAGATCGAAGATGGTTGGGACGTCGTTGTGGGCAGCCGCCACCACACCGACGCCACGGCACTGGTGCGGGCACGTCGTCTGCGAGAGCTGTCGGGTCGCGTGTTCAATCGGGTCACGTCGTGGGTTCTGCTCGGGGGCTACCGCGACACGCAGTGCGGGCTGAAGGGATTCCGCTCCGATGTTGCCCGGTGCGTCTTCGCCCAAGCGCGCGTCGACGGGTTCGCGTTCGACGTGGAGATCTTTCACCTGGTCGAGCGGATGCGGCTTGCACTGCGCGAGATCCCCGTGACGCTGGACTCCGCCGAGGCGTCGACGGTGCGCATGAGTCGGCATGCACCAGCCATGGTGCGCGACGTCCTGCGCATCCGCCGCTGGGCAGCACAAGGTGCGTACCGCGTCGACGCGTCGGCGCTACCACCTCCCGGTAGGGTCCGCCGATGATGGACCTCGGCGCGATCTTCAAGGCCTATGACATCAGGGGGCTGTGCCCAGGCCAGCTCGACGCCGACATTGCCCGTCGCATCGGTGCTGCGTTCGCGGCCCACGTCGCGGCCACCGACGATGCCACGCGCATCGTCGTCGGTCGCGACATGCGGCCAACCGGCACCGAGCTGGTGGCGTCGTTCACCGACGGCGTGCTTGACCAGGGGCTCGACGTCGTCGACATCGGATTGGTCTCCACCGACCTCCTCTACTTCGCGTCCGGCCATCTCGACGCTCCAGGCGCCATGTTCACCGCCTCCCACAACCCGGCGGAGTACAACGGCCTCAAGCTGTGCGGGGCTCGTGCCGCCCCGGTCGGGGCGGACACGGGCCTGGCCAGCATCAGGCGAGACGCCGAGTCAGGCCTGGCGCCAGCAGGCCCACCGGGGACGCGCCACCACCAGCAGCTCCTCGACGAGTTCGTGACCCACGTTCACTCGTTCATCGACGTGGAAGCCCTGCGGCCGCTCAAGGTCGTGGCCGACACCGCCAACGGGATGGGAGGACTCGTCGTCCCGGCCGTGTTCGCCGATCTCCCGATCGAGATCCACCTGCTCTATCCCGAGCTAGATGGCACGTTCCCCAACCACCCGGCCGATCCGATCCAGCCCGAGAACCTCGTAGACCTCCAGCGCCGGGTGACCGAGATCGGCGCCGATGTGGGCCTGGCCTTCGACGGCGATGCCGACCGGGTGTTCCTCATCGACGAACGAGCTCAGCTGGTGTCGGGATCACTCACCACGGCCCTCGTCGCTCAGGGGATCCTCGCCCGCCAGCCGGGCCAGACGGTGCTCCACAACCTCATCTGCTCCAAGGTCGTGCCCGAGGTCATCGAGGAGTGCGGTGGCACACCGGTGCGCACCCGAGTCGGGCACAGCTTCATCAAGTCGGTGATGGCCGAGACGGGGGCGGTGTTCGGTGGTGAGCACTCGGGCCACTACTACTTCCGCGACAACTGGCGGGCCGACAGCGGGATCATCGCCGCCCTCGTCGTGCTCGAGCGGATGAGCGCATCGGCTTCGACCCTCAGCAACCTGCTCGCACCCCTTCGTCGCTACGTCGCCTCGGGCGAGATCAACACCCAGGTCGACGACCCCGCCGCCACCATCGAGACCATCGCCGCCACCGTCGCGACACGGTGGCCCAACGCATCGGTCGACTGGCTCGACGGCCTCACCGTCGACGCCGGCCAGTGGTGGTTCAACCTTCGGCCGTCGAACACCGAACCCCTCCTGCGGCTCAACCTCGAAGCCGGAGACGAGGCCATGTGCGAGACGAGGGTCGCCGAGGTCCGGGCGCTGATCGAGGGTCCGGCCTGAACATTGCCGCAGGGCTAGGGTGCTGTACGTCCCGACCACAGGAGCCAGCATGTCCCTCGATCCCCAGCTGCTCGAGATCCTCGCCTGTCCCGAGGACAAGGGCCCTCTGCTGTACTTCGAGGACGAGTCGATCCTCTACAACCCCCGGCTCAAGCGCGCCTACGAGATCCGCGACGACATCCCGGTGATGCTCATCGACGAGGCGCGCGCCGTCGACGACGAGGAGCACTCCGGGCTGATGGCCAAGGCCGGCTCGGAGGGCATCGAGCCAACCTGGTCTCCCAAGGACTGAGGACGTCGAAGGAGGTGGCCACCGTGGGGAGCGAGGTCCTCGACACCTGTGGCATGTGGGACGCCACCTGGGACCTGCCCGAGCAGATGGAACGCGCCGTCGAGGCCTCCTACGACGTCCCCGATCTGCCGACGCTTCCCGACATCGAGCACGTCGTGGTCCTCGGCATGGGTGGCAGCGGTGTTGCCGGCGACGTGCTCACCGCGACCGCAGGCCCGTTCATCCCGGTGCCGGTCGTCGTGTCGAAGAGCTACAACGTTCCAGCGTTCGTCGGCGAGAACACGCTGGTGTTCGCCATCTCGTTCTCGGGCAACACCGAGGAGACCCTCGAATCGGCGGAGATCGCCGCCGCCCAGGGGGCCCGCATCGTCGCCGTCACATCGGGAGGAGAGCTCGCGGACCGGGCTGCTGGGTGGGGAGCGCCGGTCATCTCTGTGCCCGACACGATCCCTCAGCCCCGCGCCGCCCTTGGGGCCATGGCTGTGCCACCGCTTCTCGTCTTGGAGTCGATCGGCTTGTTCCCCGGCGCCCACAACTGGGTTCAGCTTGCGGTGGAGCAGCTCCGCGACCGCCGCGAACGACTCCAGCGGCCCGGCAACGAGGCCGAACGCCTGGCCAAGCGGATCGGACGAACCATCCCCCTGGTCTACGGCGGGGCGAGCCTCGGCGCGGTGGCCGCCACCCGCTGGAAGACCCAGCTCAACGAGAACGCCAAGATCCCTGCCTTCGCCAACACTCACCCCGAGGCGTGCCACAACGAGATCTCCGGCTGGGGCCAACACGGTGACCTCACCCGTCAGGTCTTCACCGTCGTCAACCTTCGCCACGACGGCGAGCACCCACAGATCAGCCGGCGGTTCGAGCTGGTCGATGATCTCGTCGACGAGGTGGCCGCATCCGTGCACCACATCGAGGCCGACGGTGACGGACTCGTCGCCCAGCTGTTCGACCTCATCATGATCGGCGATGTCACGTCGCTGTACCTGGCAGCCCAGGAGGGACTCGACCCCGGCCCCGTCCCCGTGCTGACCGACCTCAAGCACTCGCTCGCCGGCAGCTGACCCGAGCGGCACGCTGGGCGGCCCCGGCAGGTACCATCGTCACCCATGAACACCCCTGCTGCTGGCGACCACCGCGTCGCCGACCTGTCCCTGGCCGAGTTCGGCCGGCGTGAGATACACCTGGCCGAGCACGAGATGCCCGGGCTGATGGAGACTCGCCGTCGCTACGCGGAGGCCAAGCCGTTGGCCGGCGCCCGCATCTCGGGTTCGCTCCACATGACGATCCAGACCGCTGTGCTGATCGAGACACTTGTCGCTCTGGGGGCCGAGGTTCGGTGGGCGTCGTGCAACATCTTCTCGACCCAGGACCACGCCGCCGCCGCCGTGGTGGTGGGTCCCGAGGGCACCGCCGAAGCTCCCTTGGGCGTTCCCGTCTTCGCCTGGAAGGGCGAGACGCTCGATGAGTACTGGGAGATGACCGATGCCATGTTGAGCTGGCCCGATGGCGAGGGTCCCAACATGATCCTCGACGACGGTGGCGATGCGACGCTGCTCGTGCATCTCGGTGTCGATGCCGAGAAGGCCGGTGCGGCCCCCGATCCGTCATCAGCGGCCAGCGAGGAGGAGGCTGTGGTGCTTCGGCTGCTGGCCGCCACGTTGGCCACCGATCCCAACAAGTGGACCAACATCGCCGGCCAGATCCGGGGCGTCACCGAGGAGACAACCACCGGCGTCCACCGCCTCTACCAGCGGGCGGCCGCGGGGACGCTCCTGTTCCCCGCCATCAACGTGAACGACTCGGTCACCAAGTCCAAGTTCGACAACATCTACGGCTGCCGCCACTCGCTTGTTGACGGCATCGCCAGGGCCACCGATGTCATGATCGGCGGCAAGACCGCCGTCATCTGCGGGTTCGGCGAGGTCGGCAAGGGGTCAGCGGCGTCGCTGCGGGGCCAGGGCGCCCGGGTGATCATCACCGAGATCGATCCGATCTGCGCGCTTCAAGCGGCGATGGAGGGCTACCAGGTCGCAACCCTCGACGACGTGGTTCACACCGCTGACATCTTCATCACCACCACCGGGAACAAGGGCATCATCACCGCCGACCACATGGCCGAGATGAAGCACCAGGCCATCGTGGGCAACATCGGCCACTTCGACAATGAGATCGACATGGCCGGCCTCGAGTCCACCCCTGGCGTCGAGCGTCGCAACGTGAAGCCACAGACCGACGAGTACGTCTTCCCCGACGGTCATTCGGTCATCGTGCTGGCTGAAGGTCGGCTGCTGAACCTGGGCTGCGCCACCGGCCACCCCAGCTTCGTCATGTCGTGCAGCTTCACCAACCAGGTACTGGCCCAGATGGAGCTGTTCGCCAACCACGACCGCTACGACACCCGATCGGTCACCGTGCTGCCCAAGCAGCTCGACGAGGAGGTCGCTCGGCTCCACCTCGACCATCTCGGGGTGAGGCTCACGACGCTGAGCAAGGAGCAGGCCGACTATCTCGGCGTCCCCGTCGAGGGCCCCTACAAGCCTGACCACTACCGGTACTGAGGCGGGTTCGGGCGGGGTTCGGGTCGGGCGCTGGTTCGGGCGCTGGCGTCCTTCGTTTGCCCAGCCGCTCGCCGGCGGCGGCGGGGCAAACGAAGGGTGGAGTGATCGGGGGCTGGGCGACCAAGGGGTCCTTATGGTTGGCGCCGTGACTGTGGTGGACTTCCTCGTCGCCGGCCGTTGCCCTGGGTGTGGGCGAACGTCATCCGTGCTCTGCATGGGCTGCCGGCAGAGGTTCGCGCCCCCGCCGGCGGTTTCGCCCGGCGAAGGGCTGGTGGACGTGGTTGCCGCCTTCGCCCATGACGGCGCAGCCCGCGACGCGGTCGCCGCCATCAAGTACCAGGGAGACCGTCGCTGGATCGAGCTGCTAGGGCGCGACGTCGCCACCGCGATCTGTGCCCGCACCTGGGAACGCCACATCGACGTGGTGTGTGGCGTGCCGGCGAGCCGCTCGAGGCGGCAGCGCAACGGGTTCGACCACGGCGAGCTGCTGGCCAGCATCGTTGCCACTCACCTGGACCTGCCCATGCGTCGGGTGCTCGTCCGCCGCGCCGGTCCGGCTCAGACCGGCCGCACGGCGCGCGATCGACGGTCATCACCCCCGGCGATCGTCCCTCGCGCCGGCGCCGGACGATCGATCACCGACCGGCGCGTGCTCGTCGTCGACGACGTGGTCACCACCGGCGCGACCCTGCGCCGGGCCGCCCAGTCCTGCCTCGCCGCGGGGGCTCGATCGGTCTACGCCGCCACCATCACCGCTCGGGCCTGATGGGGCCGGAACCGGCCTGGTGCTCGAACCCCGGTCCACCGGACCAGGACCCGCTCAAGGACTCTTCGTGGCGGGCCGACACTTGTAGTGATGAATCGCCCCCACGGTTCGACCATGGTTCCCGATGATCGACGCGCCCAGGATTTCCCCGACATCCGTCCTGATGCGGTTGTCAGGGGCCAGCAGCGGCTGTCGGAAGGACTCCCCGACGACCGCGAGATCGCCGCCGCGATCGCCGACTGGATCCGCGCTCGCCGCCTCGTCGAGCGCCTCTGAGCGGCTGCGCCGCCTCGGTGGTCCCCTTCCGACGGCGAGCTCGGAATGGGCGTAGACTCAACCCATTGGCAGCGCACGGGTCTGTGGTTGCAAGTCGAAGCCAGTCGCAGGCGAAACGACCCACGTAAGGCGACAGGTGGTCGCTGAGCATGGTGCGGCTTAGGTGTCAGTCCTGCCTCGCGTGATGCCGACTGGCGGCACCGACGAGAGAGGGAAGGACGCGCTTCCATCACGTGGTGCCGGGCGGTTCGCCGCCACCACCACCGAGGGGCGCCAGCTCTCCAGCAGGCGAGTGTGGGGTAAAAGACCAGGTCAGCCGTGCGCTGCCATCGCACGGCGTTCTGCCATCGCGCAACTCAAGGAGGAACAACGTGGACATCCGAGTGAGTGGTCGCAACCTCGAGGTGACGGAGCGACTGAAGGCGACGGCCGAGGACAAGATCGGGCGACTGAGTCGCTTCCTGGACGGGATGGAGCGGGCCGAGGTCCACTTCGCTGAGGAGAAGAACCCTCGGATCCGCGAGAAGGAGATCTGCGAAGTCACGCTCGAGGGCCACGGCCACCACGTGCGGGCCAAGGTCTCGGCCGCCGATCCGTTCGTCGCAATCGACCTGGTCGTTGACAAGCTCGAACATCAGCTGCACAAGCTCAAGACCAAGCTGCTGCGTCGTTCACACCCACGTCCGAATGGCTCAGTAGACTCCCCCGAAGGAGTGGTTGACACCCTGGTTGAAACGGAGGAGCCCGACAACACCCCTCGGATCGTCAAGACGAAGCGGTTCATGATCAAGCCCATGGCGCCCGAAGAAGCGGTGCTTCAGATGGAGCTGGTGGGTCACGACTTCTTCTTCTTCACGAGTTCTGACACCAACCGCTCCGCAGTTGTGTACCGGCGTCGCGACGGTGATGTCGGCCTGATCGACGAGGCGGGCTAGTCCGCCCGATCAGCCGACGCCCGGCCGGCGGGGACGAAAGGGAGCGCGTGGCAGACGAATCGACCGAGCTCACGAGTGAACCCACCCGCGTGCTCATCGCCGACGACCACGCGCTGTTCCGACGCGGGCTCAACCTGGTGCTCGAGTCCGAGGAGGGCATCGAGGTCGTCGCCGAGGCGTCCAACGGCGAGGAGGCGGTACGCCTCGCCGAGGAGCTGGCGCCCGACGTGGTGCTGATGGACGTGCGAATGCCCAAGGTCAACGGCATCGAGGCCGCGGCCCGGATCAGCGAGTCGGCCCCCACCACCAAGATCGTCATGCTCACCGTGAGTGATGAGGAGGAAGACCTCTACGAGGCGATCAAGGCCGGAGCGACGGGATACCTCCTCAAGGAGATCGCGATCGACGAGGTTCCTCACGCCATCCGCGCCGTTCGTCGGGGCCAGAGCCTCATCACCCCGTCGATGGCGTCGAAGCTGCTGGCCGAGTTCAATCTGCTGGCCAAGCAGGCCAATGAGAAGCAGCAGTTCCCCGCCCCCAAGCTGACGCCCCGTGAGCTCGAGGTCCTCAAGTTGGTGGCCCAGGGCATGAGCAACCGCGAGATCGCCGTCGAGCTCTACATCTCCGAGAACACGGTGAAGAACCACGTGCGCAACATCTTGGAGAAGCTGCACCTCCACTCCCGCATGGAGGCGGTGGTCTACGCCGTGCGCGAGAAGCTGCTCGACATCTCCTGACGCTCAGCCTTCAGGCTCAATCGACGCTACGGCGCTGGGCGACGACGAGGTGGTCGTTGTCGACGACTGTCTGGTAGTCGGTTTCGAGCAGCTGTCCGAGCAGCTCGCTCGTCTCCGACCCCATCTGGCTCTTGCGCAGGACCAGCCACTCCGCTCGCTCGGGGGAGTGTGTGCGCTCGCCCTCGACTCCCCAATACGAGACGCGAAACGGGTTCGGCCATTCGTAGATGTCGGTGCGGTGAGTGAGCTGCGGCACGATCGAATAGGTGGCCGACACCCCGGCATCGTCAGGGATGAGCGACAGGACCTCGGTGGTGGCCACGTCGTCGGGCCCGGGGTTGACCGCCCACAATCCCTCGCTGAACTCGCGACCGAACACCGGTGATGGTGCCCACGCCACGTTCGACGCCAGCGCCGCCGCCAGCACCAGGCCGAGCAGGAAGCGCTGCTGGCCGGCGCGACGCCGCCAGATGACCACGTTGGCCGCCGCCAGGAACAGGACGGCCACCACCACCGTCGAGTACTGGAACCGGATGCTGTACGTGAGCGAGTGGGTCGAGATCACGTTGACCAGCACCTGCGGTGCCGCCACCACGAGCACGCCGCCGGCCAGCAGTGGAACGCCTCCCAACGGAGCCAGCAGCTGCTGGTAGTAGTCCTGTCGATCCTCCGACGTGATGGTGTCGGCGAGATCGCCCGGATGGGTCGCGACGTTCATGGCGATCTCGCCGGCGCTGTCACCCCACGGCCCGTACAGGCCGGTGTAGTGCGGCCCCTCCCCGTCGTTGGCCAGCGGGATGATCACCCGAGTGGCCACGAAGAACCACACCAGCGCGCTGGCGGTGGTGACGAGGCCGATTCTGCGGTTCCATCGCCAGGCCACGACGAGACCGAACATGAAGACGGCCATCGCCACCGATTCCTTGGTGGCCACCGCCAGCAACAGCGACAGCGCCATCCATCGCCACTGGCTCCGGGTGGCGAACCACCACGCGAAGAGCAGGGGAGTGGCCGCGAGGGCCTCAGGGTGGAAGTGGAACCAGTTGATCCAGATGAGGCTGGGGTTGAGCAGCCAGGCAGCCGGCAGGGCCAGGGCCCGCCACTCGTTGCCCATGCCGTCCCGGCCGATCAGCCACAACGGGATTGCACCGGCGGCGATCCACGCCGTTTGGACCACCGACAAGAAGATGGGGCCGGCCCCGAGCCAGTAGAACGGCACGAAGAGGAGCCAGATCGGATCGACGTGGTTCGCCAGCAGGTGCAGGCCGCGGACGGTCACGAACGGGTTCTCGAACTTCGACAGCAGCCAGATCCCCTGGTCGTAGATCCCCATGTCGAACCCGAAGGTGCCGTAGTTGGCGTGCATCGCCCACTTGAGGTGGCCATAGACGGCGACGTGCATCGCGACCATGCCAACCAGGATCCACACCGGTGTGCTGAGCTGGCGCAGGCGGCTGATCACAGCGGCCATTCCACCATGCGGGCCACCAAGCCGGTCGCTGCTCAACGGAGCGGCGGTCACGCCGGTAGGATCGCCTGCCGTGCCGAACAGCCGTCTCGACAACCTAATGACCGCGCTCTACCGCCGCCGCCTCCGGGCGGCCGGTGCGCCCCGGAGGTCGTAGGTCGTGGGCGTCTTCGACCGCATCCTGCGGGCCGGCGAAGGTCGAAAGCTCAAACATCTCGAGGGCCTGGTCCCCGACATCGACTCGTTGGGTCCCGAGCTCGGAGCGCTCTCTGACGCCGCCCTCCAAGCCAAGACCGGTGAGTTCCGGCAGCGGCTCGACAACGGCGAGGACCTCGACGATCTGCTCATCGAGGCGTTCGGTGTGGTCCGTGAGGCGGCCACGCGAGTGATCGGCCAGCGTCACTTCCCGGTGCAGCTCATGGGCGCGGCGGCGCTGCACTTCGGTTGGGTGGCCGAGATGAAGACCGGCGAGGGCAAGACGCTCGTATCCACGGCGCCGGTGTACTTGAACGCTCTCGCCCGCACCGGCGTGCACGTCATCACTGTGAACGACTACCTGGCCGACCGCGACGCCGACTGGATGGGTCAGATCCACCGATTCATGGGTTTGAGCGTGGGCAAGGTGCTACCCGGGGTCAACGACCCCGAGGTGAAGCGGAACGCCTACGCCGCCGACATCACCTACGGCACCAACAACGAGTTCGGGTTCGACTACCTCCGCGACAACATGGCACCCAGCCGCGAGCGACAGGTGCAACGCGGCCACCACTACGCGATCGTCGACGAAGTCGACTCCATCCTCATCGACGAGGCCCGCACCCCGCTCATAATCTCGGGCCGAGTGGCCGACGCCGCCGAGCTCTACGTGACCTTCGCTCGAATCGCTCGGTCGCTCATCCGCGACGAGGACTACGAGTTCGACGAGGAGAAGCGCGTCGTCGCCCCGCTCGAATCGGGAATCGAGAAGGTCGAGCAGGCGCTGGGAGTCGACAACCTCTACGACCACGTGTCGTCGAACCTCGTCCATCAGCTCCAGGCCTCGCTCAAGGCCAAGGAGCTGTTCCGCCGTGACAAGGACTACATCGTCGACGATGGCGAGGTGAAGATCGTCGACGAGTTCACAGGCCGGATCCTCGAGGGCCGCCGTTGGAGCGAGGGTCTGCACCAGGCGGTCGAGGCGAAGGAGGGCGTCAAGATCAAGGAGGAGAACCAGACCCTCGCCACGATCACCCTCCAGAACTACTTCCGCCTCTACGACAAGCTCGCCGGCATGACGGGCACGGCCGAGACGGAGGCCGCCGAGTTCCACCACACCTACGGGCTCGACGTCATCCCCATCCCCACCAACCGCGCCCTCGCCCGCATCGACGAGCCCGACGTGATCTACCGCACCGAGGAAGCCAAGTTCGAGGCGGTTGCCGACGACATCGGTCTGCGCAACGAAGCCGGCCAGCCCATCCTGGTCGGCACGGTGTCGGTCGAGAACTCCGAGAAGCTGGGCAAGATCCTGGCCCGGCGGGGCATCCCCGCCGAGATCCTCAACGCCAAGCAGCACCACCGAGAGGCGGAGATCGTCACCCAGGCCGGTCGGCTCGGCGCCGTCACCGTCGCGACCAACATGGCCGGACGCGGCGTCGACATCCTCCTCGGTGGCAACCCGCAAGGTCTCGCCTCCCGCGACGCCCGCGCCGAGGGTCTACAGCCCAACACCGACGAGTACGAGGCCCGCTACCGCGAGCTGCTACCCAAGTACGAGGCAGACTGCCAGACGCAGCGCGAGAAGGTCCTCGAGCTCGGCGGGCTGTTCGTGTTGGGCACCGAACGCCACGAGAGCCGTCGAATCGACAACCAGCTGCGCGGTCGCTCGGGCCGGCAAGGCGATCCAGGAGCTAGCCGGTTCTACCTCTCGCTCGAGGACGATCTCATGCGCCTGTTCGCCACCGGCGCCATGAACTGGGTGATGGGCAAGTCGATGCCCGACGACATCCCCATCGAAGCGAAGATGGTCACCAAGGCGATCGAGCGGGCGCAGAACACCGTGGAGCAGCGCAACGCCGAGATCCGCAAGAACGTACTCAAGTACGACGAGGTGATGAACGAGCAGCGCAAGGTCATCTACCGCCGTCGTGACCAGATCCTCGATGGCGACGACCTTCAGGCCGATGCGCTCGATGCGCTCGCCGACGCCATCGAGACCGCGGTCGAAACCTTCTGCGTGTCCGACTACTCCGAGGAGTGGGACGCCGACGGCCTCCTGACCGAGGTTGGTCAGTACTTCCCGCTCGAGACCACGGCGGAAGAGATCCTCGCCCTCGGCGATGCCGACGCGGTCCACCAGCACCTCTACGACCTCGCCGAGGCGCACTACCACCAGCGGGAGACCGAGCTCACTCCCGAGATCATGCGTCAGGTCGAACGCCAGGTGATGCTGCGCATCATCGACCAGCGGTGGCGTGAGCATCTCTACGAGATGGATTACCTCCAGCAGGGCATCGGTCTGCGAGCGATGGGGCAGAAGGATCCGCTCGTGGAGTGGCAGCGCGAGGGCTTCGAGATGTTCCAGCAGATGATGCACGGCATCAGCCAGGACTTCGTCAAGTACGTGATGCATGTCCAGGTCCAGGTGCAACCGCCGGCCCCCCAGCCTCAATCGACCCCCATCAAGCCAGGAGAGGCCCCTGCCTTCACGGCACCGGCTCAGTCGGTGGGGCCGAGCGCCGGTGGTGCCCCGTCCTCGGCCCGCCCCGAGCCCGAGGTTCGCCAGCAACCGGATTCCTCCCTGGCACCGCGTGGAGCGGGTGTCGCGCCGCGGCTCGGGGGCGATCTTGCCGCTGCGGCCAGCCAGCCGGTCGGCGAGGCCACCAAGGCCGATGTCGCCACCGCGTCGCCAACATTTGCGCCGGCCCCGGCCCGCTCGGTGGCGCGTGCGGGCGAACCTCTGGTCAAGACCGATGAGGAGAAGCTCGGACGCAACGACCCGTGTCACTGCGGCTCGGGCAAGAAGTTCAAGCACTGTCACGGGAGGTAGGCGTGTCCGACCTCACCGAGCACCTGGCCCAGCTGCGCACGCGTCTGGGTGAAGCCGAGCGCTACCTCCGCATCGGCGACCGGCGAGCGGAGGTGGCTCGGCTCGAGGAAGACGCGGCGCGGCCCGACCTCTGGGACGACCAGGACTCGGCGCGAGCCATCACCGGTGCCCTGTCCCGAGCACGCGACGATGTCGAGCTCTACGACGGGTTGGTCGGTCGAATCGAGGACGCCGAGACCCTCCACCTGCTCGGCACCGAGGAAGACGATGCCGCGTCGCTCTCCGAGGCCGATGCGCTCTGCGAAGCGGTGTCGCGAGAGTTCGACCAGCTCGAGCTCCGCTCGCTGTTCAGCGGCGACTACGACGAGAACGACGCCATCTGCGAGGTGCACTCCGGCGAGGGCGGGACCGACGCCCAGGACTGGGCTGAGATGTTGCTCCGGATGTACCAGCGCTGGGCCGAACGGCGCGGCTTCGACGTCGAGCTCGACGAGGTCACGCCCGGCACGGAGGCCGGAATCTCCTCAGCGACGTTCATCGTGAAGGGCCGCTACGCCTATGGGCAGCTCCAGGCCGAGCGGGGTGTCCACCGGCTGGTGCGCATCAGCCCGTTCAACGCCCAAGGCAAGCGTCAGACGGCGTTCTCCAGCCTCGCCGTCGTCCCGCTGATCGAGGACGACGACACCGGCGTCGAGATCGACGAGAAGGACCTCCGCATCGACACCTACCGGTCATCGGGGGCAGGCGGCCAGCACGTCAACGTCACCGACTCCGCCGTCCGCATCACGCACTTGCCGACCGGCGTGGTGGTGGCCTGCCAGAACGAGCGATCACAGCACCAGAACAAGGAACGGGCGATGCAGATCCTGCGGGCCAAGCTCGCCGATCTCCAACGGCAGGAACGTGAGGCCGCGCTGGTGGCCATCGCCGGCGAGCAGCAGCGGGTGGGCTTCGGCAGCCAGATCCGAAGCTACGTTCTCCAGCCGTATCAGCTCGTCAAGGACCTTCGCACCGATCTCGAGGTCGGCAACGTCGATGGCGTCCTCGACGGCGATCTCGACCCGTTCATCGAGAAGTGGCTTCGGTGGAGGCGGGCCGGGACCGGCGCCTGATCCCTCGACCGCGGCGCGGTCAGCCGCGGGTCGCGGCGATCGCTGCCGCCATCCGGGCGGACGGGGTATGAGTCGTCGACGCCGGGGTGATGGCGTCGGGAGAGGGGCCGGGCACGGCAGTCGTGAACGAAGGGGTCGACCTGTCCGGTGATGGATCGGTCGTGGTGGTCGTTGATCGCGACGCCGACCCCGGGATGCCCTCGGGCTGCCGGAACACGACGCTGACCCAGCTGATCCCTCGTTCGTCGACGACCACACCAACGCCGATCTCGGTGAACGCTCCGAGGATCGTGTCGCGATGCGAGGGGCTGTCCATCCAGGCACCGACGGTGCCCGCCGCTCCTGAACCCTTGCCGACGACCTCGCCGACGGCCGACCAACCCTGCACCGCCCCTGTGAGATCGGGATGGTGGGCCAGCTGGCCACTCGAAGCGCTGGCGCCGGCCGAGTCTTTGGCCACGTCGTCGAGATCAGCTCGACGGGTCAGTGCTACCAGTCCCCTCTCGACACGGATGTCATCGATCAGCCCGTGGTATGCGCCGGGCCCATCGCTCGCGGTGGCCGCGGGGACGCCGCCGAACAATCCGAGCAGGACCATCACCAGCGCGGCCACGGCGATCGGGCCAGTGGATGTAGGTGCCGTCGAGACGACGGTTGGGTGATCGGGCATCGGTGACGTCGCTGGAGGCTCTGGGCGAGTTAGATTCGCCGTGTCGGTTGGTGGCCGGTCTCAACGATTTCGCCGCCAACCCGTACGTTTCCTGCACAAACGGGCCGGGAACGACAGCGCCACCGGCACTGCACACGGCCACATCCACCAATCGAGCGCCCTCCGAGCCCCATTGATCCGACTCGACCACGTCACCAAGACCTTCAAAGGCGATGTCGTCGCCCTGTCCGATGTCTGTGCCGACATCGAGAAGGGCGAGTTCGTCTTCCTGGTCGGCCCCAGTGGCTCAGGGAAGTCGACGCTGCTGCATCTCGTGCACAAGGAGGACGAGCCCGATCGCGGCACCATCCACGTAGCCGGGAAGGAGATCGGGGCCATGACCCGCTGGCGGGTTCCCTACCTCCGCCGAAACATCGGCAACGTCTACCAAGACTTCAAGCTGCTGCCGAACAAGACGGTCTACGAGAACGTGGCCTTCGCCCTCGAAGTCATCGGCCGACCCAAGCAGGTCATCCGAACTCAGGTGCCAGCCATCCTCGATCTCGTCGGATTGGCCGAGAAGCTTCACCGCTACCCCCACGAGCTGTCGGGTGGTGAGCAGCAACGGGTATCGGTTGCTCGTGCGTTCGTCAACCGGCCGCTGATCCTGCTGGCTGATGAGCCCACCGGCAACCTCGACCCCCAGACCTCGGTGGGCATCATGCGACTCCTAGACCGCATCAACCGCACGGGCACCACCGTGGTGATGGCCACGCACGACGAGACCATCGTGAACTCCATGCGTCGGCGGGTGATCGAGCTCAGCGGTGGCCGGGTCATCCGCGACCAGCACCGCGGCGAGTACGGGGGCTGATCGACCCATGGCCCTCAACGCCGAGTACATCGCTCGCGAGACCTTCCTCAACCTCCGGCGCAACGTGCTGATGACCGTGGCCAGCGTGCTCACCGTCGCCGTCACCCTCGTGCTCGTCGGCACCACGCTGCTGATGCGCCAGGCCGTCGGCAACGCCACCCAGCAATGGAAGGGTGGCATCGAGTTCGCGGTGTGGCTCCAGCCTGACGCGTCGGAGGCCGAGGCCGAGGCGGTCGCCGCCGAGCTCACCTCCAGCCCGTTGGTGGACGAGGTCCAGTTCGTCTCCCAGCAGGAAGCCTTCGAGGAGTTCAAGGACCTGTTCCGCGGCTCGCCCGACATGGTGGCCGCGGTCAATCCCGAGGTACTTCCGCCGTCCTACCGCGTCGTACCCGCCGATCCCGACGACACCGAAGGGATCGATGCCCTGGGCCAACGGTTCCACGGTCGCCCAGGGATCTACGAGGTCACCTTCGCCAAGGACGCCGCCGACGCCATCATCAGCCGCACCGGCGTGATCCAAGGCGTCGTGCTGGTGGCAGCGCTCGGCCTCACGTTTTCCGCCACCGTGCTGATCCTCAACACCATCGCCCTCGCCATCCATGCCCGGCGGCGGGAGATCGAAGTCATGAAGCTGGTCGGCGCCACGAACTGGTTCATCCGCGTGCCGCTCATGCTCGAGGGCATGGTCCAGGGCATGGCCGGCGCGGTGGTGGCCAGCGGTGGCGTGTGGGCGCTGCGCAACTGGGTGAGCAGCCTCGTCGAGAACAACGACTTCTGGGGTCAGTTCAGCGTCTCTGACGGCGGCCTGACGCTCACCGTCGTGATGGTGCTGGCCATGGGTGCCGGTATCGGCACCCTCGGTTCGGCCATCGCCGTCCGCCGCTCGCTCAACGTCTGAGCCACACGCTCGACCTCGCCGCGTGGGCGGGCGCGGGGCGGACGGCGAGATCTCCAGCAACGAGCTCAGAAAGCGCTCAAGCTCGACGACCCGGATGCCGATATGCTGTTCACCGGCGGGCGGGGGTAACCACTTTTGGTGTAGCGCGCATGAGTACTCTCGCCTCCATGTCCGGATCAGACCGCCGTCAGCGGTCGGACGGTCTGATCCCCCGTCATCGTCGGCGCCTCGGTCGGTCCGCGGCCGCGGCCCTCGCCGTGCTGGCCCTGCTGGGCCCGCTCGCACAGCCCGGGCCGGTACAGGCCCAGACCGAAGACGCGGCTGCTGATCGTCAGCGATCCATCCAGGAGGAGCTCGTCGCGCTGCGCGACCAGCTGGACGAAGCGGTGGCCACCGAAGCCAACGTGCTGGCCGAGTACCGCGTCGTCCAACGCCGCCGGGCCGATCTCGACGCCGAGGTCGCCGCGCTGTCCGCGGCCGTTGCCCAAGCCCGCGCCGAGGTCGCCGCCGGGCAAGCCGCCCTCGACGCGGCTGCTGCCGAGCTCACCAGGGCGCAGGCCCGCTACGAGTCGACCCGGCGACGGTTGAACCAGGCATCGGCGACGCTGCGCGACCGGGCCGTGGCGGCCTACGTGGGATCCACCAACGTCTCGTCGATCATCGAGGCATTCGTGGAGGTCGAGGATCTCGGCGGCTTCAGCGCGTCCACCGCCTACCTGCGTGCCGTTCTCGACGCGCAAGCCGACGAGGTCGAACGCCATCGGGTGCTCGCTGATGCCCAGCGTGATGTCGCTGAGGCCCTCGACGCCGCCAAGGCTGAGGCGGTCGCCCGTCGCGACGAACTCATCGAGCGCCAAGCCACTCTCGAAGCCGGCCGTTCGTCTCGTGCCACGGCGGCGGCCGGGGCCGCGGTCGAGGCGGCACGGGAGGCCGAGCTTCTCGATGACGCCCGCGCCCACCGGGCCACGTACGAGGCGCGCATCGCCTCGCTGCAAGCCGAGTCCGACTCCATCGCCGCCTTCTTGCGACGGTTGCAGACCGACCACGACTTCGGCGGCGACGGCTCGCTCATCAACCCGCTGCCGTCGGGCCGTCTCACCTCCACCTACGGCCCCCGGCGCCATCCGATCTACGGCACCACCCGCACCCACACCGGGATCGACCTGGCCGCGCCGACCGGGACACCCATCATCGCGGCAGCCGCCGGGCTGGTCGTGTGGTCGGGTTACCGCGGGGGCTACGGCAACACCGTCATCATCGACCATGGCGGTTCGATGGCCACGCTCTACGCCCACCAGTCGTCGTTGTCGGTGGCCGAGGGCAGCGTGGTCGCAGTCGGCGACACCGTGGGGTTGGTCGGCTCGACCGGCTACTCCACCGGGCCGCATCTGCATTTCGAGGTCCGGATCGACGGCAATCCCGTCGATCCCATGCCCTACCTCTGATCTCCCCGCGGGCGCCGCCCTGAATCACCCGAGGTGAAAAGTGCCTCAAGCCGTCCGGTGATGGTGCCGATTGGCCAGTTGGGGAGCATGGACGTCCAACTCGACTGGGGGTAGTGGTGGAATCGACGGAGCGGGTTACTGGGGGCCAAACTCGACGCCGCGCCCGTCATCGGCGCACCCTGGGTCTCGTGGCCACGCTCGTCGGCTCGGTCGGCCTAATCGCCGTGGCTCCGGCGGCAGGAGCCGACGACGGGTCCGATGGGTTGGATGCTGTCGCCGTACCGCCGACCGTCACCGCGACGGACAGCTCCTCACCGGTGGACTCCGTGACCGATGGGGACAACGCCGGCGATGTACGTGACGTCCTCACGACGGTGGATGACACCGCCGAGGATCTCGGCGGAACGCTCGAGTCGAACACCGGACTCGGCGGCATCACCGACACGATCCAGGAGCTGCCTGACCTCACCGACGACGAGCCCGAACCGCTCGCAGGGTCAGGATCGAAGAACGGCGCGGCATCGCCCGATCAGCTCCACAGCCCGGATTCCCAGACCCAGAGCGATGGAACTGTCGCTCGCCGATCCAACCCGCAGAACGAGCCGTCGTTCGCCACCGTTCCCACCGCCGCCGTCGGGGTCGCACCGCCACTTGGCCGATCGGTGGTCGAAGCGATCGCCGCGGCTGCTGTCGACCTCACGGTCCCGCTGTTGATGGCGGCGATCATCGGCATCTACCTCCTCACCACCGCATCCAGACACTCCGAGGCGGGTCGCGAGGTCGGCGTTGCCGCCGGTGACACCCTCCTCACCTTCGATCGGCCGAGGCGTCGATGACCGGGCTCGGGCCGCGCCTCCCTCGACTTCATCTCCTCGACGCGCTCGCCGCCGACCGGGGCGCGGTGCTGCACATCCTCCGTCTGGTACTTGCCGCCGTGACCGTGGGGGCCGTCGTGGGCTTCGGGGTCGGCGGTCCCGAACCGTTCGACGTGCTCCAGCTCGTCGCGCTCTGGCTGTTGGCCACCGGGGGCGCCGAGGCGATCGGCCGGACCGGACTCGTATCACCGGAGCGCCTCGCCACTGGTCTGCTGCTGGTGGACGGGGTGTGGCTCGCCCTCATCCGCCACAACACGGGCGGAACGACGAGCGGGCTCGCTGCGCTGGTGATCGTGCATCTCGTGGCCGCCACCATGCTCACCGGCCACAGGACCGGACTGCGGCTGGCTCTGTGGCACGGGGTGCTGGCCATGGTGGGCTACGTAGCCGAGATCTCGAGCGGCCACGACGCGCGGCTCGACGCCCTGACCACCGACTCGGGGGCCGCGTCGGTGATGGCGGTCGCCGGTCTCTTGGCGGTGGCGGTCACCGTCGCCGTGTTCAGCTCCGTCAACGAGCGCGAGCTGCGCCGCGGCCGCGCTGACATGGAGGCACTGGCGGCGATGTCGACCGTGCTCCACAACACGGCCGTCCTCGATGAGATGGTGGCAACGGGGCTGACTCGCCTGCAGATGTCTTCGGGGATGGCCAGAGCGGCTCTGCTGGTGCGATGGCAGGACGCCTACCTGCTGTGGGGACCCGACGGACGCCGGCACTCCGATCAGCTCATCGTCACCGGCGACGACCTGCACGTCCGCCAGGCGTGGAGCGAGCAACGAACCGCCCTCGTCGGTCAGCTCTCTCCCATCGCCGATCCAGACCTGGCCGCCGCACTGCCGGGTGCGCGCAACGTCGTGATCGTCCCATTGGTGGCGGGGGGCGAGCCGTTCGCCGTCATGGCCGTCGAACGTGGTGGTCGAACCTGGTCGCAGATCGCCTCGAGCCGGGTCACCCTCATCGAACAGCTCGCCGAGCGCCTGGCCCTGGGCGTGCACTCAGCGCTGCTGCACCGAGAGGTGCGACGGCTGGCCGACGCCGACGCGTTGACCGGTCTGGGCAACCGCCGGCTCTTCGACGAGCGGCTTGTCCAGGAGTTCGGTCGTCACCACCGGACGGGGCGGCCGCTGTCGCTCGTGCTCATCGACGTCGATCACTTCAAGCAGGTCAACGATTCCCACGGCCACCCCGTGGGCGACGAGGTGTTGCGAGTGCTCGGAACGCTCATCGGCGCGGAGTGTCGCGAGATCGACATCGCCTGCCGCTTCGGTGGGGAGGAGCTGGTGGTGGTGGTCCCCGATGCCGGCCATGCGGCGGCGGTGGTGCTAGCCGAGCGAATCCGCGGTGCTGTCGCCGGCCATGCCGCTCTTCCTACACCGGTGACCGTGAGCATCGGTGTGGCCTCGGCCCCCCTTCACGCGACGGATGCTGCCGGCCTCGTCGCCGCCGCCGACGCCGCCCTGTACGCATCCAAGGAGGCCGGTCGCAACCGTGTCACCGTCGCCGATGTCGATCCCACCGGCGCGCTCGTCGATCCGGCCCGCGCCGGCGTAGCCTCGGGGAGATGAGCAACAGCCAGCCCTCCCCTCGTTCCGCCGACGGCGAGCTCGCCGACCGCCTCACGCCGGAGCAGTTCGAGGTGACCCAGCGCAAGGGCACGGAGAGAGCCTTCACCGGCGAGTATTGGGACACCAAGCAACCGGGTCGCTACCTGTGCGTCGTCTGCGAGCGCGAGCTGTTCCGCTCCGACGAGAAGTACGACTCGGGGTCGGGATGGCCATCGTTCTGGCAACCCGCCGCCGACGACGCGGTGGCCACCGAGGCAGATCGGAGTCTTGGCATGGTGCGCACCGAGGTGATGTGCGCGTCGTGCGGAGCGCACCTCGGCCATGTCTTCGATGATGGTCCCCAGCCCACCGGCCAGCGCTACTGCATCAACTCCGCCGCGCTCCAACTCGACCCTTCCGACGACGCCTCGTCCTGACCCGGAACCCGCCGAGCCTGGGCGATCCGCCGTCAGGTGCGCTCGTAGCGCCAGGAGTCGTCCGACATGATGAGGCGGTTGCGCGGGCCGGGAAGGGACGGATCGCCTGCGACGTAGCCGGCGTCTCCCTCCCACAGCGTCACGACAGCGCCGTCGGCCGACGCGATCCGGGTCTCGTAGCGTCCGGGGCGCTGGTGGGCGAGCGCGACCATCGTGTCGTCGACGGTGTCGTGGCGTCCCAGGTGATGCAACGTGACCCACGTCGGCGGGGCGAGCTCGACCTCGCCGCGATCGCGGGCGGCGATGGCCTCGAGCGGGTGGATCCACTGGTGATCGGTGATCTCTCCGTCGTCGATGGTGACGTCACCCTCGGGTGCTCGGGCTACGAAGAACCAGGTGGCAAACCGCTTCGGTGCTTGAGCGGGGGGTACCCAGAAGCTGAGAGGGACCATCGATTCGGGCGGAACGACGAGGTCCGCTTCCTCGGCTGCTTCGCGTGAAGCCGCTCGTCGGGCTGCCGCGAGATCGTCGGGCCCGACCCGGTCCTCGTCGTCGATGCGACCTCCGGGGAACACCCACATTCCTCCGAAGGCGATGCGCGACGTCTTGCGCATCATGAGGGTCTCGACCCCATGGCCCCGGTCGCGGAGCAGCACTACCGTCGCCGCGGGAATCGCCGGCGAAGCAGCATCGGTGGTGGCGTCGGTCAGCCAGGAACGGAACTCCTCGACCGCCGATCGCCCCTGGTCATCCATTCGCTGGTCCTCGTCCTCACGTTCAGGCGCTCGGTGGTCGCCGCATCACCATCCTGTCACCGTGCGGTCGGACCCTCAGGGCGCCGGACCCGACTCAGGCGGGCGTGAAGGTTCCCTCGAGGTGCCACACGCCGACGAAGCCGTCGAACGGTCCCCCTTCGATCTGGCTGGTCCACTCGAGGGTGTAGGCACCGCTGCCGGCGTCGTAGGTGCCGGTGGGTTCCGTCGTCGCTCCCGGGAGCGAACCGTCGGGCTTGGGGCTTCCCTGGTTGAAATGCTGCCCGTTCCACGACGCGGCGATCGCCCGCAGATCACCGGAGAGGATCCCGGCGTCGTCGACGCTGACCGCGGGCGGCGAGACCGTGTCGTTGGTCTGGGCATCCGTCTCGTTGGTGCTGACCCCGAAGCCCACCGCGAACCACGTTGTTGGCTGCACGATGCTCGAGACCAGGGCGGATCCGCCCTCGTCGAAGGCGGGATCGGTCAGGGGCTGGTAGCTGCCGGCGAGCAGACCACCGTCGCTCCCGGGAGCCAGCGGCGTGATCGTGGGGTCGTCGGTGCACGTCGAGTCGCTGTTGGGCACGAAGGGGCCGTCGGCGACGGTGCCGCCCGATTGGACCATGCGGAACCAGGTGCCGGCCACCTCGGCGCCCGTGCACTCGCCGGCGGCGATCTCGAACAGTCCGACGAGCTCCCCGTCGCCGGGGGTGCCGGCGTCGTCGTCGCTGTCGCTACCGCAGGCGGCGGCCACGAGGGACAACGCCAGGACAACGCCCAAGAGACGGGACCGGCGGTGTGCGGTACTGGGGTTCATGTGGGCTCCTCGACGAGCTGGGATCGGGGGCGGGCGAGATCGATCTCTCCGTCGCCGTCGTGACGGCGTCGATCGCCACGGACGGCGGATCCGGCGGCGGCGGCGACCATGACCCCGGGGATGACGAAGAACCAGGGGAACATGGGGAACGGCGGCAACGCATCGACGGCAGCGAAGTTGTCGACGTTGTCGGCCATGACGCCCACCATCGGGGCCATCTCGTTGGCGATCCGTGGCCAGTCGGAGATGAACGCCTCGGAGGCAGGGAGCGCGGCGGTGGACTCGGCGCCGGCTCGGACTCCGGTCCGGAGCGCACCCTCGGCGGCTCCGAGGTCGATGAAGTAGCCCTGCACCGACGTCACCTTCTCGGTGGTCATGTAGGGCCGGAAGTCGTTGATCATGTCGCCGCCCAGTGGTGCTCTGCTGAACATCTGAAAGATGGCTGGAGCGGCGATGAGGCCCACGCCGATGACGCCGGCGGTGATGATGGCGCGCCGGTCGTCACGGGCCAGGCCGATGGCGGCGACGACGGTGATCATCAGGCCAGGGGCGACGAAGAACCACGGGAACAGGTCGAACGGCGGCAAGGCGTCGACCGCTTCGAAGTTGTCGATGTTGTCGCCCATGACGCTGAGCATCGTGCCCATGTCGTCGTCGATGATCGGCCACCGCTCGTGGAGTGTCTCGAGGGCCGCGGGAGCATCGTCGAGCGTCCCGGCCGTCTCGGCATCGGCGGCCCCAATGGTGTCGAGGAACCCTTCGAACAGGCTGATCTGCTCGGCGGTCATGTAAGGCCGGAAGTCGTCGATCATGTCGCGGCCCATCGGGGCACGGCTGAACATGCTGAAGATGGCCGGCGCCAGCATGACGCCGACCCCGAGGACGAGCACCGCCACCATCGGCGGTCGACGCAGCGTCACCGGCGAGGTCCGGTGGCGGTGTGGGTAGTGAGACGGCGCTGGGCCGCCAGCGCTGCCGCCCCCAGCCCGGCCATCGCCCACCCAACGACAGCATCGAACGGTGGGCCGGTTCGGGGGAGTGTCGAGCCTCCGCTGGATGCGGGTGCCGGAGCCGTCACCGTTTCGCCGAGCACCTCGGTGCCCGGCGCGGCCGGTGAAGGCTCGGCCCCCTGCGGCTGGGTGGTTCCGGCGCCAGCGCCGCCCGGATCGGGCTCGAACACCCCCGCAAGGTGCCACTCGCCGCTGAACCCGTTGAAGGGTCCGCCCTCGATGTGGCTGGCCCACTCCAGGGAATAGGCACCAGTGGAGGGGTCGTAGGTGCCGGTGACCGCCTCAGTGGCCCCCGGGCTGGAGCCGTCGGGCTTGGGGCTGCCTTGGTTGAAGTGCTGCCCGTTCCAGAAGGCCTCGAACGATCGGAGGTCGCCGCTGAGGCTTCCACCCTCGTCGAAGATGACAGGAGCCCCGACTTCGGTGCCGGTCTGGGGGTCGCTGGGGTTGGTGGAGGTGCCGAAGTCGTTGCCGAAGAAGGCGGTGGGCTCGGTGATGCGGCGGGGGAGGCCGCTTTCGGGAAGCGCCTGGTACTCGCCGGTGAGCAGTCCGCCGTCGGTTCCGGGACTGAGCAGGGTGATCTGGCCGCCCTGGCAGGATGAATCGGAGTTGGTGACGGTGCCGCCGCTGGGGTTGCGCATCCGGAACCAGCTTCCGCCGGCCTCGCCGTCGCAGCTGCCGGCGGCGATGCGGAACAGACCGTCGAGCTCGACCGGCGCGGTGGCGGGCCGGGTGCCGGTGGAGGCATCGCCGGCCGGTGGTGTCGGGATGTCTTCGACGACCTCGTCGATGGCGTCGATCCCGAGGCCGGCGAGTGCGGCAGGTGCGGTAGCGACCAGCCCAACGACCAGCCCCGCGACCAGACCAGCAAACAGGAGCAGGGCCGGTCCGGAGCGGCGGGTGTGGGTAACCATGGTGTGTCCCTTGTGCGGCGTCATGCCCCATGCTTCGAGGCCGAGGGCTTCAAACCCTACCTAGGTGGTCAGGATTTGGCCACCTCTTCGACTCGGCAGATCGACGCGTCGTCGTCACCTGTCGGCGCGAAGGCGCGGACCCGAGGTGGTTTCAGGTACGCTGTGAGAACTGGTCCGCCGAATTGGCAGGCCGGTTTCACATTTCACGAGAAGAGATTGCTTTGGCTACAGGAACAGTGAAGTTTTTCAACGCTGAGAAGGGCTTCGGCTTCATCTCACGTCCGGATGGGGACGACGTGTTCGTCCACTTCTCCAACATCGCCGGCGAGGGCTACAAGTCCCTCGACGAGGGCCAGAACGTCGAGTTCGACGTCGGTCCGGGTCGAAAGGGAGACGAAGCCCAGAACGTTCGCGTCATCTGACGCACTGCACATCGACGAGGGCCGCCGGCATCTTGCCGGCGGCCCTCGTCGCGTCTGGGATCGCGTCTGGGATCGTGGAGGTGGCGGGAATCGAACCCGCGTCCCTCGGATCATCAGTGAGACTTCTCCGAGCGCAGTCGACGGAAGATTGTCGGGCGGTTGCTGGTCGTCGACTCCCTACGACTGCCGTAGTCAGCTGAGATGTCCCCGAGCAGCCGGCTGACGCAGCCGATCGGGTGAGCCCCGCTAGATGGTGCCCTCATCCGGCCCGCAGGGCCGAGACCGGGAGGACATCACGGCCGGTTAGGCCGCGAGCGCAACGTTGTCGTTGGCGTTTGTGTTTGGTTCCGGCTCTTTAACGTGGCTCCGGAGACCACGGCTCGCTTCTCTCACTTCATCACCAAGGTCGAAGCCGATCACCCCCGTGTTTGGGTACCTATCTGGACGGCACCAGGGTATCGGCCGCCGGCGACGACGGCGTCGGGCGCGGGGTGGCGGATTCTGCGGTCCCGAGGTGACGGACGGTCGTGATCTCCGCTGGGGAGCCTGATGGGACATCGCACCCGACGTCAGGAGCGCTCGCGGTCTCGAATGGCGCGTTCGGCGTCTCGGGCGGCGTCGCGCTTGGCGATGGCCTGCCGCTTGTCGTACTGCTTCCTGCCTCGAGCCAGGCCGAGCTCCACCTTGGCCCGTCCATCCTTGAAGTACACGGCAAGGGGGATCAGCGTGAGAGGCTCGCCCTGCATTCGCCGCTCGATCTCGTCGATTTCGTGATGGTGCAGCAGCAGCTTGCGCACCCGCTCCACCTCGTGACCGCCCTGGCTCGAGGCGTTGGCGTAGGGCGCGATGTGGCACCCGATGAGGAGCGGTTCGCCCCGCTCGATCCGCACGTGGCTGTCCTTGAGCTGACACGAGGCGTTGCGCAGGCTCTTGACCTCGCTGCCGCGCAGGACCATGCCGGCTTCGTAGGTCTCGAGGACCTCGTAGTCGTGGCGAGCCTTCCGGTTGGAGGCGACGGTCTTGGTGCCCTTCGGTGGCATGGCCGACCAACGCTACCCAGTCCTGGCAGCTCTCCAACGGCGGTGGGCGGAACGCCGGTAGAGTCCGCGGCCGTGCTGGAGGTTCCGCAGCGGTTGGTCACCGAGATGTTCGCGCACGCCATCGCCGGCTTGCCTGACGAGGCGTGTGGGCTCGTTGCCGGACCGGCCGGGGGGACACGCCTCGACGTGTTCTACCCGTGCGGCAACACGGCGGCGTCGTCGACCCTGTACAACGTCGACGCCGGGGACCACCTCCGGGCCGATCGCGATGCCGACGAGCGGGGCATGGAGATCGTCGGGGTCGTCCACTCCCACACCCACACCGAGGCGTATCCATCGGCGACTGACGTGGAGCAAGCGCCCGATCCGTCCTGGCACTACCTGTTGGTGAGCCTGCGCGAGCCCACACCCTCGCTGCGCAGCTACCGGATCGCCGAGGGCCAGATCACCGAGACAGCCGTCTCCGTCACCGACTGACCGGGAATTGTCCGGACATGCGGATGGTTCGGGAGATCAGTAGTATTCCGATCAGTTCAGTCAACATTTGATGGAGGACCACTCCCGTGGCCGTCGAGATCCGCCTGCCCACCATCCTGCGCCCCCACGCCGGCGGCGAGACCACCGTCGCCGCGGAGGGGGCGACCGTCGGTGAGCTGTTCGCCGACCTCACCTCGCAGTTCCCCGGCATGAAGGGACAGCTGCTCAACGCCGACGGCAGCCTCCACCGCTTCGTGAACGTGTACGTGAACGACGAGGACATCCGCTACCTCGAGCAACTCGACACCAAGGTGGCCGGCACCGACCAGATCTCCATCCTGCCCGCCGTCGCCGGCGGGTGAGCCCCAAGCAATGCACCTGACCGCATCCCGACCGGCGGTAGGACCGATGGTCATCCACGACTCAGTGATCGATCTGATCGGCAACACACCGATGGTCGATGTGTCGCGGTTGAGCCCCAACCCCGCGGTCAAGATCTCGGCCAAGCTCGAGGGCCAGAACCCTGGCGGTTCGGTGAAGGACCGCATCGCTCTCAACATGATCCTCCGGGCCGAGGAGGCCGGTGAGCTCCACGAGGGCCAGACCATCCTCGAGCCATCGTCGGGCAACACCGGCATCGGTCTCGGGATGATCTGCCGCCTCCGCGGCTACAAGCTGAAGATCGTCCTCCCCGAGAACGTGTCGATCGAACGGCGGCAGCTGCTCGAGGCCTTCGGCGCCGAGATCATCACGTCACCGGGGGAGGAGGGATCCAACGGTGCGGTGCGGCTGGCCAACGAGCTGATCGCCGAGCTGCCCGATCACGCCTACCTCTACCAGTACGGCAACGAGGCCAACCCCGACGCCCACTACCGGGGGACCGGCCCCGAGATCTGGCGGGACTGCCCCGAGGTCACCCACTTCGTGGCTGGGCTCGGCACCACCGGAACCCTCATGGGTGTGGGCCGCTACCTCACCGAGCAGAACCCCGACGTTCAGATCTGGGCCATCGAACCCCCCACCGGCGAGCTGGTGCAGGGCCTCCGCAACCTCGACGACGGGTTCGTACCGCCTGTGTTCGACCCGTCGCTCCTCGACCGCCGGGTCATCGTTCGGGCCCGCGAGTCGATCGAATGGACCCGCCGTCTCACCCTCGAGTGCGGCATCTTCGCCGGTCTGTCGTCGGGCGCCGCCCTCGCCGGGGCGGCCAAGGTGGCCGAGAAGATCGATTCGGGCAGCATCGTCGTGCTCCTCGCCGACGGGGGTTGGAAGTACCTGAGCACTGGTGCCTGGACCGATGATCTCGACGAGGCTGAGGCCAAGGCCTCCAAGATCGTCTACTTCTGATTCCCCCCAGACCCCGTACTTCGATCGCTCAGTCCTCGGCCTTGGGCTCGACGCTGCGGAGCCAGAGGATGGCGTTGAGCTCGCCGCCCACCAGGACGGCGATCGACTGGGCGTACAGCCACAGCAGCAGCGTGATGGCGCTGCCGAGGACACCGAACACCTCGTTCCCGCTGCCGGCGACCGTCAGATATAACTGGAACCCCAACGACACCCCGATCACGAGCACCGTGGTGAGGACCGCGCCCGGAAGATCGGCGCGCCAGGGTGTGTGATGGTTCGGGGCGATGTGGAAGATGGTGGCCATCCACAGCATGAGCACCGCAGTGGCCAGCGGCCAGCGCAGCCAGTCCCACAAGAAGGCGAACTGGCTTCCGACCCCGACCGACTCGGCGACCGATTCTCCGGCTCCGATGAGCGGGCCGACGACGAACATCACCAGCACGAGGGCACCCACGAGCACGCTGCCGATGGCGAGGACGACGGCAAGACCTCGGAGCCGAGCGAAGGTGCGGTGCTCCTCGAGGTCGTAGGCGACGTCGAGGGCCTTGATGAGAGCGGCGAACCCGCGTGACACCGTGACCAGGGCACCAAGAAGGCCGAGGGTGAGCAGACCAGGGCTGGACCCTTCGAAGAGTCGGGCGAAGGCTTCGTAGGTGGTCGAGTCCTCGCTCAGGCTCATGGAGCCGCTCAGGAAGCCCAGCACCTCCTCACGCACCGACTCGGCCGCGCTGGCGCCGATCAACGGTTCGATCGAACCGAGGGCGGCGGCGAAGGCCAGGAGGCCGGGGAAGATGGCCAGGATGGCGAAGAACGCCACCTCCGCGGCCAGGCCCGACACCCGATCAGCCTTCCACTCCGCCGCCATCTCGCGGCCCACCTCGATGACAGGCTCTACGGGTGCAGGAACCCGCTTCCGCACGCGATCGAGCATCGTTCGACCCTACCGAAGGCGGTTGTCGTTCATGGATCCGTGAATCGGGTGTGCATCGATTGGTTGCGCCATCACACCCGAGCGCCACCGGGGCCCGGTGTGCGAACATCGCCTCCCGTGCCGAGCGACCTCTCCATCACCGTGTTGGGCTGCGATGGCACCTACCCGGCACCTGATGGCGCCTGCTCGGGCTACCTCGTTCGATCGGGCACCACCACCATCTGGCTCGACGCCGGTTCCGGAACCCTCGCCGAGCTGCAGCGGCACGTCCGCCTGGCCGACGTCGATGCTGTCGTCATCTCCCACCGCCACCCCGATCACTGGCTCGATCTGGCCCTGGCCCGCAACGTCGTCCGTTACATCCAGCCCCGGCCACCGCTCCCGTTGCTGGCGCCAACCTCCCTGCTCGACGACGCCGCCACCATGTTCGACCTCGATGAGGGATCGTTCGAGCCCGATGACGTTGCTGACGGCGACCATCGACGGGTAGGCGACATCGATCTCCGGTTCAGCCGCACCGATCACCCACCGGTGACCCTGGCCGTCCACTGCCAGTCGGCGGGGGCAACGCTCGCCTACAGCGCCGACACCGGAGGGGAATGGTCGATGGCGGCCTTCGGTGTGCCCGTCGACCTGGCCATCTGGGAGGCCACCTATCCCGACGGTGGCAATCATGTTCGGCGTCGCCACCACGCCACCCCCACCGAGACCGGCACCAACGCCCGCGACGCCGGCGTCGGCCGACTCGTTCTGACCCACCTCCTGCCCGGCACCGACCACGGCGTTGCCGGCCGAGCTGCCGCCGATGCCTTCGGCGCCGATGTCGACGTGGCGCGGCCGGGCGCTAGGTTCGCCGCGTCCCCACCGCCCCCGCCGAATCAGGAGACCCCGTGACCACCCGCCCCGACGGCCGTGCGCTCGATGAGCTGCGCTCCATCTCCTTCGACCGCGACTTCACCACCCAGGCCGCTGGGTCGTGCCTGGTGAGCTTCGGCGGTACCCGCGTCCTGTGCACCGCCTCGATCGACGAGGCCGTGCCCCGCTGGATGCGCGGCACCGGGAAGGGATGGGTCACGGCCGAGTACGGGATGTTGCCCGGGTCGTCGGCCGAGCGGATCGGGCGCGAGGCGGCACGCGGAAAGCAGTCGGGGCGCACGCAGGAGATCCAGCGGCTGATCGGTCGGTCGTTGCGAGCGGTCACCGACATGGTTGCCATGGGCGAGACGCAGGTAACCGTCGACTGCGACGTGCTCGAAGCCGACGGCGGTACGCGCACGGCTTCGATCACCGGGGGCTGGGTGGCTCTCCACGATGCCTTCACCCGTGCCATGGAGACCGGGTTCATCGCCGGCAGCCATCCGCTCATCGACGCCTGCGCCGCAATCTCTGTCGGGGTGGTCGACGGCCGATCGGTTCTGGACCTTCCCTACGCCGAGGATGCCAATGCTGAGACCGACATGAACGTGGTCATGACGGGGTCGGGGGGGTTCGTCGAGGTGCAAGGCACGGCTGAGGGCGTGCCGTTCCGGCGCGACGAGCTCGATGAGATGCTGGCCCTGGCCGAGGCGGGCATCGTCCGCCTCGTCGAGATGCAGCGAGCGGTGGTGGCTGAGCCGCCGGCGTCACGCCCCATCGGCCGCCGGTGAGCGGTGGGCCCCAGCGGCTCGTCCTCGCCACGGCAAACCCCGACAAGGTTGCCGAGATCGCCGCCATCTTGGGTCCAGACTGGGAGCTCGTCTCGCGACCCGCCGGTATCCCCGATGTCGTGGAGGACGGCGACACGCTCGAGGCGAACGCCCGACTCAAGGCCACTGCAGTGGCGGAGGCCACGAGCATGGCGGCAATCGCCGACGACACCGGCCTCGAAGTGGATGCCCTCGGTGGGGCTCCCGGTGTCCACTCCTCCCGCTACGCCGGTCCCGATGGTGACGCCGGGCGCAACGTCGCCAAGCTGCTGGCCGAGCTCGAGGGCACGGCTCCGGCCGAGCGCACCGCCCGCTTCCGCACGGTGGCCCTCGCCCGCTTCCCTGACGGTCGAGAGGTGATCGCGCACGGAACCGTCGAGGGGGTCATCACCGATGATGTCGCGGGACACGGCGGGTTCGGCTACGACCCGGTGTTCGTGCCCACCGGTCCGGGAACCGATGGCCGCACGTTCGCGGAGATGACGGCAGCCGACAAGCACGCCGTGTCACATAGGGGGCGCGCGTTTCGGGCCCTGGCCGAGCGGCTGACCGGCGCCTGAGCTCGCGGGTTGGCGTCCCCCGATGCGTCGCCAACCAACCAACCAACCAGCCAGCCGGTACGTCACCAACCGAGCAGGTCGATGGCCCAGTCGTCGATGACGTTCGCGTCAGGGCCGGCGCCGTCGGCCAGCCACAGCCGGCGGTGGTAGGCCACAGTGGGGTCGACGTGAGCGGGGAGCACCCGGACACGGTCGCCCACATCGAGCGGTGAACCGGAGGGGTGGGCGAAGGTGATGTGCTCGTCGCTGACGACCAGGACGTCGTGGCCGGTGGCCGTGGGAACGTCGACCGCCACTCCCGAGGGATCGAGAACGGGGTTGCCGTGGTCCATCCCCAACGACTTCAGGCCGCTGTCGCACACCCCGTAGCCGTCGGCGTTCGTCGAGATGACGGTGGACCACAGCGACATGGCGATGCGAAACGGCAGATCCTCGAACTCGGCGAAGGCGGTGTCCATGAAGGCGTAGGACCCGGCCTGGATTTCGGTGGCGGTCGTGTTCATCTCGTAGGTCACGGTGGAACCGGCCGAGACGATGTCGCCACCCACGTCGGCATGCGCTGCCTTCAGATCCGCCATCGCCGACTCGACGATGGGGGCGCGGTCGGCGCGGTGGGGAGCGATAGTGGCGAGCCCTTCGTAGCCCATCACGCCGCGCACCCGAAGGCCGGCCGCCCGGGCCCGCTCCGCCAGGCGGCCGGCATCGTCGGGCGGGCACCCACAGCGCGGCAGACCGACGTTGACGTCGATCAGCACCTCGCTGATCCCGGCGGCGACGGCGGCGTCGACGGTGGCGTCGGAGTCGACGGCCACCGTCACCCGGGCGTCGAGACCGGCGGCGGCGCTGAGCCGCTCGGGGTCGAGCACCTCGTTTGCCAAGAGGAGGTCGTCGCTGAGGCCGGCGGCGGCCAGCCCCTCCATCTCGGCGACGGTGGCGCAGGTGAACCCGGTGTGACCGAGCTGATGCTGGCGGCGGGCCAGCGACGTGGTCTTGGTCGCCTTCACATGGGGCCGGAGCGCGGGGCCGGGTCGGACCCTCGCCATGGCGGTGAGGTTGTGCTCGAGAACGGAGGAGTCGAGCACGAGGGCTGGGGTTCGGAGGTCGGCGACGCGCATGGCACCGAGTCTTACCCGTTCACCGCCGGTCGGTGTCCGGGGGGTCGAGCTGAGCGCACGCCGGACTCAGGCGTTCGCACCCACGGGCTCGGATCGAGCAGCACGACGCTCCCGCCGGGCCTCGAGGCGGCGTGCGGCCTTGCCTATCCGCTCGATGTGGTGAAGGGCCGCGGCCCGGGCCTGCTCGGCCTCGCCGTTGAGCCCCTCGATCTCGGCCAGCCGCCACTGGGTGAGCACCACGGGGACGAGGATCTGGTCGTGGTGCACGACGAAGTCGTAGATGCCGGCGTCGGCGATGCGACGGGCGTGGGCGGTGAAGTCGATGATGCCGGTGCCGGGCATGGCGAAGTCGAGCACCTGGCGGGCGATGGCGCACACCATCCCGTTGGGGTCCACCTCCAGCGCCTGCTGCACGAGGTCGCGGTAGAACAGGTAGTGCCGGTTCTCATCGCCGGCGACACGCTTCATCACCTCGAAGCCAGCGGGGTCGTCGAGCAGCCGTCCAGTGTTGCGGTGGCTGATGCGGGTGGCGAGCTCCTGGAGCGCGACATAGGCGATGGCGTCGCGGGGCGCATCGGGGTCTGGCACCTGGCCGGTGGAGACCTGGGCCATGCGGGCGCGCTCGAGGTCGCGGGGGTCCAGGGCTCGGGTCACGGTGAGGTAGTCGCGGATGGCGATGGAGTGGCGCCCCTCCTCCGCCGTCCAACGCCGGGCCCAGGTGCCCCATGCGCCATCGGGGCCGAAGGTCCCGTCGATGGTGGCGAAGTAGTAGGGGAGGTTGTCCTCAGTGAGGAGGTTCACGAACAGCGCTGATCGCAGGCTGTCGTCCATCGGGACCTCGCGGGGATCCCACTGCTCATCCTCTTCGAAGTCGCGGCCGCGGCTCCACGGCACGACTTCGTGGGGGAACCACTCCTTGGCGGATTCGAGGTGGCGCTCCAGCAGTGCTTCGACCGTGGGCTCCAGATCGGCCAGAAAGGCGATGGTGGCGGCGTCCATTCACGCAGCCTACCTACTAGTAGGTAGGGAGGGCAACGAACGACCCGCCCGATGTCCGCGGGTGGCGGTGGCGGTCGCCGTGGCGGTGGTGCGACGATCAGGGCGAGATCCCGTCGGGGACGTCGCGGTACTCCACCACCTCGATCTCATGACCGTCGGGATCGCGCAGGTACAAGCGGCGCCCCGGTTGGTACTCGGGCGCGAAGTGGATGGTCGCACCGAGCTCGGCCACTCGCTGTCGAGCGGCATCGAGATCGTCGACGACCCAGCCGAAGTGGTTGATGCCGCGGTGGGTGTAGTCGCCGTGGACGTGGCCGGGGGCGGTGGCGGTGAACAGGGCGAGGTATTGGGAGTCGGTGCCCACGTGGATTGCCGGGTTGCCCTCGTTGTCCGTTCCCTTCCAGCGGACGTGGAGGTCGAGCAGGTCGCAGTAGAAGGCGGCCGATCGCTCGACATTGGTGACGGTGAGGTTGATGTGCTCGAGTCGCATGTCGTCGACCCTATGACTTCAAGTTCACTTGAAGTCAAGAACCATTTCGGTGGATGATCGACGGCGATGACGGCTGCGGAGATGTCCATCGGTGAGGTGGCCGATCGCTCGGGGTTGGCCCCCTCGGCCTTGAGGTTCTACGAGGACCAGGGCCTCATCCGAGCTGAGCGCAGTCCGAGCGGTCACCGGAAGTACCACCGCGATGTCCTTCGCCGGGTCGCGTTCATCCGCATCGCTCAGCGCATGGGTTTGAGCCTCGACGAGATCACCTCGACGCTGTCGAGCCTGCCGAGCGAGCGAACACCGACCGCGGAGGACTGGGGCCGGCTCTCCTGGGCCTGGACGGCGCGGCTCGACGACGAGATCAGCGTCCTGTCCCGGCTCCGGGATCAGCTCACGTCGTGCATCGGCTGCGGCTGCCTGTCGCTCGACAGCTGTCAGCTTTACAACCCCACCGACTCCGCCGCCCGTCTCGGCCCAGGTCCGCGCTTCGTACTCGGCGAACGACCACGCCTGGCCGACGGAGGGAGTCGAGCCCACACTTCCGTCGACCCAGATTAGATGAGGCGGACGGTGCCGCCTTCGCCCTCGTGGTTGGGCGGCTCTCCGACCAGTGCGGGCGAGAGGACTCGAACCTCCACGGGTTGCCCCACCAGGACCTAAACCTGGCGCGTCTTCCAGTTCCGCCACGCCCGCGTGACGGGGCGCACGCTACCGGCTGCTGGCTGCACGCCGGCGGGCACGAGCGCTCTGCCCACCACGCGACGCTGTGGGTTGACCGCTACCCTCACCGCCCATGACGAGCCCTCCCGACCTTCCCCGTGGCGCCGACGAGTTCGAGCTGCCCAAGTCGTTCCAGATCTACGACCGCCTCCTCAAGGACCGAATCGTCTTCCTGGGGTCCGAGGTCAGCGACGAGGTGGCCAACCAGCTCACGGCGCAGCTCCTCTATCTCGAGGGCCAGGATCGGGAGAAGGACATTTGGCTCTACATCAACAGCCCCGGCGGCTCGGTCACGGCGGGCATGGCCATCTACGACACCATGCAGTTCGTTGCTCCCGACGTGGCCACCATCTGCATGGGCCTCGGGGCCTCGATGGGGCAGTTCCTGCTCTGCGCCGGCGCCCAAGGCAAGCGCTACGCCCTGCCCCACGCCCGGATCATGATGCACCAACCGACTGGTGGTGTTCAGGGTCAGGCAGCCGACATCGCCATCCAGGCCGAGCAGATGGCCTACATCAAGAAGGTGATGGCCCAGCGCATCGCCGATCACACCGGCCAGAGCATCGGCCAGATCGAGGAGGACTTCGAGCGGGACCGCTGGTTCACGGCCGAGCAGGCGAAGGAGTACGGGATGATCGACAGCGTCATCGTCAAACGCGGCGAGGTCATCTGAGCGCGCCGATCCTTGACTGGGGTGGGGTGGTCAGCGCAGGCGCCAGAGGCTGAGGGCGTAGTCGCCGGCGGCATCGGTCCACCAGTGCTCGGGCGAGAAGCCGGCGTCAGCCAGCTCGGGGTCGAGGAGCTCGCGAGTGAACTTGGTGCTGATCTCGGTGCGGAGGTGCTCTCCGTCGGCGAAGCCGACGTCGAGGTCGAGGGCGCCCACTCGCACGATCTGGTGACCGTCACTGCGGAGATGCATCTCGATGCGGTGCTCGGTGGCGTCCCAGCGGGCGACGTGGTGGAACCGGGCCAGGTCGAAGGTGGCGTCGAGCTCTCGGTTGATCACCGCCAGGACGTTGCGGTTGAAGTCGGCGGTGACCCCCGCCGCGTCATCGTAGGCAGCTACCAAGCGGCCGGCGTCTTTGATCAGGTCAGTGCCGAGTAGGAAGGTGTCGCCAACGTCGAGGCCAGCCGCCAGCTCGGCGAAGAAGGCCTTGCGCTCAGCGGGGAAGAAGTTGCCGACGGTACCGCCGAGAAAGGCGACCATCCGGCGGCCCTCACGGGGAAGCAGGTGCAGGTGGTGCTCGAAGTCGCCCACCACTCCGTGCACCGCGCACTCGGGGAACTCGCGGTTGATGGCGATCGCTGCTGATCGGAGGGTGGCCTCGGACACGTCGACGGGAATGAAGCGCTCGAGGCTCCCGGCCCGCTCGAAGGCCGCGAGCAGCAGCCGCGACTTCTCCGAGGTGCCCGATCCCAGCTCGACGACGGAGTCGGCTCCACTGGTCGACACGATGGAGTCGGCCTCTCGGGCGATGATCTCGCGTTCGCAACGGGTCGGGTAGTACTCGGGCAACCCGGTGATCTGCTCGAACAGCGCGGAGCCCACTTCGTCGTAGAACCACTTGGGCGCCAGCTCCTTGGGCTCGCCGCTCAGCCCCTGTTCGACGTCGGCGAGCAGGGCGGAACGGTACGCGTCGTCAGCCAGGTGGACATCGAAGGTGGCGTGGGGGGTCATGGTCTCCGGGATCAGTGGTCGGTGCGACAGGGTCAGGGGACGGGGACGGGGACGCGGTCGGGGGACGCGGTCAGGGGGGCGAGGAGAGAGCGGTGATGGTGGCGCCGTCGACGGTGGCGACGACGAGCGAGTGGTCGGGGACCGGCATCCAGCCGGAGCGCTCGTCGAGCGGCTCCGAGGCCACGATGACAGAGCCGGGGCTGGACCGGATGTGGAGCGAGTTGCCGGCCGCGGTGGCGATGATCGAGTGACCGTCACTGAGCAACACGTTGAGCGGGCCCTTGGGGTTCTCAACGGCCAGCGACGCCACCACGCGACCCACGGCGTCGGCCAGATCCGCGCCGGTGGGCAGCGCAGCGAGGACGAGGCTGAACATCAGGTCGCCGTCGGACGCCGACCGGATTCGAGCATCGAGCCCCGGAGGGAGGCTTCGCCGCAGCTCGGTGCCGCGCCCCTCCCATACCCCGTCGATCCAGCCGTTGAGTGAGAACAGCCACTGCTCGTGGGCAAAGGGCGCGACTCCCGATACCTCGACTGGGTTGGGCGGTGTGGCCGAGCGGACGGCGGCCACCATCGCCGAGGCCGAGATGACACCGGCGATCGACGGGAAGGAGCGATCGGCCCAGATGGGAGTGTCATTGCGGTACACGGCGGGCTCAGCCCGTACGGCGGGCACCCACCATCCGACACCGAACCCGTCGGCGTTCACGGGAGAGTGACGCTGCTCCTTGGGAGCGAATGCCTGCCGCTCGAGGGAGTGCGGTGGGTCGAGCACCACCGACGCCAGGGTGGTGGGCGGCCCGAGATAGGCGAGGTGGCGGCACATGGGTCAGGTTGGCTCAGCCATGTCGCGGCGTGGCCCAGCGTCGCCGTCGGACGCGGTGCGGAAGCCGCTGAAGATCTGCCGCCGGATGGGGAGGTCCCAGTTGCGGAACGTCGCCCGCACGGCCACCGGGTCGACGCCCCATGCCCCGCCGCGCAGCACCCGGTAGTCGCCGCCGAAGAACACCTCGCTGTACTCGCGGTAGGGAAAGGAACGGAATCCCGGCCATGCCTCGAACCCCGACGAGGTCCATTCCCACACCCCACCGATGAGGTCGCCCACCGCCCACGGGTTGGCGCCATCGGGATGGGATCCCACGGGTTCGGGTCCGTCGTGGCGCTGGCCGAGCTGAGCGTGGCTGGGGCTGGGCGGCTCATCGCCCCATGGCCACCGTCGTTTGGCGCCATCGTCTCCGATGGTGGCGGCGCACTCCCATTCGAGCTCGGTCGGCAGCCGCCGATCGGCCCACCGAGCGAACGCATCGGCCTCCCAGAAGCAGACGTGTTGGACGGGCTCGTCGGGGTGCACCGGCTGCCAGGAGCCGAACCGAAGCACCTCCCAGCCGAGGACGCCGCCATCGGTGGCCGACGGACGGCGCCAGAACTGCGGAGCGCGCAGCTCGGCTTCCTCGCACCAGGTCCATCCCGCTGGGTTCCACAGGTGGGGCTCGCGGTAGCCGCCGGTCTCGATGAAGGCGGCGTACTCACGGTTGGTGACCGGGTGGCGGTCGAGACGGAACGGGTCGATGGCCACCCGGTGAGCCGGGCGCTCGTTGTCGTAGGCCCACGGCTCGCGGCTGGTGCCGATCTCGATGTCGCCGCCGGGGATCAGAACGTCGTCGATGACGAGCGGCGTGGTGCGCGGCCGGTGGCCGTGGCCTGATGCGCCCGGCGGTGGTGCTGACGCCTCGCCCATGAGCTGGCGGGTGGCGAGAAGAGTCTCGTCATGCTGGTGCTCGTGCTGGATCACCATCCCAAAGATGAACCCGTTGGCCAACAGGTCGGGCCCATCGGCCGACAGGTCGACCTCGGCCAGGAGAGCGAGCGCCGCGTCACGCACGCCGGCGGCGTAGCGGCGCGCCTCGTCGGGGCCGAGGATGGGTAGATCAGGGCGCGTCCAACGCGGGTGCTCGAACGCGTCGTAGAGATCGTCGAGGGCTACGTCGAAGGCTGGGCGCTCGTCGATGGACCGGATGAGCCACAGCTCCTCGTAGTTGGCGATGTGGGCCAGGTCCCACACCATCGGCGACATCAGCGGATTGATCTGGGCTCGCTGCACGGCGTGAGGCCAATCGCACAGGGCAAGGGTTCGCTGGCGGGCAGCAGCGAGCAGGCCGATGATGCGACGGCGGACGTCGCCGATAGGCGGCGGCGCTGTCGCCCGGGTGGTTGCCGATCCGGTCAACGTCTCGTTCAACGCCACGACGCTTCGAGCTGGGCGTAGGGAACGGGGGACTCCGCCGGCGGCAGGACGGACCCATCGTCGAGGTAGCGATCGAGGACGTCGTCACCGGGACATCGGCTCCGTTCCACGTACCGGCGCCGGAAGGTGTCAACGATGGCGAGGGTTGCATCGTCGGCGCCCGCCTCGGCGAGCGCGGTCGCGGCCAGCCGGAACAACCGCCGAGCGGTGTCGCCGATCACTGGGTCGCGCATCCCGTCCCGAGAGGCTTCGACCCAATGCCCGGCCACGGGATCGAGCAGGGACTCGAGCTGAGGCTGGCGGTCCCTGTCGTCGAGCAGGGTCGAGATCACGGCCACGGCCACGTGCCACCACGGCGTGGGCAGGGAGTCGAGCATGCGCAGCTCGAACCAGCCACGGGGGCGCACCGGAGGGAACAGGGTGGTGAGGTGGTAACGGGCATCGTCGAGCGTGGGCCAGGTGCCATCGTGGCCGTTGGTGAGCCACGAGCCGAAGGGGAGCGGGCGGTCGAGCGGTTCGGCACCGTCCTCGTCGCGCTGGAGCAGGACGTTGGCATCGAGGGCGTAGGTGAGCCAGGCGTCGGCTGGGTCCAGGTCGGGATCGAGCCACCCGCTCACCGGGGCGCTGCGGGTGGGATCGATCGCCCACCAGGTTCTCATCCGGGTGCACGCCCAGCCCGTGGGTCGCCCGGCCGCCAGGGGAGAGTTGGCGAAGGCGGCGATGACAACCGGTCCGAGCAGGTGGGAGAGCCGCCACCGAGCTGCTACGTCGGCCGACGTGGGACCGAGTGCCACGTTGAGCTGGATCGACGCCGAGTTGCACATCATGGTGCGGCCGGCCGGTCCGTGACGGTCGAAGTGGTTCTGCATCGCCGCATAGCGAGCCGCGGTGACGATCCGTTGCGGGTCGCGGAACGGGTCAAGGCCCAGTGCCACCAGCTCGATGCCATAGGCGCGACATCGTTGCTCCAGGGCAAAGAGGTCGTCGGCGGCCGCTTCGCACGCTTCGCTGGTGGATGGGTGGGGCTGGGTGCTGATCTCGACCTGGCCGCCAGGTTCGATGGTGAGACGGCTCGATTTCGGAAGCGTCGCGGTGGCGGCGATCGTCTCGGCCTCGCCGAGCGTGAGGCGACGGTGGCCTTCGGTGGGGACCGTGGTGAGCCATTCGAGCTCGATGCCGACCGACGCGTCGTTGCGCCGACCGAACACCTCGTCGCGGACCAACGACGCCAGGTCATCGATGCGAAGCAGAGGGCGGGAGGGGAGTGGCATGTAGATCAGCCGTCCATCGGGGACGCCGCGTGACCATTCCGGGTGCAAGGTTGCATCTCGACTCCCGAGTTGCTCGACGGCAGGTTACAGATGTGAACCCCCGACCACCCGATCGCGCTTCCCGCCGCGTCCAGGGGCACCCAGGCAAGCTCGGCCGTCACGGCGTGAGGGTACGGTCACCGGTGATGGGCGCGCACCTGAGATGGACGGGGTTTGGTGACCGCGCTACGGCCGAGCTCGAGGGGGCCATCCGCCAGGCCAAGGGCGACGACCCACTGGCACCGGTAACCGTCATCACCCCCACCCCGGCGGCCGCCGTCGCGCTTCGGCGGGCACTCGCCCGGCGCCTCGACGGCATGATCGCGGTGGGCTTCCTGGCGCTCGATGCCCTGGCCGAGCTCATCGCCGCTCGTCGCATCGGAGCCGAGGGACCGATGGCCGGTACCGACCGCGAGGTCCTCGTCGCCGCAGTGCGGACCGAGCTGGCCGCCAACGCCGGGTCGCTCTCGGCCATCGCCCACCACCGGTCCACCTGGGAGTCGGTGGCGTCCACCATCACCGAGATCGGTGGCCTCGACGACGCCGCTCGAGCGCACATCGCGAAAGCGGGAGGGCTCCCGGCCGAGATGGTGCGCGTGCACGACGCGGTGGCTGCCCGGCTTCCCGTCGCCGGTCGGGCTGCGGTGACGGAGGCCGCCACCGCCGAGATCGGTGAGCGACCCGGCGTGCTCGACCCGCTCGGCCCGATCATCGTCCACACGCCAGGCCGGCTCGATCACGCGGCGCGGCGGTTGCTCGTCGCGCTCGCCGGAGCCACCGAAGTGACGATCATCGGTGCCCTCACCGGCGATATCGAAGCCGACACCCCGGTCAGGGATCTGGCTGGCGAACTCGGTGCCTCCTCACCCCCCGCCGATGTGGACCTCCCGGTGGTGTCCTCACCGACCGGCGTCATCACCGGCCCCGATGTCGAGGAGGAGATCAAGGCCGTGCTCCGACGTCTCCTGCTCCACGCCGACGCCGGCACCCCGTTGCACCGCATCGCCATCGTGCATCCCCGCGGGGTGCCCTACTCACGAGCCATCTCCGAGACGTTGCGAGCGGCCCAGATCCCCTTCTCCGGACCGGGCACCGAGACGCTGGGTCACAGCGCGGCGGGCCGGGTTCTTCGTGCCGTCCTCGACCTGGTCGGCCGCGACTACCCCCGGGATCTGGTCGTCGACCTCTGGGCGTCAGGCGTGGTGGTGAACGCCGAGGGCAAGCTCCTGCCCGCGGCGCGGATGGATGCCCGGACCCGGCGGCTGGCCATCACCAGCGGCCTCGATCGGTGGCGCCAGTCCATCGCCGATCAAGAGAGGTGGCTGCTCGAGGCGGCAACCGATCCCGAAGCCGATGACGACAGCAACGCGCGCCGAGCCAATGCCCGAGCCGGCGAGGCCGGCGACCTCGCTGCCATCTCGGAGGCAACCGAGACGCTCGTCGGGCTTGTCGACGCTGCACCCCGCGCCTGGGACGGCGTTGCGGCCTGGGTGGAGACCGTCATCGACACCCTCTGCGGCCCAGCCGTCCGTCGGAGCTGGCCCGACCACGAGCTCGACGCCGACACCGCCATCCGCACCGCCGCCGGCCGTCTCACCTCACTCGGTGACGTGGAACCGGAGCCGGATGCCCTCGTCGTCGTCGACACCGTCCGCGACCTCCTCGACCACCCGGCGCCGAGGCGGGCTTCGACGGGGACCGGCATCCTGGTCACCACCGTGGAACGTCCACCCGTCGTGGGGCTCGACGCTGTTGCCGTCGTGGGGATGACGGAGGGGATGCTGCCTCGGGTCCACCGAGACGACGTGCTCCTCGGCGACGACCTGCGCGGTGGCGCGGGTCTCGTTCGCCGGCGGGATCACACCGCCGATCAGCATCGCGGTCTGCTCACCGCGCTGGCGTCCACTCCCCCCGAAGGTGTGCGGCTGGTGTCGTTCGCACGGGGCGATCAGCGATCAGGCCGCACCCAGACTCCCAGCCGCTGGCTGACCGACGGCATCGAGGCCATGGTTGGCTACCGACCACGAACCAAGGACCTGACCGACGGCGCTCCCGTCGACGGAGTTCACGTTGTACCCAGCCATGCCGGCGGGCTGGCCGAGGTCGCGAACGGCACCGTGGCCGCCGTGCATCGGGCCGAGCTCGAGCTGGCTCGGTTGGCCGAGGTGGCCACGTTGGACGGTCATGCGCTCCTCGACGACCCGACGATGGCGTCGGCCGTCGAGCTGGTCCGCTCACGGGCTGCCAAGGCCTTCACCCGCTTCGACGGCAACCTCGATGGGGTGGGCTTCGACCCCTTCGGCGGGGGGCGCGTGGCGCTGTCGCCTACTCGCCTCGAGACCTACGCCTCCTGCCCCCGCCGGTGGTTCTTCGGGTACGGGCTCGGGGTCGGGTCCGAGGACCGGCCCGAGGAGGTCGACCGGCTGCTCCCCACCGACAAGGGCAAGCTCGCCCACAAGATCATGGAGCGATTCATCGGCGAAGCGATCGCCAGCGGTGAGCTACCCGCTCCCGACGAGCATTGGAGCGCCGAGCAACAGGCCCGTCTGGTCGCCATAGCCGGCGAGGAGCTCACCAGCTTCGAACGCCGCGGGCTGACGGGTCACCGGCGTTGGTGGATGCACGACCGTCACGAGATCCTCGGCGCGCTGACCAAGACGCTCGAGGACGACAACGATCTGCGGGCCGAGCACCAGTCCACGCCGGTCGCGGTCGAGATGTCGTTCGGGCGCGATGGCAACCCGCCGCTCGTCGTCGAGCTCACCTCGGGCCGTCGCGTCGCTCTCGCCGGGCAGGTCGACCGGCTGGACGACCGACCCGGTGGCGTGCTCGTGATCGATTACAAGTACGGCGCCTCCAAGGCCTTCAAGGCCCTCAAGAAGGATCCCGAAGACGGTGGTGACTCGGTCGCCGGTGGCACCAAGCTCCAGCTGGTTGCCTATGCGGAGGCGGCGCGTGAATGGCGCGGGGGCGGCGACGCCCACTCCACCTACTGGTTCCTGAGGCCTGACAACCTCGGCGAGCTGGTTGGCTACACAGTGGATGACCGCCGTCGCGAGCAGTTCGAAGCCGCGCTGTCGGTCCTGGTGGACGGCATCCACACCGGCCGGTTCCCAGCGCGATCAGGTCCATACAGCTGGTTCTGGGGAACCCACGAAAACTGCTCGTTCTGCCCCTTCGATTCGATCTGTCCAGCCGATCGCGACGAGGAGTGGGAGCGGGTGCGCCACAATCGGACCCTGGCCGAGCTGGTGACCCTGGCCGAGGAGGGCACACCAGCGCTCGTGAACGAGGGCCCGGCGGAGAGCCCGGCGTGAGCGCGATCCCCGACGCCGACGCCCGCGCTCGCATCGTCGAGGGGATCGATTCGACGCTCTTCGTCGAAGCCGGCGCCGGGTCGGGCAAGACCGGCTCGCTCGTGACGCGGTTCGTGGCCCTCGTCCTCGACGGGACCGAGGTCACCGCCATCGCAGCCATCACGTTCACCGAGGCCGCAGCCGCCGAGCTGCGCTCCCGTGTGCGTGAAGCACTCGAAGACCTCGTGGCCGGCGATGACCTGCGCGGCATCGAGCGGCCGTCGGCGCAGGGGATCGAACGGGTTCGCGCCGCGCTCGATCAGCTCGACGAGGCCACCATCTGCACGCTGCACGCGTTCGCCCAGCGAGTGCTGCTCTCGGCCCCCGTCGAGAGCGGGCTCCCCCCCGACGTCGACGTTCACGATGAGGTGTCCTCCGCGCTCGTCTTCGACGAGCGGTGGCGTCGGTTCGAGCGCCGTTTGCTCGACGACGACGACCTCGAGAGCACCATGCGCTGCTCGCTGGTGTTGGGCATCAAGCCCGCCGACATGCGCCGGATCGCCACCACGCTGTCGCAGAACTGGGACCAGATCGCGACGCTGGATCTCTCCCACGACCTCGCCCAGGCCCCCGATCCGAAGCAGCTGTCGTGCGATGCCGCCGTGGCATGCCTTCGCCGGGCGGTGGAGCGAGCCGAGCTGTGCACCGATCCCGACGACCTCCTCCGCCGGTGGTTGCTCGACGATCTCCCGGATCGGATCGCCGAATACGAGTCGGCATCGGATCCGTACCGGCGCCTCGAGGTCATGCTGAAGGAGCCACCCCGCTTTCGCCACGGGAAGGCGGCGAACTGGCCCGACGGTGGCAAGGCGCAAGTCGCCGAAGATCTGGCCGACGCGGCGACGGCCATCAACTCCGAGACCGACGACCTCACGCAGAAGGTGCTCCGGCGACTCAGCGCCCACCTGGCCGACTACACCCGTGAGGAGGCGGCGGCCCGCCTTCGTGATGGACGCCTCGAGTTCCACGACCTGCTGGTCCTGGCCCGACGCGTGCTTCGAGACGACGCCGGCGTGCGGCGACGCCTGCACGAGCGGTTCCAGTACCTGCTGATCGACGAGTT
>DASWIA010000037.1:0-9993 GCA_036397895.1 Acidimicrobiales bacterium | reverse complement strand
CGGCCGACACGCTGTTCATGAACGGGGATGTTCCGGCACCCGGTGGCACCGCCACACTCATCCGGACCGCGAACGGTGTGTCGATGAACATCAGCACCCCGGTGGGTGGCGAGCTGGTCGATCTGTTCGCTGGTCCGCTGGACGTGGACTGGGAGGTCGGCGACGCCACCACCAACTGGTGGGTGGTATTCAACGATCCCGGCGCGTGTACCGGCGAGTGCGGTGAGGACGACGTGCGAGCGGCCGCGCTCGGGGGCCCCAACGCCCCACAGATCGGCGTGCACTTCGCCACCGGCCATGTCGCGGGCAGCGCCACGTGGAAGGCCTCGGCGTCGCTGCGAGAGGGTGACACCAGCGGCTTGCTCTTCGGCTCCCCGCTGATGGATGCCGAAGCTGCCGAGGTGCATGTCGTCGTGCGGTCGCATGGCGACCCGTCGAACATCCCACCCGGAGAGCGGGACGACGCGATCAGGACGTTCGGCGGTGGCTGCGGGGACAACGTGTGCGGCGACCCCCAGGCGGCGGTGTTCCTGGCTCCGGCCTGACCACCGAGCGCAACGAACCGCAGACTCGTCTGAGAACCGACCCTGTGGGTGCCCGAAACCCTGTCATGGCGCCTGACCTGGGTGTATGCGCGCCATCGTGGTGTGTCGTGTTTCGAATCTTGTACCGATTCCTCAGTGCTTTGGCACAACTCGCGGTGCGGTCAGGCCGCTCGAAGGACCTCTAGATCATCGTTCTCCGCCATCAACTCACCGTGCTTCGCCGCCAGGTAGACCGACCAGCCATAGACGATGACGACCGGACTCCGCTCGGCGCCATCGCCGTTGCCCCCCCCGACGGCTCCGGCAAGCTTGGATCGTCACGCCCGAGACCTGTGGGTGCCGGAAACCCAGTCGTGGGCGTTTGACCTGCGACGATGCCGGCCGATCCTGGACCCTCACGTACCGCATTCTGTACCGCCTCGTGGCGGCGTTGGCGCGTCTGGCTGTGCGTTCGGGGCGCTCGAAGGATCTCGAGATCATCGTGTTGCGTCATCAACTCGGTGTGCTGCGCCGCCAGATCGACCGACCTGACCTCGACGATGACGACCCGAGCCTGCTCGGCGCGATCGCAGTCTCACTCCCCCGGCCCCAACGCGTCGGCTGGCTTGTCACTCCCGACACGCCGCTGTCCCCATCTGGGCCCCCGTGAGTGACGGCCACACCGCGAACTCGCCGGGCACGTACGCGATGTGTCGGTGCAGCGCGACCGTGTCGGCCCACGGATCGAGGCCCAGTACGGCAGCCGTTCCGGCGGTCGGATGCAGGAGGCCGAGCAACAGGCGCATGGTGGTGGTCTTCCCGGCACCGTTGGGCCCGAGGTAGCCGAACACCTCGCCGCGGTGCACCTCGAGGTCGAGGTGGTCGACGGCCACGACATCGCCGAACGCCTTGGTGAGCCCCTCGGTGCGCAGGACCGTATCGGCGGTCACGCCCACAACGTACTGGCCCTTCCCGGTTGGCGAGCGGTGAGGCGGCGTGCCCCTCGGCTCGCGGAATCGGTCGGACCAGCCCGTGTAGGTCACAATGACCTCGTGGCGGAGGCGCTGAACATGGCGGGATGTGATCTGTCGCTCATCGACGCGTTGACCGAGTCGGGCGACTGATTCCGTGCCCAGCGAGCTGCGAGAGCGATCGGGCCGCTACGTGGCCCCGGAACAGCAGCCGTTCTTCAACGGCCCGGACGACCGCTCCGGGTCATCGCTGGAGGTGGAGCGCCACTGGTTCCCTACGGGGAAGGTTCTCATGGCCGTCGGCAGTCAAGACTTGCGGCGCCGGAACCAGCCGCGGCGACCCTCGGCCTCGGTCTCTGGGGGAGGCTCACGGGGATCTGGGTCGACATCCGCTTCGCTGACCATGGCCTCTGGCGCAGGCTCAGCCGGAACCTCGTCCGCAGTGTGGTCGAGTTGCACGTGCTCCTCGACCTCGGCTCGATTGGCGAAGATCAGCTCACAGAACGGGCAGTGATGGCTCATGTCAAGCCTCTCGTGCGGACGGGTTGCCTTCGGCCCTAGTGAACCATAGCCAGGGTTGTCGACCATGGTCGCCCGCGTAGGCGCTCTACGGGACCGCGAGGTCTCGGAGGAGGTTCGGACAAGGGGATCGGCAGCGGCCCTGTGGGTGCCGGAAACCCAGTCGTTGGCGTTTGACCTGCCCCTTCGGCATCAGCGTCGCAGCCGGCGTCGGCGACATCTCGGTGACCGCCAACCGTGGCTACAACGTCATCGAGGTCCGCGGCGCTCGGGACTGACCCTTGCTGGTCATCAGACGCCGGAGCCGACGGACAGACACGACAGCGAACCCGCGCGTCGACCGGCACATTGAGGGTCCGGTCGTAGCTCCCGATACCGCGTGTGTTATGGGCGGTCCAGCCCCGCGGGCTATCGCCGGATAGCGCGGACGTGTCGTGTCCGAATAGTGGCGTCTCGTGCGTCGATAGGTTTGTACTGCGGAGGTCCTCCTATGGTCACCATCATCCCCTCGCAGTTCCGTTGCCGGTCGACCTCTGGAAGCCAGTGCTGGGCTTCGTTGACTGCCATCGACCGAGCACAATCGGGGCGTAGGCGAGGCCACACCGTCGCTCGGTCGGGAGTCTGCCGTGGCGAAGTTCGACAGAGAGAGCGCTGAGGCGGCGCCCGTGGCTTCGTCGGGACCAGTGCTCACGTTCCTGTTCACCGACATCGAGGGCAGCACGGCGCTGTGGGAGAGCCATGCCGAGGCGATGCGGGAGGCCTTGGAGCGTCACGACCGGTTGCTGTGGGCGGTGATCACCGCCCACGGCGGCTCGGTGTTCTCCACCGCCGGCGACGCCTTTGCCGCTGCGTTCGAGAAACCTGAGGCTGCAGTTGGTGCAGCGACGGAGATCCACAACACGCTGGCCGTGCAGCAGTGGCCCACCCCGCGGCCGGTGCGCGTCCGCATCGGGATCCACGCCGGTCCGGCCCAAGCCCGAGACGGCGACTACTTCGGCCCGACCTTGAACCGTGCTGCGCGTCTCATGGGGGCCGCCCACGGTGGCCAGACGGTGTGCTCCGACGCGGTCCTCAGCGTTGGCGACAGGGACCTCGGTGTGGAGCTTCACCCACTCGGTGAGCACCGCCTGAAGGACCTCCTCGAGCCGCTCTCCATCATCCAGGTCGGCCCGGGTCGGTTTCCCGAGCTCCGCTCCTCGGGGGCGGCCATCGCCGGGTTGCCACCGCAACGATCCGGCCTCATCGGCCGCGCCTCGGAGCTCGAGCGCCTCGTCGAGGCAATCGGCCCGGGCCGGGTCGTCAGTGTGATCGGTCCCGGTGGCATGGGAAAGACGCGGCTGGCGGTGCAGGCAGCAGCCGAGGTCGCCGAGGCGCACGTCGGAGGTGCCGTCTTCATCGACCTCTTGAACGCCCAAGATCCGCCGTCGATGTGGTCGGCTGTCGTCCACGCCCTTGACCTTGCGCCCCAGGGAGCGGGCGACATCGCCGACCATCTGGTGGCCACGCTGCGCGCCCGTCCCCGCTTGCTCGTGTGGGACGGTTGCGAGCACGTCGGCGGCGACGTCGCCGAGCTGCTGGAGCGCATCAGCCGGGAGGCGGAGGCCAGCTCGTGTCTCGCGACCAGTCGTTCACCGCTCGACGTCGATGGTGAGATCCTGCTTCGCTTGGGGCCGCTCGACGCCGACGACGCCACGGCCCTGCTCGTCGAGCGTGCGCAGAGCGTGGACGTGACGCTTGAGAGCGGGGATGAGCATGCTGGCAACCTCGTCCGCTCCCTTGACGGAATCCCACTTGCGATCGAGCTGGCTGCGACTCGCCTGCGGTCGACGCCGGTCGCCAACTTGGATTTGGCCGCGCAGACCTCGGACCTGGTTCGCCTGCTAGACCGGCCCGCGCAGAATCGCCGGCCCGATCGGCAGCGGACGCTGCGCAGCACGCTCGACTGGTCCCTGGGTCGGCTCGATCCGCAGGCCGGATCAGCCTTCAATCGGCTGACGGTCCTGGCTGGCTCGTTCGATGCGAACGCAGCGGGCGCGGTGACTGATCTGCCGCCTGTCGAGATCCTTGACGTGTTGTCCGACCTGGTCGATGTGTCGCTACTCGTGCTGCAGCCGACCGGGCGGTACCGCTTCCTCGGTCCGCTGCGCTCGTACGGCCTCGACATGCTCGCCGATGACCAGACCGCGTGGAACGAGGCACATGAGCGCCACTCCTCCCACTACGCCGATCAAGCCGCGATGCTCGCGCGCCGGTTCACCTCGGCCGATCACCGGGCCGCGGTGGAGGTTGCGATGCACAACCTCGCTGACTTCCGGCAGGCGATGTCATGGAGCCTCGACCGCGGACGGGCAATCGATGCCGCCCGGGTCTGCGGCGACCTGGCGTGGCACTGGTACCACGCAGGCGCGTTCCTCGAAGGGATCGAGTGGACCAACCGGTGCCTCGACGAGATCGACGGTCAGCCCGATGCCGCACGGGAGACCGCTCGCTGCCGAACGTCGCTGGCTCGCCTCCACTACTACCGCGGCGACGTTGCAGCGTCGCGTCAGGAGGCGGTGAGAGCAGTGGCGACGGCCCGGACCGCAGGACACGAAGACGTCCTCGGTTACGCGCTGGTGGTCGCTGCAGTGGCCGGTCAGGCACTGGGCCACAGCCAGGCCGTTGCGGAGGCGGGAGAGGCCGTTGACGTCCTCCGGTCGGCCGGTGATCAGTGGGGAGTGGCGATGGCCGCCTTCTACCACGGTGTGAGTGCGTTCTTCCTCGACCAACCGGAACTCGCTGAGAAGGCACTTCGAACGGCCGAAGACCTCTTCACGACCCTGGGCGACGAGTGGGGACTCGGCGGAGTGACGTTCTACCGAGGACTGCTTGCCTCCGGCCGCAACCAGCCGGATGAGGCCAGCGCACTCGTCATTCGAGCTGCGGGCCAGCTGCGACGCACAGGGGACCGGTGGCGGCTGATGTTCGCCCTGTCAACACTCGCCGACCTGGTCGACGGCGATGAGCGGGACGCCATCCGTGCCGAAGCCGCCGACCTACGGTCACAGCTGGGACTCGGGTAGGCCGAGCCGGCTAGGTGTGACGACCGAGGCTCATTTCATCGATGGATCACCCCACCCTCGCTCCAGGAACAACCTCGCGGTCGTCACAGCTGAGGCCCGGCTTCCGAGGAGACGCTCGCTATCACGCTCGCCGATCACCAGATCGCGCGGGTTTCCTGGTGCCACAGATCGGCGCTTACGCGGGTGCTCCGGTCGGCGACGTTCTGGGACGCTGCCGCTCGGGACTCGGGGACAGGCAGCCGCAGGCACCTGCGTCGACCAACCGGCGATCGGTGGCACGGTCTGATGGCGGAGTCGGCGCGGGTTCTGTGACACCGCGGCTGATCGGCGATGCGTTCTCGTGGGTGTGTCGCATCTCTTGCGTTCGAGATCCGGCGCTGTTCACGGCGACCGGTCGCTCTCGTTCGACGGTGCTCGTCAGGCTGCGTTCTCCGAGCGCTTGTCGAGCAGGAGCAGGTAGCCGTCCTCGACCGTCGGTGTGAGCATGTCTGCTTCTGCGCGGGGGGTGCCGATGTGGCGGTGGCTGCCGTCGCCCATCCGCCACGACACCGCGCTGGGTTCGCTCGGCTGGTCCGACCGCCACACCCGTCCCTCGGCGAGGCCGGCCAGGGCCTGCGGGGTGCCGTCGAAGCGCACCTGACCTTCGTCGAGGACGACGACCTGGTCGCAGAGGGCTTCGACGTCTTCGGTGAGGTGGGTGGACAGCACAACGACGAGGTCAGCGGCGAGGCGAGACACGAGCTCCCGGAAGCGGAGCCGTTGTTCGGGGTCGAGGCCGACGGTGGGTTCGTCGAGCACGAGGAGGTCGGGGTCACCGAGCAGCGACTGGGCCAGGGCGACGCGTTGGCGCATGCCGCCGGAGAGGCGGCGCATCTTGCGCTGGGCAATGTCGGTGAGGCCGACGAGGTCGAGTACTCGGCGGACCTCGTCGTGGCGGCGCCGGCGGTCGACGTGCTCCTTGAGGATGGCGATGTAGTCGACGTAAGCGAATGCGGTGAACCCCGGGTGGTAGCCGGGATCCTGGGGGACGTATCCGAGGCGGCGGCGGAGCGCAAGGCGTTGGCCGGCGTCGGCGGGGTCGAGTCCGTCGAAACTCGCCGAGCCGCCGTCGGCGCTGAGGGTCGTGGCCAGGATCCGCAACAGTGTCGTCTTGCCGGCACCGTTGGGGCCGAGCAGTCCACACACGCCGGTAGAGGCGGTGAGCGACACGTGGTCGAGCGCGGTGGTGGACCGGTACCGCTTGGTGAGTTCGGAGCAGGCAAGAGTCGGCATCAGATCTCCCGGTGGTCGAGACGCGGCGAACGAACGACGGCGAGCGTGCTGGCGAGGAAGATCACGACCACGGCGGCGACCTGCGTCGACGGCCCGAACGGAGCGAGCCAGTCGCCACCGAGACGTCCGGCCAACGCGACGCCGGAGAGCCAAGCGCCGATGACCAGCCCGACCGAGGTCCACGGCTCCGTCCAGGTGCTCAGTGCCAGGGTGGTCGCGGCCAGTGCGAGACCGGGCAGCAACCAGGCCACCGCGACCGGTCCGTGGTCGAGGTGGCCGAGTGCGCCGATGAGGCAGATCGTCACGGCGACCACCTCGACGGCCACGGTGCGTACGAGCACGAGGCGGAGGCCTGATAGAGGGGCAGCAGCTGCGACGTCGAAGGCCGGGTCGGCGGCAGCACCGAATGACGCGGCGACGCTCACGGCCGGGACCACGGCTGCGAGAGCGACGAACAGAGCGACCATCCGTGACGAGTCGGTATCGGCGAGGAACAACCCGAAGCCGACACTGATCACCGCCGACAACGCGGTGGCCAGGACGAGGCCGGGAGTCGCGGCGACGAGTCGGCCGAGTGCGTCGGGCACGCCGAGACGACCGAGCAGCCGTTCGAGCGGCGTCGGCGCGGTGCAGTCGATGTCGTCGACGATCTCGAGCCACAGCGCGTCCGTGGACGAAGGATCGTCGAGCTCGGCGACGGCGCTGCGGCACTGGGCGCACGCGACGAGATGGGCGTCGACCGAGGCCGTGGCGATGGCGTCGAGGCTGCGGTCGCGGTAGGCGGGCAGCAGGTCGTTGGCGTGCCAGGTCATGGCCGTCCTCCCGGAGTTCGTCGTGGGCTGCTCATGCCAGCTCGGCTCGCAGTTCTCGGCGGGCTCGCATCATGCGGGTCTTGACCGTTCCCCTCGGGACCCCGAGGAGGCGTCCGGCCTCGGCGGTCGTGAGGCCGTCGAGCACGGTCGCCTGGACCACGGCCCGCAGTTCCGGGCTGAGGCGGGCAAGTGCGCCTGCGAGGTCTCCGTGTTCGACTCCGGCGAGCACCCGTTCCTCGGCGGAGACGTCGATTCTCGGGTTCGTGACGGAGGTCGAGCACCCGGGGCTGCCGGCGGAGCTGACCGATGAGGCGGCGGATGGCGATGCCCCACAGCCACGCCGGCACCTCGCCGGTGCCGTTGTAGCGGCCGGCGCTGCACCATACCGCCACGAAGGTGTCCTGGAGAGCGTCGTGGACCACGCCGTTGTCGGCGCACCGGTTCCGCAGCCGGGCCGCCAGCCATGACACGTGCCGGTCGTACAGCTCCCGCATGGCGTCGCGGCTCGACTCCGTCGCGATCAACTCGAGGAGCTCGGCGTCGGAGCACTCGGACAATGGCGTGCGGCTCATGGGCGGCGCCGCCAACTCAAGCGTCGGGCCGGGTCGGTCGCGGCCAGCAGGAAGGCGACCGTGGCGAGTCCGAGGACCGCACGCCACCACCCGGTCGTGCCCATCTCCGCCCCGGGGAGCCAGCGTGGCCACAAGTGCCCGGTGGCCTCGACGGCCAGATGGAACCCGAAGACCGCGGGGCCGGCGCACCGCACGCCGGACCCGGGCCCCCAGTGTCGGACGGCGGCGGCCCCCACCGCCCAACCGATCATCAGGTAGGCGGCGATCTGGAAGCCGAGCGTGCCGGGATCCATGGCATCGAGCACGTCGACGACCGACTCGGCGTTGTCGCTGAGGGCCATCGCCCCTGTTGCTGCCACCACCGCGACCGCCGGGGCGGCCCCCACAGCGCCAGTGGCGACCCGCGCGGTCCATCGCGGACGCCTCGCGACGGGGGCCGAGGCCGCGACCGACTCGGTGGGGTCATCGACGGCGCTCGCCGCCACCGCAGCCAGAACGACGCCGGTGAGCACGACCCAGGCCCGCAGACGATCGGGTGTCCCGACCACGAGCACAACGGCGACACAGCCGATGACAGTCACCGCGCCCATCGCCGGCAGTGGCACGAGTCGAGGGGCGGCGAGCCACGTGGCGCGCTGGCGGACAGTCACGACGGCAGGCCCCCGGCAGCGCTCATCACCTGCGCGACACCCCCGACCACGACCGCGACGAAGCCGAACCCCGCCACCGCCATGGCGCGCCGGTCCCGACGGACAGACCTGACCAGGGCGGTCGCCACCAGAGCTGCGACTCCGCCGATGTAGAGCAGGTGCCAGGCGAGCGCCGTGGTGTCGAACCCGCGGACCACCGAGATCCCGCAGCCTTCGTCCGCAACCGTGACACAACCCACGTACTGGCCGGCATCGGCGAAGGGCAGGAACCAGCGGGCGCCGCCCTCGAACCCCCACGAGATCACGATCCAGTAGGCGAACACCAGAGGGATCATCACCACGATCACCCAGCGCGTCGAGACCCACCGACCGAGAGCGAGACCCAGCAACCCGCACAAGAACAACGCCGCCGGCCCCTGGACGAGCTCGACCAAACTCGGGGCGACGTCGGTCGCAGGGAACTCGACCCCTTGGGGATAGTCGACCCATCGGGTCGCGTCCTCGTCGAGCGCCACCGGCAACCCGTCCCACGCCCCTGTCGCCAGCCACCCAACCGCGACGACCACTGCCGTGAGCGCGCCCATGGACCCGAAGGCGCCAATGTGTGCGGCCGAGCGCTGGCCACGCGACGTGGGCATCGACTCGTACAGTTCGTCGGTGCCGTCGTGGCGACTCCGCGACCCGAGCAGGACCCCCGCGATCGGCATGCCGCTGCCGACGGCAACCAACGGCATCCCGGTGAGCACCGGATACCAGACGTCGGTGTCGGTACTCGATTCGAGGTGGAACATCAGCGCAAAGACCACGCCCAGACCCACGAATACCATCGTCACCGGATGACGCAGCTGGACGATGGTCTCGACGCGGGCCAGTTCGGTCCACGCCCGTCCGGGAGCGGCGACGACATCGGCGGAGAGCCCGGGCACATCCGACACCGGTTCCCGAGTAGCGACCTCGTCCATGCCCACCTGTCGCGGCGAGCCCCGCGAACGGTTCACACGACCACTCTCGCGCCGCCGGCCACATCGGGTCTTGCATAATAGGAAGATATCTGCTCATACTTGGGGCGTGCGACGGAAGCCAGGTGCGGTGCTCCCCCTCGAGGCGGCGATCCTGGCCGCTGCGGTCGAACTCTCCACCGCGGGGACGGTCCATTTCCATGGGTTCCTGCTGGCCAAGCATCTGCGTGACGCGGAGGGAGCCAGGCTGCTCACCGCCCACGGCACCCTGTACAAGGCGCTGGGCAGGATGGAGAAGGCCGGTTGGCTGGCCTCGGACTGGGAGGACCCCGACGTAGCGGCCGAGGAGGGTCGTCCCCGTCGTCGGCTCTACGAGATCACGGCGGCGGGCCGGACCGCGCTGGCCGAGACCGTCCGCGATGCCGACGGGGTGATCGGCTTCGATCCGGGCTGGAACCCGTCGTGAGCACCGAGCCATTGGCGGCCCGCCTGTGCCGGAGCTGGGTCAGCACCTACACAAGGGGACTGCCGGCCGAGATCGGTGAGCGCCGGCTCCTCGAGATCGAATCCGACCTGTGGGAACACCTCCACGATCCAGACACCGTCGATCGCGAGATCCTGGGTCGAACACTTCGTGGCATCCACGCCGACG
>DASWIA010000036.1:0-17444 GCA_036397895.1 Acidimicrobiales bacterium | reverse complement strand
AGGGCCGTGAGATCACCAGCCCCGAGGGTGAGGCAGAGGTCGCCCGGTCGGAGGCGGCCGGCGACGACGGTGAGAAGGGTTTGGGGGTCGGGCGCGTAGGTGACGGGTGGGGAGTCGGGGTCGGAGTCGACGGCGTCGACGACGAGGCGGCCCGAGACCCCCGGCCGTGGAGCCTCGCCGGCGCTGTAGATGTCGGTGATCACAAGGTCGTCGACGCCGGCAAAGGCCCCGGCGAAGTCGGCGGCCGCGTTCGCGGTTCGGGAGTATCGGTGGGGCTGGAACACGCAGACCACGCGCTCGGGCGTGAGCTCTCGGCCCGCGGCGATCGCCGCCCGCACCTCGGAAGGTAGATGGGCGTAGTCGTCAACGAAGGTGACGCCGCCGGCCGCACCTCGGAACTCGAAGCGGCGCGCCACGCCGGTGTAGCGAGCGAGCGCCGCGGCCGCCACGTCGGGTTCCACCCCGAGCTCGGTGGCCATGGCGAAGGCGGCCGTGGCGTTCAGGGCGTTGTGATGTCCGGGAACGGCGAGGGCGATCTCGACCGGATCGGCTCGGTGACGGACGACCGTGAGCACCGAGCTGGTGCCCTCGACCCGGCGACCGGTCAGTCGCACGGTGGCGTCGGGGTGCTCCCCGTAGGTGACTGTGCTGGGGCCGGCGACGGCGGCGGCCCCAGCGTCGTCGGCGCAGACCACCGAGACGCCGCGGGCTTCGTCGACAAAGCGCCCGAAGGCGGCGCGCAGCTCGTCGAACCCTCCCCAGTGCTCGATGTGGTCGGGCTCGACGCTGGTGACGACGACGTGGTCGGCAGCGAGCTCGATGAAGGTGCCGTCGCTCTCGTCGGCCTCGACGACGAAGGCTCCGTGACCCTCGGCCTGCCATGCGGCGCCGCCCCCGATCTCGTTGAGCTCCCCGCCGATGATGAACGACGGCTCGGTGCCCGCATGCAGCAGGGTGACGGCGAGCATCGAGGAGGTGGTCGTCTTGCCGTGAGTACCCGCCACCGCCACGGTGGGTTTCACCGCGCACATTGCGCCAAGGATCTCGGCCCGCCGCAGCACGGTGATGCCGCGCTCCCTCGCCGCCACGATCTCGGGGTTCTGATCGGGAACAGCAGCCGAGCGCGTCACCACGGCGACATCGGGACCGACGTTGGTGGCGTCATGACCGACGAACACCTCGACGCCGAGGGTCCGAAGCCGTTCGGTGGCACCTGACGGCTTCAGATCGCTCCCGCTCACCCGATGCCCCATCTCCACCAGCACGGCGGCGATGGCGTTCATGCCTGCTCCACCCACGCCGACGACGTGGACGTCGGTGGTCTGGCGAAGATCGATCACCCTCATGCCCCATCCTTAGCGCGCCGGGCGTGCACCTCGACGAGGTCGGCAACTCGAGCGGCGGCATCGGGGCGGGCGACGGACCTGGCCGCCGCGCTCATCTCGTCAAGCTTCGACGGTGAGCGCACGAGGTCGTCGATGTGGGCAGCCAGACGTTCGCCGGTGAGCTCGGCATCGGTCAACCACACCGCCGCTCCGGCGTCGGCCATGGCTCTGGCATTGGCCGTCTGGTGGTCCCCGGGGGAATCGGGAAGGGGTACCAGGATCGACGGGAGCCCGGCACAGGCCAGCTCAGCGACAGTGGACCCGCCCGCCCGGGTGACGGCCAGCTCGGCCGCCTCGTACCAGCGCGCCAGACGCTCCTCGAACTCCGATGACCGGTAGTGGACGTCGTCGGGACCCGCAGGCGGATCCGCGGACCACGCCGGCCAATCGCGTGCGCCCACAACGTGGTGGATGGCGACCTCGTTGGGGTGAGCGAGGAGCAGCAGGGCAGATCGAACCGACTCATTGATCCTCCGCGCTCCCAGTGAGCCACCGAACACCAGAACCAGACGGCGGTCGAGGGGGACTCCGAGCTCGGCCCGGGCCGCGTCGCGCTGGCCGGTCCGATCGACGGCCACCACCTCGGGGCGAACGGGGTTGCCGGTGACGTGGGCGGACGGGAGGGGCGTCCCCGGAAAGGTCACCGCCGACACACAGCGGCAGATGCGCGCCGCCAACCGGTTGGCGGCGCCGGGCACCGCGTTGGCCTCGGCCAGCACCACGGGGATCCGCGCCAGCGCGGCCCCGACGATGCAGGGCACGGCGGCATAACCGCCGACGCTCACCACCACCGCGGGCCGACGCCGGATCACCAGCCACACTCCGGCCACGGTGCCGGCCACCACCGACACCACCGCACGCACGGCTCGGAGCGAGAGCCGACGCTCGATGCCGCGGCCGGCCAGGGTGACGATCTCGAATCCTGCATCGGGGACCATGCGGCGTTCGATGCCATGGCGGCCGCCGACGAACAGGATCTCGTCGGCCGATCGACCGTTGGAGACGAGGGCGCGTCCAATGGCGATGGCGGGCGTGATGTGGCCTCCGGTCCCGCCCCCGGCGATGATCGCCCATGGACGGGCGGTGGTCACGACGACTTGCGCGAGCGTGTGGCGTGCGGCTCGCCCCGACCCTGGCGGGCGATGTTGAGGAGGATGCCGGTGGTGGCCATCATCGTGACCAGCGAGGTGCCGCCGAAGGAGACGTAGGGCAGGGGCACGCCGGTGATCGGCATCACCCCTATGACGGCTCCGATGTTCACGAATGCCTGCACCACGATCCAGGTGGTGATGCCACCGGCCAGCAACGTTCCGAAGAGGTCGGGGGCCATCGACGCGGCGCGTACGCCCAGCACACCGAAGGCGACGAACAACGTCAGAACGGCGAGGGCGCCGAGGAGCCCGGTCTCCTCGGCGATGATCGCGAAGATGAAGTCCGTGTGGGCGTTGGGGAGGAACCCCCACTTGGCTCGGCTGGCACCCAACCCCACGCCGGTGGCGCCGCCGCTGCCGATGCCGACCAGGCTCTGGACGATCTGGTACCCGGTGTTCTGCGGATCGGCCCACGGATCGAGGAACGAGAGCAGACGCGCGCGCCTGTAGCCCGCGGCCACACCCAACACGAGTGCCCCGGTTCCACCGGCCAGGCCGAGGCCGATCATCCAGCGGAGCGGGACGCCCGAGATCCACAGCAGGGAGGCCACGATGGCGCCGGCCACGATCGTGGTGCCCAGGTCGGGCTCGAGGAGGATGAGACCACCGACGAGACCGAAGATCATCAGCACCGGCCACAGGACGGCGTGGGAATCGTGGAGCCGCCGTCGCCGCCGGGCCAGAAGGTCGGCGACGTACACCAGCAGCGCCAGCTTGGCGACCTCCGACGGCTGGAAGGCGAAGCCCGAGGTGCCCAGCCATCGACTGGAGCCATTGCGGGCCAGGCCCACGCCGGGGATGAGCACGGCGCCGAGCAGGACGATCGCGGTGACGAGCAGCGGGATCCGCAAACGGGCCCACCACCGGTAGTCGATCCGAAGCGTCACCAGCAGGGCACCGGTTCCCGCCCCCAACCACAGGATCTGGCGCTTGAAGTAGCCCCAGGTGGACCCGTAGTCCTCGAGCCCCTGCACGGACGACGCCGACAGCACCATCACCGCACCGACGAAGCACAAGGCGACGACGACGGCACCGAGCGGCAGGTAGGTGCCGAGCCCGACGGGTCGGTTGTCAAGGTCACCGCGGGCCTGAGCCGCACGAACTGCGGGGTGGTTGGTTGCGACGGAGGACATGGCAGCTCCTAGTCGATGCCACCGACGGCGATGAAGTCGGCGTAGAAGAGTCCGAGGGCGACACCGACGGCGATTCCCGAGACGATCCAGAATCGGATCAGGACCGTGGTCTCGGGCCAACCCCGCAGCTCGAAGTGGTGGTGGATGGGGGCCATGCGGAAGACACGCCGCCCGAAGGCCCGGAACGACACGACCTGCACGATGACCGACAGAGTCTCGACGACGAACAGGGTGCCGATGATGGGCAGCAACAGCTCGGTCTTGGTCATGAGAGCCAGGGCGCCGAGCCCCGCACCGATCGACAGCGAACCGGTGTCGCCCATGAAGATCTGTGCCGGTGCCGCGTTCCACCACAGGAATCCGGCGAGTGAACCCAGCATCGCCGCGGCCACGAGAGCGAGGTCTAGGGCTTGGGGTACCTGGTACACCTCGAAGTGGCGGAAGGCCCAGAACCCGACGACCACGTAGGCGGCGAAGGCGAGAAGGCTCGAGCCGGCCGCCAGTCCATCGAGGCCGTCGGTGAGGTTCACCGCGTTGGACGAGGCAACGATCACGACTATGGCCAGGACGATCCACCCCAAGGCTCCGAGGTCCCAGCCGATGCCGTCGGCCCGCGTGAAGCCCAGGCGGGTGTCGACGTTCGCCCAGCGGACGGCGAGGACGGCGAACACGATGGCCACCACGATCAGGCCACCCATCTTCATGCGCTTGTTGAGGCCGAGGCTGCGCTCTCGCACGACGATGATCCAGTCATCGGCCAGGCCCACCAACCCCGCACCGACGACGACGAACATCGCCAGGAGGCCGCCCCGGGTGAAGATGGTGCCAACGCGGACGTGGCTGACCACATAGCCGAGCGCGGCGCCGCCCACGATGGCGATGCCGCCCATGGTGGGAGTTCCGGCCTTGTCGATGTGGCCCCGCGGACCGTCCTGGCGGATGTGCTGGCCGATCTCGCGGGCTCGAAGCGCTCCGATGAGCGCGGGCGTGACCAGGATCGAGAACACGAAGGCGACCCCGGCGGCGATGAGCATGGCGACCACGGGATCAGGCCTCCCCGCCCACGATGACTCCGAGGAGCTCGAACGCCACGACCCGGTCGTCGAACGGTTCGGTGCGACCCTCTCGTTCCTGGGTGGTCTCGTGACCCTTGCCGCACACCACGACGACATCGCCAGTGGCCGCCGCCTCGAGGGCGTGGTGGATCGCCGTCCGGCGGTCGAGCTCGATGACGCGGTCGATCGAATCCGGGACGCCTGAGGCCACCGCGGCGGCGATGGTGGCTGGGTCTTCGCGGCGCGGGTTGTCCGACGTGATGATGACGAGATCCGCGCCGGCGGTGGCCTCACCCATGGGAGCGCGCTTGGTGGGGTCGCGCTCACCACCCGCACCGAACACGACGATGACCCGACCGTCGCCGCTGACGAAGTGGCGAGCAGCGGAGATGGCGGCGGCTATGGCGTCGGGGGTGTGGGCGTAGTCGATGATCACGGTGAAGGGTTGGCCACGGTCGATCCGTTCGAAGCGGCCCGGCACCGGAGGTGCCGTCGACAGCCCACGAGCCACGGTGGAGGGGGAGACGTCGAGGGCCTCTGCGATGGCGGCGGCCAGAAGTGCGTTGGCCAGGTTGTGCCGTCCCGGGAGCGCGAGGGTGACGCCCTCGCCGCGCCAATCGAAGGTGGCACTGTCGGCCTCGAGCTGGAGGTGACCGGCGTCGCCGTCGGTGACCACGGTGGTGGGCAGGTCGGCTGCCCAGCACTGCTCGACGATGCGCTGACCGGCCTCGGTGGCGGCCCACACGACGGCGCGTTCGGTGTGGGTCGTCGTGAACAGCGAAGCCTTGGCCTCGAAGTAGGCCTCGGCGTCGCCGTGGAAGTCGAGGTGGTCGCGGCCGAGGTTGGTGAAGCCGGCCACGGAGAAGCGGGTGCCGTCGACGCGACCCATGGCGAGGGCATGACTGGAGACCTCCATCACCACCGCATCGCCCCCGATGTCGCGGTGGTTGGCGAGTGCAGCCTGGAGCTCGGGTGCCTCGGGAGTCGTGCGCTCACCGGTGAGGGTGCCGATCTGGAGGGTGTTCCAGCCGTGGGCGTCGAGGATCGCGGCCACCAAGCTGACGGTGGTGGTCTTCCCGTTGGTGCCGGTGATCCCCACCACCCGGAGCGACGCCGAGGGATGACCGTGAACGGTCGACGACGCCGGCCCGATCGCGGCGCGCACAGAGGGCACCACGATCTGGGGGACATCGAGATCGAGCCGGCGTTCGACGAGCAACGCCCGCGCTCCGGCTGCCACCGCGGCGGGTGCATGGCTGTGCCCGTCGGACGCAGACCCGACGATGGCGGCGAACAGCGCGCCGTCGGTGACCTGGCGGCTGTCGTGGGTCACGCTGGTCACGGCTGTCGCTCCACTGCCGGCTCCGGGGACGAGCTCGGCGGTGGGAAGGGCACCGATGACGTCATCGAGGGTGGGCGCCGCGGTGGTCACTCCGCCCCTCCGCATCAGCCGCCGGGCCCGGTGCCCGAGCCCGGCGGCGTGGCCGGCGGCTCCGACGGCTGGTCCGGCGCGGCGAGGACGGCTGCCGCCGCGACGGTGGTGGACGTCGTGGCAGCTGGCTCGCCTCGCACCGGGGCCGAAGTCGACTGCTCGGACTCGGCGCCGGCGACACCGAGCCCGGCCGAGGCCGGTGGCGGGACGCGAAGGTGGCGCAGCGAGTAGGCGGCCAGGTCGGCGAAGACCGGCGCCGACACGACACCGCCGTAGATGGGGAACGGTTCGTCGAGAACGACGATGATCGCGAGCCGGGGATCCTCGGCGGGCACGAACCCGGCGAATGAGGCGAGGTAGGCACCGGCCTCGTAGCCACGGGCACCGACCAGTGGCTTGCGGGCGGTGCCGGTCTTGCCGGCCACGCGGTATCCGTCGACGATGGCGTTGCGTCCGGTACCGCTGTCGACCACGTCCACGAGCATCTGCGTCACCGTCGCCGCGGTGGACGCCGAGACCACGTCGCGGGTCGGTCCGGCCGGTGAGGGATGCATGACGCCCTCGGCGTCGATCGTTCCGAGCACCAGCCGGGGGGTCACGAACGTGCCGCCGTTGGCGATGGTGGCGTAGGCCTCGAGCATCTGCAGCGGGGTCACCGAAACGCCCTGGCCGATCGGCACCGTGCCGATGGTGGTTCCCGACCAGTCTTCGGGTGCGAGCATCAGGCCGGCCGACTCACCGGGAAAGCCGAGTCCGGTCTTGGTGCCGAAGCCGAACCGGCGGAGATAGCTGTCCAGGCGTTCCTTGCCCAGCTCCTGGCCGAGCTGGATGGTGCCGATGTTCGACGAGCGAACGAGGATCTCGTTGACGGTGAACGGCCGGGTCTCGTGGGGGCTGTGATCGGTGAAGGTGTGGTCGGCAACGCGGAGGTTGTCGGGGACCACACGGGTGTCCCACCGGTTGGCCACGCCCTCTTCGATGGCGGCGGCGACAGTGATCACCTTGTTGACCGATCCCGGTTCGAACACGTCGGTGACGGCGGTGACCTTGGCCGCCTGCACCACGCCGGGCGGGAGCGCCGAGGAGACGTCGACCTCGGAACGGCCGCTGAAGGCATCGGCGTCGGCGACGGCCGGACGAGCGTTGACCGTGCCCCGGCGGGCCAGGTTGGCGAGGGCCAGGAGGTCACCGGTACGGACGTCCATGACCACCGCGGAGCCGCCATCGGCGCCCGTGTCGATGATCTGGCCGGCGAGGAGGCGCTCGGCCTCGAACTGGATCGAGCGGTCGATGGTCAGCACCAGGTCCTCGCCCGGCGCCGGCGGCGTGAGGCGATGACGGCCGGCGGGGATGGCCACCCCATCGGGTGCCCGCTCCACGACGAGCTCACCGGGTTCGCCACTGAGCCGTCCGTCGTGGAGTCGTTCGAGACCCGACCGACCGTCGTTGTCGATGCCGACCCGGCCGACGACGGCCTCGGCGAGGTCGCCCGATGGCGAGAACCGGCGGGGCTCGTTGAAGAAGTAGACCCCGGCCAGGTCGTCGGCGGGATCGTCGGGGTCACCCACCACAGCGGCCTGAGCCACCGCGGCCTGCTCGTCATCGATCTGTCGGGCGAGGTAGGTGAACGCCCCCGGGCGGCTCAGGTTGTCGCGCAGGCGGGCCTCGGGAACGCCGAGGATGGGCGCCAGGGTGCGGGCGTAGCCGACGGGGTCATCGACTTCGCGAGGGTCGGCCCACACCGTGGTCTGGGGTACCGACAGCGCGAGCTCGTGGCCGTTGCGGTCGATGATGGTACCCCGCTCTCCAGGCAGCTCGACGGCCCGGACCGTCTGGCTGGCCGAGAGGGCGGACAGACGCCCCGAGTCGAACAGCGTGAGCTGGGTGAGGCGCGCCACCATGACCGAGGTGGCCATGGCGATGACGACGAGCACCGCCGTGAGCCGGCGTCGGGGATCGCCAGCTCGGCGACGAACCCTCGGGACGATCCTCGGGGTTCCACCGTGGGCCGGCGCGCGCACGAGCGATCAGGGAACGACGGGCGCGACGGGCCCGTCGGGGGACAGGTACACGACGCTGGGTGGCGGGAGCATGCCAAGGCGCTCCTGGGCCGCGGCGACGATGCGCTCTGGTGATTCGAGACGGGCGACCTCGAGGCGGAGACGCTGGTTTCGGGCCTCCTGACCGGCGACGCCCTCCTCGAGCTGCTGGAGCCGGATCTGGGACTCGATGAGCCGGGTGTGGGCTGCGGCCACCCCGAACACGGCGAGGGCGGCGATGACCACCAGAAGCCGGAATGCTCGCCGTCGGCGACGGCGCCGAACCGCGGGCGGGACGAACCCATCGGGGACGACGCGCAGGCGGGGCAAGCCCGCGAGGTTCTCGCCTGGGGGCTGGCGAAGGGGCTGGGGGGCCAGCGCGGTGTCGGCGCGGATCGAGGTCACGCCAGCACCTCGGGGGCGAGTCGCTCAGCGGCTCTGAGGCGTGCCGCCTCGGCCCGGGGATTGGCCTCGATGTCCGTGGCCTGAGACTTCCACGTTCCCCGACGCAAACGGCGGATGGTTGGGACGGCTCCGCACACGCAAGGAAGCCCCGGCGGGCACGTGCATCCGCCGGTTTCGTGGGTGATGAGGGTGTCCTTCACGATCCGGTCCTCCCCGGAGTGGTAGGCGAGCACGGCGAGGCGCCCGAGGGGGGTGAGCCGATCGATGGCCTCCTCCATGGCGGGGCGGATGCGGTCGAGCTCGGCGTTGACCGCGATCCGGAGCGCCTGGAAGGTGCGGCGGGCGGGGTCGCCGCCCGCTCGGCGCCGAGCCGGTGCTGGGATGGCGTTGCGGACCACCTCGGCCAGCTCGGTCGTGTTGGTCAGGGGGCGGGCGGCGACGATGGCGCGGGCGATCCGGGTGGCGAATCGCTCGTCGCCGAGCTCCGACAAGATCCGCGACAGATCTGCGGTCGGCAGTTCGTTGACGAGATCGGCGGCGGTGGTGGCCTGGGTGGGGTCCATCCGCATGTCGAGCGGGCCCCCTTGGCGGTAGGAGAACCCGCGTTCGGCCGTGTCGAGCTGCGGCGAGGACACCCCGAGGTCGAGCAGTGCACCGCTCAGGACGTCGATCCCGGCGTCGTCGACGATGGCGCCGAGGGCATCAAAGGTGGCGTGCACGACCCGGGCCCGGTCGCCGAAGCGCCCCAGGCGCTCCTCGGCCACGTCGACGGCGAAGGGGTCGCGGTCGAGCCCAAGCACCGAGAGGTGGGTGTGGGCCTCGAGCAGGGCGGTGGCGTGTCCGGCGCCGCCGACGGTGGCGTCCACAACCCAGCCCGGGGGAACCGGCGCGAAGAGGTCGACGATTCGGTCGACCATGACGGGGATGTGGTGGAAGTCCATGACGTCCTCGGGTGCACCGGAGATCAGCAGTCCCCCGACTGGACGACGCCGTCGGGTTTTCTCTCCCGATCGTGCTCGACGGAGGCGGGCGGAGTAGGGGCCTACCATCGCGCCAGCCGAGGGACTGCTGATCTTCGGGGCTAGGGGGGTGCGGGCAGATCGTCGAGGGATTGGTCGCCACCACCGAGGCTGGCGTCTGCTTGAGCCTCGATGTCGGCCCACATGTCGGCATCCCAGATCTCGACGCGGCGACCGAATCCCACGACAACAACGCGGTCGGTGAGGTTGGCGTAGCTCCGGAGGCGTTCGGGGATCACCATTCGCCCGTGCTTGTCGGGCACGATCTCCTTCGCCCGGGCGTGAAACAGGCGGGCGGCGTGACGTTGGGTGTGACCCCGACCGGCCTTGTGGTCGTACTCGGCGGCCACCGCCACGAACTCCTCCTCGGTGCGCAGCGCCAGGCACCGGTCGATCTCCGGGGTGACCCAGACCCCGTCTTCGAACGCGTCCCGGTACTCGGCGGGGAGGATCATCCGCCCCTTGGCGTCGATCGAGTGCTCGTGGAATCCGGAGAAGGTCGTCATGGCAGATGGGCACAGAGGTGGGGCTCTCGACGCTTCGGACCAACCGAGCGTTCCTGACCTCACCTGATCGCGCCACTGCGCGCCACTGTATGCCGCTCACCACCACGTGTCAACGGGTTCGCGCCACACTGCGGGGTGAATCGACCGCGGATCGCGCTGATTCGTGCTCGATGTCCCTCCAGAACCGCCAGATCTCGGGATGGCGCGGGATGGCGCGCCAGGGCAGACGGGGCTAGGGCATACGGCTGAGCAACGCGGCGGTCAGCGATTCGTGGGAGGCGCGGGCGCCAGTGGCACCTCGCAAGGCTGCCATCGCGGCCTCGTGGTCGACGACTGTGGGGTCGAGCAGGTCGACGAGGTCCCGGACCCGCAGCGTCGATGCCACCGCGCAGCTGAACAAGGCACCGGAGCGGGTTCGCCGCTGGGCGATGCCCACCACCTTCGATCCGCCCACCGTGACCTCGCCGGGGCCGCGCCCACCGAAGCAGAGGAGGCGGCTCAGATCACCGCTGGGGCGCGTGGTGGAGCAACACACCGCCACGTCCTCGAGGCCCAGATCCTCCAATGCGCCGGCCCAGGTCTCGCCCACCCACATCGCCGCCCGCCCCACGTCGTCGTCGGCGAGCGGATCGTCGTGCGGAAGGCACACGTCGACCCAGAGCGGATCGTCGCGCTCGAGCCACACCGCCCCTCCGCCGGTGCGACGGCGCACCACCTCGACCCCCGCCGCGCCGGCCCGGTCGTGGTCGACGGGGTCGGGTTGGCTCGAACCCAACACGATGGCGGGGCCATTCACCACGCTGACCACGACCTGGCGTCGATCGGGATCGGGCGGGGCCGCGTGGAGATCACCCGCCGACCCTTCCCGCCGCCGCAGCGGCCAGGGCCCGCTCACGACGCGATGGCCAGGTAGGGCATCCACTCTGTCGGCACTCCACCAACGGCAAGCGCGATCCACCCCATGTGGTCAGGCTGGCCGGGCCGGCACCGCAAGGTCATCGAGGTGTCGCCGAGCAGCCGGTCACGCTTGCCGGCGTTGCATGACCGGCAGGCGGCGACGACGTTGTCCCACGAGTGCGAACCGCCGCGACTGCGCGGCAAGACGTGATCGACTGTCTCGCCCCGCCCGCCGCAGTACTGGCACGTGTGCTCGTCCCGGGCGAGCACCGCTCGGCGGGTGACGGCGGCGCGACGGCGGCGGCGCACCCGTACGAAGGTGTGGAGCCGGACGACCGAGGGGATGGGGACGGTCAGATGGGCCGAGTGGAAGGCGCCGAGACCCTCGCTGACCACTTCGGCCTTCGCATCGAGGACGAGCACCACCGCCCGCCGGGAGGACACCACGCTCAGCGGCTCGTACGTTGCGTTGAGGACCAGCACGCGGTCGCCCACGGTGGCAACGTTAGATCGACCGGCGCCACGCTCGCCGCCACCTCAGGTAGTCGACGACGTCCTGCGGCCGGGGCGACGCACTCGCCTCGCCGTACTGCGTGGTCATGCGGAACTCGAGATACCGGCGGTCGGGCACCGGAAGGTGGGGCGGCCGTCGCCACCAGCCCCGTGGCGCCAGGACGCGCACCGTGTCGAGCGCCGTGGCCCACAGCCACGGCCGCCCCAGAACGGCGAGCACGGCTCCAACCCAACCGGCCGCCCTCACGCCACTCCCCCGGCCGGGGCGGCGACGATGGACGGCGGCGCCGCAACCCCGTCCCACCCCCGGGCTCGGAAGGCGACGGCTGCCGCGCCCACCAGCGGACCCTCATCACCGAGCCCAGCCGGCTCGATGCGGGCCCCAGCGGAGAACGCCGTCCGCGCCGAGCGGCTGAGCGATGCCTGGGCCGGCTCGAAGAAGTCGGCCCCGAACCCGAGCGCAACGGACCCGGCGACCACGAAGAGCCCGATGTCGAGGAGGTTCGCCACCGAGCCTGCCGCCCGCCCGACCAGCTCACCGACCCGATGACGCTCCTCGATGGAGGCGTCCGCGGGCGGGCGACCGAGCCGGGCCTCGAGATGGTGGCCCGACACCTCCGCCTCGAGGCAGCCTCGCGCACCGCATCGGCACTGGGCGCCATCCGGTACGACGTTGACGTGTCCGATGTGCCCGGCGTTGGCGGAGGCACCGTCGAGCAGAGCGCCGTCGACGACCAGCCCACCCCCCACACCGGTGGACACCACCATGGCGCAGTAGTTGCGCTCGCCACGGGCCCGGCCGAGCCAGCCCTCGCCGAGCGCCAATGCCTTGGCGTCGTTGTCGATGTGCACGCCGACGCCGGCGTGGCGGGCGAGCCGAGCGCGCAGCGGAAACGCTCGCCAACCCTCGATGTTGAGCGGGCTGACCTGCTCACCGCCCGGTGTCATGGGGCCACCCGACCCGACTCCGACTGCCATCGGGGGGCTGGCGGCGCCGGCCAGCACCTCGTCGATGGCGGCCACCAGCGCCGACCACACCGCCTCGGCATCCCCCCGGCGCGGAGTGGGTCGCAGCGTCCGGGCGACCAGCCGCCCGTCCCCATCGACAAGTCCGGCCGCCATCTTCGTGCCGCCGATGTCGACGGCGAGAACCGTTGGCTGAAGCGTCGCCGGATCCATCGGCCGCCGAACCTACAGCCGGGCCGACGGCTGAGGTCGCGGCCACTGACGTACCCTCACACTGTGAGCGAACCCGACACCGGCATCGAGAACGTCGCCGCCGCCTTCGCGTCCATCGTCGACAACATCGAACATGCCGTACGCGGCAAGCGCGACGCGGTCGAGCTGGTGGTCACGGCGATGCTGGCCGGCGGACATGTTCTGGTCGAGGATCTCCCTGGCGTAGGCAAGACGCTCGTGGCGAGGGCTCTGGCCGCCTCGGTGCACGGCTCGTGGGCTCGGGTGCAGTTCACCCCCGACCTGCTCCCCTCCGACCTCCTCGGGGTCTCGGTGTGGAGCGACAACGGAAGCGGCCTCGACTTCCGGCCCGGCCCGGTGTTTCGCCACCTCGTCCTGGGCGACGAGATCAACCGGGCGTCGCCCAAGACCCAGTCGGCGCTGCTCGAGGCCATGGAGGAGCAGCAGGTGAGCGTCGACGGGATCACCCACCCGCTGCCGTCCCCGTTCCTGGTGATCGCCACGCAGAACCCCGCCGACCTGGCCGGCACCTACCCGCTGCCGGAGAACCAGCTCGACCGGTTCATGGTGCGCGTCCACCTCGGCTACCCCGATTCGGAGACCGAGATCGACATCATCGATCGCCACCTCGATGGGTCGATCATCGAGGATCTCCAGCCGGTGTGCGAGGTGCAGCAGGTCCTGGACCTGCGCCGTTCGGTGAGCTCGGTGTACGTGGCGCCGGCGTTGAAGGTCTACGTGGTGGAGCTCGCCGAGGCCTCGCGCCGGCACCCATCCCTCGCGGTCGGGATCTCGCCTCGGGCCAGCATCGCCATCGTGCGGGCGGCGCGGGTCCGGGCTGCGTCGCGCAACCGGAGCCATGTCGTGCCTGATGACGTCCAGTGGCTGCTGCGCCCGGTGCTCGCCCACCGGCTGACCGTCACCCCCGATGCCGAGCTGGCCGGCACCTCCACCCTCGATGTCCTCGAGGACATCGTCTCCCAGGTCCCGGTCCCCACGGCCCGGCGGCGCAGCGGAGTGTGAGGCCCCTTCGGTGAGCGCCCATCCCCCGCCGGTGACCCCGACGAGAGCGGGCTGGCTTCTTCTCGGTGGATCCACGGTTTCCCTGGCCACGGGTCGGGTCTTCGGCCTGCTCGAGCTCATCGTCGTCGGCATCGGCGGCGGACTCCTGGTGATGGCGACGATGGTCCTCACCCGGGGTGCCCGCGACCTGGAGGTCCACCGCCGCATGGGCGCCGGTCTCGGGCCGGTGGGTGCCAACATCCCGGTGGAGATCGAGATCGTCAACGGCGGGCGGCGGCGGACGCCCGCCGCGCTGGTGCGGAACCAGACCGGCAACGGCGAGTTCCGGGCCCTGGTGGCACCCCTCGGTCCCGGCGAGGTGGCATGGCGGCGCTACGGGTTCGAGCTGCGCCGCCGTGGGCTCGTGACCCTCGACCCGGTCATGATCGAGACCGCCGACCCGTTCGGGCTCGTCACCGCCGCCCGCGCCGCCACCGATTCCACACGCATCATCGTCGTGCCCCGCATCGTCGCCATACGACCACTCCCCCGCGCTGCCTCACCGGTGGCGGGGCGGGCACCCGATGCACCAGGTCGACCCGTGGTCGCCGGTCACGGCGAGTTCCATTCGCTACGCGAGTGGCGCGAGGGCGACGAGCTCCGATCGATCCACTGGCGGTCGTCCCTGCGTCGCGGCGCGCTGCTGGTGCGCGAGGACGAGGCTCCCCACGACGGGATGGCGGCGGTGGTGATCGACACCCGGGAAACCGATTGGGATCCTGCCGGGTTCGAGGAAGGCATGGAGGCCGCGGCGTCGATCGTGGCCGCCTCGACCAAGGTTGGGCACAAGATCCGCCTGGTGACCACCGACGGGGCCGACTCCGGCTATGGGGTGGGGACCCCGCATCTCGACCGGGTGCTGAGCATGCTCGCCGAGGCCCGCCCCGGTCGCGGAGACAGAGCGGCAGCGGCACAACGGGCCGTCGCCGGGGCGGGCAGCGTCGCCGTGGTGGCGGGGCAGCCCCGCGGTGGATCCGCTCGCCTGGCCGGTCTGCTCGCCGCTGATCGCGCCGTGATCCTGGTGTCGGCGTCGCGCCGGGGAGCGCCCCACGCCAACCCCTCCACGAGGGTGCCGGTGGTGCCGACCGGCCCGGCGCTGGCGCCGGCGTGGGCTCGCGCCGTGGCCGCCGTCGAGCGGAACGCTCCGTGAGCGCAGAGCGCTCCGTGAGCGGGGGCGACGACCGCCCGATGCCCGCCGGCGTGGCCGAGGCCACGCTGATGCTGCTCACCATCGTCGCCGCCGCGTCGTTCGGGCGGTTGTTCACCGACGGTGCCTACCTCCCACCCGTGATGGTGGCGGCCGTCATCGCTCATCTCCTGGCGGCCACGCTGCGACGGCGGCGCGTCCCGGGCGGACCCCGCATCCTCATCCTCCTGCCCGCGGGCGCATGGCTGGCCCTTGCCCTGGCCCTGGACTCGTCGCTCACGGCATGGGTCCCCACGCCGTCCACCTTCGACGCCGTCGGATCGGCCCTGTCGGAGGCCGCTTCGGTCTTCGCCGCCGAAGCAGCGCCCGTTCCGGTCATCCCTGGCTTCGTGCTGCTGTCGGTGGTCGGGGTGTTCGTAGCGTCGGTCCTCGCCGACTGGGCCGCGTTCGACCTGCGGGCACGGTTCGAGTCCACCATCCCCGCACTCACGCTGTTCGTGTTCAGCACCGTCCTCGGCTCCGGCCGACACCAGCTGCTGTCGGCGGTCGCCACCCTCGGCGCGCTGATGCTGTTCATGGCCGCCCACCACCTCCAAGAGAGTGAACGGGCCACTTGGCTGGCCCGCCCCCGCCGGGGCCGTCGGGCGCTGACCCAGCGAACTGCGCTCACCGGTGTCCTCGTGGTGGTCGCCGCCGCCGCCATCGGACCCAACCTCCCGGGAGCCGATGCCGACGCCCTCGTGTCCTGGCGTGAGGGAGACGGGTTCGGCTCCGGCTCCAACCGCGTCACCGTGAGTCCTCTCGTCGACATCCGGGGCCGGATCGTGCAGCAGTCCGACCTCGAGGTGTTCACCGTGGCCGCCGACCAGCGGGCGTATTGGAGGCTCACCGCGCTCGATACCTTCGACGGCAACATCTGGTCGTCGTTGGGTTCCTTCGGAGACGCCCGCGGTGGCCTCGACACCGTCACTCCACCCGCCGTCGAGAGCGATGAGATTCGCCAGCAGTTCACCATCGAGGCGCTGGCCTCGATCTGGCTCCCGGCCGCGTTCGAGCCCACGACGATCTCGGGGGTTGACGGGGCCCGCCACGACCGGGAGTCGGGCAGCCTCATCACCGAAGCGGACACCGGCGACGGACTCGTGTACCAGGTCACGTCGGCTCGGCCAACCCACGATCCCGACGACCTGCGCGCCAACGCGGTGCGCTCGTCCCCCGACCCGAGGTTCACCGACCTACCGCCCGACTTCCCGCCCTCGGTTCGCGACCTCGCCGTCGACGTCATGGGGCCTGTCGACCGCGTCTACGAGGCGGCCCGGGCCCTCCAGGACTGGTTCCGGTCCGAGTTCACCTACGACCTGTCGGTGGCCGCCGGCCATAGCGAGGGGTCGATCAGCAGCTTCCTCTTCGACACCCGGCGCGGGTACTGCGAGCAGTTCGCCGGGACGTTCGCAGCGATGGCCCGATCGGTCGGCATCCCGGCGCGCGTGGCCGTAGGGTTCACCCCCGGTGAGCTCGGCGACGACGGGCTGTACCACGTCCGGGGCGAGCACGCCCACGCCTGGCCCGAGGTCTGGATCGACGGCGCGGGCTGGATCGCGTTCGAACCGACACCCGGCCGCGGCGCCCCGGGGGCCGAGGCGGTGACCGGCGTGCCCGAACAACAAGCGGTGACCGGCGACGCCAGCTCCGCCACCACCGTCCCCGCCCCTCCCCCCGACAGCGGGGAGCCAGATGGAGGGGGCTCGACGGCCACGTCGGTGCCGGCCGATGGCGCCGCCGGCACCGGTGGGGACGCGGCGGATGGTGGCACTGCCACGGACTGGCTGACTCGCATCGCCGGGGGCGCGGCGGTGCTGCTGGTGGCGACGGTGGGGCTGGCCGCAGTGGCGGTCACGATGAGAGCGCGGCGGCGGGTCGAGCGACGGCGCCGAGCGTTCACCGAGGGATCTGATGCCGTTGTGGCCATCGCCTGGTCGGAAGCTGTCGACGCCGCCCGACGCGGCGGTGCCCTCGTGGACCCTGCCTTGCCGCTCGACGCCCAGGCCGACCACCTGGCCCGCCATGGGAGGGTCGATCGAGCGTCGATCATCGCCCTCGCCACGCTGGTGGAAGGGGCGGCCTACGCCGCGAACGAACCCGAACCCGACGACGCCGAGGCCGCTGTGGCGCTGGCCGGGCAGGTCACGGATTCGGCGCGCACGACGATGGGGCTGGCCCAGCGAGCGCGGTGGGCCCTGGACCTTCCAGTCAGCCCACCAGTCAGCCCACCAGTCAGCCCAGTGGGCGGTCAGTCGCTCTCGTCACGCTGGAACCGCTGACGGAATCGAGCGGCGCCCCCGCCGAAGCGATCGCCCAATCCCTTGCCGCGCACTGCATCGGAGAGAGAGTTGATGCCGACACGCCCGAGCTTGCGCAGGCTGCGCTCGAACCAGAAGGCGCTGGCCAGCATGATCCCGAAGCCGGCGACGGCCAGCACCGCCGACGAGGTGAACGTGGTCAC
>DASWIA010000035.1:0-85692 GCA_036397895.1 Acidimicrobiales bacterium | reverse complement strand
GAACCGCGCGATCAAATTGGCCGCGACTAGGACCATCTCCGGCGCCTCATCCGCCATTGCGGGATCCCAGGAGATCACGACCCGCGCCTGCGCGAACTTTTGCGCCGTTGCTGCCTCGTCGAGATCAGCGAGCGTCGCGCCGAGCCGCAGGTGACGATCGTCTCGCTCACGCATGACGCCAGCCATCCTCCGACACGATGATGAGCGACGCATCACCATCGGTCACGTCGACGGCGGTGGGCGTCGAAGCCTCGAACGCTCCACCGTTCGCGCAGCGATACACAGCCCAAGCGCTCTGGTCGCGTGCCGCGGCGGACTGCGCAAAGTCTGGGACCACGACGGAGAAGATTCCCGGTGCGTGGAACAGATGGTGATCGTCGGTGTCGCTGTGCCATGCCTCCTCGGGATGCGAGTGGAACTGCATGACGACAGCCTGCTCGAGCGACTCACACAGTTCGGTGAGCTTGAGCATCCACCGCTCCGAGAGGCGGAGCAGCCCGAAGCGGCGAGTGATGCCGGGTTCCTCGGCGAGCACTACCGACATAACGGTCGCGACGCCGTCCTGACGCCGACCAAGCCCAAAGGCAATCGATTCGGTCCCGTCGCGGCCGAAGCTCTCCAGGTCATGCATTACGGCGTCGAGCCCGACGCGTGGAAGACACAATGCGGTCATTCGTTCCTCCCGTGGTACTTGGTCGGATCATCGAGACGTGCCTGGAGTTCCTCGGCGACCCGGAGTAGCGGGTTGCCCTTGGACTCCCACCGCCATCGCGCATCAGTGCGCCACTCGGGGTGGAGCGCGTAGCCCTCGGCACACAGGGGCATGCACAGGTCGTTCGGGGGTCGGAAACCGTCACAGCGGGACCATGCACGTGCGACGGATGGATCCTTCGACTCTGGGTCGACGGGCTTCACCGAGAACGGATCATCTGGGTAGCCGGGACAGTGGAACCAGATCACGTATGCCTCGCTGTCGACGTGCGAGGTCATGGTGATGTACACGTCGATCTCGGCCGGACCGTCCACGGTCCAGCCGAGATCGGTGCCGTGCCTCTGGACTTCAGCGACATCAGCTGCAAGGTTCAGTTCCGCCTGAAGGCGGTCCATCAGCCGGCGATGACCTCACGAACGAGCCGGAGTTGCAGGTGGTGCTCGTTCTTCGAGGCCTGGTCGAGGGTCTGCCCTAGGTCGTCGAGGCGGTCGCCTCCACGGTAGAGCCGGTAGACGGTCTGGTTCCCCTGAGCATCCGTCGACTCCGCCAAGCCGAAGGCCTCCATCACCGCCGACTTCACGGTCTGCAGCGTGGTATCGGGGTCATACTCCATCTTGAAGGGCTTCTCGGCGCCGGCGTAGGTCACGCCGACGTCGATGCCCGAAGCTTGCTTGCTCACTGATCCTCCTCTGCAACGAACGACGATCGTTCGTTATTGCGAACAGCGTACCCCGTCGGACGCGACTGCAACAACCCCACGGAGGATTCCGTACGCCCTGGTTGGCTATCGCTCGACGACTCTCTCGGAACGTGGGAGAGCAGGTGTACTACGAAGCCGTCCGAGTACCGTCTCCCGCGGGCCGAATCTGTCGAAGGGAGGTCGTCACGACCAGCCGGTCCAGCTCTGTTCGGCCTCAGGATCGACTCGCACAGCGAACACCTGCCCACCTGTCTGACCGAATCCCGTCCTCACCTGCCAGCCGCGCTGGCGGGCGGCGAGGCGAGCGGCAGCGCGCCACTCCTCCACCGAGTCGAGTTCGTCGACCTCGACGATGAGGTAGGTCGTCGACACGAGCTCGCGGGCGAGGTCGACGGCGAGGCGCTCGATCCGTCGCTTGCGGAGGTCGACGACCTTGCTCGCTGCCACGTTCAGCCTCCCTTCCACCGAATGTTCGGTAGAGATCCGGTAGAGATCGGAGGTTTTCGGGCCTCCGGCAAGCCCCTGACCAGGACCTTTGGAGTGGGCGAGGGGGGACTTGAACAAACCCACCATCCGTGGCCTCCAGCGGCAGCGAGCGGCCTCCAGCGGCCTCTACCTCGGGGTTCCTGGGGCCGTTTGCCGGTCCAGGCCCCTGCGGGGGCTGGAGGCCACGACCTCCCATCAGCAGAACATCAGCACAGCGACACCCCTTCATCCCGTCCTCCCAACGAGGCGCAGATCGGCATCCAAGGCTTCGGCGATCCGTTGAAGGGTCCGAGCGGTCGGGCTGGTCGAGCCTCGCTCGATGCGACTGATGTCGGCCTGATCGATTCCAGTGCGCTCGGCGACACAGATCGACCGGTCACTCACCGGCTACATCACCGAGGCCAGACTCGGCACAGCTGCATGAACTCTTGTCACAAAATCCCCGGGGCTCCGCCCCAAGAGATCTAGCAGTCCTCCGGAAGGAACTCGGCCTCCATCTCGCCGTTGTCGACCGCCTCGAGGAACAGCTCGCAGATCTCCAGTGGCGTCGGGACGGGCTCGCCGCCGAACTCGGCGGTACCGGCGCTATCGACGGTCCCCTCGACCGTGAAGCTACTGACCTCTTCGTAGCCTCCGAAGGTTCCGAAGGCGAGCGTGAAGAAGGCCTCGGCGAGGGGTTCACCGTTCGTGGCGAACCAGCTGACCGCGTCGTCGTTCAGCGAGGACAGCACCCGCTCCACCGTGTCCAGCGCGGTGGCCGTCGGACTCAGGTACCAGGCGCCGTCCACACGGACCACCTCGAGTCCGATGGTCCCGAGACGCTCGAAGTCGATGGGCAGCTCGGCGAAGAGGGCGGCGGCGTCGGGGCCCAGCCCACCGGCGTCGTAGAGCTCTTCCAGCCCGAACAGGGCGCCATCTCCGGTGGCACAGATCGGCTCTCCGAAGCCAGTGAACCCAGGTATCGGGAAGGGGAGGAAAGCGTCCTCGCTACCCGCCGGAGGTGGTGGGTCGATCGTCACCGTGCTGCACCCATCGGCATACTCCACACCCATGGTGACGCCCTCGGTCTCAACCGCCAGCGACATGCCATGGAAGGTGAGATGGGCGCGGTCGCCGTCGGTCTCCGTGACGACGTCGAAGTCGAGATCGAACCGGTCGACGCCGAGGCCCGCCCAGCCACCTTCGGTGACCTGTTCGGCTTCCGCCACCCAGATGGGGGCGAAGGCATGGATCGGATCCATCTCGCCCGGCGCCAGGGCGGCGAAGGCCGCAGCGGCGTCGAGGTCGGCCAAGGCCCCGGTGAGCAGGTCGACGACGCCCTCGGGGGTCTCGGCGCCGGCTGGCTCGAGCCAGTCGGCGGGGGCGGGGAAGGCGAGACCCTCGTCGCGTCGTGCCGCGTCGGCGATGCTGAAGCCGACGCTCACCCACCACGAACCGTCGCGGCGGATGGCGACCAGTGCCAACTCCTCCTCCGCGAAGTCCTCGGTCTCGGTCTCGGCGTCGTCGGGCGGGATCACGCCGAGCTCGTCGAGCGCCGGGCCGGCCGGCAGCTCGGAGGGCACGGCGGTGGAGGTGACCGTGCCGGCCACCACCCGGACCGTGACCAGATCGTCGGTCAGCGCCTCGGTCTCGTACTCGAGTCCGCTGAACTCGAAGTCGATGCCGGCGATGCCGTTGAGATCGAGTGCGTCCGACACGATGCCCAGGCGCCCGAGCTCGTCGGCGATGCCCTCGACGCCGGGTTGGATGGCCTCCCGCTCGCGGGGGTCGATGGCGGCCATGGCCCCCAGCAGGTCCTCGTCGGATGTGGCCTGGAACAGGCGGTCGACGGCCTTGGTCGGGCCGTCACCACCGCCTCCCACGATGTTGGCGGCGAGGAACCCGCCACCAGCGAGGATGGCAACACCCAACAGCAAGCCGAAGAGCCGTCCGTTGGAGATGCCCGACCTCACGGTGGAGGGCGTCGGCGTGTCGCTCGTCGTGTAGGCGGACGGCGGCTCGGGGGACGTGACGGAGGGTGGGTTGTCGCTCACTCAGGTCACACTACGGGTCGCCCTGGCTCCGTGTCCGGTTCATCGGGCCACGAAGCCGCTGCCACCGAGAGCCCCACCACCACGGCGATGGTCCCCAGGACCGTCGCGGCAACCGGCCCAAGTTCGGTGAGCAACGGAGTCCGCCACACGACGATCGAACCGGCGATCGCGACCACGCCCGCCGTCGCACACAGCACCCCGGCCAGCCTCCGACGGTGCAGCGAGGCCGCAACCAGCACTCCGCCCACCTGCGCCGGCAGCAGGGCGGAGGCCCACAGCAGGCTGCGCTCCCAGGCGGCATCGGCCAGGCCGAGCCGCTGGGTCAGGTCGATGAGCTCGACCGCGTTGCGGGTGCGCTCACCGCTGGTGGCCCACGGCAGCAGGATCGTTGCCGCCACGGCCGCGGTGGCGGCGACCACGGCCAGCATCGACGCCCGGCCACCGCTCCCGCCGGGCGGTGGCCGCTCAGGAGTCGGCTGCACCAGGCTTGGATGGGGGATGGAACTGGAGCGAGAGGTCACCCAGCTTCACCAGTGTCGATGCCACCCAGCCTCCGAGCGCGGCGAGCTGGCGATCGACGGCCGATCCGTCGGTGAGCGTTTCCTCGTCGAGCTCGACGGTGCCTTCGTAGTGCACCTCGATGGCGTGATCGTCAGGACCCTCGGGGGTGAGCAGCTTGGTGAGCATCGGTGCCGACCGCTCGAGGCGTTCACGTCCGAGCTGGGGTGAGGAGGTGGGCAACGCGGCGAGGACCACTGACGGATCGGCGGGCTCGGCCAGACGTTGGATGCGCACGGCGATGTCCATGTCGATGCGAGGTGGTTCGTCGAATGGTTCGCCGATGTACCACGACCGGTACGCGGTCTGCGCCCATGTGGGCCAGTCGAGGGTGATCTCGGCGACGATGCGCGGGGGGAGGCCCTCCCCCGGAAGCCCGTAGGCGGTCTGCCACTCGACGTCCCCGAGAAGGACGTCGACCTTGAACCCCTCCTCGAACGCCTGGCGCTCCAGGAGTGCCTGCTCGAACGCGTCACGCAGGGCGCCGATGGCGTCGAGGAAGACGTGGTCGAGCACAGTGTCACGGTACCCCTCGCTGACCCGACGTCCCGCCTCGCGCGGTCCGCCGCCGGCCAACGGGAGCGCGGTGGGCTTCAGCCATAGGCTCAGCTCCGTGTCCGGTTCGCTGCGGGTCGCCGCGCTCATCAAGCAGGTTCCCAGGTTCGAAACGATGACGCTGGGCGACGACGGGCGTCTCCAGCGTGACGGGCTCGAGCTCGAGATGAATCCCTACTGCCGGCGTGCGGTGGGCAAGGGGACCGAGCTCGTTGCCGCCCGGGGAGGCTCGTTGACGGTGATCAGCCTGGGGCCACCGGCCGCCGGGAACTCCGTCCGTGAGGGAGTGGCGTGGGCCCTCGCTCACGGTGTCGACGCCCGGGGAGTGCTGGTGTCCGACCCTGCCTTCGCCGGTTCTGACACGCTCGCCACCGCCCGGGCGCTGGAGGCGGCGCTGGGCCGGCTCGGCCGCTTCGATCTCGTCCTGTGCGGACGCAACTCCGTCGATGCTGACACCGGTCAGGTCGGCCCCGAGCTGGCCGAGCTGGTGGGCCTCCCCTTCGCCGGCCCGGTCCGCCAGCTCGACGTCTCATCCGACGGGATGTCAGCCGATGTCGAGTGCGAGCTCGACGACGGCTCGATGGATGCCACCCTTGCCCTGCCCGCGGTCCTCTCGTGCGCTGAGCGGCTCTGCGATCCGTGCAAGGTTCCACCCGAAGGTCGGGCAGCAGTCCCCGACGACCGAATGACCGTCCTCACTGCGCCCGAGTGCGGACCCGGGCCCTGGGGTCAGGGGTGCTCGCCGACGTCGGTGGGTGAGGTACGCACGATCGACGTCCAACGACTTCACCGGATGCTCGAAGGGTCCGTCGGTGAGCAGGTCGCCCGCTGCGCCGCCCTGCTGGCTGAACGCGGCGCACTCGATGCGGCGAGCCCGGACTCGCCCGGCTCGGTGCCGGTTCCCACGGCACGGCTGGGTGGGCTCGTCGGAGTCCTCGTCGAACCCCGGCGCGAGCGCCTCACCCGCGAGCTGCTCGGCGCCGCGGCCACGCTGGCTACCGGGATCGACGGGCGGGTGGTCGCCGTCGGCCCCGACGTAGACGCCGCGCCGCTGGGTCCGCAGGGAGCCGACGACGTCCTCTCCATCGTCGGCTCCGATGCCGAAGAGGACGTGGCCGCCGCGGTGTCGGGTTGGGCGATGGAGCGTTCGCCGTGGGGGGTGCTGGCACCCAGCACCGTCTGGGGCCGCGAGGTTGCTTCGCGGGTGGCGGCGCGACTGGGAGCGGGGCTCACTGGCGATGCGGTGGAGCTGGAGCTCGACGAGGGTCGTCTGTTGGCGTGGAAGCCGGCATTCGGCGGGGCGATGGTGGCTGCCATCCGTGCTTCGTCGCCCACCCAGATGGTCACCGTCCGCGCCGGGATGCTCCCGGTCCTCGACGAGCGTGACGTGGTGGCGACGCTGACCAAGCTCGAGGCCGAGTCCCGAGGTCGTGTCGTCGTCCATCGGCGACGGCGCGACGACGACGTCGATGCGCTGGCCAATGCCGAGGTCGTCATCGGAGTCGGCCAAGGCGTCGACCCCACCGAGTACCACCTGCTGGAGACGCTCCGCGCCGCGCTCGGGGCCGAGCTGGGCGCCACCCGAAAGGTCACCGACAAGGGTTGGATGCCCCGCGCTCGCCAGATCGGCATCACGGGGCGGTCGATTCGATCACGCCTGTTCATCTCGGTCGGCAGCTCTGGCAAGTTCAACCACACCGTCGGGGTGCGCGCTTGTGGCACCGTCGTAGCCATCAATCCCGATCCGGATGCTCCGGTGTTCGACGCCGCCGACATCGGCATCGTGGCCGACTGGCACGACGTCGTCCCGTCGCTTGCCGAGGCACTGAGCTCACCCCGGCGCTGACGACGCGCGGACTTCAGGCGAACTCTCTGGTGAGCTGGCCGCGGTCGAGCTTGTCCATCGCCGTGCGGGGAAGGGCCTCGGCGATCTCGAGGGCCTCGGGAAGCTTGTGGTTCGACAGCCGCGTCGCCCCGAGCTCACGCAGCTCGTCGAGCGAAGGGGGACGCGCCGTTGAGCGGGGCACCACCACGGCCACTCCGATGTCGCCCATGACGTCATCCGATCGCGGCACGATGGCCACCTCGGCGACGGCCGGATGGGCGGCAAGCACCGCCTCCACCTCCATCGGGTACACGTTGTAGCCACCCCGCACGAACATCTCCTTCGTTCGCCCGACCAGCTGAAGGCACCCCGCCGCTGCTCCACCGGTGAGGACGCGGCCCTCGTCGCTCATCCGGACGAAGCCGTCGGACCATCCCAGCGCGGCCGATGCCGCTTCGTCGCGCCAGTAGCCGATGCAGGCGGCAGGAGATCGGAAGCAGACCTCGCCGACGTCGCCATCGGCCACCACCGTTCCGGTGTCGTCGCGTAGTGACATCTCGACGGGGCCACGCGGGCGCCCAACCGTCTCGAGCCGCTCCTCGTCGGCGGCGTCGAACGAGGTACCGCAGCCGACGCCGCCCGACTCGGTGGACGAGTAGCGGATGGAGAAGGGGGCGCCGAACCGCTCCTGTGCCTCGGCGACGAGGGCGGGGGTTGCCGGCCCGCCACCGGCGACGATGCCGTGCACATGGCTCCAGTCGTGGTCGTCGAAGGTGGGGTCGCGCAGCATGAGCGCGATCTGTGGCGGCACACCGGCGACGACCGGCACCTTCAGCTCTGCCAGCTTGGCCAGCGCGTCAGCGGCTCGCCAACGAGCGAGAAGGTGGAAGGTGGCGCCGGAGCGCAGCTGCCAGGGGAGCTTGGTCATTGTGCCGACGTGAGCGAACTGGGTGGCCGCCAGCTGGTCGCTGCCCGCGCCCCAGGTGGCCGTGCCTCCCGTGTCGGCTGCTTCGATGGCGGAGAGCTGGGTGTTCGTGAACACGGCCCCCTTCGGGTTCCCGGTGGTGCCCGATGTGAACACGACCGAGACGACCCGGGTGGGGTCGACGTCGAGTACCGGCACGGCCGGAGCGGTGATGCCGTGCAAGCGGAGGTTGGGCAGGATCGAGTCCACGTTGGTGGCACGCTCGACCTCGAGGACCTTCCCCGCCTCGCCAGGGAGGAGATCGGTGGTGGCCAACGTCAGGGTCGGGCGGGCGGCGGTGAGGCAGGCCGATCGCTCCGCGGGGGTGAGCCGAGGGTTGACGCCGGCCGTGGCGGCCCCCACCTTGGCCACCGCGGCATAGGCGACAACGTACTCGGGTGCCGAGGGGAGACACAGGGCGACCACGTCGCCGGGCCCCACCCCACGATGGATCAGTCCGGCCGCGGCCTCGGCCGAGAGCGCATCTAGATCGGCATAGGTCAGCGTCCACCCTACGCTCGACACGACGGCGGCGCGATCGCCGTACCGTTCGGCTGCCTCCGCCACCACCTCAGGAATCATCGGCGGCGAGTTCGACCGGTTCGTAGGGCGGCGCGTCGTCGGGCGAGAACGACTGGGTCGCCGTCGTCCATGACAACACCGACATCACGTCGTGGCGCGATGCACCACCGCCTAGCAGCAACCGGCCGCCGATCACGCCGAAGCCGGCGCCATGCACGGGCAGAGCGCTGCGCGAGGACGTGAGCCAGGCCGAAGACCCGAGTCGCAACACGTAGTGATCGCGGATCACGCCGCCCAGCAGGCCCGCCTTCTCGCCCCCGACGACGTGCAGCTCCGACCGCCCGTCAGGTCCGTCGAGAACGCCCACGGCCATGGCGCTCATCCCCTTCGGCAGCGCGGGGCCGCGCCGCCAGGTATCGGTGCTGGGAGCGTAGATGTCGACACGATCAGAGAGGGATCCGCCGCTCCGCCCTCCGAGCACCCACACCTCTCCGTTCCACTGCGCCGCGGCGAGGTGATCGCGCCCGACGGGAATCGGTGCCCGGCGCGACCACCCCTGCACCGGTTGCCAGACGAGCGTGTCATCGGAGCCGCCTTCACCCCCGACCACGACGAGGCTGGCCCCGATGCCCACGGCGGCGTGGCCGTAGCGGCCCTCGGGGAGGCGCTCGATCGGTGACCACTCGCCGTCAGCCTCGCTCGTGTCCAGTGCCCACGCGTCGGTCTGCGCCGTCCAGGTCCGAAGCCCGGACACCCCTCCGGTCACCACCACGAGCTCAGCCACGCTCCCCATGGCCGCGTGGTGGCGAGGTGCAGGGAGGTCGGGCCCGATCTCCCACTGGTCGGCGCCGGGATCGTAGGTGGCCAGCATGCTCGACACACTGCTGAGCCCACTCAAGCCGCCCGCGACATGGAGCCGGCCGCCGGCCGCCACCGACGCCACCTCGCCGCGGGCGGAGGGCATGGGGGTGTGGAGCGCCCAGCCGGGTGACGGCCGGGGGTCGGGCGTCGTGAGGTAGAGCACCGCCCCGGCGAGCACGACGAACGAGACGACGACCACGCCCGCGGCCAGCACCGCCTTGAGCGCACCGATCGCCGTCCGTTGCCAGCGCGGGCGCCGGTTGGGAAGGACGCGAGGCCGTTCAGGAGGTTGCCACCTCGACATTGCCCCTCGACGGGCGTCGCCCTCGGGTTCGACCTCGTCGCCGTCGTCGCCTTCGTCAACCCCGTCGGCGGCGTCGGCCAGGTCGCCACCGCCCGACGGAGGTGCGCCCCGTCTGATGTTGTCGCCCACCGGTCGCAACCTAGTGGGCCGGCGTCGCGCTACCGTCGGGCGCCGTGCGCTTCGGCATCACCTTCGGCCGGCTCAATCCCAAAGCCTGGCTCGATGCTGCCGTCGCCGCTGATGAGCTCGGCTTCGACTCGGTGTGGCTTCCCGAGCATCTGGTGTTCCCGCTCGAGATCAGCGGCCAGCTCGTGCCGGGCGAGGATCATCCGCCCGTCCCCCCCACCGTTCCCGTTTACGACGTCGCCGCCTACCTCGGGTTCCTGGCCGGACAGACGTCGCGAGTGCGGCTCGGCACCTTCGTGTACCTCCTGGGAATCCGTCACCCCTTCGTGGGAGCTCGCGCCTTCGCCACCCTCGACGTCATCAGCGGCGGGCGGGTCGAGGTCGGAATCGGCGCCGGGTGGCTGCGAACCGAGTGGACGGCTGCGGGCCTCGATCCGGCCACCCGGGGCCGAAGGCTCGACGAAGCCATCGACGTGTGCCGGCGACTGTGGACCGAGCCGACGATCGAGCACCATGGCGAGTTCTTCGACTTCGATCCGGTGGCCTTCGAGCCCAAGCCGATCCAACAACCCCACCCTCCGCTGATGGTCGGTGGCGAATCGGCCGCAGCGCTCGGGCGAGCGGCGAGGGTGGGCGACGGGTGGCTGGGGATGTCGCACACCCCTGAGACCGCCGCAGCCCAGAGCCGCGAGCTCCAACGGCTGCGTGCCGACGCTGACCGTGCCGATCACCCCTTCGTCGCCACCTGCGCGGGAGAGGTTGGCGGCGACACCGACATCGACCGTTGGACCGAAGCGGGGATCGATCGGTTGGTGGTGGTGCCGTGGACCTCATCTCGTGATGCGGTCCGGGGCATGGAGCGATTCGCCCGCCGCTACCTGGCCTGAACGCGCTGGCCTGAACGCGCCGGCCGCCCCCCGGCCGCCCTCCAGCCGCCCCAGCGGCCATGATGGGCAGTGCGTGGCGCGACGGTGCCGTGTGAAAGGAGCGCCAGCGTGCGTCGTGTGATCTCCTTCGTCATCTCCATCGTGTTGCTGGCCGGAGCCTGCTCCAGCGACTCCGACGGCGACGCCGTGGGCACCGGTTCCGAACGCGGCGATCTGGCCGCCACCCTGGCGTCGGCCGGCGCTGCGGTGATCGAAGCCGGCTCGGCGCGCATGACCATGACCATGGAGGCCGCCGAGATCTCTCTGGTGGCCGAGGGCGTCTTCGACTTCGTTAACCAGCGCGGCAGCCTCACGATGGACATGTCAGCCGCGGTGGCCGGCATCCCCGGCGATCCCGGCGGCTTCGTGATCGACACCATCACCGATGGGACGATCATCTACATGCGCATGCCGTTCCTCGCCGGGCTCGGCGTCCCCGGAGTGTCCGAGGACACGTGGCTGCGCATGGACCTGGAGTCGATCGGCGAGCTGTCGGGGTTGGATCTCACCCAACTCACCACGCTCAACCAGGATCCGACCCAGTTCCTCACCTACTTCGAATCTCTGGTGGGCGAGATCGACATCGTTGGCACTGAGACGATCGACGGAGTCGACACCATCCACTACCGCGGAACGGTCGACATGCGCGCCGTGCTCGAAGCGGCGGGGGCGGTGACCGACCCCGCCGCCTTCGAGGAGCTGCTGGACGCCATCGGCTCGGAGACCCAGGACATCGACGCCTGGATAGACGATGATGGGCTCCTGCGTCAGATGAAGACCACGGTTCCCGATGGCACCGGAGGCGTGGCCACCATCAGAATCACCATGTCCGACTACGGCACCGAGGTCGACATCGCGCCGCCGGCCGAGTCGGTCGACTTCCTCGATCTGATGTCGGGGTTCGGGGCGTGACCAAGGCCGATCCCACCATGGTCACCGACGACATGGTCACCGACGACATGGTCACCGACGGCGAGGACCTCGTGGCCGCCGATGGCCGTCGCCCGGGGCGGCGCGGTCGCGCCACTCGCCAGCGGCTGCTGGAGCGCACCGCCGACCTGCTGGCCACCACCGCCTATCGCGATCTGAAGGTCGTCGACGTCGCCCGTGGTGCCGGCACGTCGCCAGCGACCTTCTACCAGTACTTCGCCGACGTCGAGGGCGCCATCCTGGTGCTCGGCGAGGGCATCATCGCCGATGCCACCGATCTGGCCGGCCACGTGGCCGGCGACTGGGGCGGCCGCCCGGTCGAGATGGCCGGTGCCATCGTCGATGAGTTCCTGACCTTCTGGGATGATCACGCCAGCGTGCTGCGAGTGATCGACCTGCTCACCCTCGAGGGCGACGGCCGGTTCCGCGACCTCCGCACCCGCGCCCTGAACGCCATCACCGACGCCTTCCAGACCGTGCTGGTCGATGGCCGGCGCTCGGGTCGCCTCGATGCGAGCGTCGACCCCCAGGCCACCGCCGGGGTGATCGTCGCCATGCTGGCCCACGTGGCCAGCCACCGCCCGGGCATGGAGGCGTGGGGTGTGTCCCGCTCGGCTCTCGTCGCCAGCCTCACCCGGCTCGTCTCGCTGGCCGTGAGCGGGGTCGCTCCATCCCGCCGATGACACCGTGGGTTCGGTGCATCGGCAGGTGCATCGGGGCCAGGTGCATCGGGGCCAGGTGCATCGGGCAGAGCGGACGTCACCGTCCACCTAGACTGCGCGGCCATGGCTCGCGGCAACCACTATCTCGATCATCTCTCCGGTGTCTCGCTCTTCACGGCGTGCTCCAAGAAGGAGCTCAGAGAGGTGGCCAAGCGGGCGGAGGACGTCGAGGTCAGGGCGGGAAGCGTTCTCTGCGAGGAGGGCAAGTCCGGGCGGCAGTTCTTCGTGATCGTTTCGGGTTCGGCGAAGGTCACCCGCAAGAAGCGGAAGGTGAACGAGCTCGGACCGGGCGACTTCTTCGGTGAGCTGTCATTGCTCGACCAGGCTCCTCGCAGCGCCACCGTCACCGCCACGTCGGACATGGAGGTCGTGGTCCTCGAACGCCGCGCCTTCAACGACCTGCTCAACGACGTCCCGACACTCGCCTTCAAGGTGGCGGCCGGGTTGTCGCGCCGGCTGCGCGAGGCCGACAGCAAGGCGCTGCACTAGCCGCGTCCGCCGTCAGCCTCAGCCGTCAGTCTGTCGGTGCCGTGCACGTCGTCGTCGACTTCCGATGCCGCCCGCCCAGCGTGGAGCTGAGCGAGCCCGACGACTTCGGCGTCCTGTCGGTGCGCATCGTCGGCGAGGCGGATCCGGCCGTGGCCGCCGTCGCCCTCGCCCGCTATGGCTGGTTGGACGGGCGCCGTCACGCCTGGTTGTCCGTCGATGGGTTGCGGGAGCTGGCTGAGGCGAACACCGAGGCTGAGCAGTGGGTACGTGGCTTCGAGTCCATGCTCGACGTTGCCGCCGATCACGGTTGGCTCGGGCCGGACCGGGCAGAGGTTCGGGCTCACATCGAGTGGATGTGAGCCGGATTCGAGGCGGCTGACGAGCCGTCTGTAACCTGACGCCCCGTCAGAATCTGCCCCCTTTCCCCTCACACACGGAGCGAAGCACACATGGGTCTGCTCGACGGCAAGGTCGCCATCGTCACCGGAGCAGGCCACGGCATCGGCCGTGGTCACGCCCTCGAGCTGGCGAGGGAGGGTGCCCGAGTCGTGGTGAACGACCTCGGTGGCTCGGTCACCGGCGAAGGGAAGGGACGCGACGCTGATGTCGTGGTCGGCGTCATCGCCGGGCGCGGTGGCCAGGCAGTGGCCAACTACGCGGATGTGGCTGACTTCAGCCAGGCCGAGGAGATGGTGCAGCAGGCCATCGATACCTACGGGCAGCTCGACATCCTGGTCAACAACGCAGGAATCGTCCGCGACGGGATGCTCTGGAAGATCACCGAGGACGACTGGGACGCCGTCATCCGGGTGCACCTCAAAGGCACGTTCGCCCCGCTGCACCATGCGGCCAAGCACTGGAGCGCCCGTTTCAAGGAGACGGGCCGAAAGGTGGGTGCTCGAGTCATCAACACGACGTCGGGCGCCGGGCTCGAGGGAAACATCGGCCAGATCAACTACACGACGGCCAAGGGGGGCATCGCCAGCCTCACCATCACCGCCAGCCTCGAGCTGTTCCGGATGGGAGTGACGGTGAACTGCCTTGCTCCCGCCGGCGCTACCCGCATCTCAGCCACCATCCCCGGCGCGGGCATCGAAGCCAAAGAGCCGGATGAGTTCGGCGAGTTCAGCCCGATGGATCCCTCCCTGGGTTCGCCCGTGGTGGCCTGGCTGGCGTCGGAGGAGGCGGCCCACGTCACCGGCCAGGTCATCCGCGTTGTGGGCGAGGACATCAACCTCCTCACCCCGTGGGACTACGGGCCGGGCATCTCCAAGCCAGGCGAGCGCTGGGACCCCGCCGAGCTCACGGCGAAGATGAACGCCCACGTGTTCGGAACCCGCCATCCCGGCCTCCGCTCGATGAACAAGAGCTGACCACGAGCCGTGCCCGCCCGCACCCACCTCGACGGGCATTCCGCTGTCTGACGATCTGTCAGATCGGCGTAGACTCACCGGCATGGCAGAGATCCCCAGGATCATCTCGGTCGACGACCACGTGATCGAGCACGCCAACGTGTGGCAGGACCGCCTCCCCGAGAAGTACCGCGAGGTCGGCCCCCGCGTCATCCAGGAGCGGGGCCACATGACCTTCATCGGTGGCAACTTCAGCTACGAGCCGGCTTCCGATGGCGATCTCTGCGACTGGTGGGTCTACGAGGACAAGAAGATCCCCCAGACCCGGCTCTCGGCCGCGGTGGGCTTCGACCGTGACGAAGTCAAGGTCACCGGCATCACCTACCAGGAGATGCGGCAGGGTTGCCATGACCCCAAGGCCCGCATCGACGACATGGAGATGAACCATGTGGAGGCCAGCCTGTGCTTCCCGTCATTCCCCCGCTTCTGCGGCCAGACCTTCATGGAGGCGTCCGACCATGAGCTCGGCCTTCTGTGCGTCGAGGCCTACAACGACTGGATGGTCGACGAGTGGTGCGGCGACTCGGGCGGCCGCCTGATCCCGCTGTGCATCGTCCCGCTGTGGGATGCCGAGCTGGCCGCGGCCGAGGTGCGTCGCAACGCCGATCGTGGGGTGAAGGCGGTGACCTTCAGCGAGATCCCGCCCTTCCTCGGGCTGCCGTCGATCCATGACGCCGACGGGTACTGGGAACCGTTCGTGCAGGCGTGCGAGGAGACCCACACCGCCATCTGCATGCACATCGGGTCGTCGTCGAAGATGCCGTCGACATCAGCCGACGCACCACCGGCGGTGGGTTCCACCCTCACCTTCAGCAACGCCATGATGTCGTTGAGCGACTGGCTCTTCAGCGGAATGCTGCCCCGCCACCCCGACCTCAAGATCGCATACAGCGAAGGGCAGATCGGCTGGATCCCCTACATCCTGGAGCGGGCCGACAAGGTGTGGGAAGAGAATCGCGGCTGGGGTGGGGTGGCCGACAAGGTTCCCGATCCGCCCAGCTCCTACTACTACCGCCACGTCTACGGCTGCTTCTTCGACGACGTCCATGGCCTCGACAGCCTCGAGAAGGTCGGCGTGGACAACGTCACCTTCGAGACCGACTACCCCCACTCCGACTCCACCTGGCCTCACAGCAAGGACGTCGCCAACAAGCTCATGGGTCATCTCGACCAGGAGACGGTGAACAAGCTGGTGCGTGGAAACGCCATCAGGATGCTTGAACTGGATCTAACGCCCGAGGGCTGACATAGCGATATACCTGCGGCCCCGACGTTCCCATCGGCCCCACCTCCCTCGATACTCGGGTTGAGCTCGTTGTGTCGCGTCGAGTCGAGGGGAGCGTCGTCGGTGAGTGGAGCCAGGGTGAGCGGCGAGTCGGCCTCCGACGATCGCCTCGGCCTCGAGGCCCGCGCCAGGAGTCCCGCCGAAGTGGTGGTGGCGTGGGCCGCCGACTCCACCATCGTCGCCGTCAGCCAGGCGGTCTCGGTCATCGCTGACCATCCTGCCGCCGACCTCATCGGCCGCCCTGCCGACGACCTGTTGATGGGAGTCGACGACATCGAGCCATCAACGCGGCCGGATCGCACCACCGAGTTCCGGGTTCGGGCTCGGACCGGCGCCAGCCGGTGGATCGAGGGGACCATGGAGTCCAGTCCGGCCATCGCCGGGCTCACCATCTTTCGAGGTCGCGACATCACCGGGCAGCGGGCGGCCGACGAGGTGCTCCAGGAGTTCGCGTACACCGACTCGATGACCGCACTGCCCAACCGAGCCGGGTTCCTCCGGCTGCTCGCCGACGGACTGAAAGAGGAGCACATCGCCGGTCTGCTCTTCGTGGACCTCGACGCCTTCAAGACCATCAACGACAGCCTGGGCCACACGCTTGGCGATCTGCTCCTGGTCGAGGTGGTGGGCCGCCTGCGGGCAATCATCATGGCCTCCGATGTGCTCGGCCGCCTCGGCGGCGACGAGTTCGGCGTCGCCGTGGCCGGAGTGCCCGGTGATGTCGAGGTGCTCGAGGCGGCGGCGGTCGCGGTGCTACGGGCGCTCGACGAGCCGTTCAGCATGGGCACTCGCAGCCTGGCGGTGACGGCCAGCATCGGTGTTGCGCCCGCCGAGGCCGGGATCGACTTCACCACGCTCATCCGTCGGGCCGACACCGCCATGTACAAGGCCAAGGCGGCGGGAAAGGCGTGCCGCGTCGTGTTCGATGACCTCCACGAGGCGGCGGCGCAGCGACGGATGGAGCTGGAGCTGGAGCTGCAGCAAGGACTCGAGGGTGGCGAGTTCTTCGTGCTCTACCAGCCCGAGGTCGGGCTGGAATCGGGACGCATCGAGGTGGTGGAGGCGCTCGTCCGCTGGGACCACCCCGTTGACGGTCAACGTGGTCCGGCCGGGTTCATCGACATCGCCGAGGACTGCGGCCTCATCGTGCCGCTGGGTGAGTCGGTGCTGCGGATGGCCTGCGGAAAGGCGGCCGAGTGGCGCCGGCGCTTCGGGGTCGAGGCTCCGGCGGTCAGCGTCAACGTGGCGACGCCCCAGCTCACCCAGACGGACTTCGTCGAGGTGGTGCGCAAGGTGCTCGCCCAGACCGGGTTGCCCCCTCGCCTGTTGCGACTCGAGCTGACCGAGTCGATGTTGGCCGATCCGGCGTGGGCGGGTCCCCTGCTCGCTCGACTCCGCGACCTCGGGTGCAGTGTCGCCATCGACGACTTCGGCACCGGCTACTCGTCACTTGCGTACCTGCACACTCTCGATGTCGACACCCTCAAGATCGACCGGGCGTTCATCATGGAGGTCACCGATGAGCACAGCGACACGCCACTCGTCGCCGCCATCATCGCCATGGCCCGGTCACTCGGTCTCCACGTCGACGCCGAGGGCGTGGAAACCGCGGGCCAGATGGCCTACCTCAAGCGCTACGGATGCGACCGAGTGCAGGGCTTCCTGCTCGGCCGGCCGATGGCCGACCACCAGATCGAGGCTCTGCTGGAGCGCGCCGAGGCGGCGGCGGCGCGGCGCACGGCTCGCCCGGTCATGGACCTCGGCGCCCCCCGCTGACATCCTCGGCGACCGTCGCTGGTGACCGTCGCTGGTGAGACGGCGGCGACTTCGTGCCGAAACTGGAACCTGTTCTAGCCTCGGGTCGTGGCGTTCGACACCCCCTATCGCTTGTTGATCGGAGGTGAGTGGGTCGACGGCGAGTCCGGCTCCGTTCCCATCCGGAACCCGGCCACCGGCGACGTCGTCGGCGAAGCGCCCGAAGCCAGCACCCTTCAGGCCATCGACGCCTGCGACGCGGCAGCCGACGCGTTCGAGGGTTGGGCCTCCACTCCCATCGCCGAGCGGGCGGCGGTCGTCGGTCGGGCTGCCGCGCTGATGCGCGAGCGGGCCGACGACTTCGTCCCGCTGGTGCAGGCCGAGACCGGTGCCACCCTGCGGGTCACCAAGACGATGCAGGTGCCCTCCGCCATCGGTCGCCTCGAGTACTACGCCCGTCGGGGGCTCGAGCCGATGGACATCCCCATCGCCCCGGCGTCAGCTCCGTCGACGGCGCTGGCGCCCGGTGGGCTCATCGGAGCCCTGGTCAACCACGCTCCGATCGGGGTGGTCGCCTGCATCACTCCCTACAACTTCCCGATCGTGAACATGGCCGGGAAGATCGGACCGGCCCTGGTCATGGGCAACACGGTGGTGGTGAAGCCCGCGCTCCAGGATCCGCTGGCCGTCATTCGCATGGTCGAGGTCATGGCCGAGGCTGGTTTCCCATCTGGCGTCATCAACCTCATCACCTGCACCGAGGTGCCGCCGGCCGAAGCCATCGTGGCGTCACCCAAGGTCGACATGGTGTCGTTCACTGGATCCACCGCTGTCGGCTCACGCATCGCCGAGATGGCCGCGCCCCGGATGTGCCGGCTGTTGCTCGAGCTGGGTGGCAAGGGCGCGTCGATCGTGTTCGACGATGCCGACATGAAGGCGGCCATCGGGGGAACCTCGAGCACATGGTCGTTCCACAGCGGCCAGATCTGTACCTCGCCGACCCGGGCCATCGTGCACCGATCGGTCTACGACCAGTTCGTCGAGGGCATGGGCCAGATGGCTTCCGCCCTCAAGGTCGGCGATCCGCTGGAGGCCGACACCGTCGTCGGGCCCGTCATCTCCGAGGCCCACCGAGACCGGGTCGAGAGCTACGTGGCAGCCGGCAAGGGCGAGGGGGCAACCATCGCCGCCGGCGGCGAACGATCCGACCTTGCCGGTGCCTATGTCGTGCCGACGTTGCTCGCCGACTGCACGCCGACCATGACCCCGGTCCGGGAGGAGATCTTCGGCCCCGTCGTGGTGGTCTTGCCCTTCGACGACGACGACGAGGCCGTTGCCATGGCCAACGACACGCCGTTCGGCCTGTTCAACTACGTGTTCTCGAGGGACTCGGCGAGGGCCGCCTCGGTCGCCCGCCGCCTCCGGAGCGGCAACGTCGGCATCAACACCCTCCAGCGCAACCCCGAGGCGCCCTTCGGCGGCATGAAGATGTCGGGCGTCGGGCGCGACGGCGGCGTGTTCGGGCTCCACGCCTACAGCGAGATGCAGTCGATCCTCTGGAACGGTTGAGGAGCCCGCTGATGCGAGCCATCGTCTACTCCGGACCCAACGAGATCGCCCTGCGAGACGACGTCTCGTTCAAGGACCCGCTCGGATCGGGCCAGGTGCGGGTGCAGATCGTGAACGCCGGGCTCTGCCACAGCGACGTGTCACTGATCGACGGCACCATCCCCTATCCCACCCCCGCGGTCATGGGCCACGAAGGGGCGGGCGTCGTCACCGAGGTGGGTTCGGAGGTCACGCACGTGGAGGCGGGTGATCATGTCGTGCTCACCACGCTCACCAGCTGCGGTCTTTGCCCGGCCTGCGCCGACGGTCGGCCGGTGCTCTGCAAGAAGTCCAACCGGTTGGCCCGCACGCTCGTGGTGGGGGAGGACGAGGCATACAACTTCGCCAACTGCTCGGTGTGGGCGGAGGAGGCGGTGGTCAACGCGGTGCAGGCGGTCAACATCCCTCGCGACGTGCCGTTCACCACCGCCTGCCTGGTCGGGTGCGGGGTGCTCACCGGCGTCGGTGCGGTGCTCAACCGGGCCCAGGTCCGACCCGGAGACGCGGTGGCGGTCATCGGCGTCGGCGGCATCGGGCTGTCGGTCGTGCAGGGTGCCCGGCTGTCCAACGCCTCGCGCATCGTCGCCATCGACACCAATCCGGCGAAGGAGGAGATCGCCCGGCGGTTCGGTGCGACCGACTTCGTCAACCCGGCTGATCTTCCTGACGGCACCGACGTGGTCGCCGCTGTCAGGGCTCTCGACGGTCTGGGCGACGGAGTGGACCACGCATTCGAGTGCGTCGGCGCTCCCGCCCTCATCCGCAACGCGGTCGACCTGCTCGACTGGGGTGGCCAGGCCGTGCTGCTCGGCGTCCCCAAGCTCGGCACAGAGGCTTTGTTCGTGGTGCAGAGCCTCTACCACGACAAGTCGATCCTCGGGTGCCGCTACGGGTCGTCGTCACCCCAGCGCGACATCCCGCTGCTCATCGAGATGTACCGCGAAGGCAAGCTGCTGCTCGATGAGCTGGTGACCTCCACCTACGCCCTGGCCGACATCGGTACCGCCCTGTCCGAGCTGGCTGACGGCAAGCTCGCCCGGGGGGTGCTCGAGGTGACACCCGCCCCCTGATCCGGGTCCTCGCCGGGCAGAAACTAGAACGTGTTACAGTTTTGGACGTCGGGCCGGCCGGGCCCGATTGGAGCGCCTCATCTCGCCATCACGTCCCGGAGGAACCCCGATGGAGTTCTCGATCTTCGCCCAGGGCCACGTGCCGGCCCACGAGTCCGCGGCTGACCCCCAGGCTGAGCACAAGCGGCTGTTGCGCAACGTCGACATCGCCGTCGTCGCCGAGCGCACCGGTGTGAAGTACGTGTGGTGCCCCGAGCACCACTTCCTCACCGAGTACAGCCACATGCCGGCACCCGAGGTGTACCTGTCGGTGGTGGCCAGCCGCACCAACCGCATCCACCTGGGATCGGCCATCTTCAACATCACCGCTCCCGTCAACCACTACTTCCGCTCGGCCGAGCGGGCCGCCACCATCGACGTGCTGTCGGAGGGTCGGTTCGAGCTGGGCACCGGACGAGGCAGCTCGACCACTGAGGTGTTCGGCTTCTGGCGCGAGGGCGATGACATCGCCATCACCAAGGAGATGTGGGACGAGGCCATCCGGGAGATCCCGAAGATGTTCGAGGAGGGTCTGTACGGCCCGTTCAAGGGGAAGTTCGCCGACCTGCCCGAACGCAACGTCCTGCCCAAGCCCTGGCAGAAGCCGCACCCGCCCCTGTGGGTCGCCGCCGGATCGCCTCCCACGTTCGCCAAGGCGGGTGAGATGGGGCTGGGCACCTTCTGCTTCACACTCGGTGCGCCGGAGCGGATCGCCACGCTGGTCGACAACTACAAGACCGGTATCGCCAGCTGCGAGGAGCCGGTGGGCAAGTTCAAGAACGACAACATCATGGGTGTCACCAACATGCTGTGCCTGGAAGACCGCAACGAAGCGTTCGAATGGGCCACCAAGATCGGCCTCAACTACTACTCGTCGCTGGCCTTCCATTGGCTCGACAACATCCCCAAGCCCAAGGGTCTGCCGGAGTGGCCCGACATCATCCCCGAGCCCACCGTCGATGTAGTCGAGGCACTGTCGGCCGACGGCACCTTCGTGGTCGGCGATCCCGACGACTGCGCCCGGGCCGTTCAGAAGTGGGTCGACATCGGCATCGACCAGCTGTGCTTCAGCCCCACGACCAACACCCTGCCTTACGAGAAGATCGTCGAGAGCATGGAGACGTTCGGCAAGCACGTCATCCCGCAGTTCGACAAGGACATCGTGCACCGCACCACACGGCAGCGTGAGGAGTGGCTCGCCAAGAACAAGGGGTGACCGGTAGATGGCGAGCGACGCCTTCCTGAGCCTGACCGAAGAGGTCAGCAACTGGGGTCGATGGGGAGACGACGACGAGCGCGGCGCGCTGAACTTCATCGATGAGGCGGCCCGTGGTCGGGCCGCGGCTGCCGTCGTGTCGGGCGCAGCGTTCCCGCTCAGCCTCCCCATCGACGCGACCGTGCCGATGACGTTGGGCAACAAGCGGCGGTTCGCGCCCGTAGCCACCCTGATCTCCCACGACGTCCGGTTCCTCGGTGACGACGACTCGGCGTGGTCCGAGGACGCACTCCACCTGCCGCTTCAGACCGGAACCCACTGGGACGCGCTTGCCCACGTGTCGTGGCGCCAGCAGATCTACAACGGCTTCGGGGTCGAGACCATCACCCTCGACGAGCGCGCCACGCGCTGCGGCATCGACAAGGTCGCGGCCCTTGTGTCGAGGGGTGTGCTGCTGGATGTGGCGCGAGCGCGAGGGGTCGAGTACTGCGAGAACGAAGTGGCCGTCACCGCCAGCGATCTCGAAGCCGCCTGCGCGCTGGCCGGTGTGGACGTGGAGCCGGGAGACATCGTGCTGGTACGCACCGGTGCTGCCGGCCGATTCGTGCGAGGTCCCGGCGCCGAGCGGAAGGCCTACGTGTCGGGGGCGCCCGGGTTCGCCATCGCCGCTGCCCGTTGGTTCCACGCCCGCGGCGTGGCCGCGCTCGCCGTCGATGCCCAGAACCCCGATCTCCTGATGGTCGAGGAACCCGACATGCTGATGCCCTTCGGTGTCCTGGCCCTCCGCCAGATGGGCATGCTCCTCGGTCAGAACTGGCTGCTGGAGGATCTCGCCGATGCATGCTCGGTCGACCGCGAGCGCGAGGGTCGGCCCGCGACCTTCCTGCTCGAGGCGTCACCGCTTCCCATCACCGGGGGTCTTGGCAGCCCGGTCCAGCCCGTGGCGATCCGCTGATCGCGACTTGCCGCCGTGCCTCAACGGCGCTGGTCGCCTGGGTTCGTGCCCTGGGTGCTGCGCTACCTTCTGACGGACCGTCAGAAGACAAAGACGTAGCAGACAAGGACGTACGCGGGCACGGAGGGCAGGGGTGATGGCTGAGCGGATCGAGGCGGCGACGCTGTGGGAGCTGGTGGAGCGGCGAGCAGCAGCAACACCCGACGCCGTCATGTTGAAGGACGACCAGGGTCGTCAGCTCACGTTCGGGCAGTACCGCGACGAGGCCGAGCGGGTGGCGGCCGGGTTCGCCGGCCTCGGTCTTGGCGAGGGTGACTCGGTGAGCTGGCAGCTGCCGACGTGGAACGAGACGCTGGTGCTCGCCGTAGCGCTGAGCCGGCTCGGCGTCGTCCAGAACCCGATCCTGCCCATCTACCGCGAGCGCGAGGTCGGCTTCTGCGTTCGTCAGACGCGGGCCAAGGCCCTGATCGTCCCGTCCGATTCCACCAACGCTGATCTGGCGTCGATTGCGAAGGGCATCGCCGCGCAACAGGACGGCCTCCAGATCCTCCACGTCGACCGCGGCAGCATCGCCACCGGCGACCCGGCATCGCTGCCGCCAGCAACTGCCGTGCCGAGCGCTGATCGGCCGCCGGTTCGGTGGCGGTTCTACACGTCGGGCACCACTGCCGATCCCAAGGGCGCGCAGCACACCGACGCCACCGTGGCGGCGAGCGCGGTGGGGATGTGCGAGGCCTACGAGCTCGGTCCCGACGACGTGCACGCCCTGCTGTTCCCCTTCACCCATATCGGCGGCCTCGGTCTGCTCATGGCTCAGCTCATGAGCGGCATGCGCCAGATCGTGATCGAGAGCTTCGCCGACCCCAACACGATCCCCATGATGAGCGCCGAGGGCGTCTCCCTGCTCGGGGCAGGCACCTTCTTCCACCAGCAGTACCTCACCGCGCAGCGGCGGCAGCTCGACACCCCGCTCTTCCCCAAGGCGAGAGCGTTCATCGGTGGGGCCGCACCCAAACCGCCCCAGCTCCACCAAGACATCGTCAACGAGATGCCCGGCGACGGGAACGTGGGCATCTGCTCGGGTTACGGCCTCACCGAGGCCCCCATCATCTTCTGCGCGTCGGTGCGGTCGCCGTCGGAGAAGCTGGCCAACACCGAAGGTCAGGCCACCCCCGGCGTCGACTGCCGCGTCGTCACGCTCGACGGCACGATGGCCGGACCGAACGAAGAGGGCGAGATCCGGGTCAAGGGCCCGATGGTCATGGCGGGCTACGTCGATGCGTCGCTCGATGCCGCGGCGTTCGACGAGGACGGCTACTTCCGCACCGGTGATCTCGGCTACCTCGACGAGGACGGGTTCGTGGTCATCTGTGGCCGGCTCAAGGACGTGATCATCCGCAAGGGCGAGAACATCTCGGCCAAGGCGGTCGAGGACGTGCTCCACACGTCGCCCAAGGTGGCCGAGGCGGCCGTCATCGGGCTGGCCGACGACGACACCGGTGAACGGGCGTGCGCGGTGGTGGTCACCGCGCCCGATGCCGAGCCGCTCAGCTTCGACGAAATGATCGAGCTCTGCTCGAACGCCGGCCTGATGAAGCAGATGTACCCCGAGCAGCTCGAGCTCGCCGACTCGCTGCCCCGCAACCCCACCGGCAAGGTCCTCAAGCACAAGATGCGCGAGATCTACGGCGAGCGTCCGTTCTCTCGAGACTGACCGATGCCTGATCCCTCCACCCTCGACCCGCAGGTCCAGCCGATCATCGATCTCTTCCGGGCCTACCAGGAGTCCTCGCCCTCGGTGTGGGACGTCAGTCCTGATGAGCTGCGACGGTCCTACTCGGCGTCGAACGCGGCGACGCCGCCCGGTCCCGAGCTGGTCACGGTGCGAGATCTCGAGGTGCCGGGCGCGGTGGGCAAGATCGGAGCCCGCCTCTACTGCGCCGGCGATGACCCCGCCGGCCGGCCCGCCATCGTGTTCTTCCACGGTGGCGGTCATTGCATCGGCGACCTCGACAGCCACGACGCCGTCTGCCGCCACCAGGCCGACCGTACCGGCGCCACCGTGCTGTCGGTCGACTACCGCCTGGCTCCCGAGCACCCCTTCCCGGCCGCCCACGACGACGCGGTTGCAGCGACGCGATGGGTGTGTGGGCACCACGACTCGGTGGCACTGCTCGGCGACAGCGCCGGCGGCAACCTGGTGGCCACGGTGGCCTTGGCCCTGCGGGCCGATGACTCCTCCCCAATCGCCGCCCAGGCGATGGTGTACCCGGCGGTGGACGTCCGCTCGGAGCACCCTTCGGTGGTGGATAACGCTGAGGGATGGATGCTCACCGCTGAGCAGATGAGGTGGTTCGCGCACCACTACCTCGGCGCCGATCCCAGCCCGGAGCGACGAGCCGATCCCCGGGTGTCGCCACTGGCGGCCGGCGACCTGTCCGGTCTCCCGCCGGCGTTGATCGTCACTGCGGGGTTCGATCCGCTCCGGGACGAAGGTGACGCCTACGCCGCCGCGCTCGAGGCCGCCGGCGTCGAGGTCGAGCACCACCGGTTCCCCGGGATGATCCACACGTTCTTCAACCTCATCGGGTTCATCGACGAAGCCGAGCGGGCCCATGCGCTCACCGCCGACTTCCTCCGGCGCCACCTGGGCCTCTGAGCCCGCCGCGTCAAAGGCGGATGATCGACGACGAGCCGGTGGCGAGGGCCACCGACTTGCCGTCGGCGCTGGTGATCGTGGCATGGGCCACCGCCAGCGATCGGCCTCGGTGGGTCACCTCGGCGGTGGCCGAAAGGAGGCTGTCATCGGGAGCGACGGGGCGGAGGTAGTTGACCTTCACGTCGAGGCTGACGGCGAGCTCGTCGACCGACGTGGTGGTGTCCACCGCGGTGTGCAGCGCCGCTTCGGCGAGCATGGCGGTGAAGCCGCCCTGCACGTTGCCGGTCGGCGCGCTGAGCCATCGATGGGCGGGGAGCACGACGGTGGCCCGGCCCGGGCGGACGGAGACGGGACGAAGTCCGGTGAGCATCGACAGTGGCGGGCGGGGATGCGAGCCGTCGATGATGCCCTGCTGGATCTCCCGCCCACCGCACCGATGGCGAACGTCGGGCGCCAGGCACGAGCCGACGACAGGTCGCTCCCACGGGTCGGGCGAGTCGTAGATGGGTTGAACGACGGTGGGCAGCGGGTCGGGCACAGCGGGGAGCGCGCCAGGAGGGACGGTGGGAAACACAGCCAGCCGTGAGGTACCGGCCGACACCATCCGCCCGTCGGCGTCGCGCACCGACGCCCCGGTCAGCCCGACGGGTCCTTCGGCCCCGATCTGGAAGCCCTCCGCCCGCAGCAGACCACCGATGTGGGGCGAGGCCAGGCGAGTCAGCGACAGCTCAGCGGTGGTGAAGCCTCCTCCGAGGGGGAGCGAGTTGCCGAAGGACAGCCCGAAGGCCAGGTCGGCGACCACGCACTGGGCTCCCAACGGGATCTCGCCGTCGGTCCAGCGGAGCCACTCCGATGCCGGCATCAGGCCGGTCATGGTCGTGGCCGTGAGGTCGTTCTCCCGATCGGGGACCACGCCGCAGAGGTGGTAGCACGGTGGCGGGAGGGTGATCTCGAGGAACCGCTGCTGTCGCTCGAGGCCGCCCAGCGACGCGAACCAGTCCGGCGGGTAGCCCCCTCGCGCCGGCTCCTGCCACACCTCGACCGGTCCGGTTGCATCACCGGAGACGCGGGCCGCGGTCATCAGGGCGTGAAGGTGGCGGCGGCGATGATCTGCTCGCCGAGCTCCGCGTCGCCACCGATCTCGATGGTGCGGGGGACGTCGCGGCCGCCGGCCAGGCTGACGAAGTCGGCGAAGGGGAGGGTGATGGTCACCGCCGGCTGGTCGGGAACACCCACCGGCGGTCCCGCCTCGGCCAGGTCGAAGCCGAAACTGCGGGCGGAGGGCCCGGTGATGTGCACGGCCACGGGCGTGGGTCCGTCCACCGCGACCTTGGTGGGGATGACGCGGGTCCAGCCGTGGACGAACCGGTCCCTGGTGACCTCGGCTGCCAGCCCCTCGAGATGACCGGGCCGGCTCAGAGCTTGGCGGATGTCCTGCTCGTGCATCCACTGGTCGAGGATCTGGATGGGAAGGAACTTGCGGAGGGTGACGCTCATCTCCAGCGGACCCGGCTGCTCGACGTCCAGCTCGTCATCGGAGAGTGAGCGATGCCGGTCGATCGTGGCCGTCGCTGAGCTGGCCAGCTCGGCCCGAACCTGGTCCCCGGACCGATCGGCGCGCTCGACGATGGCCTGCTCCATGTACCGGCCGAAGTCGTCGCGCACGTGGGGTAGGTCGTCGGGGACCTCGACCGCCGGCTGCTCCTCGCCTCGCTGGATGAGGGTGCCCCAGATCATGTGGCTGGCCACGTCCTTCACCGTCCACCCCGGGCACGGGCTCGGTGCCGCCCACTCGTCATCGGTCAGGTCGGCGACGGCGTCGAGGGTCGACTTCCACACCTCGTCCATCGCCTCGATCAGCTGTCGTGCATCGTTCGCCATGGCGCCGGATCGTAGAGGCCGCTGGGCCGTGTTCTACAGTCCGGCGCCGCCCGGCCGAGCGCTGACCGACGGGTGGGCAGGAACCGTGCGGCGTGGTGGCGAACTGCTGGGGTGAACAACTTTTCTTCCAGCCACCAACGAGGTCGTTCCCGTGCCCATCTCCCGCCGCAAGTTCATCACGTCCGCTGCCGCCGGAGTCGGCGCTGCCGCCATCGGAGGCAAGATCGCCAAGGCGACCTCCGACTACGTCAACATCACCCACCCCTCGAAGTACCTGTTCCCCGAGGCGTCGAGGACGTCGATCGAGAACGTGGTGGTGGTGATGATGGAGAACCGGTCCACCGACCACTTCCTCGGTTGGTGGGGCGATGAGATCGGCTATGGCAACTTCGCGGCCCGGACCACGCTGGGCCCCGACGGGCCGATCTCCAACCCGGAGGGCGATTCGTTGGCCACGTTCGACTTCGGTGCCGGTGGCGAGGGCAACTTCTCCGGTCACCCCTTCGGCGACCCCAACCACAGCCACCGGGGAGGTCGCCACCAGCTCGGAGACGCGTATCACGCCAATCCGCAGGCAAGTGACATCCCCAACGGTTGGCTCACCGAGGGGAGCGGGACGGACCGATACGCGCTCAGCTACTACCGCGGGGAGGATCTTCCGGTGCTCGCCCAGATCGTCAAGGACTTCACCGCCTTCGACAACTTCCACTGCTCGTGGATGGGCAACACCTATCCCAACCGCTACTACATGCACTCGGCTCAGTCCCACGGCATCGACAACAACGACTTCCCCCCCCAGCGCATCGGCGAGAACCCCGAGTGGGCCATCGGGTTCGACTGGCCGACGTTGTGGGACTACCTCACGGTCAGGGGCATCACCTGGAAGTACTACTTCTCGAACCTTCCGGCCATCGCCCTGTTCGGCGCCCGCAACCTCGCCAACACCCGCCACATCACCGAGTACTACGCCGATGCCGCCGCCGGAACGCTGCCCCAGGTCAGCTTCGTCGACCCGTTCTTCGTCGCACCCGAGGGCCTGGCGAACGACGACCACCCTCACGCCGACATCCGGCTGGGCCAAGAGTTCTACAGCGATGTCACCACCGCTTACCTGAGCGGGCCGCAGTGGCACAGCGGCGCCATGTTCATCACCTACGACGAGTGGGGCGGGTTCTGGGACCACAAGGTCCCACCGAAGGTCGGCGTCGACATCGATCCGCTGGCCAACGACGGCACCCTGGAAGAGTACAAAGCCGGTGATGCACCACCCGACATGGGGCTCTACGGCTTCCGGGTACCCACCGTCCTGCTCAGCCCCTACGCCCGCGCCACTGAGAACGATGGCAAGTCGTTCCGCACCGTCAGCGATCAGCACGACTTCACCAGCATCCTGAACTTCATCGCCCACAACTGGGGCATCGCCAGCACCGGTGAGTGGGACCCGGGCTTCAGCCGGCTGAAGACGTCGACGGTGGAGGCCGCGTTCGACTTCGTCAACCCCCCCGACCCCGAGGTGGATGTCGACCTCTACGCCTACGAAGCGCCGCCCGAGATCCGTCTCGAGCCCTACGGGGCCAACCCATCGAGCAGCGTGAGCGACCTGTGGAGCGTGGCCGACTGGATCGAGGACCAGGGCTTCACCATCAACACCCGCTTCGCCGACGCGCTGCCTTCCACCCGCTGACCATCCGAGTCGCCTCCAGCCGGCGGTATCACCCCGACCGCGGCCGGTCCGCTGATCCGTGCACGTCCTAACGTTGTCGTTCCGTGGCCGGCACCGAACCCGACGCTGAACGAGACACCTCCGGCGAGCCGCCGGCGTCGATGGCCGACGTGGTGGCGCGCCGCTTCGGTGACTCGAGGCGAGGGCTGCTGTTCGAGGACCGGGAGTGGACCTGGGCCGAGGTGATGGCCGCGGCCGATCGCCGCGCCCGCTGGCTGGGGTCCATCCGCCTCGACGGTCCGTTCCACGTCGGCGTGCTCATGGAGAACACGCCGGAGTACCTCTACACCGTGGCCGGCGCGGCGGTGTGCGGGGCGGTCGTCGTCGGGCTCAACCCCACCCGGCGCGGGGCCGAGCTGGCCCGTGACGTCGCCACTACGAACTGCCAGATCGTGCTGGTCGACCACGCTTGGAGCCCCCTGGTCGACGACCTCGATCTCGGACTGGCGGCGGAGCGCATCATCAACGTCGACGAACCGGGTCACGGCGACCGGGTGACCGCTGCGGCCGCGGCATCGACCGCGGGGACGGACCTCTCGCCGCCGGAGCCCGACGATCTGTTCCTGCTCATCTTCACCTCCGGCTCAACCGGCCACCCCAAGGCGGTCCGCATGAGCCAGCGGCGCGCCGCGAGCCGGGCCGACCAGTTCCCGTTCACCGATGACGACGTCATCTACTCGGCCATGCCCATGTTCCACGGCAACGCCCTGATCTCGGCGGTGATCCCCGCCCTGGCCACCGGCGCCACCCTCGCCCTGGCCCGCCGCTTCTCGGCCTCGTCGTTCATGGACGACGTCCGCCGGGTGGGCGCCACCTACTTCAATACCGTCGGTCGTGCCATCGCCCACCTCAACGCCACCCCCCGCCGGCCCACCGACAGCCACCATCGAGTGGGATGGGTGCTGGCTCCGGAGACCTCCGATCGGGACCGGGTGGCCTTCAGCGAACGGTTCGGGGTGCCCATCTTCGGGGGCTACGGATCGAGCGAGAACGCCATCGTGCTCTACCCCGTCGACGGCGCCGGCCCCGGCGCGCTCGGCACGGCGCCGCCCGGTCACGACATCGTCGTCGTCGACCCCGCCACCGGGCAGGAGTGCCCGACCGCCCGCTTCGACGATGGCGGTCGGTTGCTCAACGCCGAGGCCGCCATCGGCGAGCTGGTCGGACGCAACGTCGTGTCGTCGTTCGAGGGGTACTACGGGGATCCTGACGCCGAGGCTGAGCGAACCCGCAACGGCTGGTACTGGTCGGGCGACCTCGCCTACCGCAACGCTGATGGCGTCTTCTTCTACGCCGGCCGCACCGGCGACTGGCTCCGCGTCGACAGCGAGAACTTCGCCGCGGGTCCTGTCGAGCGCATCCTCGGGCGCTACTCCCGCGCTCGCGAGGTGGCGGTCTACGGGGTACCGGACACCACCACCGGCGATCAGGTGATGGTGGCCCTCGAGCTCATCGACGGCGAGGTGTTCGATCCCGATCACTTCCGGTCGTTCCTCGACGCTCAGCCCGACCTCGGCCCGAAGTGGCACCCACGCTACGTGCGCGTCGTCGACGAGATGCCAGCCACCGGCACCGACAAGGTCGACAAGAAGCCGTTGCGCGCCACCGCGTGGCGGACGACCGATCCGGTGTGGCATCGCCCACCGGGCGGCGACGGCTATGTCCGTGTGGCCGCCGACACCATCTCGGGGCTCGATGCCGCCCTCGAGGAGCACGGTCGCGCCCACCTGCTCGGCCCTCGGTCGCCCCACGACCACTGAGCGGTTAGTCGTCGGTGTCGACCGTGCCGCCCTCGCGGTAGTCGATGTGGTCGAGCGGGTCGATCAGTGACGAGGCGATCCCACCGAGATTGGCGGCGATGCGCTTCACGTAGCGATTGAAGAGCGCGCGCGGCACCGCATCCGCCGCCGGCCGCGAGGAGTGGATGAGCTGACGGAGCGCCGTCTCGGCCTCCGCCGACAGCTCGTCGGCGCGCTTGCGGAACTCAGCCGCCGCCCGCTCATCGGGTTCCTGGAGGAGCCCCAGGACCTCTCCGAACGCGGTCGAGATCACCGTGCCGAAGCGGCGCAGCTCGTCGGCGTCATCAGCCGAGGTGAAGCTGGCACCCTCCTGGGCCAAGTCGAGGATGTTCTTGGCCTGGTCGCCGATGCGCTCGATCTTCTTGACCAGCAGGAGGTAGGCCAGAACCGTCGCCATGTCCTCGGCCCCTCGAACCGTCGCATGGACGAGCAGGAGCCGCCGTACCTCCTTCTCGGCCTTGTTGATGCGTTCGTCGGTGAGGTGCACCTCGTCCTTGATCGTTGCCGGGTCGACGCCGAGCACCAGCGGACTCATGGCGAGATCGAAGCTGTGACGCGCCTCGGCCAGCATCAGCGCCATCTGCTTCTCGATGTGTTCGAGGCCGTTCCCGCCGCCCCTGAAGAAGGACATCACCATGGTCTGCTCCGATCAGCCGAGTAGCACGAGCCCGATCAAGGGCACGATCACGAACGCCCCGAGCGCGTAGGCCAGCGCGAGCGAGCGGCGCCGGACGGCGAGACCACCCAACGCCTCGGCGAGGCGAGGCGGGAGGTCGCGCAGCGCCGGCACAGGATAGAAGATCATGATGCCAAAGACGTTGAACAGCGTATGGGCAAGCGCGACCGTCAACGCCTCGGGACGGTTGGTGGCAAGCGACGCCAGGAGGGCGGTGACAGTGGTGCCCACGTTCGCGCCCAAGGTCACCGGATAGGCGTTGCGTAGGGTCAACACCCCTGAGGCGGCGAGGGGTACAAGGATCGATGTTGTGATGCTCGACGATTGCACCGCGATGGTGATGATGATTCCGATGGCCATGGCGACGAGGCCGCCGCCTCGCCCGAGCACGGCGTTGACTGATCGCTCGACGCGATCGGCGACCAGCGACCGCATGTTCTTGGTGATGAGGGCGAGGGCGCCGAAGATGAAGGCGAGTCCCACGACGAGCAGGAGGATTGCCAGAACGTTGCCCTCGGCCCCCACGCTGTCGAGGCCGTCCTGGATGCGACCGACGGGTTCCTTGACCCATTCCTTGAACGGGCTCTTCCAGGTCGCACCCGAGGTGCCGGCAAGACGGTCGGTCAACCACTCGGCCGGGCGGGACACCGCGCCGAAGATCAGCTCGAGCGGAAGCAGCACCGCAACGCTCAGCACGTTGAAGAAGTCGTGCACAGTGGCGGCGGCGAACGCCCGCTTGAACTCGGGACCGTGCCGGAGATGGCCCAGGGAGGCCAGGGTGTTGGTGACGGTGGTGCCCATGTTGGCGCCCATCACCATGGGCACCGCGTCGTCGACCCCCAGCAGTCCGCTGCCCACCAACGCCACGATGGTCGACGTCGACACCGATGACGACTGGACGAGCACGGTGCCGAGAAGGCCGACGAACACTCCGGCGAGCGGGTTCGACACCCGTCCGAACAGGCTCTCCTGCACGTCGGACCCCAGCGCTGCGATGCCGGCCTCGAGCAGCGACACGCCCACCAGGAACCCGTAGAGCAGCACGACCACCACGAGCACCCGAACGGCCGGACTGAGACCGGCCTGGTGCTGCATCTGAGCGAGCTGGTGACGGTAGGCGGGATGGCGGCTTCGGTGATCGTGCTCGTCGGTGTCCTCGGTCACGCGGCCCGTAACTTAGGCTCGGACCGAGGTCGAGCGGCGCACCCACGCCTGCGGCCCGATGGGCTGGCTCGAGTGTCCAACCGACTCGATGCCACGACCTTCACGCCCGATCAACCGCACGATCACCCGGGAGCCGCGGTGAGCGACACCGTCACCACCACCGTCGATGATCGAGTGCTGGTGGTCACCATCGACCGGCCCGAGGTGCGCAACGCCGTCGACCGCGACACCGCAGCAGCGCTCCACGATGCCTTCGCCACCTTCGATGTCGACGAAGGCCTCGATGTCGCCGTGCTCACCGGTGCCGGGGGGACCTTCTGCTCGGGTGCCGACCTGAAGGGGGTGAACGAGGGGCGGGGCAATCGCGTCACCGAGGACATGGCGGGCCCGGGACCGATGGGCCCCACCCGGATGCTCCTGGACAAGCCGGTGATCGCCGCTGTCGAGGGACACGCGGTGGCCGGAGGGCTCGAGCTCGCCCTGTGGTGTGATCTGCGGGTGGCGGCGTCCGATGCCGTCTTCGGTGTGTACTGCCGGCGGTGGGGGGTACCACTCATCGATGGTGGCACCGTCCGCCTGCCTCGCCTCATCGGACAGAGCCGTGCCCTCGACATGATCCTCACTGGCCGCGGGGTGAGTGGTGACGAGGCCGTGGCCTTCGGTCTGGCCAACCGGCTGTGCGAGCCGGGCACCGCGCTCACCGGGGCACTCGATCTGGCCCACGAGCTGTGCCGGTTCCCCCAGCTGTGCCTTCGAACCGATCGCCGGTCGTCCTACGAGCAGTTCGGGTTGGACCTCGACGACGCCCTGGCCAACGAGACGGCGCTCGGCCTGAAGCCGATCCGGGCTGGTGACACCGCGGCGGGTGCCGCCCGCTTTGCTGGCGGCGAGGGCCGTCACGGCGACGGCGTTTGAGTGCTCCACCTGTGTACAACCAGTGGATGACACGTGGGAAACCATGTCCCGATTTGGGGATTTCGACGAAATCCTGGGGACAACCCTGTGGACTTGAAAATACCTCTTGACCTGGGCATTTACACGGTGTTGGGTGTGCGTCAGCCGGTTGGACAGGTCGGTGCGGAAGCCGAAGCAGGCGACGGGGCGACCCGGCGCCAGCGGCGGACGAAGCGCCGGAGTGGAAGGTCGGTGAGGGATGAGCCCGCCGGGCCTGCCGATGATTCCCAGCCGCAAGGCCGAGGATCGGAGGAGGCAACGGTCTACCCCGGCCGCAAGGCCGCGGTGGATCGCTGATCAAGCCGGGAGACCGGTGAGATGCCCGGCCCGAGACCCAGAGCTTGCTCGGGGGCTCGGGCAAAAGATCGAACGCCCGCCGGGCGCAAGCCCAACGAGCGTTCGATCACACAGACGATGTTGGGACGGACGGTACTGCCGCTCAGAACGACATCGGCGGATGCTCAGACCGACGGAGCGCCTCGGAGGCGAGGAAGGGTGAGAGCCCGACCCAACCGCCGAGGCGCTTTCGCGTCTGCCGCCGGGCTCGGGGCCTCCCATTCGGGGCCTCCTCCTGGGACCGATCCACCAACCTGACATGTGTGTCAGGTTGGTGGCCTATCCTGGGTGGCGGTAGCCGCCAGGAGGTGCCCCGAGATGACCCTGCCCAAGATCATCAGCGTCGACGACCACGTGGTTGAACCGCCCCACGTGTGGCAGACGTGGCTCCCCGAGAAGTACCGCGAGCAAGGGCCGCGGGTGGAGCGAAAGAAGTGGGGAGACTTCGTCCACCGCCCCGGCGCCAAGTACGAGATGAACGAGGACCCCGACGGCTTGTGGGGTGATGCCTGGTACTACGAGGACCGCCTCGTCTACGTGCACAAGCGGTTCGTGGCCATCCCGCTCGAAGCCACACCCGACGGTGACGTGGCTCGCTTCGACCGGACCAAGATGCAGATGACCGCCGTCACCTACGACGAGATGCGTCCCGGTTGCTACGACCGCGACGCCCGCATCGCCGACTTCGAGCTGAACTGGGTAGACGGGAGCCTGCCGTTCCCCACCTTCCCGCGGTTCTGCGGGCAGACGTTCTACGAGGGCGACGATCTGGACCTCGGGCTGGCATGCGTGCGCGCCTACAACGACTGGATGGTCGAGGAGTGGTGCGAGCCGTCAGGCGGCATGAACATCCCGCTCGGCATCATGCCGCTGTGGGATGTCGAGCTCGCCGCGGCTGAGATCCAGCGCAATGCAGATCGGGGCGTCCGCGCCTTCTGCTTCTCCGAGCTGCCGACCCGCCTTGGCCTGCCCTCCATCCACTCCGGTGAGTGGGATCCCGTCTTCAGTGTCTGCAACGACACCGGCGTCACGCTCTGCATGCACATCGGGTCGTCGTCATCGAACCCCGCCGCCTCACCCGACAGCCCCGAGGGGGTGGGCGGCACGCTGGCCTTCAACAATGCCATGGCGTCGATGGCCGACTGGCTCTACAGCGGCAAGCTCATCGCGTATCCCGAGCTGAAGCTGGCCTACAGCGAGGGCCAGATCGGGTGGATCCCCTACGCCCTGGAGCGGGCCGACACGGTGTGGGATCACCACGACGCTTGGATGAACAGCAAGGCGCGCATCCCCGATCCGCCGTCCACCTACTACTACGGCCGGATCTTCGGCTGCTTCACCGCCGACCACCACGGTCTCGCATCGCTCGAGGAGGTTGGCGTTGACAACATCTGCTTCGAGACCGACTACCCCCACACCGACACCAGCTGGCCCAACAGCCGGGAGTACGTGGAGAAGATCATGGCCGGCCTCGATGACGAGGTCGTCTACAAGATCCTGCGCGGCAATGCGATACGCATGCTCGAGCTCGACCGGGTGTGACCCCATCGAGAGTTGAAAGAGGGACGCGCATCCATCGAAAGTTGTGAGCGCCCCGATGACCGCCGCGAGTCGGCCGCCTAGTCCAAACCGCTAGTCCTGGTCGAAGCGGACCCCTTGGGCGAGCGGCAGGTCGGGTGATGCGTTGATGGTGTTGGTAGCCCGCCGCATGTAGCCCTTCCAGGCATCCGAACCCGACTCGCGGCCACCACCCGTCTCCTTCTCACCGCCGAAGGCGCCACCGATCTCGGCTCCCGACGGGCCCGCGTTCACGTTGGCGATGCCGCAGTCGGAGCCTTCGGGGCCCAAGAAGCGCTCGGCCTCGCGCAGGTCGTTGGTGAAGATCGACGACGACAGACCCTGTGGCACGTCGTTGTGGATGGCGATCGCTTCGTCGAGGTCCGTGTAGTCCATGACGTAGAGCAGCGGCGCGAACGTCTCGCGCCGGACCAGATCCGTCTGGGCCGGCATGGCCATGAGGGCGGGGGTTACGTAGGCGGCGTCGGGCGCGTCCTCGAACAGCACCCTGCTCCCGCCGGCCAGCAGGGTGCCTTCGTGGTGGTGGGCGTGGTCGATGGCCGCCGTCATCCTCTCCGCCGCCGCCAGGTCGATGAGTGGCCCGACGAGCGTTCCGTCGTTGAGGGGGTCACCGATCGGGAGCGTCGAGTACGCAGTGGTCAGACGCTCCAGCAGCTCGTCGCGCGCATTGCGATGGACGATGAGGCGCCGGAGGGTCGTGCAGCGCTGACCGGCCGTGCCAACCGCCGCGAACACGACCGCCCGCACGGTGAGGTCGAGGTCGGCCGATGGGGTCACGATCGCCCCGTTGTTGCCGCCGAGCTCAAGGATGAGCCGTCCGAAGCGCGCCGCCACCACCGGCGCCACCCGCCGTCCCATGTCCGTCGATCCGGTGGCCGAGACAGCGGCGATGCCGTGTCTGGCCACAAGGTCCGCCCCGGTCTCCGCTCCACCCACCACCACCTGGGTCACATCCCTCGGCGCGTCGGTCTCCACGGCTGCCTGCCGGAGGATCGAATTGCAGGCCAGGGCGGTGAGCGGCGTGCGGTCTGAAGGCTTCCAGACGACGGGATCGCCGCACACCAGAGCCAGCGCGGCGTTCCACGCCCACACGGCGACGGGGAAGTTGAAGGCACTGATCACGAGACATGGGCCGAGCGGGTGCCAGGTCTCGATGAGGCGGTGGTCCGGCCGCTCGCTGGCGATGGTCAGCCCGTGCAGCTGGCGGGACAGACCGACAGCGAGATCACACACGTCGATCATCTCCTGGACCTCGCCCAGACCCTCGGAGCGGATCTTCCCCGTCTCGATCGACACCAGCTCACCAATGCCGGCCTGGTGTTCCCGCAGCAGCTCCCCGAACCGGCGCACGGTGGTGCCGCGGACCGGAGCGGGGGTGCGCCGCCATTGCGTGAACGCATCCTCGGCCCTCGTCACCACCTCATCGATCGCCTTGGTGTCGCTCACGTCGCCGGCCGGACCCAGGGATCCTCCGGTGATGGGAGTGCGAGCCGCGAGGTCACCGCGGCGGTCGTCGACGCCCACGGCCACCAGGATCCGGTCAACTTGTTCGACGAGCTCAGCCGTGGTCGGCAGCGTCACGCGCTCCAGTGAACCAGCACGACGCATCCTTCCGCGTGACGGTCGGCTCCCGATGTCGGGGTCGAGGAGTGAGCAGTCGTTCGCGCAGCTCCGAGGACTGATGTGTCGGATTCCGATACCTGAGTCCTCAGCGGTCGTGGAACGATCGTTCAGTCCTTGACCTTGGGATGTGGTCGTACAGTCGGATTCGATGGTCGATCAAGACGGGGTGGGCCCAGGCATCACGGGTGGCGACGACCTCGGCGACGACGAGGTGGCGCTACTCGGCGCCATGAGCGATCTCGAACCAACCGACGGTCGGGTGGCGATCGACGGGCCGCTGGCGACGATCGATGTGCGCACCCTCTTCGACGACCAGGTCACCAGCCGGTGCCTGGATCACTCGGCCCGGTGGCTCCGTTCGATGGGGCGGGGGTACTACACGATCGGCTCATCGGGCCATGAGTCGAACGCGGTCATCGCCGCCATGGTGCGACCCACTGATCCGGCGCTGCTCCACTACCGATCGGGCGGGTTCTACTTGGCCCGAGCCCGCCAAGCGGGATGCACCGACGCTATCGACCACGTGCTGCTGGGCGTGATGGCCGCGACGTCCGAGCCCGGATCGGGCGGGCGGCACAAGGTGTTTGGGCATCCCGATCTGGCCGTCATCCCCCAGACCTCCACCATCGGCTCGCACCTGCCACGAGCACTTGGCGTCGCCTTCGCCATCGCCCGGGCCGAGCGCTTGGGGGTCGACCTTCGCTGGCCGCCAGGTTCGATCGCCGTGTGCTCGTTCGGCGACGCGTCCGTCAATCACTCCACGGGCCAAGGCGCGCTGAACGCCATCAGCTACACCGCGCACCAAGGTCTGCCCGTCCCGTTGCTGTTGGTGTGCGAGGACAACGGGTTGGGCATCAGCGTTCCCACACCGGTCGACTGGGTGGAGATGTCGGTCGCCCACCGTCCCCACCTCCGCTACGAGCAGGTGGACGGATCCGATCCCGCGGCGGTGGCGCACGTCACGTCCGAGCTGGCTGGGGCCGCCCGCGACGGCCAGCCCGCATTCCTGCACCTGCGCACCGTCCGCTATGGCGGCCATGCCGCCACCGACATCGAGGTCGCGTACCGGAAACCGGAGGAGATCCGGGCCGATCGGGCCCGGGACCCGATCCTGGCCGTGGCTCGCGTGCTGGTGGAGGCCGGTCAGATCGAGGGAGCCGACCTCGCCGAGCGCTACCGGCGCATCCGGGCCGACCTCGCCGAGCGGGCGGCGGAGCTCGTCGGTGGCGCGCGTGGCTTGGAATCTGCGGAGGAGATCATGGAGCCACTTGCTCCTCGTCGCCCCCATGCGGTGGCGGACCGGGTCGCCCGGCTGGACTCAACTCGCTCGAAGGTCGGATCGGGATCGGGATCGGGATCGACGTTGGCCGAGGCGATCAACCGGACCTTGGCCGACCTGCTCGAGGCCGAACCGAAGATCTTGCTCTTCGGCGAGGACGTCGGGCGCAAGGGCGGAGTGTACGGGGTGACCCGGGGACTCCAGAAGCGGTTCGGCGCGGCCCGGGTCTTCGACTCGATGCTGGACGAGCAGTCGATCCTGGGCCTGGCCCTGGGGTGCGCCGTCTCTGGGTTCGTCCCGATACCCGAGATGCAGTACCTCGCCTATCTGCACAGCGCCGAGGACCAGCTTCGGGGTGAAGCGGCGACGCTGTCGTTCTTCTCGAACGGGGCGTTTCGCAACGGCATGGTCGTGCGCATCGCCGGGTTCGCCGACCCCCGCGGCTTCGGTGGCCACTTCCACAACGACAGCTCGATCGCCGTGCTGCGAGACATCCCTGGCCTGGTCATCGCCTGCCCGTCGGGGCCCGACGAAGCCTCGGCGCTGCTGCGCACCTGTGTTGGGGCGGCCCTCGAAGATGGCACGGTGAGCGTGTACATCGAACCCATCGCGCGGTATCGATCACCGAGTCACTCACCGCCGCCCGCCAAGTCCCCCACCGGAGGCCATGTCCCCATCGGCGAATCAGCCGTGGTCAGGGAAGGCGGCGACGTGGTGGTGGTGACCTTCGGGAACGGTGTGCATTCGAGCTTGGACGCCGCTGACCGGCTCGAGCACGAGGACGGGATCAGCTGCCGGGTGATCGACCTCCGATGGTTGGCCCCCCTCGATCACGATGCCATCGCTCGTCATGGCGGCGACGTCGGTCGGATGGTCGTCGTTGACGAGACACGACGCACCGGCGGTGTAGCCGAAGGGGTCGTCAGCGGCATGGTCGACCGTGATGTCCGCGCCAGGCTGTGCATAGTGGCTGGCCGGGATTCGTTGGTGCCCCTCGGGCCGGCCTCGGAGCGGGTCCTGGTCACCGCTGACGATGTCACCTCGGCGGTTCGACGGCTGTTCAGCCGAGAGGCATGACCCAGGCGGTGTAGGCGGGCTGGCGACAGGCGGGATGGGTGAAGCGGTCACGATACGACCCCACGATCGCGATGGGAGATCGTGACTATCGTCAGAGGACTCTTGGGACCTCTGGCACTGACGCCAGGATCCCTCCAAACCGGATGATCACGGGGAACCAAGTCGCGCTCTGGAGATGACGATGCGTCGAATCGCAATGATCACTGCACTGATCCTTCTGTCCGCCAGCTGTTCGACGGGCTCGTCGGACGTCCCGAAGGTCGGGCCCGCGGCCAGCTCGGCGGCTGGTGCCATCGAATCGATCTTCCCCGACCTGACGCCCAAGGCCGACCTCGAACAAGCCGATGAAGGGGAGGAGCATGTTGCCTACGCGCCATCGGTTCCCGCTCGGTCGGACCGTAGCGATCAGCGGATCTTCGACGTACGTCTCGAGGTGCTCGAGGGCGTCTGCCCGCTCGACCCGGCCAACAGCATCGACACCGAGATGTGGGGCTTCCGGATCGCCGGTGACGCCGACGTCGTGTGTGGATCTCCGGGGCCGGTCCTGCGCGGCCGGGTCGGTGACGTCGCCCGCATCACGCTGACCAACCTCGAGGGGAACTCACACCCCCACAACATCGATTTCCACGCCGTAACCGGACAGGGTGGCGGAGCTGCCGATCTCACAGTGGCGCCGGGCGAGACGGCGGCAGTCGAGGTGCGCCTCCTCTACCCAGGCGCGTTCATGTACCACTGCGCGTTCGGCGACGTCCCGATGCACATCGCCAAGGGCATGGTCGGCATGTTCATCGTCGACCCCTCCGAGCCGCTCGGTCCCGTCGACCACGAGTGGGCCGTGATGCAGTCCGAGTGGTACGTCGGCGAAGCCGTTGACGGCCTCGCTCCATTCGACCCTGATTCGCTGCGGCTCGAGCATCCTCGGTACGTCACCTTCAACGGTCGCACCGACGCACTGGCCGGAGACAACGCCCTCGAGATGGCGGTCGGCGAACGAGCCCGCATCTACATGGTGAACGAGGGCCTCAACCTCGACTCCAACTTCCACCCGATCGGATCGCACTGGGACGTCGTCTATCCCGAAGCAGCGACCCACCCGTCCAACCGAGTCATCCGCGGGTCGCAGACCACGCTCGTGGTGGCCGGTGGCGGCACCGTCACCGAGATCGTCGGCGTGGTTCCGAGCACGATCCTTCTCGTCGATCACGCACTGGTCCGAACCTTCTACAAGGGTGCGATCGGCCAGATCGTCATCACCGGCGACGAGGACCCCGAGATCTTCGAGGTTGCCGATGTCACCGATGATCCGGGTGCCGACGACGACACGACCGACGACGACACGACCGACGACGCGGTGATCGCCACCGAAGCGGCGGTCTCGATCACCGAGGGGGCGTGGAACCCCGACAACGCCGCCAATGCCTTCAGCCCGGCAAGTGTTCGGGTCGCATCGGGATCGACGGTGACGTGGACCAACGATGACACCCTGGGCCACACGGTCACGTCGGGTACGAGTGACGGGGCAACCGGAACCCCCGACGGCCGGTTCGACAGCGGCAACCTCAATGGTGGAGACGACTTCGAGGTCACGCTCGACGAGCCCGGCACCTACACCTACTACTGCACGCCCCACCCCTGGATGCGGGGCGTGATCGAGGTGGTGGCCCCCTGACCCTGGTTGCAGACCAGGTCAGGCCACGTCGTGGTGAGGAACGACGAGGACGGGGCACGGGGCATGGGCCACGCACTTGTGACTCACCGAGCCGAGCAACATGCCCACGAACGTGCCGTGGCCGCGGCTTCCCACGACGAGCATGTCGGCATCCTTGGCGGCGTCGAGGAGGACGCTGGCTGGCTCGCCCTCGATGACATGCTCGTGCACGATCACGTCGGTGGTGTCGCACCCCTCCACGATCTCGTGGAGGGACTCGGTGGAGTTTGCTTCGAGCGAGTCGCGCTGCACCAAGGGGGCGACGACGAGCTCGGTCGAGCCGTAGTACACGTGCCAGGCCCACACCGCGTGGATCTCTGCTCCAACTCGCCTGGCCAGGTCGACCGCCGCTCTCAGCGCGGCGGCAGAGGCGTCCGAGCCATCGATTCCGACGACGAATCGGTCCATGGTGACATCCCTTCGATCACTCGGATTGACGATTCGAGGGTATCGTCGACGCTGTGGTGGCGGGCATGCGGGAGAGGCCATCACCAATGAGCACCAACGAGTCATGAGCGCATCCGCGTCGGGGGCGGCGATCCGCACTGAGGGGCTCACCAAGCACTTCGGTGACATCACGGCGCTCGATGGGCTCGACCTGACCGTTGAGCGCGGCGAGGTGCTCGGCTTCCTCGGCCCCAACGGTTCGGGCAAGACCACCACCATCCGGCTGCTGCTCGACTTCTTGCGACCCGATGCCGGACGATCGGAGGTTCTGGGAGGCGCGGGCGCCGACCCGGAGGTGCGGCGCCGGATCGGCTACCTGCCCGCCGACCTCCACCTTGACCCCAACCATCGTGGCGTCGACGTGTTCGAGCTGTTCGGTCGACTCCGTGGCGTCCCCGACCACGGGCGGCTGGCCGGGCTGGTCGACCGCTTCGACCTCGACCCCAGCCGGCCCATCGGCGAGCTCAGCACCGGAAACCGCCGAAAGCTGGGCATCATCGCCGCCTTTGCCCATGCCCCGGACCTGCTACTCCTCGACGAACCGAGCTCCGGACTCGATCCCCTCCTCCAGAATCAGTTCCATCAGCTGGTGGCGGAGTCGGTGGATGAGGGAGCCACAGTGTTCCTGTCGTCGCACGCGCTGGCCGAGGTCGAAGCCCTGGCCACTCGGGTGGGGATCCTGCGACAGGGGCAGCTGGCCACGGTGTCGACCATTGACGACCTGCGCCGCCAGGCCCGCCAGCGGATCGACCTGCACCTCGCTGACAGCGGCCGCGACATCGCCGTCGAGGCTTTGACGGCGGTGGCGGCGGTGGCGGGCGTGGTGGAGGCGACCGCCTCGCTCGGCGTGCTCCACCTGGTCGTGGAAGGCAGCGTCGACGCCGCGCTCAAGGCCGCTACCCGCTTCGACGTGCAACGGATCGTCACCCACGACACCGACCTCGAGGACATCTTCCTGCGCTACTACGCGACGGAGTCTGACGGATGATCGTCTTCGAGCGGCTCCTGCGCGACCGGCGCCGCTCGACGATGGGGTGGGTGCTGGGCATGGTGGCCTACAGCGTGTTCACCGTCGCGTTCTATCCAAGCCTCCGGGGCCAGACATCCTTCGATGACGTCTACGAGGACCTCCCCGAAGCGATCAAGGCCTTGGTGGGAACGTATGGAGAGGTGAGCATCAGCTCGGCTCCCGGCTACCTCCAGGCCCGCTACTTCGGTCTCGTGCCGGTCCTGCTGCTCATCTTCGGGATCGGTCTCGGCGCCCGCGCCATCGGCGGCAGCGAGGAGGACGGCACGCTCGAGCTGCTGCTTTCGAACCCCGTGACCCGACGCAGGGTGGCGCTCGAGCGGCTGGCGGCTGTGATCGTTCTCGTCGCGGTCGTCGGAGCGACCGGCGTGATCAGCCTGCTCGCACTCGCCCCGCCCGTGGGGCTGTTCGACGGCTTGCGGCTGATCAACGTGGTGGCCGCAACCGCAGCGGCGACGGCGCTCGCCCTCGCCCACGCAGCCATCGCGTATGCGGTTGGCGCAGTGACGGGCCGTCGCGGGACCGCGGTGGCGGTCGCGACCGTGATCGCCGTCACCGGCTACCTCCTCCAGGGACTGGCGACCGTGAGCGACGCAGCCCAGCCTCTGCGGTGGCTGTCGCCCTGGTTCTGGTACTTGCGCGGCAACGTGGTGATCAACGGCCCCGGTCCCGAGGCGTTCCTCCTGCCGGTCGCCCTGCTCGTCATGGTCGCGGCCATCGCCACGGTGCAGTTCGAGCGCCGCGACTTACGTTGAGGACCTGAGCGGCGCCGACCCGACCCGTTCTTGACTGCTGAATCGGTAGGGAGGGGTCAGACGCGGCAGAATCTTCGTTGTGCACCTATCACGACCTGTCGATCCGCTGCCCAACGACGACGACGAGATCCTCCGGGCGCTCGATGATGCAGTCCTGCCGCCGCTGCTCTGTGCCCTTGCCTACATCAGTGGGGACCTGAGCCTTCTGAGCGACGACGTCCGCATCGACGCCCTCCAGCTCCTCGATCCCACAGGCGGCCTCCGTCCCGACCAGATCGAGGCGGGCCGCCAACTGGCCTTCGAGGCGCTGACCCGCTTTCGGGACTCAGGCGCCCGCCAGGCCCCGCCGCCCACCCTCGACGAGCTCAAGGAGATGATCGACTACACGTCGGGCGGCATGTCGATGGACGAGTACATCCCGATGCTCAACGAGGAGCTTGCCGTCGCCGGCGAGGATCTGCGCGCCCCGGAGTGGGAGCGGTCCGAGCTGGCTCCCGGCACCGATCTCACCGTCGCCGTCATCGGTGCGGGCATGTCGGGTCTGGCGGCGTCCTACCGCTTGAAGCAGGCCGGCGTCGATCACGTGATCATCGAGAAGAACGATGACGTGGGAGGAACCTGGCTCCAGAACACCTATCCGGGATGTCGCGTCGACGTTCCCAACCACCTCTACAGCTACTCGTTCGCCCAGACCGATGATTGGCCCCACCACTTCTCCACGCAGGGGACACTTCTGGGCTACTTCCAGCGTTGTGCCGACGAGTTCGGGATTCGAGAGCGGATCAGGTTCAACACCGAGGTCACGTCGGTCGTGTTCAACGACGGCACCGCCACCTGGACCGTGCAGCTCGATACGCCCGACGGTCCCGACACCCTCGAGGTCAACGCCGTCATCAGCGCCGTCGGGCAGCTCAACCGTCCGCTCATGCCCGACATCGAGGGGATGGATCGGTTCTGTGGCCCCTCGTTTCACTCGGCCGAGTGGCCCGTTGGATTCGACGTGGCCGGCAAGCGGGTGGCGGTCATCGGCACCGGCGCCAGCGCCATCCAGATCATCCCCGCCATCGCTCCCGCCGCTGACCATGTGAGCGTCTTCCAGCGCACACCGCCGTGGCTGGTGCCGACACCCGACTATCACGCAGAGGTTCCCGAGGGCCTGCGCTGGCTGTTCCGCCACGTGCCCACCTACAGCCAGTGGTACCGCTATTGGCTCTTCTGGCGGATGGCTGACGGTCTGCTGCCCACCACCGAGGTCGATCCGGGTTGGCCCGAGGATCTGGAGTCGGTGAGCGCGCCCAATGAGTTCCTGCGTCAGACGCTGCTCCAGTACTACGAGGACCAGTTCGGCGCCGACCCCGATCTGCTGGCCAAGGTGCTGCCGCACTACCCGCCATCGGCCAAGCGGGCCCTGAGGGACAACGGCATCTGGGCTTCCACGCTGATGCGCGACGACGTCGATCTCATCGGTGAGCCGATTCAGTGCGTCACGGCCACCGGGGTGCGAACCACCGACGGGACCGACCACGACGTCGACGTCATCGTCTACGGCACCGGTTTCACGGCATCGAGGTTCCTCACTCCCATGAAGGTGGTGGGCCGCGACGGCGTCGACCTTCACCAGTGGTGGGACGGTGACGCTCGCGCCTACAAGGGCATCACCATGCCGGGGTTCCCCAACCTGTTCCTGCTCTACGGCCCCAACACCAACATCGTCATCAACGGGAGCATCATCTTCTTCTCCGAGTGCGAGGTGCACTACGTGATGGCATGCCTGCGTCACGTCCTGTCGAGCGGCAAACGAGCGATCGACTGCCGGCCTGAGGTGCACGACGCCTACAACGAGCGGATCGATGAGGCCAACCGGCTTCGAGCATGGGGCGCGTCTGACGTCAACAGCTGGTACAAGTCGGCCAGCGGTCGAGTGGCACAGAACTGGCCGTTCACCCTGCTCGAGTACTGGCAGCAGACGACCGATGTGGATCCGGCCGACTACGAGCTGATCTGAACCGGCAGGCTGGCGCGAGGGGGCGCGGTTGATGTTGCAGCCGATGGCACAGCGCTACCAGCGACCCGGCTGGGTGCGCCGACTCAACGTCATGGCCGACGCCTGCGGCTCGGCGCAGTCGGTGGTTCCGATCGAGGTGGACGACCTCTTACGATCGGCCCGCCAGGCGTCGGGGCTGGACCACTTCGGTGATCTCGGTGACGGCGACTGGCACGCACGTCTGGCGGCGTTGGTGGAGGCGTTGAACGCCACCGATCTTCACGTAGTCGGCCGGCTCATGACCCGCCAGGAGCTGGTGCGCGGCCTGGTGACCCGCCTGCGCCTCGCCGACGAGCGCCGTCGAGTCCCGTCGGTCGCCGATGAGGAGATCGTGGCACCCATCGTGGTGACGGGCCCGGCTCGCTCGGGCACCACGATCCTCTTCGAGCTGTTGGCGCTCGACCCGTCACTTCGCAGTCCGCGGGCGGCCGACGTGCTGCACCCCGCGCTCCCGCCCGCCGTCTCCGACGACCAGCGCCTGGCCCGCACCGAGTGCGAGCAGGAGCTGTGGGCCGACGTGCAACCCGAGTTCGCGGCCATCCACGAGCTGCGGTCGGATCTACCCGTCGAGTGCGTCACCATCAACTCTCCGTCCTTCGCCGGCTCGCACTGGTCGATGGTCATCCAGGAGCTGGGAGAGTGGGTCCCCGACGTGGGCGCCGACTTCGCCTGGCACCGGGCCGTCCTCCAGTCGCTCCAGCATGGCGAGCCCCCCCGCACCTGGGTGCTGAAGACCCCCGGCTACCTGATCATGCTCGACGACCTGGTGGCTGCGTACCCCGACGTCCGCATCGTGCTGACGCACCGCGATCCGGCCAAGACCATGCCGTCCACGGTGAGCACGACAGCGATGGTGCAGTGGATGCGGACCGACGCCGTCGACCTCGATGCGCTGTCCGAGCTCATCGGCGCCGTGTTCTGCGACGCTCTCGCTCAGGTAGCTCAGCGACGCGCCGACGGGTCGTTTCCGGCGCCGGCCGGTGACATCCGGTTCGCTGACCTGCTGTCGAACCCTGTCGGTTCGATACGTGCAGCCTTCGATCAGATCCATCAGAAGCTCCATCCTGATCACGAGGCGGCGATCGACGCCTACCTCAGCGACAAGCCGCGAGGGAAGCATGGCGTGCATCGATACACCCCGGAGGAATGGGGGTTCTCGTCGGCTGAGCTCCACGACCAGCTGGCTTGCTACGTGTCGTACTTCGGCATCGAGCTCGGTGTGTGAGGCTGAAGGGATGGGCACCACGATCGTCCGGCTGGATCCGCTGCTGGGAGCCGAGGGTGCCGAGCGAATGCTCGCCGGGCTGCGCGCCTATGGGAGCTACGGCCAGTACAGCAACGAGGGCTTCGACACCGGCTACGCCCCCGAGCTTCCCCAGCGATTCGACGCGGCCCTCAACTTCATCAGAACCGGCGGTCGCTTGGGAAGCAATGACGACGTCCGTCGGGCCGCGGCTCGAACGAACTACGTGCGAGAGACCTATGCCTACGGCGACGACGTGTTCCTGGCCGGGATCGAGGAGCTCCGCGACCACGAGGCACTGCGATCGGCCGCCGTTGCCGTCCACGATCGTCCGCTGATCGAGCCGGCCATCGTCTACGCCAACGTGCTCCTGCCCGGCCAGGAGCTGGCCACCCACACCGATGTTCCCGAGTTCCGGGGTGCGAATCGCACCACCACGCCGCAATGGCTGCTCGTGGTCATGGCCCACTCCGGCTTGTTCGAGACCTGGCGCATGCCCATCGCCACCGCCATCGCCTACTTCGGCGGCGGCGATGGCGGAGCGCTCCATCTTTATCCCGACGGTGCCGATGGGCCGGTGGACACGGTGGCTACTGCCCACGACACCGCGGTGGTGCTCGACACCGACTCGATCTTCCATGGCGTCGACCGCGTCGACGGCGACGACTCGTGGTTGGACTCAGCCTCGATCGGTGACCGCCTCCACCCCGCCGACGGCGGGGGATGGCAGCTACGAGGCGATGGCGGTGAGGTGCGCGGTCGCTTCGGAGCCGAGACCCTTCGCTTCAGCGTCTCGTGGAAGGCGTACTGCTTCGCCGACCACGCCGACCGGGACCGGTGGCACCACCACCGGGACGACCTCGGACTCGACCAGATCCTCGACACCCTCGAGGACGATCTGCGGCGGCGTCAGGACCTCGACGGGGACCGCCCGAAGCCGGTGGACTTCGGCCGGCTTCTGGTCGACACCTACATCCGATTTCCCGTACCGACCACCTGAGGAAGGGACAGACCGGCGGCGTTGTCGTACATCATCCGGTTGGCGTCGGACTGGCTGAAGCCGGCATCGTCGAGATCCTCGACGTAGGTCAACGGGTCGGCCAGCCCCTCGGCGTGGGGCCAGTCCGAACCGAACAGGATGTGATCGACGCCGATGAGACGGGCGAGCTCGGCCAGGTCGTCCTCGTAGAACGGCGACACGAACACGTGGCGGCGGAAGGTCTCGCATGGATCTTCTTCCCACATCGGTCGCCGCATCTTCCACGACTTGCGGAGCTTGGAGAACAGCGGCGGCACCCACTCCGCGCCGTTCTCGATGGTCGCCAACCGGATGTTGGGGTACCTGATGAATATGCCGTCGGCCAGGAACGACGCCACCGTGTCGCTGATGGGAGACATGGTCAGCAGGGAGAACAGCGCTGGGAGCCGGAAGGCCTGGAAGTCGGGGTCCACACCCCACCTCTCCAGCATGAACCCGTAGCCAGTGTCGCCGGCGTGGGCGGCAACCGTGATGCCAGCCTCGTTCACCCGGGCCCAGAACGGATCGTGATCGGGATGCCCGAACGAGCGGTTGGCGCCGGGCGTCACGATGGGTCCGGGGCGGATGTTGATGATCCGTGCGTCGTGCTCCAGCGCGAACTCGAGCTCTTCGACGGCCCAGGCCGGATCGGCCAGCGAGATGTAGGGCGCGGCGAAGATCCGGTCCTGGTAGTTGAACCGCCAGTCGTCGAGGAGCCACCGGTTGAACGCCCGGAAGGCGGTGCACATCGCCTCGATGTCGTGGGCCAGGGCGCCTTCCATCCCCACGCCGAGAGTGGGGAACAGGAACGCACCGTCAAGACCTTGCTCATCCATCACCTTCACCCGGGCGGCCGGATCGCGGTAGGCGGGGTTGATGGGTTCGAGCTCACCGAATGCATCGTGCAGGTCGGCGATGGAGACCTTGCCCCGGAAGTAGTCGATGAGGGCACCGGGTCGCGAGCACGGGTCGAAGGTGGGGTTGGGGATGAAGCGGTTGATCTTGCCCCCGACCAGGAGACGCTGCTTGCCGTCGAGGTCAGCCCACCTCATGCACCGGTTGCGCATCCGCTTGTCTACGTGGCGGGTGAAGGCGTCGGTGGCCTCGTAGTAGTGGTTGTCGGCGTCGAAGGCGCGGGTTGGTCGGTCGAGCATGTCCCCTCCTGGTCGGCGGCTCGACGCTACCCGCCGGACTCAGTCCCCGGTCCAACCACCTGCCGAAACGTAGGAGGGATAGGAGACGAGCCAATGGCTCGCCGTAGGCTCCGGCCCATGTCCGACAACAACGTCAAGGTCCTGGACCAGCACATCGGCACCCTGCTCGATGCCGTCGATCACAACAAGGTGTCCGAGCGCCAGTGGTTGGAGGCCCGCTACGAGCACGGCCTGGGATGGGTCCATCTCCCCGAGGGCCGAGGAGGGCTGGGGTTGCCTCCCAACCTCCAGAAGCACCTCGAGCGGCGGCTGGCCGAGACTGGCGCCCCCAACGACCCCGGCGCTCGTTTCTTCGGGATCGTCATGGCCGGGCCCACCATCGCCATGCACGGCAGTGACGAGGTCGTTGAGCGACTCCTGCGCGACACGTACACAGGCGCCCAGGTTTGGTGCCAGCTGTTCTCCGAACCGGGCGCCGGTTCCGACCTGGCCGGCCTGAGCACCAAGGCTGTGCGTGACGGCGACGAGTGGGTGATCACCGGTCAGAAGGTCTGGAACACTCTGGCCCACATCGCCGACCGGGCGATGCTGGTGGCCCGCACCGACCCCGACTCGCCCAAGCACAAGGGCATCACCTACTTCGCGCTCGACATGCACGCACCGGGAGTCGAGGTGCGCCCGCTGCGTCAGATCACCGGTGAGGCCGAGTTCAACGAGGTCTACATGACCGAGGTGCGGGTGCCCGATGCCGACCGGATCGGCGACGTCGGCGAGGGATGGCGTGTGGCGATGACAACGCTCATGAACGAGCGGGTCGGTATTGCCGCGCTGGGTGGCGGAGGCGACCGCGCCGCGCCCAAGCCCGGAACCGGTCCCATCGCCCGCTGCCTGGACCTGTACCGCGAGCGAGGTGGCTCCTCGGCGGCCCGCGAGCGGCTGATGCAGCTCTACAACCGGTCCGAGGCCCTCCGCCTCACCGGTATCCGCGCTGGTCAGATGGCCAAGGCTGGAACACCGGGCCCGGAAGGATCGGTCGCGAAGCTCATGATGGCGGAGCTCAACAAGAAGATCTTCGAGCTGGCCCTCGAGCTGATGGGCCCTGACGGCTTGGTCGGCTATCGCTATGAGATGGGCCGCGAGCTGGCGCAAGGCTTCGACGGTCCGCCCCGCAAGATGTTCCTCCGCACGCGGGCCAACTCCATCGAAGGCGGGACGTCGGAGATCATGCGCAACATCCTGGGCGAGCGGGTTCTCGGACTCCCCGGCGAACCCCGGGTCGACAAAGACATGCCCTGGTCAGCCGTACCGCGCAGCTGAAGCGGTTGCGGTGGCGACGTGACCTCGCTGCTCAGTGGAGCGAGCGAGGGAGCGTGGGCGACTGGGCGCAGAGCACCTCGATCTCGTCGGGGTCTTTCGGCACCGCGGCGGTGAGCACCTCGACGCCATCGGCGGTGACGACGACGTCGTCCTCGATTCGGATCCCGATTCCGACGAGATCCGGTGGAACCTCGTGGTGGATGACCGGGGCCTCGTCGCGCGCCTGCGCTTCCAGCTTCTTGGCCGCGGTGGCTCCCAGGCGGGCCCGACGGATCCGCCATGCTGTGACGTCGTACTCCAGCTCAGCCAGCTCGAGCGTGGGCTGGTAAGGCGAGATGTACACGCCCGGCTCGATGGTGAAGGCCATGCCGGGCTCGAACGGCCGGGGCTTGCCCGCACCCAGCTCGTCGAGGGTGGGGCCGACGCGTTGGGTGCCGACGTCGTGCACGTCGCGGCCGAGCCAGTGGCTGAGCGAATGCGGGTAGACGGCGCGATAGTGGTGCATCGCCAGCGCCCGATCGATGGGCCCCGGGATGACGCCGAGCTCGACGAGTCCCTCGGTGAGCACTTCGGTGGAGCGGGTGTGGAGATCGGGTAGTGACGATCCCGGGCCGGCCGCGGCAGAGCACTCGGTGAGCGCGGCCAGCACCACGTCGTACACCGCCCGCTGGGCGGGCGAATAGGAGCCGCCGACGGGGAAGGTGCGAGTGATGTCAGAGGCCATGCCGTCCACTTCGGTGCCGGCGTCGATGAGGAGGAGATCACCGTCAGCCATCGTGCGGTCGTTGTTGACGTAGTGGAGCGTGCAGGCATTGGGGCCCGACGCCACGATCGACGGATAGGCCTCCCGTGGCGCGCCCCGGTGGCGGAACACGAACTCGATGGCGGCTTGCACCTGGTGCTCGGCCAGGCCGGGAGCGGCATAGCGCATCGCCTCACGATGGGCCTCGGCGGAGATCGCGGCGGCGCCGCGCATGGCCGCCAGCTCGATGTCGTCCTTGCGGAGCCGGAGGTCGTGCAACGGGGGGAGTGGATCCTCGACCCGGAGGGCTCCGACGCCCAGATGGGTCCACCCCCGAGCCCGGTCGACCACCGGGTTGACCATCGAGTCGCCACAGCCCACCCCGGGTCGCCAGTAGAGCGTGGGACGGTCGAGGAGCTGCTCGGCCAGCACGTTCCCCAGATCGTTGATGGACCGGGATTCATCGACCCCGTAGACGTCGACCGCCTCGTCAGGCCGGACGCGGCGCCCGGTGTAGACCTCGATCTCGGGGTCGGGCTCAGGGAGGAACAAGAAGGACCGAGGCTCCCCCCCGGCGATTCCCACCAGCAGGACGGCATCGGGCTCCTGGCAGCCGGTCAGATAGGAGAAGTCAGAGGACTGCCGGAACAGGTGCTCGGTGTCAGCGTTGCGGTAGGTGATCGACCCGCCGCCGAGGACGAACACTCCGTCACCCAGGCGGTCGGCCAGAGCGGCGCGTCGTCGGGCATGCACGCTCGGATCCACCACGACGGGCAGGGTAACGGCACCACGGATCTCACGTGGCTCTCGGGAGGCTGGAGGGCGTGGCGGGCGAGTCGGTGCCGGTGAACTTGGACCTAGTTGCCGCCGGGGACCAGCCAGCGGCCGGGGCGTTCGGCCGTGGTCAGGTCAGCGGCCACTGACTGCCCGTCGGTGGTGATGGGTGTGCCGTTCACCACCACGTGGCGCACGCCCGACGGCTGATCGGCCACCAGGCGGCTGGTGTCGGCGGGGAAGTCGCAGACGCGGCGGACGGGTCCCGGATCGAGCGTCTCGGGATCGAACACATACACGTCGGCGAACGCTCCGGGGCGAAGGTGGCCCCGGTCGGTGAGCTGCCAGGCATCGGCGAGCTCGCCGGTCATCTTCTTGATCGCCTGCTCCATGGTGAGAACTCCCTCGTCGCGGACCCAGCGCGACAGCACCTCGGTGTGCATGTGGGCGTCGCACAGCATCCCCACGTGGGCACCGGCGTCAGTGAACGACAGGGCGACGTGATCAGCGGCGAGGATCTGGCGGACCGAGGGATCGTGGTCGTTGATGAGCACGATGCGGAAGCGGGTGCGGAGGTTCTCGGCGACGGAGAGATCGAGCAGGATGTCGAGCGGATGAACACCACGCTCCGATGCCAGTCCGGCCAGATCGCGCCCGACCAGATCGGTGTGGACGGTGGTCTCGTCGACCGTGGTCTTGTCCCACTGGATCGGCACCATCGTCTCGTCGAGGTCAACGCGAGCGCGGCCACGCCATCGGGCGTCGGAGAAACGGCGCCGACGCTCGTCGTCGGATTGGCCGATGAGCTCGGAGAAGCACGGGGCCTGCGTCAACCCGAACGGTGAACGTACGTCGAACTGGAATGTGATGGGTCGAGGCGTGACTTGGGGCCAGACGTTGGATCCCTTGGCCTGTTCGTCGCGGTGGATTGCCAGCAGCTCGGGCGTAAGGCCCTCCATGGCGATCAGCGCGCCATAGGTGATCGGCACCCCCACGTCGCGTTGGAGGGCGTAGATCTCTTCGAAGCTGAACATCTCGCCGACGGCGAACTCGATCATGCCGTGCCCGTGGGCGCCGACGCGGTGGCACAGCGCGCTCACCTCATCGACAGTGGCGGAACGGCTCGGGACCTTGTTGCCCTGCCAGGCCGAGTGAGTGGGTGCGAACGAGGAAGCGAACCCGCACGCCCCGGCCTCGATCGACTGGTCGACGAGCTCACACATCGTCGAGATCTCGTCATCGGTCGCCCGGCGGCTGAAGGCATCGAGGCCCATCGCCGCGATGCGGACGGCGGTGTGACCCACGTAGCCGGTGAGGTTGAGGGCCGTGCCCCGTCGCTCGATGGCCGCCCGGTAGTCGGCGAACGACCCGAGCTCGTCCCACGGGACGCCGTCGAGCAGGCAGGCGGGATCCATGTCCTCCACCTGCTCCATGGTCTCGACCATCGGCGTCACGTGCTCCTCGGCGATGGGCACGATCGAGTACCCGCAGTTGCCCATCACCACTGAGGTGACACCGTGGTGGCACGACGGGGTCAGCGCGCCGTCCCAGAACACCTGGGCGTCGTAGTGGGTGTGCACGTCGATCAGCCCCGGTGCCACCACGCACCCCTCGGCGTCGAGCACCCGCGCACCCTTGGTGGCGAGGTCGGGACCCACGCCGACGATCCGGTCGCCGTCGATGGCGACGTCGGCGGTCACCCCTGGAGCGCCGCTGCCGTCAACGACGGTTCCACCTCTGATGACCAGGTCTGCACTCACTGCTCTGTGCCTCCTCGATCGACGGGCTGATCTGGTGGCGAGTCTGCCCCACCGGGCAGGCCGGGCGGTTCAGCCGGCGACGACCTGCTCCTCGAAGTGGATGCCGTGTTCGAGGGTCTTGTGCACCGGGCAGCGGGTAGCGATGTCGGCCAACCGGGCACGGGCTTCATCGGTGAGGTCGCCGTCGAGGAAGATCTCGGTGGTGACGTGGTCGAGCCAGCCGGTGGCGTCGTCGTCACACGTCGCGCAGTCGTCGGCGTGAATCTTGGTGTAGGTGAACCGGGCCGACACCGCGTCGAGCCCCCACCCCTTTCGCTCCGCGTACATTCCCAGGGTGATCGCCGTGCATGCAGCGAGCGAACCCAACAGCAGCTCGTAGGGGTTGGGGCCCAGATCTGTCCCGCCGGCGTCGATGGGTTCGTCGGCCGCCCAGGTGTGGGTGCCGGTCGAGATGCGTACAGCGGTTCCATGGGTCAGGTCTGCGGTGACGGTGTGCATGAACCGAAGCCTAGGGAGAGGCGGCACCAGACGTTCGAGGCTGGCAGGATCGTGGCGTGGACGAACCCCGCCATCGCGCACCATCGGGCTACTGGGACAGTCCCTGGCCCGCGGAGGACGGGGGCCCAACCCGCCGAGCGGTGCCCCACCGTCGCGGAGGCACCGGGCTCATCCCGGGCGGAGCGGTGGAGGTGGTGCACCGTGAGGTGTTCGCCGCCACCATGGTCGTGTTGCGCGACCCGGGCGAGACCTACCTGCTGCGCCACACCATCGGCGCCGACGCCACCTGTTGGGTCGAACGCATCGACGGCGATTCGCTCGAGGAGGTCGAGCGCTCGCCCGACCTGGGGGGCGGGCCCTGGTGGCCGGGGGGCGTCGCCGTCCACGCCAACGGCGATCTCTACGTGGTGTTCGACCATCACGCCCACCGGCTGGCGCCTGACTGCTCGGTGGTGGCGTCTCGCCGGCTGCCGCGTGATCGGCCCTATAACTCGTTCGTCGTCCTCGACGACGGGACCATCGTCACCAAGGACTTCGGCAAGGACACCGACGAGCCGGCCGAGTTGCTGGCGCTCGAGCCTGAGGGTCTCGAGATCGTCGACCGGCTGGTTCTTCCCGAGCGCTCGATCGCCCGGCTGTCAGCCCATGGCACCACCACCTACGTGGTGGGGGACCGGTCGCTCCTGCGGGCCCGATGGGATGGCGCCACGCTCGCCCTCGACGACGGGTTCTCGCCGGTCTACGTGACCGAGGAGGGCCAGACCTATGGGTGGGACGTGGTTCTGGCCGCCGGGGCGGGATGGCTGCTCGACGACGGCGAGGGCACCGAGGGCTTCCAGGGCTCGTTTCGGGGTGTGAGCTCGTCGCCCGGGCCACTGCACCTGGTCCGCATCGGGCTCGACGATGCTGCGGTGACGCTCACCGAGGTGTGTGGACGGCCCAACGGCATCGTGGCCAACCCCCCGCTGGTGGACACCACGCGCAACCTGGCCGTGGCCTTCGACTCGGCCAACGCGGTGCTCGCTGCCTTCCGGTTCGATGGCGACGGAGTGGTCGACCCGGCCCCGGTCTGGTCGCGGTCGCAGGGTCACGGCGCCCACTTCCTGCTGTACCCCGACACCGGCGAGGTGGTGACGATGGACCACGAGCCCGACCGGGTAGGGGAACACGGTGAGGAGGTGGTCGTGGTCGACATCGAGACGGGAACCGAGCTGGTCCGGGCCGCGACCAACAGCCCCCTTCAGTCCGTCGTGTTCCCAGCGCCGGCGTGGAGTGGGGGCGTCCACACGGTGTCATTCGCCTCGCTCACCTGCGTCCGCCCCGCTTGAGGTTCCAGATCCCGTGGCGTCGTCGATGTCGTTCGCCGAGGTTGTCGCGGCATCCTCGGCTGTCGGAGCGACGACCAAGAGAACGGAGAAGATCTCGACATTGGCCGATGTGCTGCGCCGGCTCGCGCCCGACGATCTCGACGAGGTGGACGATCTCGACGAGGTGGCGGCGGTGGTGGGAATGCTCACCGGTCTCCCTCGGCAGGGGCGCATCGGTGTGGGTTGGGCCACCGTGTTCGATTTGCGTCCGCCGCCCGCCGCTCAGCCGTCGCTGACCGTACGTGATGTCGACGAAGCGATCAGCGAGCTGGACGCCATGAGGGGCGAGGGAAGCCAGGGGGACCGTGATGCTTGCCTCACCGGGCTGCTGGAACGGGCGACACCGGCGGAGGCCGACCACATCCGGCGGTTGTTCGTGGGCGAGCTCCGCCAGGGCGCGCTGGAAGGCGTGATGGTCGAGGCCGTGGCCAAGGCGGCCGATGTGCCCGCGGCGGCGGTTCGGCGGGCCACGATGCTGGGTGGCGACCTGGGGACCATCGCCGGTATCGCACTCTCGGCCGGTGGCGAGGGGCTCGACGCCATCGGCCTCCAGCTCGGCCGACCCATCCGACCGATGCTGGCTTCGACCGCGCGAGACGTTGCCACGGCCGTGGCTGAGGTCGAGGTGGCTTCGGTGGAGTGGAAGCTCGATGGCATCAGGATCCAGGTCCACAAGTCGGGTGACGCGGTCGCCGTGTTCACGCGCAACCTCAACGTCATCACCGATCGAGTTCCCGCAGTGGTGGCCGCGGTCCGAGCCCTCTCCGTGCACAGCCTCGTCGCCGACGGGGAGGCCATCGGGGTGGGTCACGACGGCCGTCCGTGGTCGTTTCCCGACACCGCCGGCCAGGTCGGCAGCCACGACGAGGCGTCGGGCGCCGACCTACGACCGTTCCTGTTCGACCTGCTGCACGTCGACGGCCGCGACCTCATCGACGAACCGCTCTCGGTCCGCCTCGACGCGCTGCGGAGCGCGGCACCCGAGCTGATGTTGCCGGGCCGGATCACTGACGACCCTGCCGTCGCGCAGTCGGTGCTCGAGGAATCCCTCCAGGCAGGTCACGAGGGCGTGGTGTGCAAGGCGGTCGGCTCGCCGTACATGGCCGGGCGGCGAGGCAAGTCGTGGCGCAAGGTGAAGCCAGTGCGCACGCTCGACCTGGTGGTGCTGGCCGCCGAGTGGGGCCACGGTCGGCGGACGGGATGGTTGTCCAATCTCCACCTCGGGGCGCGTGAGCCCGAGACCGGCGGGTTCGTCATGGTCGGCAAGACGTTCAAGGGACTGACTGACGAGCTGCTGGCGTGGCAGACCGAGCGGTTCGGGGCGATCGAGACACACCGCCAGGGCCATGTCGTGTTCCTGCGACCCGAGGTCGTGGTCGAGATCGCGCTCGACGGCGTGCTGAGATCACCGCGCTATCCCGGCGGCGTCGCCCTGCGCTTCGCTCGAGTGCGGCGCTACCGGGAGGACAAGGCTCCGGCCGATGCCGACACCATCGATGATGTCCGGGCGTTGAGGAGGTGACGTCCTACGAGGGACCGAACCGCCTCACCACGAGGTCGAGCCCGCGCTGGGGGAGCACACGGCCAAGGGTTCCGAGCACCTTGGCGTCGACGCCGACCAGGTACTGGGTCCGATGAAGACGGTGCTCACGGCGAGGGACCCTATCTGTCCTCTGGAACCGGCATCGACCAGAGGTGTATGGCGGCGTGGGCCCGGCGCGGCCGCCAGATCTCCGCCACTTCGTCGAGGTGCGCCGGTGTGGCCTCGTCGATGCCGCACCATCTCGCCAGCCGCCGTCTCAGGGCGAGGTCGCCTCGCGGGTAGGCATCGCCATCGCCGAGACGCATGGCGACGTAGCCCGCAGTCCACGGGCCGATGCCCGCAAGGCCGGTCAGCGAATCATGGAGATCTCGGCCGGTCACCGAGCCGTCGATCACGATGTCGCCCCCGACGACTGCCCCGGCGAGCCCGGCGATGGCTGCCGCCCGGGATCGGGGGAGCCCGCAGGATGCGATGGCATCGACGCCGGCCTCGGCCAGCACCTCGGCCGTGGGGAAGGTGGCGGTGAGGCCCATCGGTACCAAGCCCCCCACCGGTGAACCGAACCGCTCGACCAACCGGCCCATGATCGTGGTCGCCCCCCGGACCGTGACCTGTTGGCCGGCGACGGCCCGCACCGCGATCTCGGTGGCCTCCCATGCCCCGGGCACCCGCCGACCCGGCGACGCGTGGACCCCAGAGCTGACGATCGGGTCGTCGCCCAGCACTGCGAGCACGTCGGCGGGGTCTGCGTCGAGGTCGAACAGTCTTCGTGCCCGCTGGTTGAGGTGGGTCAGCCCATCCCAGCGCGGTAGGTGCCAGGTGATGAGGAGGGCGTCGCTGGTCGGTGGTCCCGCCGCGAGCACACCAGGTGCTCCGCCCACCGAGATGGTCCGAAGGTAGATCCCGGCATCGACGTCGACCGCCTCGACACCGGGCGTCGCCCGCTCGGCGAGGAAGCCGAGCAGGTGCGCCCAGTCGAGCGGCGGAGCGAACGGGAGTCGCAGCCGTAGTCCGCCGTCGGCGACCAGACGATCGGCGTGTCGTCGTTTGGACCGCAGCTCGCTCGGTCCGGCGCGGAAGACTCGGTTCAGCTCGCGGGCGAGCTGACGGCTGCTGCCATATCCGGCGGCGGTGGCTATGTCCACGACCGGTAGGTCGGTGTCGTCGAGCAAGCGCCGAGCGAAGTGGGCCCGCCGGCTCCGGGCGAGCTGGTCGGGAGTCAGACCCATGTGCGTCTCGAACAGCCGGCGCAGGTGGCGGGCGCTCACGCCGAGCCGAGCAGCGAGGTCGATCTCCGTCGCGCCGTCGAGGGCGCCCTCCACCACCATCCGCACCGCTCGGCACACCAGCTCGGGCGCGTCCAGCCACGTCGCCAGGTCCGAGGTGCGGTAAGGGCGGCACCGGTGGCACGCCCGGAAGCCGGCCGCCTCGGCCGCCGCCGGGTGCGCGTAGGTCGAGACGTGGCGTGGGAGCGGGCTGGCCGAGCAGTCGGGGCGGCAGTAGATCCCGGTGGTCGACACGGCGTGGACGGGAGCGGTCACCCCTCGGTTCTACCCGCGCCCGCACCGGTGATGTAGACGGATTCGGACATAGAGACGGATGCGCACGTCGGTGTCCGGATCCGTCCGACCCAACGGTCGGAGCGGGGACTATGAATGGTGCCATGGACATCGCAGCCATCGAGACACCGCTGGGCTATCTGGAGCTGTCGGTGGCCGATGACCACCTCAACGCCGTCGACGTCGTCGACACGCCCACGGTGGCGCCTCTCGGCCGGCACGCACCGGGTCCGGCTCGGGTCGCCGCGCTCCTGCGGGCGTACTTCGACGGGGATCTCGGCGCCATCGACGAGATCCCCGTCCGGCCGCTCATCGGAACGTCGTTCATGCGGGACGTGTGGGCGGCCCTTCGATCAGTCCCCGCCGGCGAAACCTGCTCCTACCGAGAGCTGGCCGAGATGGTTGGGCGGCCCACTGCGTTTCGGGCCGTCGGCCAGGCCAACGGCCGCAATCCCACCGGCATCGTGGTCCCGTGCCACCGCGTCATCGCCTCTGACGGGAGGCTCGGTGGCTACACCGGCGGGCTTGACCGCAAGCGCTGGCTCCTTGCTCACGAAGGCGCCCAGGTCAACGGCGAGACCTTCGTCTGAACCACCCCTGACAGCGCGGACCCGGGCCCGGCCCATCAGGGGAGCGGGTGGATCACGCCGGTGTCGAGGCCGTTGGTGTGGGCGGAGTCGTTGAAGCGGACGAGATGCCACTTCGGCAGACCGAACCTCGCGGCGTCGCGTGATCGGAGCGACCACTCGGTGAGCGAGACGTAGTCGGGGCGCAGCCAGACGCCGCCCCCGAAGTGACCGAGGCCGGCCATCGACACCATCGACGCGCCGATGACACCGCCATGGCAGACGACCACGACCGTCGTGTCGCGATGCTCGATCGTGAGCTCGTGGAGCCGTCGCTGGGCTCGCACCTGGAACTCGGCCCACGACTCGTCACCGGCGGCTCGGTGGAGGTAGGGATGCCACCCGGTTTCGGGGATGGGATGACGATCGGCGAACTCGTCCCACGTCAGGCCGTCAGCGTCGCCGAAGCGCCACTCCTCGACCTCGGGATCGATGTCAAGGTCGAGGCCGGGCCCGATGGCCGGCGCGATGATCTCCGCCGTCTCCCGAGCACGGGGCAGCGGACTCGTCACCAGCGCCCCGACGCCATCGAGCTCGTTGGTGATGGCCAGGCGATCCCGCAGGGCCTCGGCCTGCCGCACGCCGAGGTCGGACAGCCCGGTGTCGCCCTGCGGGCCGGGGATGACTCCCTCGACGTGGGCCTTGGGCTCGGCATGGCGGATGACGACGAGCCGGGTGACGTCGTCGGGATCGGCAGGTGATGGGTCGTCAGCAGGGTCGGTCACGGTCCCCATCCTGTCCTGCCGAGCCCCGCTGGGCGCTCAGGTGGGCCAGGCGGGGTTGGCTACGGCGACGCGCCGGGCGGCGGCCTGCCACATCCGGTCGAGGACCGCTCGGTCCGACCACGTCACCGACCTGTCGGCGATGGCGGCGCTCGTCACATCGTCATGCGTCCAGTCCGCAGCCTGCGGGCGGTCGCCGGGCGGCGTCGCGGAGCTCGCCGGGGAGCGGGTCGCGGACTGGTCGGCGTGGCGGAGCTCGCGGGCGACGATGGCCAGCGCGTTGGCGGCGACGCGGGCCTGGTAGCGGGCGCGTCCGCTGGCTTCGGTGCCGAGATCTCCCTCGACGAGGAGGTGCCGCACCTCCTCGACCAGCTCGATGGCCGACGGTGCGTGATGTGGGGATGTGGGACCGGGGTGGAGATCGGTGCACACGGGCTCGGGTAGTGCGGGTTCGCCTTCGGGATCCAACAGGAGGAGCAGATCCCACTCCGTCTCACACACCCGCCGGCCGATGGCGGCCAGCTCGAGTGATCGCTCCCGGCCCGACAGGTGGCGTTGAGCCTGCACCATGCTGATGAGACCCCACCGGAGCGTGCCGTGCACCTCCCACCAGTGGACGGTGGCGGGAGCGACGACAGGACCGCCTTCGCGTTCGAACGCCGCCCACAGCTCGCTTCGCTCACCGACACCCCCAGCAGGTTCGGCAGCGCCGAACCGCCACGCCCGGACGCACAGCCAGGCCAGGTCTTCGACGGGATGGCCCAGGTGGGCCAGCTCCCAGTCGAGCACGGCGGTGAGGCCACTGTCGTCGACCAGCACGTTTCCGAGCCGGAAGTCGCCGTGGACGACGACTGGTTCGTCCACGGGATCAGGCCTGTTGACCGACAACCACGAGAAGGCGGCCTCGAAGGCGGGCGGAAGTGGTGCCACCAGATCGGCCACGAGTCGTAGGTCCTCGATCGGTCGATGGAGCCGGAGCCCGCGGACTGAGGCGGGGTCGATCGAGGCGATGCGCGCCGCGGCCCGACCAAGGTCGGCGACCAGCCCGGTGCGCATGGCGTCGTCCGACGCGGCGCGCCGCAGGACGCGGCGGGGGATCGCCTCCCCGGCGACGTAGCTCATCAGCATCCACGGGGCGCCCAGGCCGTCGTCGCGCCCCGAGGCCAGCACTGCCGGGACGGGAACACCGGCCTGCCCCGCGGTCCCGAGCAGATCAGCCTCGGTGTCGATGTCGGTGGTGACGCCGAGACCTCCCGGACTGCGCCGCTGGAGAACGCACCGGTGCTCGTCGCCGCCCCGAACCACGATGTCGATGGCCCAGGTCTGGCGGGATGCACCCGAGGAGAGGCGGGTGATGCTCCGCACCGACGCCCCGTCACCGAATGTCGCCGCCGCCACCTTCCCGATTGCACCGGCCCACGCGGGCGGGGTCATCGGGCCGTCCCACCGCGGGCCGAGGCCGGAGGCCTCCGCTGACACCTCACGTCGAGATGAGTGTGCCCACCCGGCCGGTGTCGCCCCCCTCGGCGGCGTCGGGACCCGTGGGCATGCCGTCGATCATCTGGTCGAGGTACTCGCTCATCCCGTAGCCGACGCGACCATCGAGGGTGAAGCGGGTGAAGCCCTCGGCGATGCGGGTCTGGAGGGTGACCCCGTCGTCGCGCTGGCGACGGTGGCGGAGGGGGATGCACGAGAGCACCTCGCCGGTGATCTCGTAGCGCCGGCTCGGCGTGCGAGCGTCGACCCGCACCGTGGCGGGATGGCCATGGCGGTCCCATGTGGTCTCGATGTCGGCTCCGGTGAAGGTCTCGTAATGACCGTCATGGTGAACCATGCCAACGCCACGGTGGATGTGATCGCCCGAAGCGCGCAGCGACACCGTCATTCCGAGGTCAGGGCCGAAGGCGATGGGTAGCCAGCGGTACCAGTCGATTGACTGCCATGATCGGGGTCCCCACGATTTGTCTCGCAGACCCAGCCCACCGGTCATCTCCATGACCTCGTCGCCTACGGTGATGTGGCCATCGGCTCGAACGTGCTGCTCGTAGTGCGCCTTGGCGAAGCCGGACTCGGCCGTCCCGGCGTCGAAGCTGCCCCCGAACACCTTGCTGACCCCCTCGAACTCCAACGACGCAGTGGCCTCGACGTGGGGGTTGGTGGTGAAGGCGGTGCGCGGATCGGCCATCTCTTCGGGATGGTCGAGCAGGCAGAGCTTTCCCGCGTAGGTGACGCGCAGCCGGTGGAGCGGCTCGAGCACCTCGATGGTGAGACCTCCGGCGTCCATGGCGTCGTTCGAGGAGATGGCGGGGCGACCGAACATGAAGCCGACGCGTCCGTCGGCCAGATAGGTGCACACGCTCATCTCGGCGTAGCCCTCGTTGACTCGGTTGCCGAGCCGGAACCAGCCCCCGTGCGCCCGCGTGTGGTCGAACACGTTGAGGTACATCGACTCGTTGTAGTTGGGAGCCGCTTCGGGTTGGTGGGGGTACTCGTCGTCGGGTTCGAGCACGAAGCGGGCGGTCGGATCAGCCATCGGGACTCCTTAGGGGGATCGCACGCGGCGAGCGGATCGCACGCGGCGAGCGCGTCGGCCGGATGTTGGTGCTGGTCATGGCACCGATGATTCCAGCATCTCGAGGCCGCTGGACATGTCAGCGACGAACCGCGCCGGCTCGGGGTGGAAACCGGCGGTGAGGACCCCGACCGAAACGGCGCCATCGTAGCTGTACATGGTGACGTTCGGTCCCGAGCTGCCTTGGAGGATGGCGACGGACAGCCACTCGACGATGCGTGCTCTGCCGACCCATCGCTCCCGGGGAGGGCCCGCCACGTTGGCGGTCACGATGTTGGCGAAGACCTTGGGCGATCGGTTGACGATGGCCACCAGCGCCCGCCCGGCCAGTGGATGGGCGAACTCGGCGAGCCGCCCGGCGGTGGGCAAGGTCTCACGGCGGATGATCTCGATCAGGGGGCGGGCGGTGTCCCGCACGACCCCGAGCCGTTCGACAGGGTCGGCGACGTGGACGTGCATCGGCAAGTTGGCGGGGGTGATGCGGTTGCCCCACAGCCGGTCGATGTCGGTGTCGCTGGCCACGCCGAACGCCGTCATGAACACGTCGGGTACCGGTTCGTGGCGGCGGATCAGCTCTCGCCGGCACGCCTCGGCGACCATGGTGAGCAGCACGTGGTTCACCGTGGCGGCGTGGTGCTTGGCCACCGACCGGATTCGCTCGAACTCCCACGTCCCACTGGCGCAGTGCCGTGTGGAATCGATCGAACGGGGATTCAGCGACGTGTCGGGCCCGATGATCCGAGCGGAGCGGACGCGGGGTTCGGACCTGGCCAGCGCCCGGCGAGCGCGCCGGGCGCGCACCCCTTGGCGAAGCGACCCCGGGATGTGACGGACCGATCCGACCCGATGGCCGGTGCCGCCGAGCAGCATCTGTCGCCGCGTCGGCTGACCTGGCTCGACGGAGACCACCGGCGCCGACCCCTTTCCGTCGGGCTCGGGCGAGGTGAAGGCCATGAGGGCGTTGACGGCTCCCACACCGTCGGTGATGCAGTGGTGGAGGCGGGTAACGACCGCGACCCGATCGCCGGCCAAGCCACAGAGCAGCGTGGCGTCCCACAGCGGCCGGTCCTTGGGCATCGGCGCGGCGGCAAGATCGCTGAGCACGGCATCCATCGCCGCCCGGTCGCCAGGAGGATCGATGCCGCGCACGTCAAGGTGGTCGTCGAGGCGAAACGACTCGTCGAGCACCCACCATGGATGATCGAGGTCGCCTGGGGCGTGGACGAGCTTCTGGGTGAAGCGGGGGTAGCGCGACAGTCGCGCCGCGAAGGCGAGGCGCAGGTCGTCGAACCCGATCGTTCGCTCCATGGCGGAGATGTCCAGCACACAGACCTTGAGGGTGTGGGCCGAATCGAGCCGCTCCAGGTACAGCAGCATGGCGTCGCTGCCGGTCATGCGCTCCATCGTCCCCGAGTCTGTCGCGTCTGCGTCGGGCAGATTGAACGTGACCTTTGGACCTAGCGCCTGATGGTGCACGCGATGGGGAGGGAGGCGAGACCGCGGATGAACATTCGGGTGTTCCACACGGGATCGCCGGCGAGCTCGACCTGGTCAAGACGGTCGAGGATGGCGGCGAAGGCGATCTCGATCTGCAGCCGAGCCAGGTGCGAACCCAAGCAGGCATGGGCCCCGGCTCCGAACTGGAGGTGGCGGCTGGCGTCGGGGCGGTCGATGACGACCCGGTCGGCGTCGTCGCCCCACCGGCGGGCGTCGCGGTTGGCCGAGGCCGGGCTGGCGTAGACCACCGCACCCCCTGCCAGCTCGACCCCTGACAGGACGATGGGTTCAGTGGTGATGCGGCGCACGAACTGGTTGGGGCCGTCGAAGCGCAGCAGCTCGTGTATGGCGTTTCCCAACAGGTGCGGTTCGGCCCGCAGCTTCGCCAGCTGGTCGGGCTCGCGCAACAGGGCGAGCATGCCGGCAGAGATGAGCGCGGCGGTAGGCTCGTGGCCGGCCAGGTAGAGCGTGACCAGTTGAGCCATCAGGTCGTCGTGGCTCAGACCCTCGCCGTCGACCTCGGCGGTGACCAGGTGCGACATCAGGTCGCCGGTGGGGTTCTCCCGCTTTCCGGCCGCCTGCTCTTCGAGGTAGCAGTACATCTCGTCGAGCCCGGCCAGGCACTCGGTCCGCTCCTCGTCGGTCATCACTGGATCGACGGTGCGGGCAACGCACTGGGTCCAGTAGCGGAACTTGGGGTGGTCTTCGTCGGGAACGCCCAGCATCTCGCTGAAGATCTCGACCGGCAGCGGGTAGGCGAACTCCGCCACAAGGTCCAACGATGTGGGGCCTGACCCGTGCTGGTGGTGGAGGCGGTCGAAGGCAGCGTGGACCCGCTGGGTGATCGATTCGCGCAACCCGCCAACTTGCCGGGCGCGGAACGGTTCGGCCATGAGATGGCGGGTGCGGGCGTGGTCGGGGTCGTCTTGGAGGACGACGGTGCGGGCGGCCCGGGGCTGGCGACCAAGCCGAGCCAGCTCGTTCTCGGTGAGCGGCGTGGGGGTGGCGTTGTGGATGCTGCTCGAGATCGTCGGGTCTCGAAGCAGCCGGCCGACGTCGTCGTGGCGAGTCACCACCCAGCCAGCCAGCAGGTCGGAGTGCTGAACCGGATCGGTCTCTCGGAGGGCGGCGTACTGCTGGTAGGGATCGTCGACAAACCCCCCGGCCAGCGGGTCGAAGATGAAGCGGTCCTCGCCGGTGGTGGTCATGGGGCTGCCGTCGGCCACGTCTCGATGCCGATGATCGTATGCGGCTGCTCGATGATCAGGCGGTCGCCCGCTCCCCCGAGCTGCGGGTCTGCTCGACGGACGCCGCCGACGCCAGCTCGGCGAGGGCGTCGGCCAGCAAACCGGGTGCCTCCATCGGGAGCATGTGGGAGCACCCCTCGGCCACATGGAACGAGGCCCCGTCGATGAGTTCGGCGATCTCCTCGTTCCATGCCGGGACGGTGAGCGTGTCCTTGCTTCCCACCACGACCCGGGTCGGCCATGAGAAGTGCTCCAGGTGGGCCCGCAGATCCATCTCCGTCATCGCTCGGGCCAGCGGGCCTCGCACCTCGGGGGGCGTGTTGATGGTCATCGAACGGATGGCGTCGAGGGTGGCGGCGGAGGCGACGTCGCCCACCTGACGCCGGACGAGGGCGCGGCCGAGGACCGGCCGTGACATGTTCCAGGTGAAGCCCTTGCCCGAAAGGACCGCCTCTCCGATGTCGCCGTCTCGCTTGGTGAGCGACTTGCGGCGGGCACTCGTGGACGACAGCACGCTGCCGGCCACTCGGCGGGCGGCATCCTCGCGGTGGCGACCGGCGTAGGCCATGACCGTCATGCCGCCCATCGAGTGCCCGCCGAGCACGACGCGGCCGAGCTCGAGGGCAGCCAGGATCTCGGCCAGATCGTCGCCGAGCCGCTCGATCGAGATGGGGTCGGAGCCGAGGGTCGACTCGCCGTGACCGCGCTGGTCGTACAGCACCACGTGGTGACCGTCGTCGGCCAGGCGCTGGGCAACGTGGCCCCACACCTGCCGGGCACCCATCCAGCAGTGCGAAAGGACCACGCTGGGTTCGCCGGGACCGGGTTCGCTGGGACCGGGTTGGCTGGGGCCGTGCTTGCCGACGTGAGTGAGGGCCAACGTCGCGCCATCGCTCGTGGTGATCTGGGTGTGGTGACCGTCGGGCAGGTACCACGGATCACCGTTGGTCGCATCGACGCTGCGCTCCCAGCGGGCGTTGGCGCGTCGCAGGGCGGTGCGGGCGCCGATCGCGGCGGCGCCACCGACGGCGAGGGCAGTGCGGAGCTTGGATCGGGCCATCCCCAAGCGTTACCGATGGTTACACAGTGTGTCCAGACCGGGAACGGCTCACCGCCACGCGCCGGGCGCATCGCTGGTTGCCATAAGGTTCACCAGGTGGCGACAAGCAGGGTGACGGCGCGCATCGGGGTCGATGCCGACGTCGCTTGGGCCGCCATCTCCGATGCAGAGGCCATCGCTGAGTGGTTCCCCAACATGGCGGCTGCCGCGGTCGAGGGCGACGTTCGCACCATCACCTTGGGGAGCGGGCTGCCGATCACCGAGGACATCGTCACCAACGACGCCGACCTTCGTCGGTTCCAGTACCGGATCACCGGACCTCTGCCCACCGAGTACCACCTGGCCACCGTCGACATCTTCGATCTCGGGCCCGGCGACTGCCTGTTGGTGTACTCCACCGAGATCGTCCCCGAAGCCATGAGCTACGTCCTCTCCGGTGCCATCGACGCAGCCGTCACCAACCTCAAGACCCGGCTCGAAGCCGGCGACCGATTCGGGAGCTGACATGGGCCGCAAGATCCTCTTCATCACGACCGATCAGATGCGCTACGACGCGCTGGGCTGCAACGGGGGCACCGTGGCCCGCACACCGGTGGTCGACGGGCTGGCCGCCGACGGCATTCGCTACCAGCGGGCCCATCCCCAGAACGTGGTGTGCATGCCCAGTCGCGCCACCATGATCACCGGCCAGCACGTCGGCACCCACGGCGTGTGGATGAACGGCGTGGCCTTGCCGGTCGACGCCCCGAGTGTGGCCCGGGTGCTGCACCGGGCCGGCTACCGAACCGCGCTGGTGGGGAAGGCCCACTTCGAACCGTTCATCGACCCTTTCCTGCGGTTCCCCGAGAACGTGCTCGGCCGCGACGCCGACCCTGATGGGAGCCACGCCCCTCACGAGGGTGAGCCCCACCGGGGGTTCGATCATCTCCAGCTCGCCACCCATGGCACCGGGCTCTTCACCCACTACGCGGACTGGATGGGCAAGCACGCCCCGGGCCACATCGCCGACTTCTACTCCGTTGTGGAGCCGGCGTCGATGGAGGTCAGCTCGGTGCGGGGCGGCGACACCGACTGCGTGCAGGTGGGCATCAACAACATGCCGCGCGGCGTGTACCACACCGACTGGTGCGTGGACCGCGCCATCGACTGGCTCGACACGCTCGATCCCGCCGACGACTGGTTCTGCTGGGTGTCGTTTCCCGATCCCCACCACCCGTGGGATCCGCCGCAGTCGGAGATGAGCCGCGTCAGATGGCGCGACCTCGATCTGCCCGAGGGGTATCCGGCCGACCGGTCCCAGCGGGAGGCGCTGCTCGATGCCAAGGCTCCGCACTGGCGGCAGTGGTACGACGGCGCGCTGGTGTCGAACTACGAGGCGCCGCGGGATTGGGTTCCAGCCACCCTAACCGATGACCAGGTTCGCGAGGTCAACGCCCGGGTTCACGTCGAGAACGAGCTGATCGACGAGGGAGTGGGTCGTCTCCTCGCCCACATCGACGGGCGCGGCTGGGGTGACGACACCGATGTCCTCTTCACCACCGACCACGGCGAGTTCCAGGGCGATCACGGGTTGCTGTTCAAGGGCCCGTACCACGTCGACTCGCTGATGCGGCTCCCCTTGATCTGGCGCCCGGCTCGCTCGTCGGGTCCGGTCACGGGCGTGTCGGTCGCAGAACCGGTCGGTCTGGTGGACCTGGCACCGACCTTCTGCGCCATCGCCGGTGTCGAGGTGCCGGAGTGGATGGAGGGGCAGTCCCTGCCCCGAGACGAGAGCGAGGCAGCAGTCCAGAAGCGCCAGCGGGTGCTCACCGAGTGGGACTCGGTTCATCCCAACCGCACCAAGATCGGCGTCCGCTCGATCTGGCGCGACGGCTTCCTGTGCACCTCCTACCTGGCTGGAACCGTGCACGACGGCACCGAGGGGGAGCTCTATGACTGCGCCGAGGATCCGCTCCAGCGCATCAACCTGTGGGACGACCCTGCACGCCGATCCATTCGCGACGATCTCGTCGCCGACCTGTGGGTCTCGCTTCCGCCCATGCGGGAACCGCGTCCGATCGTCCAGGCCCCGGTGTAGACCGCGACGGTGGCCGTTGCCGACGCGGACCAATAGCGTCGCGGCCGATGGATCAGGCAACGAGGTGACAACGTGAGGCTCGCCACGGTGGTCATGCCCGCTGCCGACGAGTCGCCGGCAGCGGCGGTGATCGACGGCGACCAGGCGGTCGTGCTGCACCGCGCCGAGCCGACGCTGCCGCGTTCGATGGTGGCCCTGCTCGCCGCATGGCACCAGGGCGCGGGCGACCTCACCCGCGGGGTCGTCGACAGTGGCCGGGGACGGGTGGGGCTTGCCGACGTGCGATTGAGGGCACCGATCCTGCGCCCGCCGTTCATCTGGGGTGTCGCCAAGAACTACCCCGACCACGCCTCTGAGCTGGATTCCGAGGTGCCGTCGTTCCCCGCGCTGTTCGCCAAGGCACCGGGCGCGGTGATCGGTCCGGGGGACGCCATCAGCATCCCAGTGACCGAGCATCAGCCGTTCGTGGATCACGAGGTGGAGCTGGCCGTCGTCATCGGTCGGCGTTGCCACGGTGTCACGGCAGCCGAGGCACCGTCGGTGGTGGCCGGCTACACGATCTGCAACGACGTCACCGAGCGGGTCTGGCAGAAGGCATCGACGCAGATGACCCTCGGCAAGTCGTTCGACACCTTCGCTCCGATGGGGCCGTGGCTCGTCACCGCTGACGAGATCGACGATCCTCACCGGCTCCGCCTGAGCTGCCAGGTGAACGGCGAGACGATGCAGGACGCTTCGACCGCCGAGATGATCTTCGATTGCTGGCGGCTGATCGAGATCATCACGACCGCCGCCACGCTCGAGCCGGGTACGGTCATCACCACCGGGACTCCGGCCGGAGTGGGCGCGGCGCGCGGCGTGGCCCTTCAGCCGGGCGACACTGTCCGATGCGAGGTGGAGCGGATCGGGGTGCTCGAGAACCCCATACGGGCTCTGCCGTCACCTTGACCAGGGACCAACGAGGGCCCGACAATCACGCAGTGCGCACCCCCCGCCAACCGCCCGGCCGGGGAGCGACCCTCGGTGAGCTGGTTCGCTACTTCTTCACGAAGCCATCCCCGCTGGCGATCGGCGCCGTGTTCGCGTCGGCTGTCGTCGCCCGACTTCGCATCGGGCGCCCGAACCGCTGGGACATCGGGATCCCGGCGATGGTCGTGGTTCTCGAGCCGTTCACCGAGTGGCTGGTGCACACGCGCCTTCTGCACTGGAAGCCCACGAAGGTGGGACCCCTCACCATCGACCCCGTCACCGCCCGCAAGCACCGCGAGCACCACGCCAACCCCCGCGACCTCTCGGTGGTGATGGTGCCCTTCCAGGCGTTGTTCCCCGCCGCTCCGCTGTTGATCGCCCTGGCGGTCCGCCGCCTCCGCCCACCACAGGCCGCGGCCGCCATCGGCTCTGGATTCGGGATGCTGCTCTACTACGAGTGGATCCACTACCTGATCCACTCGCCGTACCGACCCAGCAGTGAATGGTTCCGTCGCCTCTCGCGCAACCATCGTCTCCATCACTTCAAGAACGAGCACCAGTGGTTCGGGGTCACCACGAACATGGGTGACCGTCTGTTGGGCACCAACCCCGACGAGAGCGACGTTCCCACCAGCGATACGGCACGCACCCTCGGAGTCGTTTCGTAGCAGCCGGCTGCCACGGACCGTCGGGCAACAGGTAGGTTCCGATCCAGCCCATCGCCACCCGGCGGCGGTGGCCGCGCCGAGAGACCGTCCAGGAGGTTCACCGTGCCGAGCAACGCAGAGACTGCATTCGAGCTGTTCAAGGCCGATGTCGGCAAGGACGAGGGAACCGGCGACTGGCTCGAGATCACTCAGGAGATGATCAACGCCTTCGCCGACGTCACCCACGACCACCAGTTCATTCACGTCGATCCGGAAGCGGCCAAGGCGACGCCGTTCGGTGGCACCATCGCCCATGGCTTCCTCACCCTGTCGATGCTCACCAAGCTGGTGGGCAGCGTGCCCCAGGGCGACCCGGCCCGGTTCGCGGGCATCGCCATGGGCGTGAACTACGGCTTCGACAAGGTGCGGTTCGTGGCGCCGGTCCCGTCGGGCAGCCGCATCCGTGTCAGCACCACGCTCGCCAACGCGGTGCTGAAGGGCAACAACATCGACATCACCCGCACCTGCACGGTCACCGTCGAGGGCGGTGACAAGCCGGCGCTGGTCGCCGATTGGATCACCCGCGTGGTCTACTCCTGAGGGCGGTGGCGGAACCCGTTCCCCTCGCCGAGCCGCCTGCCTCCTCGTTCCACCCTCAGGTCGGAGCGAGACGACCGGCGGCTCGGGGCGAGAGATGCCCTTCGGAGGCCAGCCATCCGATGGCGTCAGCGATGGTCTGGCGCGTCGGCCGGTAGGTGACGCCGAGCTCGTCCAGGGTGGGGCCGTCCTCGGAGGGGACGGCCTTCACCATGAACTCGGCCGCATCACGGGTGAGGGGGTACTCGAAGGGCCTGACACGCTTGGCCAGGTCGATGGCGCTGCCGAGGGCCAGCATCATCCGCGGCCGCACATTCAGGCGACGCGGCCGGACCCCGGTCACCTCTTCGCAGATCTCAGCGAAGCTGGCCCACGGATGGAACCGGCCACCGGCCATGAACCGCCGCGGGCCACGACCGGGCTCGAGTGACCGGGTGATGACTTGGGCCAGGTCCCGCACGTCGAGCACACCGACTCCACCCGAGGGCGGCATGGGGAAGGCCTTATCGAGCGCCCCGACGATGCCCTCCATCCCCGCGTCGAGACTGGGCTGATCGGGCCCGTAGACGCCACCGGGATAGATGATCGTCACCGGCGCGCCTTCGGCTTGGAGCGACCGCACGTACTCCTCGGCGGCGATCTTGGACCGGCCGTAGGGATTGCGGGGCGACGCCAGTGGTGAGTCGGGGGTGATGACCGGATCTGGGGACGGGATGAACACACCGACGGTCGAGAGGTGGACGACGGGGTCGCATCCCATCTGGACCGCTTGACCGATGACGTTGCGCGCCCCGTCGACGTTGCCGGTGATCACCCTGTCGGGCTCCGCGCTGGTCACGCCGATGGCGGCTGCCGCGTGCACGCATGCTTCCCGCCCCTCGAGAGCGCGGGCCAGAGACTCGGGATCCACCATGTCGGCGATGACGAGGTCGACGTCGTCGGCCGACATTCCGCGGGCAGCCAGCACCTGCTCGGCTCTCTCGACGCTGCGCACGGCGAGGCGCACGTCATGGCCAGCATCCACCATGGCTTCGGTGGCATGGCTTCCGACGAACCCGGTTGCTCCGGTTACGAGCACGCGCATGGCCCGCATGCTGCCATAGGGTCACGTCGCGTCAGGTGGCGCCATGGCTGCTTCGGTGACCTGGCCGGTTCGCCGCTAGCGTCACCTGGCCATGACCCGCCGCCTGGATCCCGACCGGTTGCATCGCGCCGTCGACGACCTGAGCCACCGCTATGTCGATGCCGCTCGCCTGCCGTTCACCATCACCCAGGTCACTCAGCGCGGCGAGGTCGTGTTGCGTCACAGCTACGGTTTCGCCGACCACGAGCGGACCGCGCCGATCGCCGCCGACGCCATCGTCCGCATCTACTCGATGACCAAGCCCGTGACGTCGATCGCCATGATGCAGCTGGTCGAGGCGGGCCATGCACTGCTGGCGAATCCCGTTCGGCGTTGGATCCCCGAGCTCGGCGGCCTGTCGGTGTGGGCGGGAGGAACCAAGGAAGCGCCGGAGGTGGTACCGGCGGAGCGCGACGTCACCCTCCACGACGTCCTCACCCACACCGCCGGCTTCACAACGGGATTTCAGTACCAGCACCCTCTCGATGCTCTTTACCGAGACGGAGCACTCGGCGACCTGTTCCAGTACCCCCGCTACTCGCTCGAGGAGGCCATGAAGCTGCTCGGCGAGCTGCCCCTCGTGCACCAGCCCGGCGCTCGATGGACCTACGGAATGAGCACCGAAGTGGTCGCTCGCGTCATCGAGGTCATCAGCGGCCAGTCCCTCGACGAGTACCTCACCGAGCACATCTTCGAGCCGCTCGGAATGCACCACACGGGATTCTGGGCCGATGATGACGATCGGGTGGCGCGGCTGACGCCGAGCTGGACCCGAGACAAGGGCAAGCGGCTTCGAGTCATGGATTCGGGTGACCCGGGCTCGGGCCGGACGCGCCGTCCCCACTTCTTGAGCGGCGCCGGTGGCCTGTTGTCCACGCTCGATGACTACCAGCGGTTCTGTGACGCCTTGTCGGGGGGAGGGGCAGCTCACGGATCGCGCATCATCGGCACCCGCACCCTGGAGCACATGACCACCAACCACCTTCCTGGCAATGCCACCACCGCGGAGATGGCGGCTGGCCAGTCGGTGTCGACCGCCGAAGGCGAAGGGTTCGGCCTCGGGTTCAGCGTCATGATCGACCCTGCTCTGGCCAGACGCCCGTCGTCGGTCGGCGAGTTCCACTGGGGCGGCGCGGCCAGCACCATCTTCTGGATCGACCCCGCCGAGGAGATCACCGCGATCTTTCTGACCCAGCTGCTTCCCAGCGGCACCTACCCCCTTCAACCGCAGCTTCGTTGGGCGGTGTATCAGGCGCTGGTCGACGACTGATCGATCCCGGTGCGAATAGCGTCGGGTCATGCCACCCCTTCTCGACCTCTCACCCGACGAGCTGCTCACCACCACCCGCGCCGTGCGCAGGCGCCTCGATCTCGAACGACCCGTCGACCTCTCACTCATCCGCGAGTGCCTCGATGTCGCGGTGCAAGCACCCACAGGGTCGAACAAGCAGGACTGGCACTTCGTGGTGGTGACCGACGCCGCCAAGCGCGCCGCCATCGCCGAGCACTACGGCAGGGCCTGGGACGTCTACCAGTCCATGCCCGAGGCCGCAGCCAACCTCGGGTTCGATGATCCGGCCCGCGCCGCCACTCAGGAGCGGGTGATGTCGTCGGCCGAGCACCTGGCGCATCACCTCGGCGACGTCCCGGTGCACCTGATCGCCTGCCACACCGGCCGAGTTGACCACGCCCCCGCCTTGATGTCGGCCAGCATCTGGGGGTCGCTGTTCCCCGCAGTGTGGAGCTTCATGCTGGCGGCCCGGGCCCGAGGCCTCGGTACCACGTGGACCACGCTGCACCTGGTGTACGAGCGCGACGTGGCCGAGGTCGTCGGAATCCCCTACGACGAGATAGCGCAGGGCGTGCTGGTGCCCGTGGCCCACACCGTCGGAACCGAGTTCAAGCCCGCGCCGCGAGACGATCTGGACTCCGTCATCCATTGGAACGAGTGGTGATCGGAAATCCGCCGCTCAGGTCGCGCCGTGAGGTTGTCTAGACAGCAGTGACCTCCGTTGCCGTCGCGGGGCCCAACGGGCGCCGCACGTTCGTCCTGGACACCTCGGTGCTGCTCGCCGATCCAGTGTCGATCGAGCGGTTCCACGAGCATGATGTGGTGCTCCCCGTCGTGGTCGTCTCCGAACTCGAGGGGAAGCGACACCACCCCGAGCTCGGTTGGGCGGCCCGCTCCGCGCTCCGCCACCTCGAGACGCTGCGTCTGCGCTACGGCACGTTGACCGACCCGCTGCCGGTCAACGACCAAGGCGGGACAGTCCGGGTCGAGCTCAACCACCAGGACCCCTCGACGCTGCCCCCGGCCTTCGCCTCGTCGGAGAACGATCATCGGATCCTGGCCGTCGCCGCCAACCTGGCATCGGAGGGTCGAGCGGTCACCGTCGTCACGAAAGACCTACCGCTGCGCCTCAAGGCCACCATCGCCGGTCTCGCCGCCGACGAGTATCGCAACGAGCAGGTGCACGACGACGGATGGACGGGCTTCGTCGAGCTCGCCGCCTCGAGCGCCACCATCGATGCCCTGTTCTCCGATGGTGTCGTCGATCTCGACGAGTCTCGCGACCTACCGTGCAACTGCGGCGTCGCCGTGTCGTCGGGCAGCCAGTCGGCCCTGGCCCGGGTGCACGTCGACAAGCGCCTCCACCTCGTTCGGGGCGACCAGCGCCTGTTCGACGTCACCGGTAGAAACGCCGAACAACGCATCGCCCTCGACCTCCTCTCCGATCCCTCGGTTGGGATCGTGTCGATCGGAGGAGCAGCGGGCACAGGCAAGTCGTGCTTGGCCCTCGCTGCGGGTCTCGACGCCGTGCTCGAGCGGTCCACCCACCGGCGCGTCACCGTGTTCCGGCCGCTGTACGCGGTGGGCGGTCAGGATCTGGGGTTCCTCCCAGGTAGCAGCGACGAGAAGATGAACCCCTGGGCGGCCGCCGTCACCGACGTGATGGAGGCGATCGCCGGGCCCAACGTTCTGGACGAGGTGGAGGCCGAGGGCTTGCTCGAGGTGCTTCCCCTCACCCACATCCGCGGCCGCAGCCTCACCGATACGTTCGTCATCATCGACGAGGCCCAGAACCTCGAACGGGGTGTGCTGCTCACTGCACTGTCCCGGCTTGGAGAGGGCAGCCGGGTGGTGCTCACCCATGACGTCGCCCAGCGGGACAACCTGCGGGTCGGTCGCCACGACGGCATCGTGTCGGTCGTCGATTCTCTTCGCGGCCACCCGCTGTTCGGCCACGTCACCCTCAGCCGCTCCGAGCGCAGCGCCATCGCCGCTCTGGTCACCTCGGTCCTCGACGGCACCGACTGATGGCCCCGGGCGCCCGTCGACGCTCGCCTGATCTCACGACGTCCTGAGTCCGAGCGGGTCAGCGGGGCAGTCCATGGGCAGCGAGCCAACACCGGCCTCGGCGATGAAGTCGAGCATGTAGGCATCGACGATGCCCGCCGAGAGCCGCAAGTCGTTGTGGCCGCGGCCGGGGAAGGTGCAGTCGAGGAGGACTGAGAGGTTGTCGGCGGACCTCGACCAGCCGTAGCGCTCGGCGACGGGGCCCAGGGCAGGGCTCTGGGCGTAGGTGGGCCCGAGGTAGGCGATGTCGGCCAGGCCGGTGCCGTCGTAGACGGTCATCACCGCCGTACCGCTGAACTCGTCGGGCGAGGCGTTCAGCTCGTCCAGCCAGTCGGAGCCTTGTTCCAGCTCGTCGCAGCTGTTGAGCAGGTGGCTTCCGTCCTCGTCGAGGTGAAATCCCGAGCCCGGTGGGCACGGCGTCGTGCCGTCGTTGGCGCCGGCGATGCCGACGAAGGCCACCAGCGAGCCGCTCACCAGCGAGCCGCTGTCGTTCAGCAGCTCGAGGGCACGACGGGCGACGGTGACCCCCAGGCTGTGACCCACGATGCTGAAGCGGCGGGGCGTGTTTCCTGAGTTGGCCTCGGTCCAGTCGAGGACTGCCTCGATGAACCGCGCCACCTCGTCGGCGTTCACCTCGTTGGAGGTGTTGCGAGCCGTGCCGTCGTGGCCGGCGCCGGCGTGCTCGGCGTCGCGACGGGGATTCGGTGTGCCGCCGGCCGATCCCGAGTCGTTGCCCATGCCGTTGTAGGACACCGCCCACAGCTCGTCGGCCGGCCAGCCGGCTCGGATCATCTGATCGCGCACGGGATACCAGTCGGCGTGGTCGACCACGTTGCCGTGCACGAAGATCACCGGGTGGTGGCCGTCGGGTCGGTCGGCATCATCACCGGCGAAGGTGGCGTCCCAGTCCTCGTCGTCGTCGAGGCTCCCACCGAACCCACCCACCAGATACGGCTCGTTGTCGGAGTCATTCAAGGCGTCGCACTGCACGTCGACCGGGAGCAGCTCGGCGAACCCAACGGGGAACCGGGCCGGCGCCCGGATCTCGCCGCAGTCGTGGAGGAGCGCGTGGTCGGCCCGTGACGGCGTGGCCACCGCCACCAGCGAGGCGACCAGCACCGTCGCCGCCATGAGCGTCGTCGGGCGGATGCCGGTCATTCCGCTGCCAGCTCAGCGCGTACCAGGGACGCGAGCGCATCGCTTCCACGGTCGCCGATCACGATGGTGTAGTGGTTGACGTCGTCGATGGTGGTGTGACGGAACAGGTCGCGGTGGTGGGCGGCGAACTCCTCGACCGTCTCCTCGGAGTAGAGCGGATCGGTGTTCAAGATGCCCCGGGGTGCTCGAACGAACAGCGACGGGTGGCGCAGGTTGGCGAGGGCCTTGGTCACGTCGTCGCGCACCAGCTGGCTCTCGGTGTCCCCGATGATCGCCTCCTTGCGCGGTGACGGCTTCAGCTGGGGTGGTTCACCCATCAGGTCGTAGGCGATGTACTGCTCGACGAAGCGGTTCCAGTCGCCGTCCTGGAAGGCGGGATGCACCTTCCAGCTCTCGATGTACTGCTCGACGGATTCGAACGTGAGGTCGAGCCGGGCCATGGCTGGGCCGATCACCGCGCCGATGAGCTCCTCGGTGGGCAGCTGTGCCACGGCGTCGGGCAGGTCCAGCGCGAGCCCGCCATCGACGTAGACCACCCGGCTGACCCGGTCCGCATGGCGGTCGGCCAGCACGGCGGCCACGAACCCGCCCATCGAGTGACCGAGGACCAGCGCGATGTCAACTCCGAGGTGATCGAGCACGGCGACGGCGTCATCGGCGTGATGGGCCATCGAGAACTCGGTCCCGACGTCACGGCTTCCGCCCCGACCGCGCAGGTCGGGAGCGACGATCTGGGCCTCGCTGGCCAGCCGCTCACCGAGGGCCGCGAACTCGGTGTGGTTGGCGGTGATGCCGTGGAGGCAGAGGACGATGGGGCCACCGGTTCCCCAGCGGCCGACCCGGAGGATGCCGTCGGGCACGTCAACGTCGAAGGTGTCATAGGTGGGCTCGGGCATGTCCATGACCTCGCTAGGGCAGTCGGATGTGATCGAGCTGGGTGCGGAGAACCTTCTTGTCGAGCTTGCCGACCGACGTCTTGGGGATCTCGTCGACCACCTCCACCGCGTCCGGCAGCCACCACTTGGCGAAGGTCGGTGCCAGGAACTCCCGGACCTCCTCCAGGGTCGGTGCCGCCGCACCGGGCCGGAGCACGATCGCCGCCACCGGACGCTCGTCCCACTTGTCGGAGTGACAGCCGACGACGGCGGCGTCGCGCACCGCCGGGTGGGCCAGCAGCGACCCCTCGAGCTCGACCGATGAGATCCACTCACCACCCGACTTCACCAGATCCTTGGCTCGATCGACGATCTTGAAGTAGCCGTCGTACTCCATCCATGCCATGTCGCCGGTTCGGAGCCAGTCGTCGTGGAAGCGCTCCTTGGTGAACTCGGGGTTCTCGTAGTAGCCAGAGGCGATCCAGGGCCCCCGGACCTCGAGTTCGCCGACCGACGCACCGTCCCACGGCAACGGCTGGTCGTCTTCGTCGACGATGCGTGCCTCGACCCCGGTCAGGATCGTTCCGGTCTTCTCCTGGATGTCGAGTCGCTCGTGGCGGCTGAGTCGCCCATGGCGGGGTCGGGGACGCGACGCGCAGGCCAGCGGTCCCGTCTCGGTCATGCCCCACACCTGGAGGTACTCGATGCCGAGATCCTCGTAGGACTCGATGAGCGCCCGGGGCGAGGCCGAGCCCCCCACGAACACCGTACGTAGAGCCGAGTAGTCGATCTCTTTGGCCTGGAGTAGAGGAAGCAGGTCCTTCCAGATGGTAGGTACGCCCGCGGCCAGCGTGACGTGCTCGTCCTCGATCACCGCGCCGAGCGCGTCGGCGGAGGTGTCGGACCCGTGGAGCACCAGGCTGGCACCGGTGAAGGGAGCCGAGTAAGGGAGTCCCCAGCCGAAGGCGTGGAACATGGGCACCACGGGAAGGATCCGGTCGTGCTCGCCGATGCCGATGGCGTCGGTCATGCAGGTGGCCATGCTGTGGAGCCAGATCCCGCGATGGCTGCTGAGGACTCCCTTGGGCATCCCGGTCGTACCCGACGTGTAGCAGATGCCGCAGGCCGCGTCCTCGGGTACGTCGGGCAGCTCGGCGATGGCCATAGGTGTCGCCGAGTCGAGGAGCTCCTCGTATCCGGTGGCGCCGAGGCCGGTCCCGTCGCCGTCGCCCCAGCGGATGTAGCCCTCCACCGTGGTGAGCTCGCCGCTCACCTCGGCGAGCTGGTCGGTGAGATCGCCATCGACGAACACGAACCGGTCGGCGGCGTGGTTGACGATGTGGGCGATCTGCTCGCCGAAGAGTCGGATGTTGACGGTGTGGAGGACGCCGCCGAGCAGCGGCACGGCCCAGTAGAGCTCGAAGTGACGATGGGAGTTGAAACCGAAGCTGGCCACGCGATCGCCGGGTTGGAGGCCCATGTCGCGCAGGACCGTGCACAGCCGGAGCACCCGGTCGGCGAGCTCGGCATAGGTGTGGCGCACGACGGCGCGGTCGCCGCCGGCGACGCTGCCGGACACCGACACCACCGAGCTGTCGGGATAGATGGCGCGCATTCGATCGAAGATCGAGTGCAGGGTGAGTGGCGTTGGCTGCATGAGGCCGGGCAGGGTCATCGTCTCCCCTTGGGATTCCGCTTCTTGGCCGCCGCCTTCTTCTTGGCGACAGGCTTCTTCTTGGCCGCCGAACGGGACCGGCGCGCCCGTGTCGGTGACCGGCGGATGGTGCCGCCTCCGAGGGTTGGCGTGGCGGCGGAGAGCATCCGACCGATGCCCAACAGCTCGGCGACGCGATCGGTGTCGAGGCTCTCGGTCTTGCCGGAGTAGACGACGCGTCCGGTCTGGAGGATGTAGGCGGTTTCGACGAGGCGCAGCCCGAAGCTCACGTTCTGCTCCACCAGCAGCATGGTGACACCCGACGACGCGACACCGTGGAGGATGTCGAACAGCTCGCTGACGACGGTGGGCGCCAACCCGGCGGAAGGCTCGTCGATCAGGAGCAGTCGCGGTTGGTTCACCAGGGCGCGGGCGACGGCGAGCGATGCCTGCTGGCCACCGCTCATGGTGCCTGCCAGCTGGGAGCGTCGCTCACCCAGCACCGGGAACTGCTCGAAGACGCGGGCCAGCGTGTCGTTCCATCCGGTTCGGTCGCGCCGGCGGGAGGTGTAGGCACCGAGTCGCAGGTTCTCCTCCACCGTGAGGTCGGGGAACACCTGGCGGCCCTGGGGGACGTTGCCGATCCCCAGACCGACCCGATCCTCCACCGACAGACCGGTGATGTCGGAACCGTCGAGGTGCACCGAGCCGCTCCAGAGGGGCACGAGCCCCGAGAGGGTCTTCATGGCCACCGACTTGCCGGCGCCGTTGAGTCCGAAGACCCCGGCGATCTCGCCGGAGTGCACGGTCAGGTCGATCCCGTGCAGCACCTGGTTGGCGCCGAAGCCACAGATGAGCTGGCGGCCTTCGAGCAGGACGTCTGGGGTCGCGGCTGTCACAGTGCTGGCTCTCCGAGGTAGGCGGTGACCACCGCCGGTTCGCTGATGACGTCGGCGGGAGTGCCGTGGGCGAGCACGGCCCCGGCGTCCATCACGTAGAGCTCGTCGCACACGTCCATCACCAGCGGGATGTTGTGCTCGATCAGCAGCACCGTGCGGCCGAGATCGTCGCGGAGGTCAGACAGGCGCTCGGCCAGGTTCTCCACCAGGGCCGGGGCCATGCCCGCCGACGGCTCATCGAGCATGACGAGCTCGGGTGCCGTGACCAAGGCGGCAGCGATCTCGACGATCCGCTGCTGCCCACCCGACAGGTTGCGCACCGGAGTGTCGGCGAACCGCTCGAATCCCAGCGCCCCGAGGGCTTCGTCGGCCCGGGTACCCAGCTCGGACTCGACCGCAGGGGCTGGGCCCAGCCCGATCAGTCCCCACCCGTCGGCGTAGCTGGCGACCTGGTGCTGGGCCAGCAGCAGGTTCTCACGCACCGAGATGTCGCGGGCCAGGCCGATGTTCTGGAACGTCCGGCCCAGCCCGCGCCGGGCCCGAACGTGTGCCGCCAGACCGGTCACGTCCTCGCCCAGCAGGTGCACCGATCCATGGTCGGGAACCAACACGCCAGTGACGAGGTTGAACACCGTGGTCTTGCCCGCTCCGTTGGGGCCGATCAGGCCGACGATCCGGTTGGGCGGCACCGACAGGCTGGCGTTGTCGACCGCCCGCAGCCCGCCGAAGGAGATGGACAGGTCTCGTACCTCGAGTACCGGGCCCGTCGTGTGGCGCCGCTCGGGGAGCCCTGAGGGTCGAGGCAGATCCGGAAGGGCCGGCATCTCCGGTGACTCGTCGTCGGCATCCCCGGCGGTCTCCTCATCTCGGCGGGCGGCGATCGATCTCTTGAGCTGGCGCTGCTCCCTGTCCTCCCGGGCATGCCGGACGCCCTCGGCCAGCCCGCCGGGGTTGCGGGCCACGGTGAACAGCAGCAGCGCGGCCCCGAGGATCAAGTCCCATCCCTGCGGATCGGCGGCGTTGGAGAGCGGTCCGGGCAGGTCCTCGATCAGCGAGGAGACCACCGAGGTGTTGACCAGGCTCTCGAACAACACCGGGAGAACGCCGAAGAAGGCGGCGGCGGTCACGATTCCGACCCGGCTGCCGACACCGCCGACGACGACCACGATGACGAGGAGTAGCGACTTCTCGAAGGGGAAGGTCTGGAAGTTCACGACCCCGATCTGGTGACCCAACATCACGCCTGCCAGACCGGCGTAGACGCCGGAGAGGGTGAAGGCGGTGAGCTTGTAGCGAGCGACATCGATGCCGAACGACGCGGCCACGTCCTCGTCGGCCCGGATCCCCTGGAAGGCGCGTCCCAGCTTGGATGCGGTGAGGTTCGAGTCGACCCACCACACGATCACCACGATCCCGCACAGCAGCGCCAGGTAGTGGGCGCCGGAGGAGAGCTCGAACGTACCGATCCAGGGGCGGGGGAGCGGCGTGCCACCGGAGCCCTTCGACAGCGGGGCGCTCTGGAAGAACCCCTGGTCCATGGCGAAGTGGAAGCCGATGGTGACCACGGCCAGGTAGAGCCCCTTCAGCCGGAGCGCCGGGAGGCCCACCACGAACCCGAGCGCTCCGGTGCACAGCGGGGCCAGAACCGCGCCCACGGCGAACGGCAGTCCCAGCTCCACCGGATCGGTGAACTTGGCGGCCATGAACGCACCGAAGCCGACCAGGGCGTAGTGGCCGAGCGACAGCTGGCCGGCGTATCCGAGCAGGACGTTGAGAGCAAGGCCGGCGACGGCAGTGATGGCACCGATGGCCAGAAGACCGGAGCGGTAGTCGTTGAGGATGCCGAGCCCGCCGAGGACCAGCGGGACGACCACGGCGATGGCCAGCGCGGTGGCGAACCGGGGCCAGGTGGTGGGGGTCATGCCGACAGCGGTCACGCGGCCGCCCTCGTTCGTGACGCGGCGAAGATCCCGCCGGGGAGAACCAGAAGTACGAGCAGGACCATGACCACCAGACCGACCAGGGACGCGTTCTGGAACGCGGCGCCGGCGAACACGTCGTTGATGGCCTGCTCGACCACACCGACGACGATGCCTCCGACGACCGCCCCGTTGAGGTTCGAGAGCCCACCGACGACGGCGGCGATGATGGCCTTGACGAACAGGAGGGTGGCGAAGCCCGGTGCGAACGTGCCGATGGTGGGCTCGTTCAGGAGCGCGGCGACGGCGGCCAGCACGGCCCCGAGTCCCCACACGAATGCCGTCACCCGGGCGAGAGGGACGCCGACCAGGCGGGTGGCGTCGGGATCCTGCGCGGCGGCCAGCACCCCGAGACCGAAGTCGGTCCGGCGGAGGGCGGCGCCGAGCCCGATGGCGCTCCCCGCCAGGACCACGAACGACAGCATCTGGGTGGGGCTGACGAACACGTCGAAGATCTCGATGCCCCGACCCCCGATGGGGGCGTCCACATGGCGCGGCGAGGCACCGAAGAACTTGAGCTCGAACGCCAGCAGCAGGGTGAGCAGCCCGATCGTGGCGACCGTGACCGTGGACCGCGAAGCCTGCACCATGCTGCGAACCACGACCCGCTCGAAGCCCACTCCCACGCCTCCCGCCAGGGCGAGCGCTCCGAGGGCGCCGATGAACCATGGAAGACCCAAGTCGGTCGACAGCCACCAGGCCGCGAACAGCGACAGCGTGCCCAGCTCACCTTGGGCGAAGTTGATGGTCCTCGTGCCGCGGTAGACGAGCGCGATGCCAAGGGCCATCAGCCCGTAGATGACGCCGTTGAGGACCCCGATGAGCAGCATCTGCTCGGGGCGGTCAAAGAGGGCGGTGAGATCCATCAGGCGTAGGTGGGTGCGAAGCTGATCGTCAGATGAGGTGCTCGACGCACGTGTGGATGTTGTGGAAGTTCACGTTGCCGTCGGGTGCTCGATAGGCCTGGAGGACCGAGAGGTCCCACCCGCCCCGTTTGTCGTTGCCGGGACCGGGGCGGGTGTAGTCGAGCGTGCACACCGACGTCGAGAGCTTCTGCTTGAACCCGTGGAGGAGCTCGACGAACCGGTTGCGGGTGCAGTCGGGGCCGCACTGCACCAGCAGCTTGTGCAGCGCTTTCTGCCCCTGCCAGTTGAGGAAGAGCAGGTCGCCCCCGACGCCCCCGATGTCGGCGCTTGGCCGGTGCTCCGCATACTGGCGTTCGAACTCGTCGAGATCGTCGGCGTACCTGGCGAACTCACCGGAGCGGTCGCCGAAGCTGTAGCCGTTGAACATGGCGACGCCCATGAGCGGAGGGTCGAGGGCATCTTCGCCGACGGTCTGCGTGATGAGGTTGAAGGGGAAGACCAGGAACTGCGGGCTGTAGGCCTGGTTCTTGGCCTGGAGGATGAACTCGGTGGTCTCCAGCGCGTTGAGCCAGATGAACGCCACCTCGACGTCGGCATTGCGCAGGGCGACGATGTCGTCGAGGTAGTTCCCCTTGTTCACCTGAGCCGATCGCTCGACCGCGATGTCGACGCCATGCCGCTCGGCCAGCGCCTTGAACCCTACGATTCCGGGCTCCCAGTTCTCTGACGCCCGCTTGATGATGCCGACGCGCTTGCCGGCGAACTTGGAGATGACGACCTCGGCGAACATCTCGCCCGTCTTCTCGGTGGTGGGCAGACCCGTGTAGCTGTACTGCTTGCCCTGGGTCCCGTTCACGGTCGCCGTGTGGTGGAAGTAGAGGACCTCGTTGGTCTCTGCCCACTCCCGCACGGCAGGGATCTGGTCGAACCCGATTCCGCCGATGATCATGAACGGGTCGTGGTTGTCCTTGCAGGCCGACGCCGCCTGCACCGCGGTGTCGGGGCTGTAGTTGTCGTTCTCGTACTCGACCCGCACCGATCGGCCATGGACGCCCCCCTGGCTGTTGATCTCGGTCCAGTAGACGTTGAGGTCCTCCTCGCCGGTGTTGAACGCCGCTCCATAGGTGAGGGCGGCATGGGCGCAGATGACGATCTCGTCGTCGGTGATGCCCCGGGTGTCGTCGCGGCCGCTCCACAGCGTCGAGGTGAACGCACCGGGGGACGCCGAGGTTGTGGGCGTTGCTCCGGTCGTGGTCGGCGTGCTGTCGCCGCCGCTGCGGCCCGAGCCAGAGCCGGAGGACGAGCCGCTGGACGTGGCAACGGTGGAGCCGGTGGTCTCCGTGTCGGCCTCGCCGGGTTGGTCGGTGCCGTCTTCCACGCCGTCGTCACCGGTGGTGGCCCCCGACGTCGCGGTTGTTCCGGTGTTGCCGGTGGCCGCGAGATCGGTACCGGGCGCACCGGTGCAGGCGGCCGCGATGAGTGCCAAGGCGGCGGCGGCCGCGACCAACCTTCCCGTCATGCGTCCCTCCCCTCTGAACGTCGTGTTTCGTCGGTTGCTCCAAGCGTTCACCATGTCGAAGCCTGATACCTTCCCGGTTCGCACGGATCCAGCCGCCAAACTTTGTCAGATCCACAAGCATTGAGGAGAGGACTGGGGTAGACCGCATGGCGCATCAGGCTGGCCGCCCCCCGTCGAGCCGGGAGGCGGCCAGGGCCACGACCAGCCGAGCGGCATCAGCGGGCACTCGAGGATCGAGGCCGGTGATCTCCCGCACCCGCCGGAGGCGGTAGGAGACGGTGTTGGCGTGCACCACCAGGTGCTTGGCCGTCTCGGGAATCGAACCGCTCGCCACATACGACTCGAGCGTCCCCATGAGCACGCCGCCCCGGTCCGCGTCCTTCAACGGCTCGATCAGCGTGCGGAGGAGTCGGTGGCGCAGTCGCTGGTCAGCCAGCAGCAGCCGCTCGATGACGTGCGCGTCCCCGTGTATGACGCCGCGGGTCCCGAGGGTGTCGGCCGCCTCGGCCAGCCGCTGGGTCTCGGTCACCTCGGCCCGCAGCTCGGGGCCGGCTGGGGCGGCATCTCCGACGGCGACCGTCGCTCGCTCGGCGACATCGGCGATGGGCGAGGCGTCGAACGACGTCGATGGCACCAGCAGCACCACCGCACCGGACCGGAAGCCGCCGATCGTCCCCGACGGAGCAGCTGCCATGAGCTGGTCGATCCGGGTGGCGGCGCTGTCACCCCGCACCACCACCGGTCGGTAGGCGTCGGCCAGCGTCGTCGCCATCCCCACCGCGACAGCGGCCACGTCGGTCTCGTCGGCCGCCGCGAGGATCGACTCGAGCAGCGCCCCCCGGCGGGCATCTACCCGACGCAACCGTTCGTGGCTGGCCTCCAGATAGGCGTTGGCCGCCACCGACGACGCCCGGTCCATGTACTCCATCCACGCACCGGCGAGCTCGGCGAGCGCGGCTTCCTCGCCCGGTCTGGCCGCGGCCACGACCGCGTCCCAGGTGGTACGGGCAGCGATGCGGTACACGTGCAGCATCGGCTCGAGCGGTACGCCCATCCCCAGCCGCTTGCGACCCATCATCTCGAGGTCAGGCACATCGCTGGGGCGAGGTTCGCGTCCGGCGACGACGGCATCGAAGAAGGCGGCCACGATGACCCGGCTCACCGGCTGCACCTCGCCGGCGATGACCTGCTCGCCGAGCGCGGCGTACTCGGGGACCTCGGAGATGTAGGCGGCGCCGAGCCGCTCGACGAGGGCGTCGATGCCGTCGAGCACCCGCTGAGCGATCTCGGCCGTGACGCGGGTGCGATCACGTTCAGCCATGGCTGTAGGTTCGTGCTCCCATGGGCCACCTCCTGTTCGACGTGACACCTGAGCGCCTCACCGACGTGTGCGGCGAGTCCGCGGGGTGGATCTGCGAAGCGGTGCTCGAAGCCACCGACAGCGACGGGTTCGCCCGGGCCGCCGACTTCCTCGTCGCCCGACCCTTGAAGATCACGCTCATCCTGGTCGGGGCCTGGTTCGTCAACCGGCTGATCCGCCGGGCCATCCGCCGATTCGTTAGCGACCTCCGGGGCGAGCGTCTGAGCCGGCGCTTGGGTCGGGTGCGCGAGAGCCGGGCCACTGCCCTGCTCCGGACCAGCGAGACCCCCTCCACCCGGTCGGCGCAACGGGCCGAGACCATCGGTGTGGTCCTGCGCAGCCTCTCGTCATTCGTGGTCTACGGGTTCGCGCTGCTCATCGTGCTCGGTGAGCTGGGCATCAACCTCGGGCCGCTCATCGCCGGCGCCGGCATCGTGGGTGTTGCCCTGGGCTTCGGTGCCCAGTCACTGGTGCGCGACTTCCTGTCCGGCATCTTCATGCTCATCGAGGACCAGTTCGGGGTGGGCGACATCATCGACGTGGGCGAGGCCACCGGCGAGGTCGAGGGTGTCAGCCTGCGCACGACCAGACTCCGCGACATCAACGGCACGGTCTGGCACGTGCCCAACGGTGAGATCCACCGGATCGGCAACATGAGCCAGAACTGGGCCCGCGCCCTCGTCGAGATCGACGTCGCCTACGCCACCGATCTCGAACGGGCCAAGGAGGTCCTCGGATCGATCGCCCAGGGGCTGGCCGATGACCCGGACTGGAAGCACAGCTTCATCGATGCCCCCGAGGTGGTGGGAGTCGAACGGCTCGGCGCCGACGGCATCAGCATCCGCGTGTGGGCCAAGGTCCGACCTCTCAAGCAGTGGGAGCTCCAGCGGGAGCTGCGCCAGCGCATCAAGGCCGGCTTCGACCGCGAGGGCATCGAGATCCCCTTCCCCCAGCGAACGGTCTGGGTCCGAAACGAGCCCTGATCGGCTTAGAGGGCGCGCGAGTAGGTGACCATCCACCGGTCGTGGGGTGGCCCGCGTTTTGATCGCGGGTGCTACCCACCCCCAACGACCAGTGGAGGTTCCCATCATCATGCGCGCGTTCGATCCCGAGGTTGGCGATGCTGTCT
>DASWIA010000034.1:0-18866 GCA_036397895.1 Acidimicrobiales bacterium | reverse complement strand
TATGTGCCTGATTGCCCGCCGGGTCCGAGAACAGGATGGCGTCGCGGCCCGGGCGCTCCGATCAACCGGTTCTCTGGTGGACGGACGCACGACTGGCAAAGTGACCAGCGAGTACCTCGATCTCGCCGACTTCCTCGTCATTCCCGGTCGTGCCATCGAGGAGTTCACGAGTGGCATCGGCGTGACCGGGTCGGGGTGTGAACTCCTCTTGGTGTCGTTCGACAGTGCTGCCGAGCATCGCCCCGTCGATCCATCTCCACTCGACCTTGGTGAGGTGATGGGACTGCGCAGGGGATCGGCGTTCCTGCTACTCGCTGTGAGCTCCGATGGCGTACTCGATGAGGGGCTCGTCACCGAGCGGGGTCGTCTCGGTGCGGCCAGTTGGGAGCCAGCCGCACTGCTCGTACAACTGCCGGGCTCCGGTGTTCGTTTCGTGCACCGTGAGCAGCATCGTCGAACTGCCCATCTGAGCCGCGCGAGTGCGTGCACGCTTCAGCAGGAGGAGACCGATTCCTTGCCTCCGATGCGCCGGGTCGACGGCGAGGTAGCCGAGGTAGGCGGCTGGTTGGCTCGCCGTGGGACAGAGGCCGCCAACGAGACCGACCACTGTCCGTCCCGCGACCGCAACCGTCAACCAAGCGTCCCTTCGGGACAGCGTATCCACGAATCCTCGGCGCTGATCCTCGAGGTAGGACTCGAGGGGCGGCGTCGGAACACGGAGGGCCTCCGCCTCGAACCAGAGTCGTGCGGCGGCCTCGATCTCGTCACGGGAAGGCTGGTCGACCAGGCTTACGCGCGGTCTGCTCGTCACCCCGTGAGACTGCCACGTCGACTCGGTCGAGGGTGCCACCGATCCGCAGGCTGAGAGGCGCCCCGATCGCCGGACTCAGCGGACATCTTCGCCCAAGCGGAGCCGCTCCGCGGGTCCGAGCGGTCGCGAGACGCTGTAGCGGGTCCGTCGATCCCGCTCGATCCCGGGAGGTCGTCGTCGGCGGAACCTTGCCTGGTATCCGTGAAAGCATGTATCCTGACCGGGTGGACGGTGCCTCGTGATCGCGTCGTTCGGCGATGCCGCGACCGAGGCCTTGTTCCACGGCGAGAGTCGGAAGGTCCTTCGCCGACTGCCGAATGACATCCGATCGACGGCAGTGCGCAAGCTCGACATGCTGAACGCTGCCCGCCAGCTCGGCGACCTCCGAGCCCCGCCGGGCAACCGCCTCGAGGCGTTGAAGGGTGACCTGAAGGGGAAGCACAGCATCCGGGTGAACCAGCAGTGGCGGATCGTCTTCCGCTGGGAGGCAGGCGACGCCCATCACGTAGAGATCGTCGACTATCACTGAGGAGCGGCCATGTTGCCGAAGAAGCGAACGCCGACTCACCCCGGCGAGATCCTGAGCGAGGAGTTCCTCCTGCCGTTGGGGCTGACCCAGGTTGCCCTTGCGGAGCACCTCGGCGTCCCGACCCAGCGGATCAACGAGCTCGTGCGCGGCAAGCGAGGTGTGACACCCGAGACCGCGTGGCTGCTGGCGGGCGCGTTCGGGACCACCCCCGACTTCTGGATCAACCTCCAGAGCAGCCACGACCTCGCACGATCACGCCCGCAGAGGGAGATCCCGCGTCTCGCGAACGCCAGCTGACCCGGGGACCGCAAGGGAACGCGGTTCCGAGTCATCGGCGGACAGTCACGCCACAGCGCCGCGTCGCCGGCACTGCCTCGTCCGCGACGTGCAACGCTTCGCTGCGCAACCCCGCTGTGATGGCCACCCGGCCGTCGCGCTGCAAATCAGAGGCGGTCAGCGAGGGCGAGGAGGTGTTGGGTCCCGCCTCCGAGGGTGAGCTCGTGCACCTTGGCCCACCGGAAGTAGCGGTGGATCGGGTAGTCGACGTCGACGCCGATGCCGCCATGGAGGTGCTGGGCGGCGTGCACGACCCTCTGGGCGCCCTCGGCGGCCCAGAACTTGGCGATGGCCACCGCGTCGGCGGCGCCGGTGGCCCCTGGGGGAGCCTCGCCGGAGTCGTCGGCGTCGAGCGCCCACGCCGCCTGGCGGGCGGTGAGGCGCACGGCCTCGGTGTCGATGTAGGCATCAGCGGCCCGCTGACCGACGGCCTGGAAGGTGCCGATCGGCGACCCGAACTGCTCGCGCTCGGACACGTAGGTGGCTGTGAGCCGCAGCGCCCCCTCGCACACGCCGGCTTGGACTGCGCAGTGGGCGACAACCGCTCGAGACACAAGCCAGGCCACGATGTCGGCCCCTCCGTCGATCGCACCAACCACATCGGCCGTCCCCACCTCGACGCCGTCGAAGTGCAGGACCCCCTCCAGCTCGCGGTTCGTCGTGTCGGCCAGCTCGATCGACAAGCCGGCGGCGTCGGTGGGAACCGCGAACACGGTCTGGGCGCCGTCGCCGGTGGCGGCAGGTACCAGTACGACGTGCGCCACGCCCGCGGCTGGTACAAACCTCTTCGTTCCCGACAGCGCGAACGCGGCCGACTCGCCGCCCGCCGCGCCACCGGCGGCACCCGGCGCGGCGGGCTTGGCGGTGACGGTGGGCTGCGCGGGGACGATGTCGAGCCCTGTCTCGGCCAGCGCCGCGGTGAGGATCCTCGACCCGTCAGCCACACCAGGCAGCAAGCGGGCCGCGAGCTCGGGCGAACCGAATCGCCCCACCACCAGCCCCCCGAGCACCGCCGACGCCAACAGCGGAACCGGGGCGACGTAACGCCCCACCTGCTCGAGGACGAGACCAAGCTCCGCCAGGCCGAAGCCGAGACCACCGTGCTCCTCGGGCACGGCGACACCCAGCAGACCGGCGTCGGCCAGCTTGGCCCATACCTCGGCCGGGAATCGGTCGCCGGTCTGCTCCAGGGCGCGCAGCGCTTCGGCCGGGAGCTGCTCGGACAGGATCCGGTGGGCGAGATCAGCGAGCGCCTGCTGCTCGTCGGTGAGGGTGAAGTCCATCGGTGATTTCCTGGTCGTTGGAGGGTGTCGTCGAGCGGCTTTCGTCGGAGGGGCCAGCCAGCCGTCAGTGGCGGGGAACCCGCGGCATGCCCAGGCCGAAGAGACAGATGAGATCGCGCTGCACCTCGTTGACTCCTCCGCCGAACGTCAAGATGAGCGTCCCTTGGTAGCCGCGCTCGATCCGGCCCACGAGGTGCGCACCGGGCGAGCCGCGCTGGAGGTAGACGGACTGACCCACGACCTCGCCCATGAGCCGGTATGCCTCGCAGAAGAACTCGGTTCCGAACACCTTGGTGGCCGAGGCGTCCGCTGCGTTGAGCTTGTGTCCCGAGCTGGCCACCTTGAGGTTGATGAGCCGGAGGTACTCGAGCTTGGCCTTCACCCGCGCCAGGTTGAGCCGAGCCCATTCCTGCTCGATGACCTTGCGCCCGTCGGGAAGCGTGGTTGCCTTGGCCCACTCGACGGTGTCTTCGAAGACACCGGCGATCATCCCGGGTGGAGCCAGCGACACTCGCTCGTAGTTGAGCTGGTTGGTGATGAGCTCCCAGCCCCGGTTGACGCCGTGGACGACGTTCCAGTCGGTCACCCTGACGTCGGAGTAGTAGGTGGTGAAGGTGGAGGCGTTCACCATGGTGTGCGTCTTGGTCCAGCTGAAACCGGGGTCGGTGGTGGGCACGAGGAACATGGTGATCCCCGCGTGCTTGGGCGCGTCGGGATCGGTGCGGGCCGCCAACCACACCCAGTCGGCATAGGAGGCGAGCGAGGTGAAGACCTTCTGCCCGTTGATGATCCACTCGTCGCCGTCCTTGACCGCCGACGTCTTCAGCGACGCCAGGTCGGTGCCGGCCGTGGGTTCGGTGTAGCCGATGGAGAAGTGCAGCTCGCCGGCCGAGATCTTGGGGAGGAAGTACTCCTTCTGCTCGGGGGTGCCGTACTCCATCAGCGTCTGGCCCACGGTGTTGATGGTGAGGAACGGGATGGGGGCACCCGACCGCCACGCCTCGTCGAAGAAGATGAGCTGGTCGACCCCGCTCAACCCTCCACCGCCGTACTCGGTCGGCCAGCTCAGCGTGAGGTAGCCGTCCTGGCCCATCTGTCGCACGGCATCAAGGCATGCCGGCCCGCCGGTCTCGCCCGCGGCCACCTCCTCGATCACCTCGGGCGTGTTGATCGTGGCGAAGTAGCTGGCCAGCTCGCGCCGGAGCTCGACCTGGGAAGCGGTGTAGGCGAAGTTCATGAACGCTCCGGGCCACCGGCAGCGGCCGTCATCGGAGCCAGCCCCAGGGCCGGCTTCGAGCTCTTGGTTTGCCCAGCCGCTCTCAGCGAGCGGCTGGGCAAACGAAGTGATGCCATCGGGGGGTCAGGTCACGGTGACCTGGGTGACCATGCCGAGGGTGAAGTGGGGCGCACCTTCGTTGGCCGCACTGGGGATGAAGCAGATGAAGATGTACTCCCCGGCCGGCACATCGACGCTGATCTGCTGGCTGGCACCCGGCATGAGCGCCTGGACGCCACCGACCGACGTGAACGGCGGTGGACCCTCGGGAGGCTCGCCCTCGCCCGACAGGAGGCCCTGGAAGGCCTCGAACGAGCCACCCTCGTCGATCGAGATGATGTTGATCTCGTGCGCTTCGGCCTCGCTGGCGTTGGTCACGTCGAGGACCGAACCCGTTGACACGGTGTCGGGCAGCTCGAAGCCGAAGTCGACCAGGTCGATCGACGCGTCGGAGGCCACGGCCTCGGCCGGCTCCTCGCTGGCCGTGACAGTGAACGGCTGCACCATCCCGGCGTCGACGTGGGCCACGCCATCGCTGTTCTCGACGAAGCACATCAGGACGTAAGTGCCCTCGGTGAGCTCGGTGACGGCATTGACCGAGCTCGAGGTGCCGGGCGCCACGGTGGCCGTGCCACCGTCGAACACGCCGACGGCGAGCAGGGCAGGGATCTCCTGGCCTTCCTCGGCGCCGGCCGCGGCGGCACCCAGGTCGGCGAACGTCTTGTCGGCGTTCAGCTTGAACAGCTGGCCGTGGTGGTCCTCGGTGCCCTCGTTGGCGAGGGAGATCTCGTACGTGCCAGCGGCGACCGTGTCGGCGACACCGAAGCCGTAGCCGGTGCCGTCGCCGGCATCGGTGGCGCTGATGGCGAGGACCTCGGGACCGCCACCAGCACCGACGCCGTCACCATCGTCATCAGAGGAACAGGCGCCGAGCACCAGAACAGCAGCGCCGAGCAGTGCTATCAGAAGTCGGGATCGTCTCATCATTGTGGGGTTCACCTCGTGAACAGTCGGGATGTGGCCAGATCGGCCCGATCAAGCGCGGCAACCTAGTCGGCGGCCCGACCGGGCGCTGATGCTCGCGCTCACCGCCGCCGAGCACCACACACCGCGCGAAACGTCTCCTCGGGGGCTGGATCCCGACAGCGGGACGTCCAGCGACGTGATCTACACCGCTTGGTTTGCCCAGCCGCCGCCAGCAGGCGGCTGGGCAAACCAAGCACGGCCCTCGGCGCTCAGTCGAGGTGGCGGTCGCTGGCCCAGCGGGCCAGCTCCACATCAGGACATCATCGCCTCGAGCTCATCATCGGCACTTTGGGGAGCGGTGTCGACATCGGCAGTCCAATCCGAGAGCGTTCCGCGATTGAGCGAACCAACCACCCACAGGAAGTACACGGCCGCGGGGACGGCCACGACGTCGATGGCGAAGAGGTGGGCATCGATCAGGTAGCGCCCGGTCGCTCCGTACACCGCCCACACCGCATGCATGGCCGCGCAGGTCGTGAAGATCAGAGTCAGCGACAGGCCCGAGACCGACCACGTTCCCAGCGACTCGTGGTTCTGAAGCTGGGTGCGGAGCAGGACGTAGGCGATTGCGTTGTAGAGGACGACCAGCGCCACGTTGGCGAGGAGGCGGTTGTCGAACGTCGAAGACCGCGTCAGCGTGGCGACAGCACCCGTGGTGATGGCGACCACGTACACCGCGAAGATCGACGGAACGCTCTGCAGCCAGCGCGGAGTTCCCGACACCGTGCGGTCGCCACGGCCGCCGATCTGGGCCTCCAACCGAAGCAGGAACCAGAGCACACCGGCAGGGAGACCGACCACGACCGCGGCCAGATCGAGGGGGCCACCACTGCGGTCGGTGGTGAGGATGTGGAGCCCGTGCTCGAGGTGATGAGGGCCGCAGGTGAAGGCCATCGCGATCCAGGCAAACCCGAAGTGCGACGGTCCCAGCGTGCTCCAGTTGCGCCGGAGGTCCGCCACCGTCATCACCCCATAGCTCGTGTAGACCGCACCGATGATGAGGTTGATGATCGCCACAGTGCTGCTCACGTTGGACCTCCCGGTCGCACGCCGACCTGGCGCATGAACTCCTTGATGATCGACGGCTCGTGCTCGACGATGTGCGGCTCATCGAGGGCGGCCGGCGTTGAGGCCGGTTGCCGGCCGCTGACCCAAAGGGAGACCTCGAAGCATGAGCCCCGTCCAAGCTCGCTGTCGACGCCGACGCTCCCTCCCATCCCCTCCACCAGGGCCCGGACGATGTACAGCCCGATTCCGGTGCCTCCGAAGCGGCGGGCGTCGGTCGCCTCGGCCTGCCAGAAGCGGTCGAAGCAGCGGGCAGCCTGGGCAGCGGTCATCCCGACACCCTCATCGGCGACGGCGATCACGACGTGATCGTCGACCACCGTGACCGACACGGCGATGGCTCCGTCGGGTGAGTACTTGATGGCGTTGTCCACGAGATGGTCGACAACGGTGTGCACGGCGTCGCCGTCGGCCACGGCAGGGGGAACGTCGGGAGCCACGGACACCTCGATGGGGTGCTGGCGAGCGTTCCCCACGGACTCGGCGAGCTCGTGCACCAACGGCACCACATCGATCGCGGTCACATCCAGGGAGAGGTGGCCGGCTTCGATGCGGCTCGACATCAGCAGCCGATCGACGATTCTGCTGAGGTCACGGGTTCGCCGGTGGATGGCATCGAGGGCGACGCGATGATTGCCATCGAGCCCCGATTCCTCGAGCAACATCTCGGTGAACCCCCGGATCACCGACAGCGGCGTCTTGAGCTCGTGAGATGCGGTGGCCAGGAACATCGTCTTGGCTTCGTCCGCCTGCTTCAGCATGGTCACGTCTCGCAGCGAGTGGACCACCTCGGTGACCGCACCCTCGTCGTTGTAGACCGCCGATGCGGTGACGAGCAGCGGCTGGCGCTCCCCGTTGGGGTGCAGGCGCCACACCTCCTGATCTCCCGCACCGAGCAACGGACAGCCCGAGGAGCAGTTCAAGACCGCAACATCTCGATGCAGACCGAGGACGTCGGTGCAATCGCGGTGCAGCGCGTCGCCGCGCGGACAGGAGAAGGTGATCTCGGCCGCCTCGTTCCACTGACGTATGCGACCCCGAAGCGATGTGATGGCGACGGCGTCGCCGATGCCACGGAGGATGGCGTCGGACCGACCGTAGATCCGGGCAAGACCGACCGACGATCGGGTTCGCTCGCCGGCGGCGCGACCGCCGAGAACGGCCAAGGCCGCTACCAGGCCCACGAAGGCGACGGCGCCTGAGCGAGTGACCGCAGGGTCGGCGGGCACAACGGTGGCCCCGACGCTGACGCCGGTAGCGGCGGCGGCCACGGCCCACCCCGACCCCGGGTCACCGACGAGCAGATAGCCAGCCACCACGATTGCCAGCGCCAGCAACGTGAGATCTCCGAGCGCCTCGTAGACGGAGATGGTCACGGCCAGCGCACCGACATCGACTGCACCTCCGGCCAACCGAAGCCAGACCCGCGGCTGGTGGCGACGAACGGCGTCGATGACGGTGGCGATGGGGAGCCAACCGAAGGCCAATCCGAATCCGAGGCTGCGTACCTCGTGCGCCTCGATGAGGGGGTTGAAGCCGGCGGCGACGACGAGCGATGTGGCCGCGACGGTACGGACCGTCACCATGACAGCGAGCTCGCTGGCTACCTGCCCGCGGGCGGGCGCCACCGACGTTGGCGAATCGGACACGGAACGCGCGGACCTCCCCGCACGATTATCTGCGCATTCGTGCACGTGGGGCTAGAGGATCTACCGCCAGAACGGGACGATCGCGCCGAAGGTTCCCATCCATCTCAGCTCCCGCGCGTCGACGTCAGGCTCATCCCCGATTGGCACCCCGAGCCCGAACTGCAATCCTGGACCCATGAGCGAGACCGACCCGAGCACGTCGCTGCCCCCGCCGCCGCCCCCGCCCCCGTCGACCGGACCGACCCGACTGACCAGGTCGAGCGACGACCGAATCATCGCCGGCGTGGCCGGCGGCGTTGCCCAGTACTTCGCCATCGATCCCGTGATCGTCCGGATCGTGTTCGTCGTCATCTGCCTGGCAAACGGCATCGGGGTGCTGATCTATCTGGCCGGCTGGCTGATGATCCCACCCGACGACGGCCATCCATCAGTGGGCGCCCGGGTCAGCCGCGGCCTGCCGTTCTGGACGATCATCGGAGCCGTCCTCCTCGTCGTCGTCGCCATCCCCGCCGTGTTCGGCTTGATGGCTGCCCTGTTGAGGTTCGGCTTCGCATTCGGCGGGGGCATCGCCATTCCGCTCCTGATCGTTGCCGCCGCGATGATCCTGTTGGATCGCGGCCGTACCCGCGGCACTGCGGCCGACGACCAGACCATCTCACCGCTGGTCGAGGAGCAACCGGCCCACGACCGCGACGGCGCACGGCATGGCCCTCCCCCGCCTCCCCACCTCGGTTACCGGCGACAGGATCGTGGGCCTTCGATCACCGCCATGACGCTTTCGGTGATGCTCATCGGCCTGGGGGTGGTGATCCTCGCCACCCAACAGGGGGCTGAACCGTCCGCTACCGCGGTGGCGGCCGGCGGGCTCACCATCGTGGGTCTGGGCCTGCTGGTCGGGAGCCGGGTGGGTAGGGCGCGCGGTCTCATCCCCGTCGGCGTGCTTCTCACCCTCGCCGTGACCGCTGCGTCCACCGTCGACGGGCGTTTGAGCGGGGGTCTGGGAGAGCGCACGTACGCCCCCACAGCCATGGCCGACGTCCGATCGAGCTATCGCCTCCTGGCCGGTGACCAGACCCTCGATCTCACCCGGCTCGTGATCCCGCCGTCGCAGTCGGTCGAGATCGAGATCACTCAGGGCGCCGGCGAGATGCTGCTGCTCTTACCCGAGGAGAGTCGCATCGTGGCGTCGGCCCACGTCGGCGCCGGGCAGCTCCGCACCCCGCTCGCCCGAGAGGACAACGGTGTCGGTCTCGACGCTGACTTCACCTGGGCTGGGTCCTCCGAGCGCGGAGTGATCGTGGTCGACGCCAAGCTCGGCGTCGGGGACATGAGAATCGACATCATCGACACTGATCCCGAGCTCGATCCCGACCGCCCCGAGGTGATCCGCAGTGGCTCATGACGACACGGCCAGCACCGCTCCCAACCCATCGACGACCGAGGTCGACGAACCGGCCATGACGGCGCCGCGCCCCACCGACCGCATGGCGCTGGTGACGGGCTTCGTGTTCACCATCATCGGGGCCGCCTACCTCGCCGACGAGGTTGGGGCCTTCGCGGTCGAGGCCCGGTGGGTCTGGCCCGTGCTGCTGATCGGCTTGGGCTTCGCCGGCCTGGTCTCGGGAGCCCGGCGAGCCTGACCGCTGACGGTCAAAGCGCCTCGGTGGCCCCGCTCTGCTCGAACGGCAGCACGAACCGGAAGACGGCGCCTCCGCCGTCACCGTCTTCAGCCCAGATGCGACCGCCGTGAGCCTCGACGATCGAGCGGGCGATGGACAGCCCGAGCCCAGACCCTTCCACCGTGTCGGAACCCCGAGCGAACTTCTCGAAGACATGATCGGCCATCGCCGGATCGAGGCCGCGCCCGCGGTCGCGCACCTCGATCTCGATGCCGTCGTCCCGGCGGATTCCGACGACCTCGACCGGTCTGTCGGGTGGCGAGTTCTTGGCTGCGTTGGTGATCAGGTTGGTCAGAACCTGACCGATCCGATCCGGATCCAGTGACACCTGGGCCGGCTCGAGCGGCAGCTCCAAGTTGATGGTGGTGTCGCTGAGCGCCTGGCCGGCGAGCTCCGTGTTGACCCGGATCACCGCCCACGCATCGGTGACTTCTGTGACGATGCGGAGGCGCCCAGCCTCGGCCTGCTCGGCCTCGAGCACGTCACGGGTGAGCGCCTGGAGTCGGCGAGCATTGGAGAGGGCGGCCTCAACGGCGTGGCGGCGGTCGTCGGGTGACATCTCGTCCCAATGGTCAACGCTGGTCTGGAGGAACCCGGTGACGCCGGCCACCGGCGTACGCAGCTCGTGAGACACGATGCTGACGAACTCCTCTTGTTGCGCGACCAGCTCAGTCAGACGGCGCTGCTCCTCGCGGGCGTGGCGGAGCCGGCGAACGACGGTGAGGGTGACCAGCCCGCCCGCGGCGACGATCGCGATCACGATGACCGTCCCCGCCCCTTGAAGGGGACCGCGCAATGGCGCCTCGAACTCACCCCGATCCTGACGGAAGACGAGACGCCAACCCGAGGCCGGGACATCCTCGATCGCCACCAGCTCGCCATCGACCCGGTGCAGACCGATCGGCAGCGTCACCAGCTCGGCCTGCTCGATGCGAGTACCGATGGTCGACGGATCCGTCGACGACACGACGGAGCCCTCGGTATCGATGAACAGCCACTCTGCGGTCCCCTCGACGGGAAGAGCGGCGATCTCCCGGCTGAAGTCCGTGTCGGGCCCGACGACAACTTCCACTACGGCCGCCCCTTGAAGGGCGCCCGAGTCGGGACGCAGCACTGGAAAGACAGCCGCGGTGGTCGGCGCGGCTGTGGTGATGCCAGGGCCAACGGGAAGGACTCCACCGCGACCGTCCCGGAACCTCTCCGACCCGACCAGCTCATCGAAGCCAGGTCGGTCGTAGCGATCTCCGATGGCGGTCCCCCGAGTGAGCAGCACACCAGCCGTCACCTGGTGGTCGAGGTTCACGAGGAAGAATCCGGCTTCCGGGTCGACGATGAGACCGAAGAGACCGTCGACGAACGCCTGATCGGACACGCTTCCGACCGTGACCTCGAACCCCTGCTGCGACAGCGCCCGGGCGCTCTCGAACTGGTTCACCTGTCGCTGGTCGAACGTGCGGGCGGCCGAGACGACCTGCTCCAGCTTCGAGTCGCGAAGAGCTTCGAGGCCGTCATCGCGGGCACTGTTGATGAGCGCCACCAGGACCAGCGCGGAAGCGATCGTTGCCGCCAGGATGACGGCAGCGATCAAGCGAGTTCGGTCAAGGATCATGATGAGCCAGCTCCTCGTTGATGGCCCCGCTCGGGTGCGAGTCCTCTCGGGCGAACACGACCTCGAAACGAGCTCCACCGAGCGGACTGTCACCGACCGAGATCTCGGCCTCCATTTGCGCCACGAGCTCAGCGACCAGGCTGAGGCCGATGCCGATGCCGCGTGTCTTCACGATCTCGGGGCTGCTGCCCCGGTAGAACTGCGAGAAGATCCGCTGGCGCTCGGCCGGCGGCACTCCCGGCCCCCCGTCGTCGACGATGAGCACAGCAGCGTCGTCGCGCCGGCTCACTCTGACCATGATCGGTGCATCCAGCGGCGAGTACTGGTTGGCGTTCGAAAGCAGGTTGGTGAGGATGCGATCCGTCGAGGCGCGGTCGACACGAACCATGACGTCAGGCTCGATGTCGGTGGCGATCCGCTCAGCGCTCAACAGCGATGACAGGCGGTGAACGACATCCGTGGTGAGTGCTGACAGATTCACGTCCTCGAGATCGATGCGGAGATGGCCCTGTTCGAGCCGCGAGAAGTCGAGAAGATCGGATACCACCGTGTCCAGCGCCCTGGCGTTGGCTTCGATGCGCTTCGACAGCATCTGCTTCTCGTCGTCACCGAGGTCGTCCCAGCCCGCGACGAGCGCCGATGCGAGCCCTCCGATGGCGGCAGTCGGTGTCCGCAGCTCATGGCTGGCGGTGCCGAGGAACACCGTCTTGAGCTCGTTGAGCTCTTCGTGGCGTTCGAGAGCCGCCCGCTGCTGGCGGTGGATGCGGCTGTTGAGCACCGCCGAGCAGAGCATGTCCACACCGCGTAGGAGCATCGCGTGCTCCTCGTCGGTCAGAGCTCGCGCCGGGCGAGCCGATACTCGCCCGAGAACCCGCCCGCCCCTCCGCATCGGCACCGCGATCGTGGTGCTGGCCTCGGGATCGATGCTGGCACCAAGGCGGAACGCCTCGACCATCTGGCCTGAGTCCATCCACGTCGAGCATGACACGCCATCGAGGTCGAACTCGTCGCTGATCCGAACCAAGACCTGCGGCATCACGTCGGCGAGCTCGAGGCTGCGCTGGGCGATTCCGCCAACCTCCTCGTCGAACTTGAGCTGCCGGCGGAGTCCCTCGCCGTCATGGAGCCGACGACGTCGCACCGCGTCGGCGACGACGCCGGTGGCAAGTACGGCCAAGCCGAGGAGGGCGGTCGCGATGAGCGGCACGGCCGATCCCCCCGCGCCTTCGATCGGAACCTCGACACGAAACACCGTGCCGTGCATGGACACGATGACTGACGCCGACGACGGCGAGGGCGGAGCACCCAGCGCCACCGACCCGTGGACGATCGTGACGCTCGCCGGGTCGTCCACGGCGGCGAGCAGCGATGCGCCTGGCAACCAGCCGACCAAGGTCGCTATGTGATTGCGCCGTCGAGCTCCGCCGACGCCGCTCCCCGGATCGGTCGTGAGGCCGCCGTTGCCGTCGTCATACACGGCACGGACGATGGCCAGTGCGTCGGGACCGCCGTCGAGCAGCCGGGAGGCCACAACGACCCCGTTGTCGATGGCGGCGCCGATCGCCTGCTGGACGGGAGTGGGAAGGTCGTTCGCGCCCGACACGTCGACGAGCTCGACGGACCGGATGGGCCCTCGGCCCGCATCGGTGACCGCCCCGGCCAGATCGGTCGGCTCGCTGGCGTCATCGAGCCGGTCCGCAATGGCATCGATGCGAGTGACCGAGTCACCGACGACGGTGCTGACCGCCAGTCCTGCCTCCGCCGCCTGCGTCATGGCGTCAGCCGCTTGGCGGTCTCGCTCCTGACCGTCGATGTGGGAATGCGCCCAGATTCCAGCGGCGACGAGCGCCGATGCGACCCCGACTGCGACCCAGAAAGGCGAACCCGGGGCCAACCGGGGGGCGGGCGACGTCTTCACAAGTTCTGTCTACGCTACCGCTTGCCGTGTCGAAGCGTCCCGAGGTGAGCCTGAGGATCGTTGTTGCCGACAATGACGCGGCCGCCCTGGAGCTCGCCGTGACCGATCTCGACCTCGAAGGTCACGTGATCGTGGCCGCCGTCACCAACGGAGCCGACGCCATCGCCGCCGTCCACCTACATCATCCCGACGTGTTGGTGGTCGACCACCGGATGCCGCCGGGGCCGTTCGGCCTCGACGTGCTCCGGACGCTTGCCGGCCAAGGCGTGACCACACGAGTGGTCGTCTACAGCAACTACCAGGACCCTGACGTGGTGGCCGAGGTCAAGCGACTGGGCGGCCGGTTCCTCCCCAAGGGCGACCTGCACCGGTTGCGTCGCGCCGTGCTCGGCGGCTGAGCCGGACTCAGACCCCTGGGGTCCGGGTCCGGTTGGTGGGCACCTGGCTCAGGCTGCGGCCGCGACCTCGCGAATGGTCTCGGCGAGCTGGTTGACCCGCATCTTGTCGAGACAGGCCGAGATGCCGATGCTCTTGGCCTTGGCGCGGACGTGGTCATCAAGGTGGGCGGAGAACAGCACGATGGCCTGACGGGGATGCTCCTCCAGCATCCGCTGTGCCGTCTCCAGTCCCGTCAGCCCCGGCATCCGGTGATCGAGGATCACCACCGACGGATCGGGCGGAGGATCCAGCTCCCGGAACCGCTCGAGCGCCTCCTCACCGTCCTCCGCCTCAGCCACGACACTGATGTCGCCCGAGCGAGCAAGCGTCACCCGCAACATGAGGCGGATGTCCTCTTCGTCATCGACGATGAGAGTGGAGTACATGGGGGGCTTCCTCAGATCTGAACTCGACGGTGACCACTGTAGGGGCTGTCGAGCCCCGGCGTGCCTCCGGGCTGAGATACCCGGGCGCGGTCACGGCTTGTCGGCGCCGACCACCCACATGGCGAAGAACTGGGACCCCCCTCCGTAGGCGTGGCCCAGGGTGCGTCGGGCGCCATCGACCTGGAAGTCGCCCGCTCGATGCCGTACCTGCTGAGCTGCCTCGGCGAATCGGATCATGCCGCTGGCACCAATGGGGTTGGAGCTCAAGACGCCACCCGACGGGTTGATGGGCATGTCTCCGTCGAGCGCGGTGGCGCCCGAGTCGGTCATCTTCCAACCCTCGTGCTCGGCGCAGAACCCGAGGTTCTCCATCCACATCGGCTCGAACCAGCTGAACGGCACATACACCTCAGCCGCATCGAGATCCTGACGCGGATCGGTCACCCCGGCCTGCGCGTAGACGTCCTTGGCGCAGTCGATCCCCGCCTGTGGGAGAACCTGGTTGCGGCCGGCGAACATGGTGGGCTCCGACCGCATCGAGGTGCCGTGGATCCACGCCGCCGGGCTGTCGGTGGCGTCGGCCACGTCCTCGGCGGCCAACACCATGGCGCAGGCGCCGTCGCTCGACGGGCAGGTCTCGAGGTACCGGATCGGATCCCACAGCATCGGCGACTCGCGCACCATCTCCTCGTCGATGTCGGTGAGGTGCAGATGGGCGTAGGGGTTCTTCAGTGCGTTGAGCCGATCCTTCACCGCCACCTTGATGCCGATGTGGTCGGGGGCGCCGCTCTGGTGGATGTAGGACCGGATGTGAGGCGCGAAGTAACCGCCGGCTCCGGCGACAAGCGGTGGAGAGAACGGGATCCTGATGGCGAGGGCGAACATGGCGTCACTCTCGCTCTGCTTCTCCCAGGCCACCGTGAGCACGCGCCGGTGAACGCCGCTGCGCACCAGGCCAGCAGCCACGATGGCGGTGCTGCCACCCACTGATCCGGCGGTGTGCACCCGCATCATGGGTTTGCCCACCGCACCCAGGGCGTCAGCGAGGTACAGCTCAGGCTGCGTGATGCCCTCGAACATGTCCGGCGCCTTGCCGATGACCACCGCGTCGATGTCGGCCCAGTCGCACTGGGCGTCGGTGAGCGCTCGCTGCGCCGCCTCGCGCACGAGGCCCGGGATGCTCTTGTCGGTCCGGCCCGACGAGTACTTCGTCTGGCCGACCCCGACCACCGCGGTTCGAACAGTCATCGTGCGGTCCCTTCGAGCACGGCGACGAGGTTCTGCTGGAGACACGGTCCCGCGGTGGCGTGGGCAACAGCGCGGTCGGCGTCGCCGTTGGTGATCCGCTCGGCTGCTTCTCCGATGCGGGCGAGACCGGCGACCATCAACGGATGGGCGGCGAGGGCGCCTCCTGACGGGTTGATGTCGGCGCTCGCTCTCAGGCCGATTGCCTCCGCCAGCAGCACCTCTTGGTGGCTGTAGGGCGCGTAGAGCTCGGCGAGCTCGATCGACGCCGGGTCACCGACACCGGCCGCTTGTGCGGCCAGACGAGTCGAGGCCGAGGTCGTGAGGTCACGGGTGCCGATGGCGTGCGACTCGATGCGATGGGCGATGCCGCTGATCCACGCCGGCCGGTCGCTGAGGTCGCGGGCGGTGTCACCGGCGGCAAGGACGATGGCGGCCGCACCGTCGGCGACAGGGCCGATGTCGGACGGCCGCAGCGGATCGAAGGCCATGGCTTGGCCCGCAACCTCTGCCGCGGTCATGGCGGTTGACGTGGCCACCGCGTCGTTGTGGAACCCGTTCGTGTTGGAGCGAGCCGCCACCTCGGCCATCTGCTCATGGGTGACGACGCCGCCCTCGAGGCACAGACGCGCCTGGATGGCCGCCAGGTGATCGGGTTCGGGCCACAGGGGCTGGGTGGTGTACGGCTCGAGCTGGAGGCTCAGGACGCGTCCTAGGTCACCGCTGCTGCTCTTGCCGAACGCATAGACCAGCGCGGTGTCGATGTCACCGTGTTGGAGCCGCACCCACGCCTCGTACAGCGCCCATGCCCCGTCCATCTCGACGTGGCTCTCCTCGATCGGTGGCCACGCCCCGACTCCATCGAGCGCTGAGACGAAGCTGAACGGCTGCCCCATGAGGTAGTCGTTGCTGCCCGACACCGTGAAGCCGATCCTCTGGCTGTCGAGACCCGTTCGCTCCAGAACGTCGTGCACCGCGGGCATCACCAGCTCGACCTCGTTGTGGTCGGCGGCCTTGGGCACGAACGGCGTCTGGGAGTAGGCGACGACGGCGACGTCGCGCCGGGTCGATCCGGTGGTGCTCATCAGATGGCGTCCTTGAACGTGTCGTAGGAGGCGTCGGGTTCGCCGGTAGGGCGAAAGTGATCGATGGAGGCCAGGTTCGGCATCGCCGTGTCGCCCCAGACCGCTTCGACGCGTAGCCCCATGCGGACGTCGTGAGCATCGATCTCCTGCACCAGGTGCTGGAAGGCGATGTCGGCACCGTCGAGCAGCACGTTGGCGCAGACGTAGGGACATTCGACGTGCTGGCCGGCGAAGGGGATGTCGACGATGCAGAAGCTGGTGACCGTCCCGGTCGTCTCGACCGGAACTCGCTCTTCGGTGGCGACCCCGCACCGCGCGCAGCTTCCCCGTGGTGGCACGTAGACCTTCCCGCACACCGGGCACCTCTGGCCTTCGATCTCGCGCTCTTCGACCTTGTGCAGGAACGGGCTGGTGGACGCTCCCGGGGTGTAGTCGAACTCCAGGCGGATGGGCCGGGTGACGACCAGCGGCTCGTGCTCGTGAGTGGGCGGGGTGGCGGCGGCGGTGTCGGCGTTGGCAGTGGCGTCGGTCATCGGATCAGGCGTCCGGCTCGAAGCACACGATGTCACCGATGTCGCCGACCCGCTCATCGGCCCAGCGCGCCCGCACCGCCATGCCGGTGGACATGGCGTCGGGCCCGTTCACGTCGACGCCGTGGAGCATGGGCGTGTCGGCACCTTCGAGGCGGATCAGGGCGAAGGCGAAGGGAGTATCGAGGGGATTCCCGGGCTTCGGTGTGGCCACCCAGGTCCACGACACGACCTCGCCGGTGTCAGCCACCTCGACCAGATCGTCGGTGGTGAGCTCGGCCGAGGTGGCCGGATCGTACTCCTGGGGCGGTACGACCACACCTGCCGTCTTCGAACGAATTCCGTGGATCTTCTTGTCGGCCAGCGCCCGTAGGAAGGCGGCGAGCACCGGTCCCGTCGAGCGGGTGTAGGCGTACTCGCTGATGAACTCGGCCCGCAGGGTGGGGGCGTCGGCAGGTGGAGGGTGAACGACGGTCATGGTGGGGTGGCTCCTGGCTCGAACGGTAGGCGGGGCTCAGCGTTCAGCTCTCGGTGAGCTGGGCCTCGGTGTAGAACTGCTTGCACCACTTCCGGTACTCCATCACCGGGCCGTCCTCGGCGGCCAGGGCAGGGACCGGCAGGTAGGCCTTGTTCTCCCATATGGGGATGTCCTCGGTGATCTGCTTCGACAGCTCGGCCACGAAGGCGTCGGCCACCGTGGACGTCATCTTCTCGTCGGCCAGCTTCCGGGTGCGGAATGCGAAGTTGACTGTGGTGCGGTCCTCGTCGACCGGCGTCTGCCAGGCGACCAGGGTGGTGTCGATGATCCCGGCGAAGCGGGTGATGCTCACTCCGCGCCCGTAGGACTCGACGTCGATGCGGGCGTCGGTGACCCCGCGGGGCGTCACGAACTTCTGTGACGTCCAGATCTTCCATGTGTAGCCGTCGACCTCGTAGCGGTCGACCTCGGGCACGGTGTCGGTGCCGTGCACGTAGCGGAAGTGGGCGGGATCGGCGCTGTTCTCCCCCATCTCCTGGAGCACCGAGCTGATGGTCCACGACCGGTACACGTAGTCGGTGAACTCCGGGTCGTGGTACTCGGGGATGGCGGGGAGGTCGAACATCGGCTCGGCGCCTTCGGGGTGCCACCACATCCACACGATGCCGGCGTGGTCGCGGGTGGGGTAGGTGCGCACCCTGGCCTTCTTGTTCAGACGGTCGCTGTAGGGGACGCGGGCGCACGCGCCGGCGGCATCGAACTCCCAACCATGGAAGGGACACTTGATGCAGCTTTCGTCGGTCACCGTCCCGCCGACGCCGAGGTGGGCACCGAGGTGGGGGCAGTAGGCGTCCTGCACATGGAAGCCGCCGGCGTGATCTCGCCACACCACGAGCTCACGTCCCAGCCAGTGGGCCGGCTTGACGTCGCCCGGTTCCCAGTCGTCGACATACCCGACGCCGTACCAGCTGAACGGGTCGTTGCGAAACGGGAAGCGCTTGTGGCCGTCGCCCATCGGGCGGCCTCCTCCGTGATCTCGGTCGGTATCCCCAATACTAGAACACGTTCTAGTTGTTGCATCCACCAGCCCAGCCCTTCACGCCGACGGCGGCTGTTGCCCCTTCCTCGTCGGGTCGCACCGGCCGGGTCGCACCTACGCTGATCGGCCGTGACCGACACGATCTCACCGAAGGCAGCCGACGCCGTCCCCGACATTCGATGGGACACCGCCACGCTGTTCCCCTCGCCCGACAGCCGGGAGTTCGCCGCAGCGCAGGAGGCCCTGGGAGCTGCCGTCGCCCGTCTCCAATCGCTCTACGACCGCCACGGCATCGGCACCGAGGTCTACGACGTCGAGGTGGCAGCCGCCGCGGCCGAGTCCATCCTCGACGAGACCAACCGAGTGCTCGACGACACCCGACTGGTGCGCGGCTACCTCCATGCCCTGACCACCACCGACAGCACCGATGCCACCGCGCAATCGCTCCTCACCCAGGTCCAGACCGACGTTGCCCGGCTGACGA
>DASWIA010000033.1:0-22386 GCA_036397895.1 Acidimicrobiales bacterium | reverse complement strand
CAAGGGGCAGGATCGACGGCCAGCTGAAGGACGATCAGGGCACCATCTCCGGCAGCGTCAGCGGCTCCAACAGCGTCGGAACCCTCTGCGTCGGCGCGAGCGAGGACGAGGTGCTCGTCGAGGAAGAGATCCAGCCTGGGGGCGGCACGATTGACCAAGACTTCCCGGGAACGATGCGCACCCTGGTGCATGTCGCGCACCCCACCGTCCCTGCGCCCCCGCTGGCTACCCCGCGCATCGGGTCGCCTGCGCTCATCGGCTCGCCGGCTCAGTAGCGCTCGATGGGATCGACGACGTCGACCAGGGGCTGGCCGGCGGCGAACCGGCGGAGGTTGTCGATGAAGCCGGTCATGATCCGCTCGAGGCCGTGGGGATTGCTCCACGAGATGTGCGGGCTCAGGTGGACTCTGGGGTGGGTGTAGAGCCAGTGGCCGGCCGGTAGCGGCTCGGGCGTGCACACGTCGAGCGACGCCAGCGCCACCTGTCCGTGATCGAGGGCGACCCGCAGAGCATCCTGGTCGATGAGTGATCCTCGGGCGATGTTGACGAGATGGGCGCCGGGCCCGACAGCATCGAAGGCCAGCCCGTCGAGCAGGTGCTCGGTGGCGGCGGTGGCGGGCGCAGCCAGCACGACGTGGTCGGCCACCCCCAACAGCTCGTGGAGATCGGTGGTGATCCGCACACCCTCGATAGGTGACGGCGCATCGGTGCGACGCACCGCCACGACTTCCATGCCGAACGCTCGAGCCAGGCGCGCCACCCGGCGGCCGATTCCCCCCAACCCCACCAGACCCACAGTGCCCCCGTGCAGCTCACCCAGATTCATGGAGATGTTCCACGCCTTTGGCGGCTCGTCGATCCACGCCGCCGGAAGCTGCTTGACGAAGGAGAGCATCTGGGCAAGGACCCACTCGCTGATCGCAATGGAGGATGCTCCCCTCGAGCAGGTGAGAACGCGACCGCCGCCCAGGAGGGTGTCGAGCGGCAGGCTGTCGACGCCGGTGCCGAACTCGTGGACCCACCGAACACCGCTCACCTCGAGCAGCTCGGGGAGGTTCGCCACGAACTTGGCCGGTGTGACCAGCACGTCGCCGGTGAGATCGGCCGGTACCGGGCCACTCATCGGGGTGTCGATCACCTCGACGCCGTCGATGCCGGCTTCGGTGATGGCCGACACGCCCCGATGCCCCAGATGTGACAGCACGCGGATGGACATGGGCGCCCACCGTAGCCAGAGGCGCGCGCGAGCCTCTCTTGTAGCGTTGACGCTGTGATCCGGTTACCTGATCCCAGCCTCGTCATCCTGGTGGGGGCCGCAGGTTCGGGGAAGAGCACGTGGGCGACACGGCACATCCCCGCCGGGTCGATCGTGTCCAGCGACTCGCTCCGGGGTCTGGTCGGCATCGATGAATCCGACCAGCGGGCCAGCGGCGACGCCTTCGCGGTCCTCGACGAGATCGTTGAGCGCCGTCTGGCCCGGCGTCTGCTCACCTGCATCGACAGCACCGGCCTCGACCGCGCCTCTCGGGACCGATGGATCGAGATGGGCCGCGCCGCCGGCGTCGCCGTGCACGTGGTGACGTTCCCGGTCGACGAGAAGACGGCCAGGGCCCGGGTGAAGCGCCGGAGCCGATCGATCCCGTCGCGCATCGTCACCCGCCAGCTTCTCGACTTCGACACCGCCGTCACCGAGCTGGGCGTCGGTGACCTCGACGGTCTCTGGGACACGGAAGGCGGCGGGAGAGACGTTCGCATCGTTCCCGCCCATCTGCTGCCACCGACAGAGCCCGCACCGGAGTCCCAACCCGGCTTGGGGGTCGACCTCCTCATCGGCGGGTTCGATCGAGAGGCCGTCGACCTGGGTCCGTGGCTTCGAGATGTGGCCGAGGCGGCCGAGGCGGCCGGCTTCTGCGGCCTGTGGATCACCGATCACCTGGTGCAGATCCCTCAGGCCGGCCGCCCCTGGGACCACATCCTCGATCCCTATCTCGCTCTCGCCCATGTCGCGGCCACGACGCGGCGGCTGCGGCTGGGCGTGCTCGTGTCGCCACCGACGTTTCGCCATCCCGTCGTGGTCGGCAAAGCCGTAGCCACCCTCGACGTCTTGTCCGGCGGGAGGGCCCGCTGCGGACTCGGCGTGGGCTGGTGGGCTGACGAGCACCAGCGACTCGGCCTGGCCTTTCCGCCGACAGCCGAGCGGTACCGGCTGCTCGCCGACGGCCTCGAGCTCATGCGGGCGCTGTGGGCGGGGGGAACCCCCAAGGTCGTGAACGACACCTACCAGGTCCCCGAGGCCATCTCCTACCCCCGCCCGCTCCAAGATCAGATCCCGGTTGTCATCGGTGGCGACGGCGAGACGGCCACCCTCCCCTTGGCCGCCCGGGTTGCCGACGCCGTCAACCTGTCAGGACCGGTGACCGACATCGAACGCCGCATCGATGTCGTCCACCGGGCATGCGTCGACGCGGGACGCGACCCCGCCGGTCTGACCATCACCCATCGCACCCACCTCGACCGGCAAGCCGATCTCCTCGCTGACGACGTGCTCATCGACCATCTCACCGCGCTGGCGGGAGCGGGCGTGGCGAGCGAGGTGATCTCGCTGGGCACTCCCGACCCCACCCAGGTCGCCGCCATGGGCACCGTCGTCGAGGCCGTCGCCGGCCCACACGGCCCGACCCAGTGGTGAGCTCCGGTCAGATGGGACTGTTGGACAGAGCGATCGTGATGCTCTTGGTCTCGAGGACGGCGTCGAGTCCCTCGCGGCCGCCTTCGCGGCCGAGGCCCCGAGGTGGTCGCCGGGTCGAAGTGCACACGCCGCGGGGTTGGCCGCCTACTGCGGAGCGGGCAGCCCGAAGGACACGATCCCGGCGATGCGGGCCTGGGGGTCGGCGCCAGTGAACTCGGTGACCGTGCTGTCGTCGCTGGAGGGGTCGACCTCGTCGGGCAAGGCGCTGAGCAGGGGCCCGAGGCCGTCGTAGAGGGGGTTGAAGGCCGAATCGCCGCCTGTGAGCTTGAATCCGGCGTCGGTCTGGCGGGTGCCCACTCCGAGCCAGATCCGATCCCTGCCCACCGACACCCCGCTCGACGGTGGACCGCTCAGCGGGGAGCTCCACAGTGGGAGCCCGGTGTCGGAGTGGACGGCCTGGATCGAGAACCCCACGGTGGAAGGCACGAACACGACGCCTCCCAGCTCGCCGAGGTCGCTGTGGACGAAGGTGGGGTGGGCGTAGCTCTGGCGGGTCAGCGCCTGGCGCCAGATCACGCGACCGTCGAGCGCATTGATGGCGTGCAGGCTGAGCATCCGCCCAGCCCCGATGACGTCGCCGCTGTCGTCGTAGCCCTTGGGGACGATGAGCGACTCGTCGATGCTCGACGGCGTGCCGTAGTCGAGCGGTGTCCCCACCGGGGTCGAGATGGCCGTGGTGGCGAACAGCGCCGTCACCCGTTGCCCGGTGAGAGGATCGATCGCGGTACCGATCGCCGGACTTCCCAGCGCCCCGCCGATGGCGAAGTTGTTGTTGGCGTGCCCTGGCTGCCCGAAGTTCGACATCCACGACGGTTCCGCCGGCTCCTCCGCTGCCGGGGGCTGCTCGACCGGAACGGCGTAGTACCAGCCGTCCTTGCCGGCGAACCCGGCCACAAGCTCCTCGCCGGTGTCGAAGAGCTGGGCCGCGGTCCCGAAGTCGTCGTCGGTGCTGGAACCCCAGGGGCGGGGCGGGTCGAACCGCCAGCGGAACGAGCCGTCGCTGAGCGCGACGGCGAACGCCTTCTCCCCCGCCACCCGGTCGGGTTCTCCGGCATCGCCGTTGCGTGGAAGCCCGAGGGTGCCGCTCAGCTCGCCGCGGGCCCCGGTGTCGATCTTGCACGAGGCGGTGCCGAACACCACGACATCGGCGGTGACGTCGACCGCGGCCGTGCCCCACACCCCGCCGCACCCGTCACCGGTGCCGGCGCCCTCGGTCAGCAGCGCTTCGTCGTCGTCGAAGTTCGCGGCGGAGTACGTGGCACCCGAGAAGGTGTGGGTTCGGTTGCCATCGTTGCCGTCGCGGCTACCGGTGATCTCGCCCTCGGGATCGAACTTCCACGCCACCGACAGCGTCCAGCCGTTCTCGGCGGAGGTGAGCCTCAGGCCGTGCATCCCCGTGCGACCGACGTCGTAGGCGTTGTGGACCGAGTTGCCGACGACCACCCAGTACCCGCCGTCGGGGTGGGGGACCACGATGGGCGAGGACTCGACCTCGATCTCATCGCCCCCTGATCCGCCGCAGCGACCACCGGTTAGCTCGGCATCGGCGTCGGTGCGCGGGTCGAGGCACAACGAGTCGTCTTCGACGAACTCGACGCCACCGTCGTCGAGGTCGGTGAGCTGCCACACGTAGAGCGTCGAACCTCCCGCCACCAGGACCAGCGGATGGTCGTCGCCCACGTCGACCAATGCCGGACTACCCACCACCCGGCCGAATGAGACACCGTTGGCATCGTTGACGGGCCTGGCGGCCACCGGCTCGACGATGGGCAGGCCGGCGTCGGTGAGGCTCGGGTCACCCAGTCCGGTGGCGTCCTCGGGGAAGGCGTACACCAGCCCGTCCCACGACGCGGCGTAGACGACGCCGTCGGACCCGATCGAGGGGGTGGCCGTCACCGAATCGCGGGTGCGGTACAGGAACCGCCCGGTCAGCGATGACACGTTGGTGACGTCGATGTCGGTGCACTCCGACGGCGCCGCCGCGGTGTTGTGGCTGTCGTGGCGGAACGACGCCCACTCGCATTCCTCGGGTCCGGTTGCATCGGCGCCCAGAGGGGCGCCGCCCACCAGCGCGGCGACGGTGACCACCGCGATGATGCGGCGCATGGGGATCCGACCTCGCGAAGTCGTGGGGACCGCCGGTCGTGCCCGCACTCAGCCCCGCCTCAGTCGTACCCCACGATGTGACCCTCGGGATCCTCAGAGATCTGCTCGACGGCGTCGACGGTGCCATCCATCTGCTTCTCGGTGTACTCGGGATCGAGGGGGCGAACGACGTGGTACTCGTCGAAGCAACCGACGGGGCAGCTCAGGTGGTCGAGGATGATGACGCCGACCTGCGTGTCCTCCACACCGTCGTCACACCACCTCGAATCGGGATTGGTGCTCAGGCACACGTCGACGAAGAGGGCGCCACCGTGCGAGTCGTGCGTCCCGAACTCGCCGGTGTTGTCGTGGCGGTCGCAGTCGTGGGCACCCTCGGCCAAGAAGCAGTGGTTGGCGGAATACCCGGCGTGCAGCTCGTTGGGTCGAGGCAGCAGGGTGTCTTCTGGCTCGGTGTTGCCGTCGGCGTCTTCGCGGCCCTCGTCGGACTCGTACTCCTGGATGCTCTGCCCGCCGTAGATCCAGGCGCACTGCTGGCGCTCCTCGCCGTCGTTGGCGCACTCGTGGCGCCAACGCTGGGCATCGTTGCGACCATCGGAGTCGCTGGCGGGATCGCCGTACTCCCGGTCGGCCAGATCGAAGAGCGGCACGTAGTTCGGCCGGTAGTCGTCGGCCACCGCGGTGTCCTCGCAGTTGTCCTGGGTTCCTTCATCGCACTGGTGGGCGCCGGCGATGCCGGGAACGACGGCCAGAGCGGCTCCCACCACCGCCAGGACGAGAAGCAGACGGAAACGGCGCATGTGAACCCCCATGGATCGCACCGGCGCTCCGGGCTCCTCGCCCGGATCCTGACGCCGGTGTCAGGTTTGGGTCTCACTTCGACACCGGCAGGGTCCGATCCTGCTCAAATCCGGCATCGGGGGCAGATTCTCGACTGGATGCTCAGCGGGCACCTTGGCGGCGCATCTGCGACCGGTAGAGGCGGGGTGCCAGCGAGCGCACCACTGGCGCCAAGGTGGCGACGCGGGCGGCGTTGATGTCGATGGCGGGCCCGCCCATCTTCGCCAGCACGAGCCGGGAGATCTGCGCTTCGGTGCGCCGCACCATCCTCGGCGGCAGATCCATCCCGCCATCGACCGCTCCCTGCCCCAGGGCGGTGGGCACCCAACCCGGGTACACCACGTGCAGCCGCACCCCTGACGGCGCCACCTCGTGGGCGATCGATTCGGTGAAGGCGGACACCGCCGCCTTCGACGCCGAGTACGCCGGCGTTCCGGGGGCCGGTGCCCGTCCGTGGTCGGAGGAGAAGTTGACGACGATCCCGCTCCCCCGCTTCACCATCCCGGGCACCACGGCCAGCGTGGCGGCGACCAGACCGAAGAAGTTGGTCTCGAACGTTCGCCGGTAGAGGTCGAGGTCACCGTCGGTCACCTTCGTCGGCTGCTCGAACGCGGCGGCGTTCACCAGGAGATCGAGTGGTCCGTGCTCCTGGGAGATCGAGGCAAGCGTGTTGGTGACGGCGTCGGTGTCGGACACGTCGAGGCGCACCGATGCCGCCACACCCTCCACTGGCCGGCGAGCGCATCCCACAACGGTGTCACCCCGGGCGGTGAGATCGAGGGCCAGGCGGCGACCCAATCCGGACGAGGCTCCGATCACGGCAGCAAGCATGGCCGTAGGGTACGGCGGTGGCCGAGATCGGGTTGATGTTCCCCCAGATGCGCATGGACTTCGCCGCCATGGAGGAACGGGTGTGCACCGCCGAGGAGGCGGGTCTGGCGTCGATCTGGCTCATGGATCACATGGGCCCGCCCGCGGCGTGGGACCAACCGTCGTTCGAGGCATGGACCACCGCCACGTGGCTCGCCGCCCGCACCTCCAGCATTCGCATCGGCCATCTGGTGTTGTGCGATGCCTTCCGCCATCCGGCGCTCCTGGCCAAGATGGCCACCACCCTCGACCACGCCTCGAACGGTCGACTCGATCTCGGGATCGGCTGGGGCTCGGTGCCTGCTGAGATCAAGGCCTGGGGATACACCGACGCCGGCGCGGTCGCCCGGTCGCGCCGCCTCGCCGAGAGCCTGGCCGTCATGCGCGCCCTGTGGGAGTCAGGAGGCGAGCCGGTGAACCACCACGGCGAGCTCTTCGAGCTCCGCGACGTGGTGCAGGTACCGGCACCGGTGCAGTCTCCGCTGCCGGTGCTGATCGGCGGCGGCGGCGAGACGCTCACGCTGCCCCTGGTCGAACGCTGGGCCCAGTGGTGGAACTGCCCCGCGTACTCCGCTGATCGTCTCGAGCCGATGATCGCCCGCCTGAAGTCGGCGCGACCCGACCTGAGGATCTCGCTCCAGATCCCCATCGGTCTCGCTAGGACCGCGGCGCAGGTCGACGAGGTGCGTGCGCTGACCGAGCGCCGGTTCGGCTTCTGGGGGCAGTGGGCTGCCGGCACGCCTGACGACGTGGCGACCCGCCTGGCCGGCCTCGCCGATCTGGGCGTTGACCTGTTCATCGTGCAGCTGCACGACTTCGCCACCGCCGACTCGATCGCCCTGCTGGCCGGGGCGGTGGCGCCGGCGGTGCGCTGAGTCGGGCGCTGAGCTCTACGACCTCGGAAGGGCGGCGCTGGCCTCGCCCGCCACCTTGACCTCGCCGTGCTGGTTGGCCAGCGAGACCTCCATGTCGATGATGGCCTCGTCGCCGTCCTTGCGCTTGGCCGTGACCTTCACGCTGGTGCTGAGCGTCTCGCCCGGCCACGTCTGCTTGGTGAAGCGGACGCTGTAGGTCTTGAGGTTGCCGATGCCGACGTAGTCGGTGATGGCCCGGCCCAACAGCCCCATCGAGAACATGCCGTGCCCGAACACCGACGGCAGCCCCGCGGCCTGCGCCTTGGTCTCGTCATGGTGCATCGGGTTGAAGTCACCCGACGCCCCGGCGTAGCGAACGAGGTCGGTGCGGTCGAGCTGATGGCTGACCACGGGGGCCTCGTCGCCCTCGTTCACGTCGTCGAACTTCAGCTTCTGCTCGCTCATGGGGAGTTCCTCACGTGTGGGTGTCGGATGGATGATACCGAGGTGCGGTCAGGCCAGGAGGAGGTCGGCGATGCGATCCTGGTGCCAGGTGCGTGAGCCCAGGAACGCCTCACCGAACATGGTCCGGCGGATGTAGAGGTGCAGGTCGTGCTCCCACGTGTAGCCGATCCCGCCGTGGGTCTGGATTCCCCCTTTGGCGGTGTGCATCGCCGCCGTGCCCGCCGCCGACTTGGCCACGTGCACGGCCCGAACCTGGTCGGGATGGTCGGCCTCGATGCACATGGCGGCGAAGGCAACAGCTCCCTCGGCCCGAACCACGTCGAGGCTCATGTCAGCCAGCTTGTGCTGGATGGCCTGGAACGAACCGATGGGCACGTCGAACTGCACCCGCTCCTTGGCATAGGCGACCGACAGGTCGAGGATCCGGCGCGCCGTGCCGAGCAGATCGGCTGCCGCCGACACGGTGGCCCGCCGGTACCACCGGGTCATGGCCTCGGCGTCGAGCGAGAACCGCTCGACAGCCAGATCAGCGGCGGCCGTGGTGTCGACGTCGAAGGCGCGGCGGGTGGTGTCGAGCCCCTGCACGAGGGTGGCGGGGAGGTCTCGTGGACGGTCGACGAGGAGCACGTCCAAGCCACCTTCGGCGCGGCGGTTCACAACAGCCACCACGTCGACCCGATCGGCCTCGAGGACGAAGGTCTTGGCAGGATCGTCGGTGGGCGTCCAGTGCCCAGACGGGCCAGCGAGAGCCACGGTGCCCCGCAGCTCACCTGCGGTTGCCGACTCGAGTCGGGGAGAGCCACCGAGCGCCAGAAGTGGGGTGAGCAACGCGGCCGTGGGGAGGAACGGGCCCGGGGCCAGCACCTCGCCGCAAGCCTGCAGGAACAGCGCGAAGTCGGTGGCCGCGCCGTCACCGAGCACCACCCAGTCCTTGAGGTGCAGCCACAGCGGATCGGCGGTGGCGATGTCGTCGATGTGGTCGCGCACCAACGAGGGCGGGCACTCCTTGGCCAACAGGTCGTGGGCCGTGTCCGCCAGCATCTGCTGCTCGTCGGTGAGCGTGAAGTCCATGCGCTCAGCCCCGCGGGAGCCCGAGGGTGCGCTGGGCGATGATGTTGCGCTGGATCTCCGACGAGCCGGCGGCGATGGTGGACGCCATCGACACGAAGAAGCTGCGCTGCCAGCGGCCGCCGCCGTCGGAGTGGGCGGGGTCGATGATCGGGGCCCACGGCCCTTGGAGCTCGATGCCCAGCTGGTACAGGTCCTTGCCCAGCTCGGAGGTCGCCAGCTTCATGTAGCTGTGCTCGGGTGCCACCTCACCGCGAGCGAACGAGGCGAAGCCCTTGTAGCCCAGCGACCTCAGGCTCGACGCCCGCTCGTAGGCCTCGCCCAGGCGGCGGCGCACGGCACCGTCGTTGTCGAGACCCTTGGCTCTGGCCATGGCCACCAGGTCGTCGAGGGCGTGGGTGACGCCGGCAACGCCCTGGACCCACAGCCCGCCGCGCTCGTGGGCGAGCGAGCCCATGGTGATGCGCCAGCCGTTGTTCATCTCCCCCACGAGGTTCGCCACGGGCACCCGGGCCTCGTCGAAGAAGACTTCGGCGAACTCGGCGGCCCCGGTGAGATGGCGGAGCGGGCGAGCATCGACACCCGGCGTGTCGAGATCGACGATGATGGCTGAGATGCCCTTGTGCTTTGGCACGTCGGGATCTGTGCGGACGTAGCAGAGGCACTTGTCGGCCACGGTGGCGTAGCTGGTCCACACCTTCTGGCCGGTGATCACGAACTCGTTGCCGTCGCGCACGGCCCGGGTGGACAGACCGGCGAGATCGGAGCCGGCCCCGGGCTCGCTCATGCCGACGCACCACAGGATGTCGCCACGGATCGACGGCGCCGCCAGCTGCTTCTGCTCATGGGTTCCGTGCTCGAGCAGGCTGGGCGCGACGATGGCGTAACCAGGGAAGTTCTGGCTTCGGCGGATGCCCCGGTCGGCCAGCTCTTCGAGGTAGACCATCGTCTGGCTGGGGGTGGCGTTGCGCCCCCCGAGGTGCGGCGGGTAGCCCGGGATCATCCAGCCGTGGTCGAACAGGGTTGCCTGCCAGCTCCTCGACCACTGGGGGATGACCTCGTCGCCGTCCTCCATCCCGTCGAAGTCGGCCGGCCGCAGGGCCTCGGGTGGAGCGTGCTCGGCAAGAAACGCCACGAGGTCGGCGCGGAACGCCTCGTCGGCGTCGCTCCACTCCAACTTCATCGCCCCTCCTCGCCTACCTGACACTCGTGTCAGGTAGAGACCCTAGCCGTAGACCTTGTCATGGCCGGAAGAGCCGTCAGGTCTTCTCAGGCGAGGGTGCGGCTCCGACCAGGATGGCGCGGACCGTTAGGCGCTCGCTCGGCGCCGGAGCGCCCACACCACCCCCGCCCCCAGTCCGCCGGCAACTCCAGCCCCCACCAACCAGCCGGCCACCGGCGCTCCGCCGCTGCCCCCCGCCGACTCCCCGGCCAGCAACGTCGCCAGCGACGTGGTCGTCGTCGGGCTGGTCGCCACCGTTGCCGGCGGGACGCTCGTGGTGGTGATTGGCGGCGCGGTGCTCGACGTGGTCGCCACCGTGGTCGTGGGCGGCACCGTGGTCGTGGGCGGCACCGTCGTGGTCGTCACCGCCGCCGGATCCACCACCCGAAACGAACCGCTGGGCAGGGGGAATACCATGTCGGATGCAGTACAGGAGCAGCCGAACGTGTAGTCATCGAACGGTGCGTCGGCGGGGACTGTGACGGTTCCCTGCCACGAGCCGTCCTCCTCCAACGGGAACGTCCACGAATGACCCCACGGCTCCTTGCCGCCGGGGTTCGCCTTCCGACTGAGGCGGATGAAGACCTCCTCATAAGCGCGGCCACCCTCCTGGCAGCCGGTCACGTGCACATCGATGCCGGTGCCCGGCGGGCCCTCATCAGGGCTGTAGGTCCACTCCTGAGGCCGGTCCGCCTCCTGCGCCGACACCGCCCAGCCTGCCACCACCGGCACGCCGAGCGAGGCGACCAGCACCCCCACCACCCACATCCGGCCCACCCACATGCGGCGGTGCGTCAGGCGAAGGTACGGCATCCGAGGCTCGTGTTGGATCCGGGGGTGCCGGTGGCGTTGATGGCGGTGAGACACACGGTGTCGCTATCCACCGGATTGAGGGGGACGGTGACGGTGTAGCCGTGGTTGGCGCCGTAGTCGGGGTAGGCCGCGGCCACCGAGCTGTTCGGGTCGTCGGCAGCGGTGTCAGGGGCCAGCGTCACCCCGTTGAGCGTGGCTCGGATGTTGATGGCCGCGGTGGTGTCGGGGTCGAGCGCCCAGCCGGTCAGTGTCCCGGTGGCTCCCCCCGCCCCTGTGGTCTGGGAAGTGATCTTGCCGACGGGCTTGTTGGAGATGGTGATGGTCTGGCACCCCAACTGGGGGTTGAGGCCGCCGTTGAGCACGTTGATGCCGTAGGCGCACACGTTGCGGGTGCCTGCCGCCAACCCCGCCGCCACGGCGCTGAACCCGTGGTGGGTGCCGTCGTCCGTCCAGTTGGCCTGGAGGGTGCCGTCGCTGATGGGCGGGGATGTCAGGCTGGCCTCCACGCTGGCCTTGCCCACCCCGTCCACGTAGACGTGGACTCGGATCGGGGTGGAGGTGTCGGGGTCGATGGCCCAGCCCTTCACCCGGGCCCCGTCGGGATGGCGGGACAGAAGCGTGATCTCGCCTTTGGGCAGCTCTCCCCGGGAGAAGGTGCGGGTCACGCTGCCGTGGGGGCCGCCGGTGTTGTTGATGAAGTAGATGCGGATGTCGTGGGTTCCGGGGGGCATGGCGAACTCGACCCGGAAACCCCGGTTGTTGCCCCACTTGGGGTAGAAGCCGGCCACATCGGTGCGGACCAGGTTTGCCGCCTCGCTGGCCGCGCCCACTCCGTCGACGTACACGTGGATGCGCACGTCGGCCAATGTGTCGGGGTCGATCGCCCACCCCCGCACCACCCCCCCACCGGGGTAGGGGTCGATCCCGTCGACCACCCCGATGGGCGTGCCCACCGTTCGCAGGCCGGCCACCTCGGGTCCGGTGGTGATCGCCACCCGGGCGTTGTCGGCGCTGATGTCCTGGCCCAACAGGTTGGTGGTCCCGTTGCGAACGCCGAGGGGGCGGCCCGCCTGGTTGCGGTCGGGGTCCGACCAGTGCACCAGATCGGCACACGGATTCGGGACGCAGTGGTGGTAGGACATGATCGTCTTGAACCCAGGGGGAACGGGATCGAAGTGACCGTGGCTGTCATTGGCGAGCTTGTTGGCCAGGCCGCCCTCGTTGTTGGCCCGTACCGTCTCCCAATCGTGACGGAACGACAGGTTGTGACCCAGCTCGTGGGCGCCGAGCGTGGCATCGCAGTTGGCCTCGTCCACGTCCAGCACCCCAAAGGCCCAGACCTCAAACGTCGCCCGGTTGACCGTACTGAGGATGTACGCCCGCCCGCAGATGTTCTCGACGGTGGTGTACCCGGACCCCAAGAGCTGTACCACATCGGCACCCCACGTCGTGCGCGCCGGCACCGCCTCGTCGAACCGGTTATCGGTGAGATCTTGGAGGTCGCCGAGGTCCGTCAGGGAGTTGTTGGTGTCAGCGGTGGCGGTCCGCGTGATCGACACCACCGCAACATCCCACGCCAGCCCTGACGCGTCGTTGGCCTGGTTGGTCAGGTTGGCCTGCTGGTTGGCGAAGTTTCGGACCCCGGCCCGGCCGCCCTGCGCAGTCTCAGCATGCCCGGTGTACAGGTAGGCGATGTCCAACACGTTGCCCGAATGCGACGCAGCCGAGAACTCGCCGTCCCCGCCCCCGACCCCCGGCAACGAACCCGACGCGCTGGAGAACCCCGCCCCAGCAGGCGGGGCATCGTCGTGGTGGGCCGCCCCCAGCGGTGGGCCAGCGCCACCCAGCTCGCTCACCCGGTGCAGGCCCTCCACACCCTCGGGCCGCACCCGGAACCGCCGAGACCCCACCCAGGCCTCCACCCGCAACACCGGGCGGATCGCCCCGATGTAGTCGTCGGGATCGTCCGTAGGCGGCGTCAACGTCAGCACCAGCCCGTGCTCGGCGCCGTCGTCCGCCAACGACGTCCCCCGGACAAGGCGGGTGGCGCCGTCCCACACCACCACCGGGTCGGCCACCCGCACCTCGACCCCGTTGAGATCAATGACCACGTCGCTATCTACCGAGTCGAGCGCGGCAGGATCCACAACCGCCAGTGTGGCCGACACCTCCCCCTCCCGCGGCGCGGCCACCTCCACGAGGCTGAGCAGGGCGCCCGGCTCCCCCTCCCCGGCGGACGCCTCCGCCGCCAGCACCGTGCCCAGCATCCCCGACGCCATCGCCACCGCAGACACCACAGCCGTGGCCGCCCGGCCGAACCCAGCGCGCCTGGCAGTACCAAACATCCCAGGCAACATCGCCACCACTCCCAACTTGGTACAGGCCACCCGGCGCGGTCCCACCGGTCCCAATCGGGACTATTCATCACATGTGTGTGTGTGTGTCAAGGGTGCATTTCGCACCATCCGCCAAATCGGCCGAGATCACGAGCCGCGGCCACGGCCGATCAGCGGGGTGCGGTGAGCAACAGGCAGCCGGCAAGCGGCCCGCCACCGGCGGCGGCGACGGCCACTTCGGCGCCGTCGACCTGACGTCGGTCGCCGTCGCCCCAGAGCTGGACACAGGCTTCGTGGAGCATGCCGTAGCCGTGGAGCCGGCCGGCGGAGAGCTGGCCGCCAGCGGTGTTGAGGGGCAGGTCGCCGTCGAGTGCGATGCGGGTGGACCCCTCGACGAAGGGACCACCCTCACCGACACCGCAGAAGCCGAGGGCCTCGAGCCAGCTGAGCGTGATGAAGCTGAAGCCGTCGTACAGCTCGGCCACGTCGACGTCGGCTGGAGTGAGATCGGTGTGACGCCACAACATGGCGGCGGCGTCGCGCAGGGCCATGGTGGTGAGGTCGTCCCACTGGTCCCATGACGGGCGCCCGTGGATGGCGGTGCCCATCGACTCGATGTTGATCGGCGCTCGCCGGAGCCCGCTCGTCGCCTCACGCCGCGACACGATCACCACGCTGGAGCCGTCGGCGGGCACGTCGCAGTCGTAGAGGCACAGCGGGGTAGAGATCATTCGGGCGTCGAGGTAGTCGTCGATGCTCATGGGATCGGTGTAGATGGCCTTGGGATTCAGGGCTGCGTTGCGGCGAGCGTTCACGGCGATCCCGCCGAGCTGCTGGCGGGTGGTGCCGTAGGTCTCGAAGTGCAACGCGGCCATCATGGCGATCCAGTTGGCGGCCGACGCCGCGCCGAACGGCAGCGACCACTGGAGGAACGATCCCATGCGGACGCCCTTCCCCCCGCCCTGTCCCGCTGTCGGCGTCCCGATGCCGGCCCGGCGGCCACCACCCTGGGCTGTCGCCTCCCAGACGGTGCGGAAGCACACCACGTGCTCGGCGAGTCCCGCGGCCACCGCCGCCACCGCGTTCACCACCGAGCCGAGCTGGCCCGGCGACTCCATGCCGCCGGCGAACCAGTCCAGCTCCAAGCGCAGCGCGTCCTGGAGCTCGACCACCCCGACACCGCTGAAGCCGGGGGGCGTGTCCATGTTGCCGGGGTAGGTGGAGATGCCGTCGATGTCGATGAGATCGAGCCCGGCGTCGGCCACGGCATCGAGGACCGCCTCGATCGTGAGGTCGAGGGGATCACGCCCGATGCGGCGTCCCACCTGGCTTTGGCCGATGCCGCTGATGCAGGCGGCGGACACGTCGAGCGTCACTGGTCCTCACCGCCTCCGCCGGTGGGGCTGGCCGGAGCGATGGTGGGGTCGGGTTCCGGTCCGCCCCGGGTGGGGTCGGGCTCGAACATCGGCAGCCACACGTCGAGGTAGCGATCGAACACCACCCGCACCGGCATGCCAAAGGTGACGGCGTCGGGCGCCACGTGCACCAGGTTGGTCATCAGCCGGACGTCGTCCTGCTCCTCGATGGTGACGATGGCGATCACATAGGGCGGGTCGAGATCGGGGTACCACTGCTGGTGGTTCACGGTGAACGTGTGCACCGTTCCCCGGCCCGACACCTCGCATGGCGACAGGTGGCGGGAGTGGTCCCGGGGGCAGATCGGGGCCGGTGGATGGACGATGTACCGGCACGAGTCACAAGCCAGGAAGCGGAGAACACCGTCGCGCCCCGCGGTCCAGAAGAACTCGGTGTCGTCGGTGATCCGCGGCAGGACGCGAAACGGCTTGCCGTCGAACACTCGCTGCCGCCTACTCGTCGCGATCGGATTCGGCGCCGTCGTGGCCGGCTTCCCACCCGGCCCGGGCCGCGGGCATGGCCGAGACGGCACGGGCCAGGCCGAAGGAGGGAACCGACAGCATGATCGAGCCGAGCACTTCCTCCCAGGACGCGCCGACCTCGGCCGCCAGGCCGGCGTGGTGCTCGACCCCGGCGTTGTTGCCGGCCGCGGCAAGACACACCATCCGGATGAGCTCGTGGGTCTTGCGGTCAGGAGCCGGCAAGGAGTCGATCCGTGACAGCCAGGCGCGCTGCGCGTCGTGGAGGGCCGGGAACACCTCGTGGAGCGGGCCCTCGTAGGAGAAGGCGTAACCGGCGTCGTCAGCCACCCCGCGAAAGCTATCGCTCATGCTGGCATCGGCGTGAAGAACGGTCGGCCATCGGCGGTCACTGTAGTGGCGACGCCCACGACCTGACGCCAGTGTCAGGTACGCCGCCTCTTGCCGGCCGGCTTCTTCTTGGCTGACGGCTTCTTCGCCGCGGCCTTCTTGGCGGTTGGCTTCTTCTTCGCTGACGGCTTCTTCGCCGCGGCCTTCTTGGCTGGCGGGTTCTTCTTGGCCGACGACTTCGTCGTGGATGCCGGTCGCTTGGCGGTCCTCGGCGTCCGACGACCGGCGGGCTTGTTCCCTGGCACCGAGGCGGCCAGCGGCGGCGTCGGCGCTCCGGTCGGCTGTTGACCGATCAACGCTATGTCGGCTTCGGTGACGGGGACCTCGAGCGGCCAGTCGGGAATCTCGGTGTGCGTCCCCGGATCGTCGTGGAGCCCGTGGGCACTGCCGAGGTGCTTCTCGTAGCCGCGGTCATCCGCCGGGGCGTACCCGCACAGCGGGCACAGGAAGTCTGCTCGCATCAGGTGCAGTGTTTCAGGGATCGCGGGGTAGGCCGAGCATCCGCTCGGCGATCACGTTGCGCTGAACCTCCGAAGTACCTCCCGCGATGCTGAGACATCGGTTGGCGAGGAAGCCCCCGACCCACACGGCCGCGTCGCCCTCCAACGCCGCCGCCTGGTCTCCCAGCAACGACATCCCGACCTGTTGCACCCGCTGGTCGTGCTCCACTCCCAACAGCTTGCGGACACTGGACTCCGAGCCGGGCTCTGCACCCGAGAGCGAACGCAGCGTCATGCGGAACCCCAACGCGGCTTGGGCGTGCTCGGCGGCGGCCAGCTCACCCACCTGCCGGCGCACGAAGGCGTCGTCACCAAGTCGGTGGTCGTTCACCAGCCGGAGCAGCCCTTCGAGACCGAACCCGAACGACGAACCGCTCCCCATCGACACCCGTTCGTTGGCCAGGGTGGTGCGCCCCACTCGCCAGCCATCGTCGACCTCGCCGATCAGGCAGTCATCGGGCACGAAGACGTCGGCGAGGAACACCTCGTTGAACATCTCGGCCCCGGTCAGCTCCCTGAGGGGACGGACGTCGATGCCGTCGGAGGCCATATCGACCACGAAGCACGAGATGCCCTGGTGCTTCGGTGCCTCGGGGTTGGTGCGGGCCAGGCAGATTCCCCACTGCGCCTCGTGGGCCATCGTGGTCCACACCTTCTGTCCGCTCAGCAACCAGCCGCCGTCACCCGGCACGGCCTTGGTGGTGAGCGACGCCAGATCACTTCCGGCGCCCGGCTCGGAGAACAGCTGGCACCACACGATCTCACCGAGGAGCGTGGGGCGGACCCATCGCTCCTGCTGTTGGGGGGTGCCGTGGGCGATGAGCGTCGGGAGCACCCACGCTCCGACCTGGAGATGCGGCCGGGCAACCTGGACCCGCCCGAACTCCTCGTCGATCACCAGCTGCTCGAGGGCAGACGCGCTCCGGCCCCAGGGTCTGGGCCAGTGCGGCACCAGGTAGCCCTCGTCGACCATGGCCACCCGTCGAACGTCGCGGGCCATCGCCTTCAACCGGTCGGCGTCGGCGGCGACGCCGACCCGCAGCGACTCCGCTTCCGGGGGCAGCGCGACGTCGAGCCGTCGCCGGGCACCGCTGAGCGCAAGGGTCGCCGCCTCGTCGAACCAGGGGCCCGACCCACACAGCAGAGACGACAGGGCCATGGCCCGTTTCAGGTACAGGTGAGCATCGTGCTCCCATGTGAAGCCGATGCCGCCCAGGATCTGGATGCAGTCGGTGGCTGTGCTGACCGCAGCATCGACGGCGAGCCCCGCCGCGCTCATCACGGCCAGGCGAGCTCCGGCGTCATCGTGGTCGAGGGTGGCCCGGGCTGCGTCCCAGGTGGCAGCCCGGGCCCGCTCGGTGACCAGCAGCATGTCGGCACAGCGATGCTTGACCGCTTGGAACTGTCCGATGGGCCGGCCGAACTGCTCTCGCACCTTGGCGTAGGTAGCAGCGGTGTCGGTGCACCAGGTGGCGATCCCCACGCACTCGGCCGCCACCAGCAGCCCAGCCAGCCACTCGATCGAGGTACCGAGGTCCACCAGATCGGATGCCGGGATGGTCCTGGGCGTGTCGACGACGAGACGGCCAACCCGTCGAGTGGGGTCGGTGGAAGCCAGCTCATCGATGTGGCAGGTGTCGTCGAGCTCGACCACCGCCCACCGCCCGCCAGCCGGGTCCTCGCCGGCGCGCCGGATGGCCACCAGGCACACATCGGCGGCCACGCCCAGCACCGGCGAGGCCGAGCCGGAGATCTCCACCAGACCGCCGCCGCAGGCGCGCCCTTCGAGCGCGTCGGTCATGACGATGGCGGCGGTGCGCTCGCCCGAGACGAGGGCGGGGACGAGGTCGTCGGCGATCGAGCTGGTGGACTGGTCGAGGGCGACCGCCACCATCACCGTCGACAGCATCGGTCCCGGGGCACACACGTTCCCGAGCTGTTCGACGACCACCGCCAGCTCGGAGAGGCCGAACCCCTCACCGCCGCGGGCCTCCGACACCGCCAACCCCAGCCAGCCCTGCTCGCACAGCGACCGATGGAGGTCGGGGGTCGTCTCGATGACTGCGTCGAGGGCGGCTCGCGGGACCGACGGAGGGCAGTGCCGTTCCGCCCATCCGGCGACCGAGGCGGCGAGGGCCTGATGCTCGTCGGTGATGCCGAGCGTTGGCAGCGCTGACGGCATCAGGCGCCGTGGTCGACGATTGTGATCGCCGTGGTCGGGCAGCCCTCGACGGCGCCGGCGATCTTGTCGTCGGGATCACCGGAAGGGTTCACCACGATGGCCTTGCCCTCGTCATCGAGGTCGAAGGTCGAGGGAGCCCAGAAAGAACAGTTCCCGGACCCCATGCAGGCATCGCGGTCGATGTGGATGTTGCCGGCCATGACCTCCATCCTGACACCCCTGTCAGGAACTGAACCGCACGGGAAGCGACGTCGGTGATCGGAAGGCTTCGCCGTGGATGTGCGGATCGCCGTCGTCGAGGTCGATCGACAGGTCGGGAAGCCTCCCCAGTACGTGCTCGACGGCGACGCGCGCCTCGAGTCGGGCGAGGTGCATGCCCAAGCACATGTGGGGGCCTACCCCGAACGCGATGTGGGGCTTCTGCTCACGATGAGGGTCCCATTCGTCGGGGCGAACCCAACGGGTCTCGTCATGGTTCGCCGAACCGGTGTGTGCGACGACGACCGATCCCTCCGGGATCGTCACACCGCAGATCTCCGTTTCGACGGTGGCCGAGCGCGAGGTCATCAGGAGGGGCGCCTCCCAGCGCACCGTCTCCTCGAACGCACCGACGAGGCTCGTGGGGTCGACACGAGCCGCCTCGAGCGCTTCGGGGTGGGTGAGGAGGGCGAACAAGAAGTTGCCGGTGGCCCGGTAGGTGGTCTCGGCTCCGGCCGGCAGCAGCAGTCGGAGGAACGAGAAGATCTCGGCGTCATCAAGGTGCTCGCCGTCGATCTCGGCGGTGACCAGCTCGGAGATCAGGTCGTTGCGGGGCTCGGCACGACGGTCGGCAACGTAGGGCGCGAGGAACTGGAGCATGGCCTCGCCAGCGGCGATGCCCCGCTCCATGTCGGCGGCGAAGTTGATGATGTCGATCGCCCAGCGGTGGAACTCGACGTAGCGCTCCGGCGGCACGCCGAGGATCCCGGCGATCACCTGCACCGGGAAGTGGTACGTGAGCTCGCCGACCAGCTCTGCGTGGCCGCGGGACGCGAACCGGTCGATGAGCCCGTCGACGATGTCACCGATCAGATCGGCCTCCCAGTGGGCCAACATCTTCGACCGGAACGCGGGGTTGACGAGGGCGCGGTGCCGGCGATGCTCGGGCTCGTCCATTCCCACGATGATCTCGTCGCCCATCACCGGGCCCATCAGCTCGCGGATCGAGGCCGACGAGAAGCGCTCGTTGTCCCGCAGCACCTGCTGCACGTCGTCGTAGCGGTACACCGCGTAGCCGGCGAGCTCCCGGCCCCGTGGATCCACGCCCAGCAAGCCGATGTGCTCGACGGGCGAGCTCCGACGCTTCTCGGCCAGGGCCGGGTAGGGGTCGCGAACGTCGCCGGCCACGGTGTCGACGAACTGTTCCATGGGGTCGAAGTCCTCGAGCATGCTCATGCTGTGGGTCCGATCCGATCGGCAAGTCGGTAGAAGTCCAGCGGGGTCGACCACAGGATCGTTGCCAGGTCGTCGTCGCTGATTCCCCCGGCGCGGGCGTGGGTGACGAACTCGCCGACCGCACCGGGGAAGTCGGCGTCGGGGTGGGGGTAGTCGCTCGCCCAGGCCACGTGATCGGCGCCGACGCTGGCCACGGCATGACCGACCAGGTGGTCGTCGGCCTCGGTCGAGATGATGCACTGGCGGGCGAAGTACTCCGACGGCTTCAAGGAGAGGTGTGACAGCTCGGTGGCCGCCATCCAGGCCAGGTGCTCGTCTAGACGGTCCAGCCACCAGGGCAGCCACCCGGTGCCGGACTCGAGGAAGGCCACCCTCAGATCCGGATGACGTTCGAGGGCGCCCTCGAACACGAGGCTGGCCATCGCCTGCTGTTGCTCGAGCGGATGGGAGCAGGCGTGGCGAGCGGCGAAGGTGTCGAACCGCTCCATGCCGGTCGTCGAGCCACCCTTGAGCCCCAGCCCTTCGTGGACCGCCAGCACGATGCCGGCCTCGGCGCAGGTCGACCAGATCGGGTCGTAGGCCGGGTCTCCGAGGTTGCGGCCGTAAAGGTGGTTGGGGCGACCGACAACGGCTACCAGCCCGAGGTGGCGGCAGTGCTCGACCTCCTTGGCCGCCCGGTCCGGGTCGATCAATGGCACCAGGCCGGCGGCGGCCAGCCGGTTGGGTGCGTGGTCGCACCATCCCGCCACCCAGTCGTTGTAGGCGCGACAGGCGTCGGCCGACTCGGCCGGCGCGAGGTCGGGCAGGAACGGCACGTACAGCCCGATGCTCGGGTACACGACGGCGGCATCGACACCCAGGGCGTCGAGCGCCCGTAGGTAGCTGGGCGCGTCGAAACCGCTGGCCATCTGATCGGCAACCAGGTCGAAGTCGCCGCAGGGAACCATCGGCGTGGTGTCGGGAACGTCCAGCGGAACCGAACCCGGCGGGCTCCACCGATCGAAGAGCCCACCAGCCTCCACGACGTGGCCGTCTGCATCGAGCACCGGGACCATCACGTCCGCCGGGCGGCAAGGCCGCCGTCGAGGGGCAGCACCGCCCCGCTCAGGTAGCTCGATCGATCAGACGCCAGGAAGGCCACGGCATCGCAGACCTCGTCCGCTCGACCGAGCCGGCCCATCGGGACGTTGCTGGTGACCATGTGCCGGATGGCGTCTGGGTCGGCGGACTCCTCGGCCATACGGACGAACAGACCGGTGTCGCAGGCCGAGGGAGCGACGATGTTCACCCGCACGTTGTCCTTGGCGTGCTCGATGGCCACCTGCTTGCACAGGTTCGTGAGGCCGAACTTCGAGGCGCAGTACGCCGGGTACTTGGGTGCCACCACCTGACCGAGCGTGGAGCCGAGGGCGACGATGGACCCTCCCCCGGCCTCGACCATCCGGGGAACTGCCTCCTTCATGCAGAGAAACGGGCCCTTGAGGTTGGTGTCGATCACATCTCTCCACTCCTCGTCGGAGCAGTCGACGACGCTCGCTCGGGTCTCGACCGCCGCCGACAGCACCACGACACCGAGGTCCGCTCCGATGCCGTCGATGGCCGCGAAGAGCTCGCTCACGGACCGGGGATCACGGACGTCGACGTGATGGGCATGACCGACGGCGCCGTCATGCGCGAGACCATCGGCAACTCGTTGCGCGCCCACCTCATCGAGGTCGGCCACCACCACGTGCGCGCCATCGTCACCGAGCCGGCGGCAGATGGCGGTGCCGAGACCGGACGCACCCCCGACGACGACCGCGAGCCGGCCCTCGTAGCCTGCCGCCACCATGTCCGGCGTTGGTGTGGGAGCGGTCATCGAAGCACCGCCAGTCCCCCATCGACGGGGATGATGGCGCCCGACGTGTAGGCCGATGCATCGGACGCCAGGAAGAGAGCAACCCGCGCCACGTCGCCGGCCGTGCCGAGCCGATCGAGGGGGATGTGCTGGCGGACGGCGGCGACGAAGCCGGTGGGATCACCGGAATCGTCGGCGACCTTGCGGAAGCGAGGGGTGTCGATGCTGCCGGGAGCGATCACGTTGGCCCGGATGTGAGGCCCGAACTCCAGGGCGATCTGGCGAGTGAGAGCGATGAGAGCTGCCTTGGCGGCCCCGTAGGCGACGTAGCCCTCGCTCCCGACCAAGCCGAGCACCGACGAGGTGTTGATGATGCTGCCACCCTCCGCCCCGGGGGGACCGGCGAGCATGGCGGGGATCCCGGCCCGGCACGCCCAGAAGATGGCCGTGAGGTTGGTGGCGATCGTGTCGTCCCAATCGTCGACGGTGGCCGCGGCGAGGGTGCCCGACATCTGCACGGCGGCGTTGTTGTAGAGCACGTCGAGGCGGCCGAACCGCTCGACGGTGGCAGCCACCATGGCTTCGGCGTCGGCCCGCACCGACACGTCGGCGTGGACGGCCAGCGCCTCCGACCCGGCCTCCTTCACCAGGGCCGCGGTCTCGTCGCTTCCCTCGTCGTTGATGTCGGCCACCACGATGCGGGCGCCGTGGCGGGCGAACAGCTGGGCGGCAGCCCGCCCCTGCCCGGACGCCGCTCCGGTGATGAGCACCACTCGGCCGTCGAGGGTGATGCCGGCGTCATCGGTTGGCGGCATCTCGCTCCCCGGT
>DASWIA010000032.1:0-10359 GCA_036397895.1 Acidimicrobiales bacterium | reverse complement strand
TCTCGGGAAAGGTCGTCAAGCTCACACGCGTCGGTGGCACGTTCGTGGCGCCGGTGTACGTGACGTCCCCACCGAAGGACGCCACGCGGCTGTTCGTGGCCACTCGAAGCGGCGTGATCTGGGAAGTCCGCGGCGGCGTGCGCCGATGGCAGCCCTACCTCGATCTGTCGGGCCGTGTGGGCGACACCGCCGAGCAGGGCTTCGGCGGCATCGCCTTCCATCCCGACTTCGCCGACAACGGGCTCTTCTACGTGCACTTCCCCAACGTCGACGGCGACAACGAGGTGCTCGAGTTCAGGGAGACGGCCGGGAACATCAACCGCGCCGATCCCGACTCCGAGCGTCAGGTGCTCTTCGTCGACATGCCCGGCGACCATCACAACGGCGGCCAGATCTCCTTCGGACCCGACGGCTACCTCTACCTCGGCATCGGCGACGGCGGGAAGGGACCCAACGACGAGGTCGCCGTCGGCCACGGCCAGATCCGAGGTTCGCTGATGGGCAACATCTTGCGCATCGACCCCACCGGTGACGAGCCGCTGGAGTACTCCGTTCCGACTGACAACCCGTTCATAGGAGAAACCGACATACACGGCGACCCGGTGCGACCCGAGATCTGGTCCTACGGGCTGCGTCAGCCATGGCGCTTCTCGTTCGACCGGGCCAACGGCGACCTTTACATCGCCGATGTCGGCAGCTCGTCACGTGAGGAGTTCGACTACCTCCCGGCCGGCCAGGTGGCCAACTTCGGCTGGCCCTGCTTCGAGGGTTCCCTGAGCAAAGCCCACTGGGGATTCGACTGCGACTGGTCGGTCCCCCACACGCCTCCGGTGCACGAGTACGGAACCGGCTCCAGCTGGTGTTCGGCCATGGGCGGCTACGTGGTGCGCGACGACCGGCTCACCGACCTGGCCGGCTACTACCTCTACAGCGATTTCTGCTCGGGCGCGCTCAAGGCCTTCACCATGGTCGATGGCGAAGCCGTCGATGACCAGCGCGTCACCATCAGCCCGCTGAGCGACTCCGCCATCCCACCCAACGCGGTGCGGAACCCGTCGTCGTTCGGCGAGGACGCTCGGGGCCGCGTCTACATCGTGAGCCTCACCGCAGGTGAGGTGTACCGCATCGATCCCTCCACCTGACCCGAAGCCGGGTCGACCGCGGCGGGCGATGAGTAGTCTGCCGCCCGCGCCGGAGAGGCCTCGAGGAATGTCTCGGCCGACCACCGATGCGGGAGGATGAGCGCCGTGGACAACTCGGGTGGAATGGCCAGAGCCCTGCGCGGCGCGGCGGGGCGCCTCGGTCCCACGCTGCACCGGGCACGGCGCAAGGCGTTCATCGCCCAGCTCCAGGCATCCGCTGCCCTGGTCGAGTCGACGATCGATGTCGACGTCCACCCGTCGGTCCGCCTGGGCTGGCCCATCCGGTTTCGCATCGCTCCCCACACCCACAACGTCGTTCGCGTCGGCGCCAACGGCTGGATCGACGACAGGGTCGAGTTCCGCGTGTCGGGCGGCGTGGTCGAGATCGGCGACTGGGTCGAGCTTCGGTCGGGTTGCCGGCTGATGGTGTCGGGGCACCTCACCATCGAGGGGCCCAGCGTGTTCAGCTGGGACGTCGGTCTCCACTGCGACGACCGGCTGCTGATCAAGAAGTGGGCGTCGGTCAGCGAGGGGGCGACGATCGTCGACTCGAACCACTTCCACACCGACCCCGACACCTGGTTCATCGACAACCGGGACGCGCGTCCCACCACGGTCGGGGTCAACACCTGGGTTGCGGCCAACGCCGTCATCACAACCGGCGTCACCGTCGGTGACAACTGCCTGGTCGCCGCCAACGCCGTGGTGGTGGACGATGTTCCCGATGACCACATGGCGGTGGGCGCTCCGGCTGTGTGCTCGCCGCGCCGCCTACGCCGGTGATCCGGCGTCCGTGGCGAGGGCCTCGGCTACCAGCCGGGTGAGCTCGGCCGCACCGGCGGCGTTGACGTGGACGAGATCGGCGAACAGCTCATCGCCGAGCTGCGGTGGGCGGACCAGCTCGATGTCGAGTCGTCGAGCGAGGTCGTCGACCGTCGCCCGGTAGGCGTTCACATCGGCGGCACCCCGCGGGTGGATGTCGACGAGGTCAGCCGCGGTGGGCATGTCCACCAGCAGCACCCGCGCCCCGGTGGCCTGGGCCGACACGATGAGCGACTCCAGCGCACCGACCCGGTCGGGCCCCAGCTCCCAGTCGGCCAATCCACCGCTTCGAACGAACTCGAAGAGCCGCTCACTCGGCTGGTACTGACCGTCGACGAAGGCAAGGTACTGACCGTCGGGGTCCGTCTGCGACGGAGCCCACCGCGGCGGTGCATCGCCCCTGATGGCGGTCCACGATCGGAGATCGCTCCGGTGTCGCCACAGCACCGAGGTCGACGTGAACCAGCGGTCGACCCGTTCGACGATGTCTTCGGTACCGGCCAGACGCTCGATCTCGGGCGCCGAGAAGAACTCCCGCTGGGTCGCCCTCTGGCGGGGGTCGTTGGGGTTGAAGTCGCGGCTGATCACGCCGATCACCACCACCGTCGGCCGGAGGCGTGGCAACCAGATGTGCCGTGTGGTGAACGACACCATCGGAAGGCTGCCCGCTCCGAGGGAACCGTTGAACGAGGGCCGTTGTGTGTCGAGCAGCTCGTCGAGCTGCGACGGGTCGAGGCCGGCATCGGTGACCGAGGTGCCGACCACCAGCACGTCGGCTCCCTCGGCCGGAGCCAGGGCCAGCTTGTGGGGCAGCTCGGGGGTTCCCCACACCGAGGGCTCGGGGAGGCGTTCCTCCAACGCCCGTGCCCCCACCTCGGCCGCCGCCAGCGGCGCGAGCAGCGCGAGTGCTCCGACGATGATGGCGGCCCGCCTCGGAGGCGAACGTCGCTGGGGGCCAGCACCGGCGGCGGGGTCGTCGGTCATCAGAACTGGAAGTAGATGAAGGGCACCGGGGTGCCGCCGCTGAACACGACGAGTCCGGTGGCGGCCAAGCCGTAGGCCAGACCCTGGGGGACGGTGGGCAGGCGCAGAAGGACGAGCTCGTCGCCGGTGAGACGCTGGGCAAGGTCGATGAGCACCATCAGTCCGCCCAGGACAGCCAGCGCCGCCACGGCATCAGCGGGCACGTCTCCGCTCCGGAGGGTCACGATGCCGCCGAGCACGTCGCCCGCCTCACTCATCGACGAGGCCCGGAAGATCACGAAGGTGGCAGCCACGACGTGCCAGGTGAGCAGAACACCTGGAAGATGGGCTGCTCGCAGAGGTTCTGCTTCGTCGACGCCCCGGCCGCGGGCCCGGTTGAACCCGAGGAGGATTCCGTGCAACCCGCCCCACACCACGAACGTCCACGCCGCGCCGTGCCAGAGCCCGCCGAGGAGCATGGTGATCATCAGGTTGCGATAGGTGAGGACGCGGCCGCCGCGGTTGCCGCCGAGCGGTACGTACAGGTAGTCGCGCAGCCACGTCGACAGCGAGATGTGCCAGCGGCGCCAGAACTCCTGGATGTTGCGTGACAGGTGGGGCTGGCGGAAGTTGTCCATCAGGTCGATCCCGACCAGACGGGCCGAGCCGCGAGCGATGTCGGTGTAGCCGGAGAAGTCTCCGTAGATCTGGAGGGAGAACCCGTAGGCCCCGACCAGCAACGCGATCCACCCCGCGGTGCCGGACGACGCGAACGCGTCGTTGACGTGCGGCGCGAGGCCGTCGGCGATCACCACCTTCTTGAACAGTCCGAGGAGGATGAGGTGGAGCGACGCCGCGAGGTCATGACGAGACGGCGGCGCACGCAGCTCGGAAAGCTGAGGCAGGAGATGCCGGGCCCGTTCGATGGGGCCGGCCACCAGCTGGGGGAAGAACGCCACGTACACGCCGAACAGCAGCAGGTCGTCGGTCGGACCGATGCGGCGCCGGAAGACGTCGAAGGTGTAGCTGATGGTCTGGAACGTGTAGAAGCTGATCCCGACGGGCAGGACGATGTCGAGCGTGGGGCCGGTGGTGTCGAGGCCCAGCCCGCTCAGCAGATCCTCGGCTGAGTCGACGAAGAAGCCGAAGTACTTGAAGAAGCCCAGGATTCCCAGGTTCACGGCCAGGCTGACGGCCAGCAGGGCCCTGCGAAGCCGCTCGTCGTCGGTGGCACCGAGCCGGCGAGCGACCGTGAAATCGACGACCGTCGAGACCACGATCAGGCTCAGGAAGCGGACGTCCCAGCTCGCGTAGAAGACGTACGACGCCACCAGAAGGATCCACAGGCGCGCCCGCGCCCCGAGCCGCCAGTAGGCGACGACCACCACCGGGAGGAATGCTGCGTATTCGAGCGAGTTGAAGACCACGTGCCAGCAGGCTCCCAGTCAACGCGGCGGGCTTGAGGGAGCGTACGCACCACCGTCGCGCTCTGCGGCGCATGGGATCAGCCGATGTGAACCACCGACCCGATTCGAACCACCGATATACCGGCGGGCAGATCGACCGCCAGGGTGTCGCCATGGAGTGACGCCTCTACCGGGACACCGTCGACCAGCACCGCAGGCATCGCGTCGAAGCCGCGGAGTCCGAGCGACAGCGCTGCGTCGCTGTCCACCACTCCCATGATCGGCTCATCAACGTCGATGAGCATGCCGGCCAGGTCGAGGGTGACCGCCGACGCTCCGCCCAGCGAGATGTCGAAGCCGTTCCATGTCGCCGACGGCGCCACCACCGGCGAGGTGTCGAGCCACTGGAGACCGGCCACCAGGAACGGACCCCACTGCTGGGTCGAGGTCGGGGCGTCGGTGTCGGGGGCAACCAGATGGTTGTCGGCGGGAATCGCCCGGCTGCTGCCGTCGAAGTGAGCCACGCCATCGACGTCGTCGACCGGTGTCAGTCCGGACATCCACCACGCCGAGTCGAAGCTGAAGTCGAGCGGGATGCCGAAGCTGCGGACCGTCTCGGTGGCTCGCTCGAACGGCATGTCGCGGGTGTAGGTGACGTGATGGGGGTTCTCGGGGATGGCGAACTGGTGGAGGTAGTCGCCGCCCTGGCCCCACTGGTCCATGACCGGGTGGGTGTAGTGCTCGTAGCCGGGTGACAGGTAGTAGCGGTGCCGGTAGCCGAGCTCGACCAGGCGCTCGACCTGGCGGGTCACTCCGCTCACCGGTACCAGCTCGTCGTTGGTGCCCTGGAAGATGGCCACCGGCGTGTGACGCAGGTTCTGGAGCAGCTTGCGGTGGTGCTGGGCGCGGGGATCGGAGCCGTTGGTCTCGACGTAGCAGGGCGTGTACTCGTCGTACTGGAAGTCGTCGCATCCTTCGAAGTCGATGCCGGTCCACGCCCCCTGGGTGACCGGCCCGGCGTAGGGCATGGCGGCGGCGATGCGGTCGGGGTAGAGCACCGACAGCAGCCACGAACCCCAGCCACCCATCGAGTGCCCGGTGACGAAGGTGCGTGACTCGTCGATGTTGTGGTTGGCCAGCACGTCGTCCCACACCTGGTTGATGTCGACGTGGCCGGTGCCGACGTACCACGAGCTCGAGCCGCGGCCCCGGGGTGACACCACGACGGCGCCGTGGTCGTCGCCGAGCTGGCGGAACATCTCGGGGATGACGGCACCGGCGGTGTGGGCTTCGCCCCCGCGCCAGTGCAGCCACCACTGCAGCGGTGCCGGCACCGACGGGTCGTACCCCTCGGGCAGGTAGAGGCCGTAGTGCTGCCACAGACCATCCTTGCCGCCTTCGGTGGCAACGTGGCGGTCCGACTCGTAGATCCGGTCGTGGTAGCCGGCGCTCAGCTCGAGCGTCTCGGTGGCGGCGGGGTCGGCGCCAGGGTCCACCTCGGTGAAGAACGGGTCGATGGTGCCGGCGAGCAGCGCAAGCGCCTGGCGCTTCTCCATCCACACCCGCACGGGCTCGGCGGGCCGGAAGGCAACGTTGGCCACGTTGGGTCCCGTCCCGAGATCGGCGAGCGTGCCGTGGCCGCTGTCGAGGCCGGTGGCCACCGCGAGGTGGACCACACCGCTCTGGCGGTCGACGAGGTCGAGCGGGATGCGGATCTCTACGGCGTTGGTGAACTCGTCGTCGTCGGGCGACCCTTCGTTCACGGCCACCATCGGCTCGGGGTCGGGTGGGCCCGCGATCACGACGCTCGCCCCGGTGGTGAGGTCACGGATGTCGAGCCCGTCCCGCGTGGCGAGCGCTGCGGTCTCGGCCCCGGTGGTGAGGCCGCTGTCGAAGGGCACGCTGTAGGAGCCGCCGTCGACTCGGTCGGCGAGCACCAGCACAGCGGGGTTGTCGGTGGGCCGCAGCGTGGTGAGCCGCACGAGGAGCCGCAGGTCGGCGCCGTCGATGACCGCCCGCACCTCGACGATGTCGGCGGCATCGGCATGACCGTCGATGTTGCCGTAGTGATCCTGGTCGCTGACCTGCTGGGGGAGGCCATCGGCGCCGAGCTGGCCGCCGAGGTCCTGCTGGGCGAGCTGCTCCAGCCGGTAGCTGCCCTCGTGGACTTCGTTGAGGGGCCCGAGGAACTCGACTCGGCTGGCGTCGGCCCCGTCGTCGGCGCCCCAGGCATCGAAGATGTGGTCCTGGTAGATCAGCTCGCCAGCGCTCCGCACCATGGTGCCGCCGTAGCCCGACGGCGTGCCCACCCAGTCGGATATGTCGCCGTCGACGACACGATCGACCTCGATCGCCTCGCCCGTGTTCACCACGCTGGTCGTCGTGCCGCGTTGGAGCTCGGGGCTGAGCACCGGGAGGTCGACGGGGCCGAGGTCGTCGGCGGTGGCGACCAGACCGCTGCCCGCGAACAGGGCGGCGGCGGCGAGGGTGGCGGTCAGGCGGGTGCGCATGGTTGGCCTCACGAGGTGGCGGGCACCGGGGTGCCGTTGCGGTTGCCGTGGGCGTCGGTGGCGTCGCCGGCGGCGATGTGGGCTGTCGATCCTTGGGGTACGGCGACCGTCCAGGTGCCGTCGGGCTGACGGGTGGCCGCCACCGGGGTCTCGGTCCCGTCGCCGCTTGTGAAGGTCACGACAACCGAGGCGAGATCACCGGTGTCGAGCCACGGCTCGAACGAGCAGTGGAAGCAGAACTGCTCCTCGTGCCCACCGGGGTAGATGCGCAGCTCTCGCTGATCATCGATGAAATCGAAAGGGCTGGTGTAGGTGTCGGGGTAGTCGATGGGGCCTACCGCTCGAAGTCCGGGCGCGCCGTAGTCGACGATCGAGGCCGGACCGGGGGTGACGGTGGCGACACCGCCGTCGACGTTGAGCGTGGGTGTGATCCCGCTCCACGGCCCTACCGCGAACGAGTCGGACAACAGGTCGTAGGTCTCGGTGTCGCCCAACCCGAGATGCCGGGTGCCGGTGATCCGGAACCGGTAGGCGCCCTCGGGGGTGGCGGTGCGGATCGCTCCGGTGAGGTCGGGAAGGGCCAGGTGCGACGCGTGGGCCTCGAAGGTGGCGACCCAGCGCCACTCGTAGCCGGCGGTGCGCCAGTCCCCGGCCTCGGCCAGATCGGGTAGGTCGGCCAGCACCTGGATCTCGCCGGTCATGTCGCCGTAGAGCACCCACTCCCCTGCCTCCCCCGCGGTCTCGTCGAACCGGTCGACGGCCACGTCGGGCACGTCGAACCAGTTGGAGCCCCCGATCCAGGCCACCTGAGCGGCGTCGAACCGCTCGATGTCGTCGGGTTGGGTCACGATGCCGGGAGCGCCACCGTCGGCGGGCAGCGTCGCCGCGTAGATCGGGGTGTAGGTGGCGGCGGCGGTGCCGATGGCCCGGGCGGTGGCCAGCACCCGATCGGGCTCGATGGCCTGGTAGAGGTCGTCCTTGTCGGTGCGCCGGGTGCCACCGTCGTAGCCGGCGAGTCCCGCCGCCAGCCGCGACAGCCGGGTGGCCAGGAAGTCGCTGCTGTGGGGGCCGAGGCCGGTGAGGGCCTTGCGGTAGTGGTCGCCGCGCTGGAACTCGCGGTAGGTGGCGATGTAGCCCAAGTAGTCGTTGGCCATGCCCACGGTGATGACCATCGGGTAACCATCGAAGCTGGCGTCGTCGGTGAGCTCTTCGTGGGTGTAGTTGCCCCAGATGACGGCGGGGTCGGTGGGGTCTGCCTCCGACGCCAGCTCGTTGCCGGGGTCGTCCCATCCCGCCGCGTCGTTGGCGACCTGGGCCACCATGCGCTGGTAGGCGAGGTCGGTCACCGGCGCCAGGTCGGTGGCGCCCTGGGTGCGGGGATCACCGCAGGTCCAGGTGTCATCGGAGTTGTGGATGCACCAGTCGGTGCGGTCCATGCGAGCCGCCGGCAGCGATTGGCCGGTCCAGTCGTAGCCCAGCCACAGGTCGTCGTTGAGCTGGTTGAGGCGACTCTTGATGTTGCGGCTCTGGTCGGCCCACTGCTCGCATGGGCACACGGTGACGCCGAGGGGCCCGATGCGTATGGCCTGGAGGTGCACGGCCACCGTCTCCTGGAGCCCGGTGACCGACGGGGCACCGGTGTTGTCCGGCACCGGGATCCCGGCCTGGCGCAGCAGGTCGTAGGTGACGCGGGTGTCGAACGGCAGCTCGTCGACGACGCTGTCGAGCCCCGCCTCCTGCGCGGGGAAGAAGCAGTCGGGCAGCCCGACGACGGGTACACCGGGGTTGGCGTCGAACGCCTTGTGGGTCCGGCACGACGACACGGTGGGCGAGGGACGGGCGCCGGGCGGGGCGAACCACTCGCTGCGCACGGCTACCGGCACGTCGCCCATCTGCCAGCCGATCCCCTCGCCCCCGGCGATGGCGTCGCGGGCGTCGAGCACCGCTCCGGCCAGCAGCGACCCGGCCTGGGTCATCTGGGCGTACTCCTTGTGGGCGTACTCGGCGCGGGCCTCGGGAGGCTGGGCGCGGGCGTCGCGACCCGGCTCGGCGGTGCCGGTGTTGTTCTGGCTCAGCAGGGTGACCCCGCCGGCGGTGCGGTCGACCACCCGGTACATCTGGTGGACGAACTCGCCGGAGTGCAGGTCGTTGCCGTCGAGCATCTCGGGGTGGAGCCCGAAGGTGACCCAGGTGGCGATGGGATCGCCGGCGAGGGTGTCGAAGCGGACGACGTCGACGACCTTGTCGTTGTCGGTCTCGGGATAGCCGGCGGGGGTGCCGTCGTCGGCCACGGTGGGGCCGAAGCTGTGGCGTTGCGTGAGGTCGAAGGGAACAGTGGTCGCACCCATCTTGGCCGGGACGAGCGCGTCGCTGGCCGCGACGACCGCCTCGGCTGTCCGCTGGGCCATGAACTCGAAGAACCGGATGTCGAACACGTCCTGGAACGCCCACACCCCCCACGACGGGGTCGAGTAGTAGGGCGAGGAGTGGCTGTGGCTCACGCCCACCATCAGCTCCTCCCACCCGATCCCGGTGGGGTCGCCCTCGAGGGAGCCGGCGGCGATGTCGCTGTCGCGGTCGGTGAGGATGGTGGCCACCCGGGCGTTGAGCAGGGCCTGGGGGATGTAGAGGTCGTTGGCGACGAGGGCGACGCGCGCGCCGCCACTGCCCTCCACCACCAGGGCCCGGACGCTGCTGCGGCTCTCGATGCCGTGGGTCGGGGCTCGGCGGGTGGAGTGGGCCGAGGGGTCGAACGCCCCGTCGTGGATGGGGGTGCCGTCCGACGCGTACTGACCGGCCGACGCACCGACGTGCCAGGTGGCGTCGATCACGGCGGCACCGGCCGACATGGATGTGGCCTCGCCGCCGCCCACGAGGTCCCCTGCCGTGTCGTCGAGCAGGCCGGCCCGGGCCAGGGATGGCGCGACCGACGACACGGCCAGCGCCGCGGTGACCACGACGGCGAGCGAGCGGCGGTGATGTGACATGGCGGGCAAACCCCAGACGCGGCGGACCGAGCGGACATGTCACGGGTTCGACACCCGCCCACGGTTCCCCTGCCCCCAACCCGCCGCAATCGACCCACGCTGATCGGCCGACCCGCCCCTGATGTGGGCGTTGAGCAGGGAATCGAGCCCGCGTGTGGCGAAGAACCCCCTCATGCACACCGCCATCCGCTCCGCGTCCGCCGTCTTCGCCGCCACCGCCCTGTCGGTCGGGGCCGCCTGGGCGGGCGTCGTGGTGGGTCCCGCCCTGGTGGACCACCGGTCGACCGCGCCCGAGCTGCCCGGCCCAACCCCGGCCGTCGCCGCCGCCGACGTGCTCGACGCCGCCGGGCTGGGCGACGGCGCCGGGGCGCGGACCTCGCTGGCGCCCGGCGACACCGAGCTCGACGCCGGGGAGATCGCCGACGCGGCCGGCGCCGACGTCTCGGTTCCCGGCGGTGACGTCGTGCCCGCCGGGACGTTCCTGGTCGGTGCCGCCACCGCCACCCTCGCCCCCGCCCCCGAGGTGTTC
>DASWIA010000031.1:0-72315 GCA_036397895.1 Acidimicrobiales bacterium | reverse complement strand
AGCAGCGGGCGGCGAGACACGTCGCCATCTTGGTCCGCGGGGCGGACCCACCGTCGAACCCGCTGACCGATCTACCCTGCGGCCGTGATCCACGGGCTGAGCGGACGAGGGTTCGCCGTGTCGCTGTCACTGCTGCTCGTCGGCTTGGCCGCCAATGGATCTGGCCTCGCCCAGGAGACCCCAACGAGCACCACCGAGGAGACGCCAACCAGCTCGGTGGACGACCCCCCCAGCTCGACGACGCTCATCACGATCCCTCCGCCGCCGATCAGCTCGACGACCACGACGTCGGAACCGGTCACCTCGACGACCGAGGACTTCTCGACGACCACGACCACCGCGGCGACCTCCACGACCGAGACCGTCCCCGCGACCACGCCTCCTGACCCCGAACCACCTCCGGACGTCGTCGGACCGGCCGGTCCTGCGGCGCCGATCGAGACGACGACCACCACACAGGCTCCACCCGAGGACGGGCTGAGCACGGCGGCCCTGGTGGGATGGATGTTGTTCGGCATGCTCGCCGCCGCCGGCGGGCTCGGATGGTTCACGTGGCGGTTCTGGCAGCGCACCCAGCCCGAGCTGCCGACCGGCAGCGTGGCCGCCCCCCCGTGGTGGCGGCGCCTTATCCCCGAATGAGCCAAGCCCCGTCGTCTAGGACGACTGGTTTACCAACCCGTCGTCGGCGATGTCGGCGAACAGCGGAGCGGCGGCGGCAGTGGGGAGGACCACCGACGCCGTCCCGGCCTGACCGACCCGGCCCGGCATCGTCACCTCGGTGACCTTGGCCGGATCGACAGCCATGGCGGCGCGACCGAGGTGGAACAGCTCGACGGGGTCCATTCCGTCGACCGTGGTATAGCTCAACAGCACGGTCAGGTAGCGGGCGACATCGGCCAGCGAACGGCCCTTGGCCCGAAGCTCGGCCAGCCCAGCGACGATGATCCGGCCTTGGTTGGCGGTGCGGGTGAAGTCGCCGCCGGGCAGGTGACGGTTGCGGCTGAGAGCAAGCGCCTGCTTACCGCTCAGGTGCTGTCGACCCGGCGAGAAGAACGCCTCGCTCGCCGCATCGCTGTGGGCCTCGGCGATGTCGACGGAGACACCACCCAGGGCATTGACGAGACCGACGAACCCGGCGAAGTCAGTGACGATGGTGACATCGGGCCGTATGCCGGTCAGTCCCTCCACCGCTGCCGCTTGCAGGGCAGGACCTCCGAACGTGTGGGCGACGTTGATGCGGTTGTTCCCCCGCCCGGGGATGTTCACCCACGTATCGCGAGGGATGTTGAGCACCGTGGCGGCCCCGGCCTTTGCATTGAGAGCGACCAGGTGCAGGGCATCGGCTCGCTTGCCGGAAACACCCGGCCTGTAGTCGTTGCCGACGATGAGAGCGAAGGCCACGCCGGGCACCGAGGGGGCGAAACGGGCTGACGCGGTGGCATGGATCTCGACCAAGGGCGGCGCGGCTGGTGGCAGCTGGGCCGCGAAGGACGTGGCCGCCAGACCGACGGCCACGCCGGCGGCGGCGATGGCGGCGGGTCGTACCCGGAGGCGGCGCCCGAGCCATACGCCGAGACCGGGACGCATCACACCGACCACGGCCACAACCAGTCGCCGAGCGACGGCACCGCCGACGAGTCCCGGCGAACCTCGATGTCAAAGGCATCGACGAGCCACACTCCCTCGCTCGGCACCATGATCAGCTCGGCCGTGCGGCTGAGCCGGAGGTCGGGCGTGAGGGGTCCGCCGGCGCGGGCGGCCATCGTGAGATCGACGACGACGAGCTCGTGGCCGTCACCCACGCCGAGAAAGCTCAGATCGATGTCGACGGCGTCGATGACGATCACATCGACCGGTGGCAGTGACTCGTCGGTGAGAACGTGGCGCCGCTCTTCGTCGAGCGCCTCCCGCGCCCGGGTGGTGAGCACCCCGTCGAGGTCGACGGGGCCCCCAACCGTGAGCGCTTCGGCGGTGGCGACGTTGACCAGCTGTTCGATGGCCGTGACGATCTCGCCGACGGCGGCTTCTCCCGACTCGGCCCCGTCTACGGCACCGACCCGCACCGGAGCCACCACGACTTGGGGTGGAACCGTGGTGGTGGACGTGGCGGCGGCCTCTGGTGAGCTGGATGACGACGTCACCACGACGAAGCCGGCGGAACCGAGCAGGAGAAATGTGGCGCAGGCGAGCAGGATCTTGTGGGCGCGTGTGATGCGCCATTGTCGCTGGGCGGCACACTGCTCTGGTGGATCGACGTTCGTTTGTCGGAGGTGCGCTAGCGCTCGGCGGGCTCGGGATGCTTGGAACACGGCCCTCCATTGCAGCCGACCTGGAGTGGATCGGTCAGATCGGCCCGCCCGACGGTCGTGGTGTCGCTCTGGCACCGGGCTTCACCAGTCGCCTGATCGCCCAGTCGTCGGCTCCACCGGTGGGTCTCGACGGCCTCCCGTGGCACACCTCGCCTGATGGCGCCGCCACGTTCCCTCGGGCCGACGGCGGTTGGGTTCTGGTCTCCAACGCCGAGCTTCCGCTGGTCGGTGGCGCCTCGGCACTGCACTTCGACCCGTCCGGGGAGCCCACCTCACTCCGACGGGTGCTCACCAACACCTCGATCAACTGCGCGGGAGGACCGACGCCGTGGGGCACGTGGCTGTCATGCGAGGAGCACGAGGACGGCCGGGTGTGGGAGTGCGACCCGCTCGGCACCGCTGACGATGCCCGACCGCGCCCGGCGCTGGGTCGGTTCACGCACGAAGCCGCCGCCGTGGACCCCGAAGGCGGCATCGTGTACCTGACCGAGGACCGCAGCGATGGCTTGCTGTACCGCTTCCGTCCCGATGAGCCCGGCACGCTCACCGCCGGGATCCTCGAAGCGGCACGAGTGCGAGCTGACGGGTCGGTGGACTGGCTGGCTGTCCCGTCGCCGGCGACCGGTAGCGGCGAGGATCCCCTGCGAAGGCGCGTTCCCGAGGCAACGGCGTTTCGGCGGGGCGAGGGGGCGTGGCTTGCCGATGGAACGTTGTGGTTCGCGACCACCGGCGATGCGACCCTGTGGCGATTCGAGATCGCCGAGAACCTGCTCACAATTGCCCACCGCGGATCCGATCCCGGCTCGCCGCTCCAGGGACCGGACAACGTGGTCGTGTCCCCGTCAGGTCACGTCATGGTGGCCGAAGACGGCGGCAACCTCGAGCTGGTGGTCGTCACCGCCACCGGCGACGCCCGGCCCCTGCTGCGCTTCGAGGGACCGCTGCACGAAGGATCGGAGGTGACCGGACCCTGCTTCTCCCCCGACGGAACCCGGCTCTACGTCTCGAGCCAGCGGGGCGGGCCCGGCGGCGCGGGCATGACAGTCGAGGTGACCGGCCCGTTCCCCGGCCCGAAGCCAGCTGACCCGGCTCCGGTGAGAGACAGGACCTCGACATCTACCGCAGAACGCTCCGCGGCGAACACGACGCTGACCACCGCTGCCAGCGATGGGGGCGGTTATCCGGTGGTGCTGGTCGGCACCACCGCCGCCATCGCCGTCGCCGCTGCTGGAGCCGCCGCGGTGGCAATCCGGCGACGTCGCTGACGCCCCCGGTGGTGCGCACGATCACGCCCCCAGCGCGCGGAGCACCCGCTCGAAGTCGGCCACCAGATCGTCGGGGTGCTCGAGGCCGACCGAGATCCGCACCAGCCCGTCGGCGATCCCCGCCTCTGCCCGCTGCTCGGGCGTGAGGTCGACGTGAGTCATCGATGCTGGGTGTGACAGCAGCGTCTCGGGACCACCCAAGGACGGAGCGAGCATGGGGATGGCTGCGTCCTCACACAGCCGCCGACCCGCATCAAGACCTCCAGCCAGCTCGACGGCGAGAACCGCACCGCCCATGTGCAGCTGGCGACGGGCGATGTCAGCCTGGGGGTGGGAGTCGAGTCCGGGGTAGTGCACCCGGGCGACCGCCGTATGACCCTCGAACAGCGTGGCCAGGCGGGTTGCGGTCTCGGTCTGCTGGCGCAGCCTCACGCCGAGGGTGCGGAGCCCTCTCAGCGCGTTCTGGGCTTCCGCCGGCGAGGCCGACGCGCCGATGAAGCTGTGATATCCCCAGATCCAGGTGATCAGCTCCACCGAGCCCGACACCACACCGAGCAGGGCGTCGTTGTGCCCGCCGAGGCCCTTGGTGGCCGAGTGGAGCGAGAGATCGAATCCGAAGTCGAGCGGGCGGCACACCATCGGCGTGGCGAACGTTGCATCGCACACCTTGATCGGTCCCTTGATGGCGGCAATGGCCTCGAGGTCGGCAAGCTGGCACAGCGGGTTGGCTGGCGATTCGATGAAGATCGCCATCGTCCGGCCCGGTACGACCGCGGCCTCGATCGCCGCCGTGTCCGTCACGTCGACGACGGTGACATCAACGCCCAGACGCGGCAGCAGGTCGTGGACCGTGCGCACGGTCGAGGCGTAGAGCTGGCGACCGAAGACAGCGTGGTCGCCCTGCTTCAGCAAGGTCAGCAGCACCGTGGTGATCGCCCCCATCCCCGACGAGAAGGCCAACGAGGCCTCCGCTCCCTCGAGCGCCGCCACCGTCTCCTCGAAGGCGGCGACGGTCGGGTTGCCGTAGCGACCGTAGAGGTCGCGCACCCGGGGTGTGGTCGCCTTGCGCGACGCGTCTTCGACCCGGTCGAACGCGAACGTCGTCGTGCTCCACAGCACCGGGGCCAGCGCGCCGTGTTGGTCGCCCCGACCGGTTGTGACCGCCAGCGTCTGGGGATCGAGCTCGTCGGTCACTGGTCCTCCGGGAGAGAGCGGGGCGAGCGCGGCGATCCGACGCCGTCGAGAAACGGCACCAGCGCGGTGTGGATCTGGTCGAGGTCGATCAGGAACGCATCGTGGCCGTGGGGGCTGTCGATCTCGGCGTAGGTGCTCGGCACCCCGACCTCAGCGAGCTGGCGGGCAAGCTGGCGTTGCTGTTCGGGCCAGTAGAGCGCGTCGGAGCTGATGCCCATCGTGAGCACCGGCACCGAGATGCGCGTGAGGGCGGCGGTGACGCTCCCCCGTCCCCGACCGATGTCATGGAGGTCCATCGCCTTGCTGATCCGGAGATAGCTGTTGGCGTCGAAGCGTCGGACGAGCTTGGCGCCGTGGTAGTGGAGGTAACGCTCGACCTCGAATCGATCCCACAGGTCGAAGCCGTCCAACGGTTCCACCGGCTGGCGCCCGAACCGGTCGCTGAACACGTTGTCGCTCCGGTAGGTGATCTGGGCCGCCTGGCGTGCGATCGAGAGACCGGCATGGGGTCCCGCGCCGGGCTCCAAGTCGTAGTAGTCGCCGTCGTTCCAACCGGGGTCGAGGCGGATGGCCTGGCGCCCCACGCTGCCCCAACCGATCTGCTGGGCCGTGGCCTGTGCGGTGGTGGCGATCGGCACGAGAGAGGCGATCCGATCGGGATACGTGACACCCCACTCGAGCACCTGCATGCCGCCCATCGATCCGCCGATCACCGTCCGCCATCGCTCGACGCCGAGGTGATCGGCGACCACCGACTGGCACCGAACCATGTCGCGAATCGAGACCTGGGGAAACGAGGATCCATACGGCTTCCCGGTACCCGGATCGAGCGAAGCGGGGCCGGTGCTCCCCTGACAGCCACCCAGGACGTTGACGCACACGATGAGGTAGCGATCGGTGTCGAGGGCGCGCCCGGGCCCGATCAGACCCTTCCACCAGCCTTCGGTGGGATGGGCGGGAAGAGACATCTCGCCGGCCGCATGGCTGTCGCCGGTGAGGGCGTGGCACACCAAGATCGCGTCGGTGGCGGCGCAGGCAGGATCACCCCACGTCTCGAAGCAGATCGTCACGTCCCGAAGCGTGCCTCCACCCTCGAGGACCATGGGGCGGTCGGTGGCTGTTCTGACGAACTGGCGGTGGCCGGGGTCGTCACCCCGACACCAGGCGCCGGTGACCGGCAAGGGAGTGGCGATCATCGACCGGCTGATGCTCGCGGGTGGGCTGAGAGTGACCACGGGGTGCTGGTGAGCTGCAGATGTGACACCGCGGTGGCGATCACTCCTGGCCGGCGGGTGGACGCCAGAAGACGGCGAGGAGCCCCGCGGCGCCGGCACCACCCAGGCCGGGACCGAGCAGAAGCCCGGTGGTGCCGGGCGCATCGCCATCCCAGAGTTCGAGGGCGTTGTCCAATGACCACTCGCCCGCACCGATGACAGCCAGGGCGATCCCGGCCGCGATCAGCGTCAGGACGTACTCGTAACCCTCGCCCTTGTAGAAGATGAAGAACCCGTTCTTCAGGTGGTTGGTGATCAAGGCGACGGTCATGGTTCCGATCACTCCTGCGGCGCCCAGGGGCGTGACCAATCCGAGGACCAGACTCGCCCCGGCCGCGATCTCGGTGAGCGACGCCACCCACGCGTGGACAAGGCCTGGCTTCATCCCGAGCGACTCGAACCAACCCGCGGTGCCGTCGATCTTGCCGCCCCCGAAGATGTGCCGGTATCCGTGAGCGAGCATGACCACGCCCACCACCACGCGGAACACGAGAAGGGCGAGGTTGACAGCGTCGGCATCGTTCATGGATCTGATCCTCCTGAGATGGGACTGGGCGCAACTTAGGTGACGGCCTCAATCGGCTCTGCACCCACGGTCGACGCCGCTTCGCTGCTCGGCGGATCGAGCGCCGGCAGCAGCCGCCGGGTCCCGGTCAGTCCGGCCAGGATCACCATCATGGCCATGGCGGCTCCCGCAGTGGTGAACCTGAGGCCGACGGCATCGGCGATCGCTCCATGGACGAAGGCGCCGAGTGGGTAGATGAGGGTGAGGGCCGTGAAGTAGAGGCTGATGATGCGTCCTCGGAACTCCTCGGGTGCTCTGAGCTGCACGACGGCGGCCAAGCCGTTGAGGATCCCGATGTAGGCGAAGCCGACCAGGAACAGCGACAGCGTGGCGAGCACCAGTGTGGGTGATGCCGCGTAGAGCACCAGGGCGACGGTGACGCCAACGGTGTTCAAGGTGAAGGCACCCTGATGGCCGAATCGCTCGGTCAGCGGAGCCGACGCGAAGGCGCCGAGCACCGCGCCGATGCCTTGCACGGTGATGAGGGTGCCGGTGGCCGCGGCGATCTCCTTCTCACCGTCGGCGAACAGATCGGCAACGGCGGGAACGAGTGCGATGAACGGCGACACGAAGATGGCAACGATGCCGATGAGCGACACAGCGGCGCGGCATGCCGGTTGGGTCCAAGCCGCCTTCGCACCCGAGCGGATGCTGCGCCACATCCGCTCGGCTGAGCCCGCCGGCGGCCGGAGGGTGATCACGCCGACGGCGACGACGATGGCGAGGAAGCTCACCCCATTGATCACGAAGACAGCCGTTGCACCCCATCCGGCGATGACCACGCCGGCCAGCGCCGGGCCGACGACTCGGCCCAGGTTGAACTCCGCTGATCCGATCGAGACGGCTCCCACGAGATCATCGGGTGGGACCAGCTCAGGGAGGATGGCCTGCTGAAAGGGAAACAGCAGCGCGCCGATGGTGCCGCCGACCAGCACGAACCCCACCAGCACTCCGGGACCCAGCCGGCCGGCGGCAGACATGCCGGCCAGCACAAAGGCGACCACCGTGGCCATGGAGTAGCCGGCAACGAGGAAGGGCTTCCTCGGCATGCGGTCGGCGAGGGCGCCGCCGACCGGTGACAGCAGGCCGAGGGGGAGGAACTGGGCGATGGCCACCAGCGCCACCCAGGTGGCCTGGCCGGTCTGATCGATGACGAGTGCGCCAACGGCAACGGTCTGCATCCAGGTGCCGATGTGGCTGATGAGCCCGGCGCCGGCGAGCAGAGCGAAATCGCGGTGGCGGAGCGGCCGAAGCGCCGTGGGCAGTGGCACGCGCCGCGAGCGTAGAGGGGGATCAGCCGGAGGCGTCGGTCTCCGCAGCGGTCCCGTCGACCTCGTCGGCGAGCTCATCGAGCTGCACCTTCAGGATCTGGATCTCGAACTCGAGGTCCTCGACCCGGTCGTCGAGCGAGCGCCAGGCCAGCGAACCCAGCGTGACGAGAGCGATCACCACCACCACCACGACGTACCGGAGCGCGATCCGGCTGAATGGCTCCTCGGTCTGGCGGACGATGTCCTCGAAGACCGACAACGACGTCCCCGAAGGTCGCTCAGTAGGCCACTTCCCCGGGCCATAGGTGCCCTCCGGCGCGGCGGTGACGTTGTAGGGGGAGGTTCGGTCCTCGCTCATTTCAGGCGCTCGGCCGTATCGGACTCGGCACCCGAGGCCGGTGCTGACTCGTCGACCGTCTCGATATCCGGTTCCGAGCGTCCTCTGCGCTTGATGGGTGCCGTGACTCCCAGGACGATCCCGATGGCGGCGAACACCACCGGCAGGATGGTGATCAGCGCGCTGTCGCTGTCGACCACTCCGAACAGGAACAGGTCGACACCGATGAGGAACCCGGCGATGAGGCCGAAGATCCCTCCTCGTACCGGATGACCCTTGGCCCGTCGATCGCTCATCTCGACTCCTAGAGCTCGCCGACCTGGATACCGGCGGTGATCACCGTGATGACGGCACCCGCCGTCACCAGCACCGACACGACCGTGACTGGGGAGCTGATCGGTGATCCCGGGATCTTCAACCGCACCGTACCCGCGCACGCGCCGAAGGTGGCATCGCTGTGGCCGCCGGCAACCACGATGGTGATTCCGCGAGGCACCCAGCCGGGCACCTCGTAATCTTCGCGGTCCGCGGAGAAGGTCTCGGTGGCATCGTCGCTACCCCAGGTCCAGATGTCGGTGAGGCCGCCGAGGTCGCCGAAGATTGGGTCGAAGACCGGCGGCAGTACGGCGGTGACGCTGCCCGCTGTGGACCGCTCCTCGGTACCACCAGGGTCGGGACCGACCTGACCTCTCCAATCGACGAAGCCGATGTCGGGCACCGTGATGGTGCCGGTGGCGGAGGCGTCGACGGGGTGGGGCCCAGGAGGGCTATCGGGATCGGCGTCGGCTGCTGGGAAGAACACCCCCGATGCGGTACATGGACCGGTGATCACCGCGCCGGCTGGGGATGCGAACAGCATCAGCATGACGCCGACGACGGCAAGCGCTCCCCCGGCCGCGAACGCACGTCTCATCACGGAACCTCCGTCACCGAGGGACAACTGAGCGACTCCAAGCGACTCTGAGCGACTCTGGGGGGAACCTAAACATGTCGTGACGACAAATCAATGGATCGGCGAGGGCGGCGGCGTCAGCCGCCATGGGAACTAACGGGCCTCTAACGGAGACTCTGCTCATACCAGGCCTCGATCTCGGGTGGAGTCGGGCCGCTCCACATCGGCAGCTCGCGCAACAGCGGAGCGGTGGGCCGAAGTGCGCTCGACGAGAGAGCGGTGCCGCTCGTGCGGCGAGCGATCCACGCCGTTGCTTCGGGCCGGCTGAGCAGGCCGGCGACGCGCCGGAGATCGGCGGGATCCTTGGGCACGACGGTGATGAGAGGCGTGACCGGCGCCCACACGCCGGCCACGTCCGGTGCCGCTCGCAGCACGCGCGTCTGGGTGGCCACGAGGACCTTGGGAACGAGGCGACGGTCGTACCACTCAGAGGTGGGTCCGTTGCGAGCCGTTCGGTCGACGACCGGCGCCGACCAACGGCGTTTGGCGAAGCGAATCGAGGTCTCACCCCAGGTGACGTGACCGTCGCGAACGGCACCGCTGGTGACCACAGCGGCGATGGTGACGTCGGGGTCGGGGTCGGCCGTGGCCATGAGCCTGCGGCGTTCCTCTTCGGTGGCTTCGCGGACGACTCGGGCCAGGGCGTAGTACTCGTCGCGGAAGTCAGCGGCCAGCGTGGCGATGTCGCCGAGCGTCGAGCCGTTGGGGGGTGGAGGGGTCGGCGGCACACCCGCCACGTCCGCGACCAGCGGGGCCCACGAGTGGGCGGCGGCCAGCTCGGCCCGGCTGGTAGGGGCGGGACGAGTCGCGCTGTCAATGTGGCCGGACGCCAGCTCGATCGGCTGGTTGAGGTCGTTGCGGCCCACCGCCACCACGATGGCGACCACCGATACATCGACGTCGAAGAGCTGCTCGCCGGGTAGCCAGATGCGGCTCAGCGAGCCGATCTCGTCGCAGAGGTCGCGGACGGGCGCCGCATCGCTGGCACCGAGCAATGAGACGGGCTGCAGCATGGCCACGGCTCCGCCTCGGCGAGTCATCCGACCGGCGGCAGCCAGGAACAGGCCGGCCTCATCGGCGTACCGGGCGGGGCGACCACCCAGCAGCTCGCGAGCACGCTCGGAGGCACGCTCGTCGCGGGCGGTGTCGGCTCGGAGCTGGGCGAGGAATGGAGGGTTGCCGACCACCACGTCGAAGCCCTCAGAGGGGATCCAACCGCCGGGTGGGCTGAGGCCGTCGCCAACGCGCAGAGCGTCGGGGGGAGGACCGTCGACCCCGTGGCGGCTGGCCCAGTCCACGAGGCGCCGGCGGGTGGCGGCGACCGCACGGTCATCGATGTCGATGCCGCGAAGGCACCCGTTCATGACCGTGGCCGGCGGAACCCCTCGACAGACCAGCTCGTCGGCGGCCGCCTCGAGGAAGACACCATCGCCGCACGCGGGATCAGCGACGACAGGCACAGCCGAGGGCGTCATCTCATCGAGGGCCCAGCCACAGAGTGCAGACGCTACGGCGGGCGGGGTGTAGAACGCGCCCCGCCGCCGGGCCGCGGTAGCGCTGAGATGTGGGGCGGCGCGGCCCAAGGACTCGTTGATGTCCTTACCATACGTAACGGAGCCACCTCAGTAGCGCGTTTCGCTCCACTCACCCTCACCGACCGGAGGGATTGCCTTCATCACCTGTGGCCTCCAGTGAACCGAGGCCCGACCAGATCATGGTCACGATGTGGTCGCGCACCGCGTCACGCGACATGGAGCCGTCGGCCAACCACCAGTCGCCCACCTGGTGAACGGCGCCAACGATCGCGTGGGAGAAGACCAGAGCCGGAGCGGGGTCTCTCTCTGCGGCGCGGAGCCGTTCAGTGACCACGAGGCTGATCTGATCGGCCAGCTGGTTCACGAAGCCACCGATGGCTTCGCTGCCGAGCGCGGTGCCGGCCACGACCGTCGTGAGGAACCGGTAGACCTCAGGATCCTGCTCGACGAATCGCAAGTAGGCATCGACCGTGTGGGCCAGAAGCTCTCGGTTCTCATCGGCCTCGCGAAGAGAGCGGATCATCTCCTGCTGGAGGCCGCCGGCGAAGGTGAGGGCGATGGCGCCGACAAGGCCGCTCCGGTCGCCGAAGTGGCGGTACAGGATGGGCTTGGTGACCCCTCCGGCTGCAGCCATTGCCTCCATCGACACCTCGGCGCCCTCAGTACGGATGGCCTCGATGGCGGACTCGAGGAGCTCGGAGCGTCGGGCGGCACGACGGGCGTCACGCTGCTGCCGACGATCGACGTGACGCTGTCGCTCCGCTGCTCGTCGCTCCGAGGCACGGCCCGCCCCCGATTGGCGGGGTCGTGCCCTCCGGCGCTCACCGTCTCGCTGGTTCGACATGTTACCCAGCGTAACCGTGTATCGAGATCAACGCTCGTAGTTCTCCAACGGGGCGACAGCGCGAGGGAGGCGCATGGCCAAACCCGCCACCAGCCCAGGGATGACGACGGCGGTGCCCAGCGACGCCACGTTGGCGATGGCGTCACCGGTTCCGTAGAGGTCGACCGTGGTCAAGTGGTATGCGAAGTGAGGAAGGCCGAACAGAACCCACGCGGCGGCAGTGGCCACGACGACATCGCGCCGGAGCACGACCGCCGACCATGCCGCCAGAGCACCGAGCGCCAGGTAGGCGGCACCCACGTCGCGCACGAGGTGCTCGTTGTAGACGCCATCAGCGGCCACCCACGCACGACCGAACCCCGGGAACTCGTCGAACCAGCCTTGCGGCCAGATCAGCGCCCACACGCCGATCTGCAGCCCGATGAGTGTCATGCCGGCGAGCAGGACTCGCATCAGCAGCGCGGGCGAGGGTGTCACTGCGGTGCCGGCCACGACTCAGCGATCATCGACATCAGTGTCGCGAACCGGGGTTGCCAACTGGTGACAACCGAGCGGGGCGCGCCAGTGGCGCCCAGCACCACCCGCGCGCCGCGCTGTCGCCGAACCGACGTTGCGGAGCGGACGCTGCCGCGCATCCGGCTCAGGCGAGCGGCACCGAGGCGAGGTCATCAGCGCTGAGCCCCATGATCGGCGCCGCGCCTGCACACACCGCCGGGACCAGCCCTGCGGTCTGGGGGACGATCTGCGTGCAGAAGAATCTGGCAGTCTCGACCTTGGCCGCGTAGTAACGCTTGTCGTCCTCCGAGGAGGCGCCCGCGGCCAGACCGGTGGCAACCTCCGCCTGCTGTGCCATGACCCAGCCTGCGGTGGCCAACGAGGCGAGGCGCAGGTAGGGGGTGGCCCCAGCCAGTGCCGAGCCGATGTCGGTGAGGCCGTGTTCGAACAGCCAGGTCGTCGCCGCCTCGAGGTCATCGGCCGCGGCCCGTACCGCGTCGGCGATCTGCGGCTCGGCGCCCGCCACCTCGTCGGCAGACGCTCGGATGCGGGCCAGGTGATCGCTCATCACCGCGCCACCCCGCATGGGCAGCTTCCGGGCCACCAGGTCCATGGCCTGGATCCCGTTGGTGCCTTCGTAGATCGGTGGGATGCGGGCATCGCGGTACAGCTGCGCCGCACCGGTCTCCTCGATGAAGCCCATGCCACCGTGGATCTGGATGTTGAGGGACGTGAGCTCGACGGCCATGTCGGTGCACCACCCCTTCGACATCGGGGTGAGCAGGTCGACCAGCTCGTCGGCCTGGCTCCGGACGGCGATGTCGTCGGCATGGCGGGTGGCATCGACTCCGGCGGCATCGATGTAGAGGAGCCCACGCATCGCCTCGATTGTCGACCGCATCGTCATGAGCATCCGGCGCACGTCGGGGTGGTCGATGATCGGGCTCAGCTCTCCCTTCGGTGCTCCGGGGGCCCGGCCCTGCTTGCGCTCGACGGCGTAGGCGAGCGCCTGCTGGTAGGCGCGTTCGGAAAGCGACAGGCCCTCGACACCTACCGACAGACGGGCGTTGTTCATCATCGTGAACATGTAGCGCATGCCCTGGTTCTCCTCACCGATCAGGTAGCCGACGGCGCCGTCGCCGTCGTCGCCGTAGGAGAGCACGCAGGTGGGGCTGGCCCGGATGCCCATCTTGTGCTCGATGGACGCGCACCGAACGTCGTTGCGCTCGCCGAGCGAGCCATCGTCGTTCACCAGCAGCTTCGGCACGATGAAGCACGAGATGCCCTTCGTTCCGGGGGGGGCGTCTGGGGTGCGGGCCAAGACGAGGTGGACGATCTGATCGGTCATGTCGTGCTCGCCGAAGGTGATGAAGATCTTCTGGCCGGTGATCCGGTACGAGCCATCGGTGTGCGGTACTGCCTTGGTGCGCAGAGCCCCTACGTCGGAGCCGGCCTCCGGCTCGGTGAGGTTCATGGTGCCGCTCCACTCGCCCGTCACCATCTTGGGAAGGAAGACCTCCTTCTGCTCCTCCGAGCCATGGTGCAGGAGCATGTCGATGGCGCCCTGGGTGAGGAGCGGCCCCATCGAGAAGGACAGGTCGGCGCTGGTCAGGATCTCCTGCATGGCGATGGCGGAGATCCACGGAAACCCACCTCCGCCGTAGGACTGGGGAAACGGGACTGCTCCCCACCCCGCATCGACGTACTGGCGATAGGCGTCGATGTAGCCCTCGGGGGTGGTGACCGTGCCGTCCTGATTCCACTTGCTGCCACCGCCCTCGTCAGCTGCCCGGTACAGCGGTGCAACCACCTGCTCGAAGAAGCGGCCGGACTCCTCGATGACCCCCACGACCGTGTCGCGGTCGATCTCGCCGAAGGCATCGAAGTCACACAGGTTGTCGAGACCAGCCAGGTTGTCGAGTGCGAACACGATGTCGCGGATCGGGGCGCGGTAGTCAGTCATGTTCCCCAGCGTAGGAGCGCGGTCCGCCGCCGGCGGTCAACGCCAGGGCGAGAAGTCGGGGTCTCGTTTCTCGTTGAATGCGGCCAGCCCTTCGGCTGCCTCGTCGCCACCGACGAAATCGTCGAGATGGGCCCACGCCATGGCGCCCAGGCCGGCGATCGACTCGCTGTCGGCGTTGAAGCTGTGCTTCAGCACCCGTAGCGCGGTAGGGCTGAGGACCAGCGCCTCGTCGGCCCAGGCCCGGGTGGTGGCCTCGAGCTCGTCGGGCTCGACCACGGCGTTGACCAGCCCCCAGTCGAGCGCCTGCTGCGCGCCGTACTGGCGGCAGAACATCCAGATCTCGCGGGCCCGCTTCTCGCCGATCACCCGGGCGAGGTAGGCGCTGCCAAATCCAGCGTCGAACGACCCGACCTTGGGGCCCGTCTGGCCGAACACCGCGTTGGTCGAGGCGATCGTGACATCGCACACCACGTGCAGGACGTGGCCGCCCCCGATGGCGTAGCCGTTGACGGCGGCGATGACCGGCTTGGGAATGTCGCGGATGACCCGGTGGAGCTGCTCGACCTCGAAGATCCCGGTCTCGGAGGGGCCGTAGTCGCCGGTCTCCAGTCGTTGCTTCTGGTCGCCGCCAGCGCAGAACGCCTTGTCACCGGCGCCGGTGAGCGCCACCACGCCGACACGGGAGTCGGCCCATGCCGCCTTGAAGGCCCCGATCAGCTCGTCGACGGTCCGGGCGCGGAAGGCATTGAAGCGGTCGGCGCGGTCGATGGTGATCCAGGCCAGGCCGTCATCGACCCGGTAGCGGACGTCGGTGAGCTCGTCGAGATCCATGCGGCGAGTGCTACCAGATGTGACCGCGTCCCGCGATCAGAGCAGGGCCACCGCGTCGTGCACCCGGCCGAGACGTTCGAAGCTGGCCAGCACCTCGGACTGGTCATCGACGAGATGGCGGACGAGCACCTCGGCGAACCCGGCCTCGGCGAGAGGCGCCAACCGCGCCGAGACGGTGTCGGGTCCGCCCGTGATGCACACCCCGTCGGCAAAGCCGCGGTAACCGCGCTCCAGCACGGGGCCAGCCACCCGATCTGCATCCGCGTCATCGGCGCCGACGTGGACGTCGCGGCGGATCACCGCGTGGGGCATGGTGCCGTGGGCGACGCACCGCTGGCGATAGTGGTCGAGATCGGCGACGGCTTGGTCCACCGGAACGGCCGGGCCACAGATCCACGCATCTCCCAGTCGTGCTGCCCGATCGATGGCGGCGGGAACCTCGGCACCGATCCACACGTCGATGGGACCGGGCGCCGCAGGTCCGGCCCGGACATCGCGCATGGGGTAGGGCTCGTCATCGGTGACCGCCCCCCCGTCGATCAGCGCCCGAAGATGGCGAAGTGTTCGCTCGAAGGCGACGACACGGCGACGGCGGTCGACACCCATCGCCGCGAACTGCCCCTCATATGGGTGCACGGGATCGGGTCCGCCGCCCAAGGCGCACTGCAGGATGAAAGGGCCCTGGGCGATCGAGGCCAGGGTGCCGACCTGCTCGGCGAGAAGCACCGGGTGCCAGAACGGGAGCAGGTAGAGCGCCCCAGCGGGCCGGTCGTCCCACTCGGCCAGCAGGCGCCCCAGGATCGGGCTGTTCTGCTGGTAGGCGACCCCAGTGGCGTGGTGGTCGCCGACGAAGAGACTGTCGAGACCAGCCGATGCGGCGGCGGAGGCCCGCTCGATCATCCATCGAGCCGCCTGCCGGCTGTCCTCCACCGCGTAGGCGCTTCGTACCGAGACTCCGAGCCGCATCCGTTCAGCGTAGATCGGCCAACGGCGCGGCTCGATGGGTCGAGCCATAGGCTGATCCCGACCGATCGCACCAGGAGGTCCACGGCATGGCTGACGCCGAGTCCGATCCCGAGATCGAGCAGCGGCGCGAGCGCTTCAGCCGCCAGCGCGAGCGGCTGGCCGCCAAGTACCTCAAGCCGGCCGCCGAGCGACCACCGAGCATCGCCCGGGGCGTTCACCACGTCGCCCTCATCTGCGGGGATGTCGAGGAGACGATTCGCTTCTACCAGGAGGTGGTGGGCTTCCCGCTGCTCGATCTGTTCGAGAACCGCGACTACGCGGGCTCAACCCACTTCTTCCACGATCTGGGCCACGGCAACACGCTGGCGTTCTTCGACTTCCCCGGCCACTCCCACCCCGAGTTCGCCGAGACGCTCGGAGGGCTCCAGCACTGCGCCATCTCGGTGACGCCCGAGCATTTCGCGGCAGCTCGAGGGCGGCTCGAGGCCGCCGGTGTGCACCTCCACGGTCCCGACGAGGGCATAGAGGGCTCCATCTACTTCCGCGACCCCAACGGCGCGCAGATCGAGCTCACCACCGATCCCCTGATGGAGATGATGGACCTGCCCCTGGCGTCATCGGGACCGTAGCTCGGGACAGCACGAGCTCAGGTGAGCACCTCCTCCAACCAGGCGATCACCCGGTCGATGATCTCGGGCCCCTCCGGCTCGTTGTAGGGCTCATGGCGGATGTTGGCCAGGACCTCACGGGTGACGTTGCGCACCCCGTCGAGCGGTGCGCTGGCCGTGGCCGGCACCAGCGTGTCATCGGCCCCGTGAAGGACCAGGGTGGGCACGCCGAGGGTGTGCCGCCGGGCGATGACGCTCTTCTGGGTGGCCAACAGGACGGCCCCCAGCCGGGCCGTGCTCGACGTCACCAGCAACGGATCGGCGAAGTAGGCCTCGCCCACTGCCGGGTCGCGCGAGAGTTGCTCTCCCTTGATGCCTGCGGGTATGGGCACGGTGGGGGCGATCGTGCCGAGGACCGGTGCCAGCTTCTTCTTCCATGCCGCCACGTCGGCATCGAGGGCCGGCGCGGTCACCACCAGCGCCGCGGGATCCGGCCGGCCCGAGAGGACATGAGCCAATCCCAACAGGCCGCCCATCGAGTGTCCGATGATGACGCGTGGCAGATCGCCGGGCAGGCGTGCCACCTGGTCATCCATCTGGTCGAGCCACGTGTCGAGACGATCGACGTGGCCTCGACGTCCTGGGCTCTCACCGAACCCGGTCAGATCGAACGCCTCGGTGTGGATGCCGGCCGCGGCCAGCCGCGAACCCACCATGTGGTAGCGGCCGCTGTGCTCTCCGAGCCCGTGCACTATGAGCGCTGACGCCCACGCCGGATCAGCGGGCCAGCTCCTGGTGTGCAGCGGGGGGCGATCACCCATCGTCGGCTCCTCGTCGGTGCGGGATGGTACCGGACGACCCCGCCTCGAGGGCGGGGCCGAACGGGGTGGGAATGGGTTGGGATGGTGATCGCCGGGGCAGGCGAATCACACGGGTGTGATTCTGGCACATGTGGGCGCCGCGGTGGTGGCATACAGTCGCCGACATGGCTGACGAGCTTGATGCCGGCGAGGTCGGGCTGTTCGCGTTCCGGGTCTGGGGTTACAAGCAGGGTGAGCTGGTGTCGCTGATGGTCCACCTGGGCGATCGGCTGGGTCTGTTCGCCGCCATGGCCGGCGCCGGCACCCTCACCTCCGACCAGCTGGCCGAGCGCACCGGTTATGACGAGCGCTGGGTGCGCGAATGGTTGGCGGGCATGGCGGCCGCTGACCTGATCGACAGCGACGACGGCGCGCACTTCACCATGTCTCCGGTCGCGGCCGCAGTGCTGACCGATGAGGATCACCTCGCCTTCGCCAGCGGGGCCTTCTTCGGGGGGTTCGGTCCCGACTACGTCGACCTCCTCGCCGACGCCTTCCGCACCGGCATCGGGCCGGACTACGACAGCCGCGGACCGCAGGGCGCCCACGTCACCGAGCGGATGCTCGGTCCTTGGGCACGCCAGGCGCTGGTACCCACCATCCTGCCCCGCCTCGGCGGGATGATCGAGCGCCTCTCGGGCGGCGCTCGGGTGCTCGACATCGGGTGCGGAGCGGGCGTGGCGATGGAAGCCATCGCCCGGGCCTTCCCCAACAGCGAGGTCGTCGGCGTCGACCTTTCCGTCCATGCCGTCGAGCGGGCCCGGGAGCGGCTCGCCGGCCTCGACAACGTGTCGATCCGCCATGGGCGCGCCGAGGACGTCACCGACGCCGAGGCCTACGACCTGGTCCTCACCTTCGACTGCCTCCACGACATGACCCGTCCCGGCGACGCCATCGGTGCCGTCCGGCGGGCGATACACCCCGACGGGACGTGGTTGGCGAAGGAGATCCGGTGCTGGCCCACGTGGGAGCAGAACCGGGCCAACCCGATGCTCGCCATGTTCTACGGCTTCTCTCTGACCGGCTGCATGGCCTCGGCAACCTCCGAGCCCGATGGGGCCGGCCTGGGCACCGTCGGGCTGCACGGCGATCTGCTGGAGGAGATGGCGATCGCCGCCGGCTTCAGCCGCTTCGTCACCCACGACGTCGAGGATCCCGCCAACCTCTACTACGAGATCCGGGTCTGACCCACCGATGCTGCTGCATCACGCCGTCGCGAACGCGGCGCGGCGAGCACCCACCACTCCAGCGCTCGTATGGGACCACACCACCACGACGTTCGCCGAGCTCGATGACCGCATCGGGCGTCTGGCCCGCACCATCGCCGCCACCGTGCCGGCGGGTGGGCGAGTGGCCGTCCTCGCCGCCAACCATCCGGTGTGGATCGACGCGTACTACGGCGTGCCGGCGGCGGGACGAGCCCTCGTCTTCCTCAACCACCGCCAGCACGGAGCTGAGTGGGCGACGTTGCTGCGAAGGACCGGTGCCCGCGTCGTCATCGGCCAGCGGACGCTGCTGGATCGCCTTTCGGCCGAAGCCGACCTGCCCAGCGGGATCATGGTGATCTGCGTCGACGAGCCGGTAGGCGACGAGCAGTCCTACTCGCGGTGGGTGGCATCGGCGGCCCCCGACCCGGCTCCCGATCTCGGCGTCGAGGAGTCCGATCCCGCTTGGATCGTCTTCACGTCGGGAACCACCGGCGCCCCCAAGGGTGCCGTGTTGACCCACCGTTCGATCCTGGCCGCAGTCGCCGCCACCGCTCTCAGTCGGCCCGTCGAGCCCGACGCCGCATACCTGTACCCGTTCCCGCTCTGCCACGTCGCCGGATACAACATCCCGCTGCACCACCTGATGGGACGTCCGGTGGTGATGCTGGAGGGCTTCGACACCGGTGAGGTGTGGGATGCCATCGAACAGCACTCGATCACCACGATGTCGCTGGCGCCCACGATGATCGCCATGCTCCTCGACGATCCGGGATTCGCTGGTGCCGACCTGTCCTCGCTGCGGGCCGTCGGGTACGGGGCCTCGGCGATCCCTGGCGAGGTGCTGCGCCGGGGGATCAAGATGTTGGACGTCGACTTCAGTCAGGGATTCGGAATGACCGAGCTCTCGGGCAACGCCGTCTTCCTCTCCGGCGACGACCACCGCCGGGCAGCCACCACCGATCCCCACCTGCTGGATTCGTGTGGACGCCCATCGCCGCTCGTCGCCGTCGACATCCTCGACGAGGATGGCACCTCGCTGGCCGCCGGCCAGGTGGGTGAGATCGCCGTGCGGGGACCGCAGGTCGTCGGAGGGTACCTCGACGATCCCGAGGCCACGTCGGCGGCGTTCCAGCGGGGATGGTTCCGCACCGGTGACCTGGGCCGCTTCGACGAGGACGGGTACCTCTACGTCGTCGACCGCAAGAAGGACGTCATCGTCACGGGAGGCGAGAACGTTGCCTCCCGTGAGGTGGAGGACATCCTCCTCCTCCACCCCGCCGTTGCTGCTGCAGCCGTGATCGGCCTGCCCGATGAACGTTGGGGCGAGCAGATCTGTGCCGTGGTCGTACCCCGTGACACCGCTGATCCCCCGCCCATCTGCCAGCTCGAGCGCCTCGTGCGTGACCACCTCGGCGGCTACAAGGTGCCCCGACGGTGGCAGGTGGTCGACGAGCTGCCCACCAACGCCGCCGGCAAGATCCTCAAGCGCGAACTGCGAACCCGCTTCTCGTGAGAGACCGCATCACAAGCGGCCCGCGGCGTGGGCGGCGGCGATGGCGTCGTCGACTTGGGCATCGATGAGAGAAAGGCCGTCGTCCCAGAAGTCGGGATCGCTCAGATCGCATCCCACCATCGCCGCCAGCTCGACAGGAGGCCGGGAGCCGCCGGCGGCGAGCATGGCCAGGTAGTCGTCGATGAAGCCCTCGCCGGCGTGGCGCGCCCGGGCATAGACCGCCAGCGCGAGCAGCTGGCCGAACGCATAGGCGTACACGTAGCCGGGGGCGAAGTAGAAGTGTCCGACATAGGACCACCACGTCTCGTAGCCGTCGAGGTCCACTGTGTCGGCCACCAGGTCGGCCTGGGTCCGCATCCAATGTCCGCTGATGTCGTCGACAGACAGCTCGCCGCGCTGGCGCCGATGGGTGTGCACGGCGTCCTCAAAGCGGTTCAGCGCCACCTGGCGGAACACGGTGGCGATGTTGCCCTCGACACTGGTGGCGAGCAGCGCCAGCCGTGCCGCGGGGTCGGGATCGGCCGCCAGCATGCGGTCGAGGGTGAGGGTCTCACCGAACACCGAGGCCGTCTCGGCCACGGTCAAGGGGGTCGACTGGTGGAAGATTCCCTGCTCCCGGGCAAGGTAGCCGTGGATGCCGTGGCCGAGCTCGTGGGCGAGCGTGAGGACGTCGTCGCGCCCTCCGGTGAAGTTCAAGAAGACGTAGGGGTGGTGCGAGGGCACGGTGTAGTGACAGAACGCCCCGCCCCGCTTGGCCGGAGCGGTGGGCGCATCGATCCAGCCTTCGTTGACGAAGCGCCCCGCGATGTCGGCCAGCGTTGGTGACCAGTCGCCGAGGGCGTCCAGCACCGTAGTCGTCGCGCCGTCCCAGGAGACCGTCGTGTCATCGTCGACCACTGCCGCGTGACGATCATGATGGGCCAGCCGGTCCGAGCCCAGGAGCTGTGCCTTGGTTCGATACCAGCGCTGAGCGGTGTCGTAGCGGTTGGTCACCGCCGACACCAGCGCGTCGACGGCGTCGTCGGTGGTCTCCTGGGTGGCGTTCCACTCGCTGATCCACGTCGGCCAGCCCCGCAGGCGATCGCGCAGCGCCCGCTCGCTCACCAGCGTGTTGAGCGCGAAGGCTCGTGTCTTGAGGCCGGGCTGCAGCCCGGCGGTGAGGGACGACGCCGTCTGGGCGCGGACGCCGGAATCGGGGAGGTACAGCCGTGCCAATGCCGTGGGAAGGTTGACCGGCTCGTCTTCGTCGGGGAGATCGATCTTGATGACCGCGCTGTTCTCCTCGAAGAGCCTGACCCAGGCCGAGCGGGCGGTGACCGACGTCTCGGTGAGCAGCCGCTCCTCGGGCTCGGTGAGCACATGGTCGACCCAACGACGCATCTCGCGCAGGTGCTTGGCGTAGGGCGCCAGCGCCTCGTGAGCAACCAGCTCCTCGGCGCGAGCCGAGTCGATGGCCAGCCACTCGACGCGAAACCAAGCCAGCGACGCCTGCACCGTGGTCTGCTGTTCCTCGGTGTGCTGCATGAGGGCGCCCAGCTCGTCGTCGGCGGCATCGGTGGACCACCGGAGCTGCGCGTACCCGAACGCCCGCCGCAGGTGCTCGACGATCTCGCCGTAGGTGCTCATCACCGCAGCCAGCCCAGCGCCATCGATGTCGCCGATGGTTCCTCGATCCGACTCCGTCAGCTCGGTGGCGAGGCGCGCCGCCTGGTGCAGATGGCGGTGGACGCCATCGGTGCCGTCGCCGTCGACGAGCGGGTCGAGGTCCCAGTGAACGTCTTCGGCCCCGTTTCGAATCTCAGTGGTGCCCATGACGTCCTCTCGATCGAATGCGGCAGCCGCAACCCTCGCGCCCCGTGGCTCGATCTGACCAGTGGATCTCTGGGCCGGGATGGCACGCTGGACGACATGCCCGACGACCTGGTGACGCCCCATGGACTGCGCCTCGCCGGGAGCGCGCTCACCGAGCGCTTCGCTCGGGGGTCTGGTCCCGGTGGACAGCACCGCAACGTCACCGACTCAGCGGTGGAGCTGGAAGCTGATCTCACCCGGCTAGACGGCCCGGGCGCGGACCGGGTGCGGGCGCGGCTGGGCACAACGGCTCGAACGCGCGCCGAGACGTCGCGCTCGCAGTGGCGCAACCGATCGTTGGCCCGTCGCCGCCTGGCCTCGATCCTGGATGAGGCTGCCACCGTCGAGGCCCACCGGCGGCCGACCCGCCCGCGCAGCGGCGCGGTCCGCCGGCGCCTCGAGGAGAAGCGCCGGCACGGTGAGCGGAAGGCCGATCGCGGACGGCAGTGGGATGGCGACAGCTAGCCGGCAGCGAGCCCAGGGCAAGCTGTCGAGTCGCGCTCCGCCCGTCCCGTCACCGAGAGGGGCGGAGTTGTGGCTACTCACGCCCGCTCGGCCAACCAGCCCTCGAGCTGGGCAACATAGTCGGCGGGGAGTCCAGCGGCTCGAGCCCCAGCCAGGACCACCTCGAGATAGCCCGGGCGCGGCGGTGCCGGATGATGGCGATGATCGATGTAGGTGCGAGCCTCGATGACACCTTTGGTGGCGAGGCACTCAACGGCGACGGTGGCGGCGCGGTAGTACCCGCCGTTGACCCCCTCATGACGATCGAGGGCGGCGATGTGATCTGGCGTCACCTCGTAGAGCACGCCATAGACGATGCGGCGGGCGTCGGCCACGAGGGTGGCGACGCCTCGCTCGTTGATGATGAACCGATGCGCGTCGAGACGAGCGATGTCGACCAGCTCGGCTCCCGGGCACCGCCGATCCATCTGGGCGGCGTCCATGTTGGACCCGTAGGCGAAGTAGTGGGACCAGTCGATGCTCCAGCCTCGCGCGGGCTACGGCGCACGACCGGCGACGTCACCTCACGTCAGGAACAGCCGCTCGTCATCCCACATGAGGTGCAGGCGTGGCAGGAGCCCGAGCGCTGCATCTTGATGCCGCACTGCATGCACATCGGGGCATCGGGCTCGTAGCTGGTGGTGGGACGAGCGGCGGGTGCCTCCGGGTGCGGGGCTGGTGCCGGAACCGCCGGAGCCGGAGCAGCTGAGGCCGGGGCCGGTGGTGGTACCGAGCCGAGGGCAGCCGCGAACTCCGATGCCGACGGCACCGACGGTGGATCCGACGGCACGTCGGTGCCGGTCACGGTGGCGACGGTGGTCTCGTCCACCCCCGGCAGCGTGGGTTGGGTGCGCTCCCCGACGGTGAGGATGCCGAGCTCGGCCCGCTCCTCATAGGTGAGGTACTCCACGGCCAGGCGCCGGAAGATGTAGTCGACGAGGCTGGTGGCGAAGCGGATGTCGGGGTCGTCGGTCATGCCGGCGGGCTCGAACCGCATGCTGGTGAACATCTCGACGAAGGCCCGCAGCGGCACCCCGTACTGGAGGCCGTGGCTGACCGAGATGGCGAAGGCATCCATGATCCCCGCCAGGGTTGAGCCCTGCTTGGCCACCTTGAGGAACATCTCGCCCGGCCGGCCGTCGGCGTACTCGCCGACGGTGACGTAGCCATGGCAGTCGGCCACCCGGAACGAGAACGTCTTCGACGTGCGGGTGCGGGTGAGCTTCTCGCGGGTGGGTTCGCGCACCACGGTGGGCGGGGTGGCGGGTACGGCCGCCACCCGTCGTTCGACCTCGGCGTCGACCTGGGCGACGAGCTCGGTCTCGATGCGTCGGGCAACCTCGGACTCGATCGCCGCCGCCACCTCGGTGGCCGACAGATCGACGCCGATACCCCCGGAACCCACCACACCGTCCGCAGGCGCTGGGGGGGAGCCCTCCTGATCCTTCTTGGCGGTGGACAGCGGCTGGGCCACCTTGCAGTTGTCGCGGTAGATGGCGACGGCCTTGATGCCGAGGCGCCACGACTGGAGGTGGAGCTCCTCGACGTCCTCGACGGTGGCCAACTCAGGCATGTTCACCGTCTTGGAGATGGCGCCGGAGATGAAGGGCTGGACGGCACCCATCATCCGCACGTGGCCCATGTACTGGATGACGTTGTCGCCCATGGAGCAGGCGAACACCGGTAGGTGCTCGGACGCGAGATGGGGTGCGCCCAGGATCGACTTGTTGACGTCGATGTAGGCGACGATCTCGGTGATCTGCTCGGGTGAGTAGCCCAGGCGACGGAGGGCCCGGGGCACCGTCTGGTTGACGATCGACATCGTGCCGCCGCCGACGAGCTTCTTCATCTTCACGAGACCGAGGTCGGGTTCGACCCCGGTGGTGTCGCAGTCCATCATCAGGCCGATGGTGCCGGTGGGGGCCAGCACCGATGCCTGGCTGTTGCGCACGCCGTAGGCGGACGCGAGCTCACAGGCCTCGTCCCAGGCCTGTTGGGCGGCTCCCAGCAGCTCGGCGTCGACGAGGTCCTCGTTGACGGCGGCCACCGCGGCCCGGTGCTGCTCGAGCACCCGGAGCATGTGATCGGAGTTCTCGGTGTAGCCGGCGAACGGCCCCATGCGCGACGCGGTGCGGGCGGAGGTGGCGTAGGCATGGCCGGTCATCAGGGCGGTGATGGAGGCCGCCATGGCCCGTCCCTCGTCGGAGTCGTAGGGAAGGCCGAGCGCCATGAGCAGGGCACCGATGTTGGCGTAGCCGATGCCGAGCTGGCGGAAGCGGCGAGAGTTCTCACCGATGGCCGCGGTGGGGTAGTCGGCGTTGCCGACCAGGATCTCCTGGGCGGTGAAGATGATCTCGACGGCCTGGCGGAACCCGGCCACATCGAAGGTGTTGTCGTCGTTGAGGAAGGTGAGGAGGTTGAGGCTGGCGAGGTTGCATGCCGAGTTGTCGAGGTGCATGTACTCCGAGCAGTTCCGCACCACGACGCCGTTGACGATGTAGGAGTGGTTGCGAGGTTCGCTCAGGTTGTAGGTGAGCTCTACGCCGTCGTCGTGGCGCGACTCGAGCCGGACGGTCTCGTTGACCGGGTGGAAGCGATGCTCGGCAATGAGCCGGTCGAGCTTGGCGAGCTTGGCTGGGTGATCGAACCCGATCTGTGAGGCGAAACCGGCTGTCGATCCGCTCGAGATGCGCAAGTCGAAGAGCTCGTGGGCACTCGACTCGCCCGCCCCACTTCCACCGGTGGCGCAGATACGGCTGACGATCCCGAAGGTGGAGAGCAAACGCTGGACGCCAACCAAGAGTTCACGGGACACCGAGCCCAGTCCCACGTAGCGACCCTCGGCACCGTCGTAGACGCAGCCGTCGGCGTCGAAGAGGCCCCGGAGAAAGGCGGCGACGATCTCGGCCGGCGCCTGCTCGATGGACCACGGGACCGCCTTGTGGTGGGCGTCGGCGCTCGAGACGCCGAGCTCAGCCAGGAAGCGGGTGATCACCGGACGGCTATCGCGGAGATCCACGGTGCCGTAGACGGTGCTGACGACATCACCCGACACGCGACCGTCTCCGATCAGCCAGCCGAGGTAGTGGCCCAGCTCCGGTGACCACTTCTCGGGCAGCTCCACCCCCCGGATCGTGCGGCGGTCGGCGGTGGCGTAGGTGGCGACGTCGGTGGAGATCGGCAGCTGGAGGTCGGCCGAGACCGCCGGGGCGGGCAGATCGAGCACCTTGACGTCGTCGTCGGCGGTGAGCTCTCCAGCCGGTACGTAGCCGCGGTTCGTGGTGAAGATCTTGTGACCAGCGGTGCAGCGCAGCTCCATCCCGTTGGAGAACTTCAGCTTCATGATCTCGTTGAAGCCAGTGACCATGATCGCATCGGGGGACGTGATCTCGAGTCGCGAGGCCGGCTCGTCCACGTTGGTGGCATCGTGGGTGTACACGCCGAACGCCTCACCCAGACGGGCACGGTCGAGCAGCTGGTCGAAGCGGATGAGGCCTTTGTCGGTGTGGACGAGGGAATCACCGGTGAAGCACGGGTTGGAGGCGTTGATGCGGCCGGTGTTGGCGGCGGTGTGCCAGTGGTTGATGGTGGTGTCGAACTGGAGGCCGGGGTCGGCGCACTCCCACGCCGCCTCGTTGATCTGGCGCCACAGGTCGCGGGCCCGGATGGTCCGCACCACCTCACCGGTGGTGACGGCCCGAAGGTGCCAGTCGGCATCGTCGACGACCGCGGCCATGAACTCGTCGGTGACCCGCACCGAGTTGTTGGCGTTCTGATACTGGGTGGAGTGGCTGTCCTTGCCGTCGAGGTCCATCTCGAAGCCGGCCTCGCGCAGCACGCGGGCCTTCTTCTCCTCGATGGCCTTGCACCAGATGAAGTCCTCGATGTCGGGATGGTCGACGTTGAGGATGACCATCTTGGCCGCCCGGCGCGTCTTGCCGCCCGACTTGATGGTGCCCGCTGAGGCGTCGGCACCTCGCATGAAGCTGACGGGACCCGATGCGGTGCCGCCGCCGTTGAGCAGCTCCTTGGAGGAGCGGATGGCCGACAGGTTGATGCCCGAGCCCGAGCCGCCCTTGAAGATCGTGCCCTCCTCGACGTACCAGTTGAGGATGGATGACATCTGGTCGTCGACAGCGAGGATGAAGCACGCCGACGCCTGCTGAGGAACGTCCTTCACGCCGATGTTGAACCAGACCGGGCTGTTGAACGCCGCCTTCTGCTGGACGACGAGGTGCTTCAGCTCCGCATTGAATGCGCGGGCCTCGGCCGTGTCGACGAAGTACCCGTCCTTCAGCCCCCACGAGGTGATGGTGTCGGCCACGCGGTCGATGACCTCGCGCAGCGAGGTCTCCCGCTCGGGAGTGCCCGGTGAGCCTCGGAAGTACTTCTGGGCGACGATGTTGGTGGCGTTGACCGACCAGGAGCGCGGGAACTCGACATCGGTCTGCTCGAAGGCGACGCTGCCGTCACGGAAGTTCGTGATGCGGGCGTCTCGCCGCTCCCACTCGACCGACTCGTAGGGGTGAGAGCCGTCGTCGGTGAAGAGTCGGCGGATGCCGATGCCGGAACGCTCGGGTGCGATGGCCACGTGGTCTCCTTGTCGTCGCGTGCTCGACGGCTGTCCGTCGAACTCCCCCCTGGTCGCCGAAGCACTCACAACATCTTGGGGTGCAAGAGGCTGCGGCGGGGGTCGGGCCACCAGATGTGGTGATGATTACAGCACCGTAGTTACACTGGTGTCAACACATTGGCCCGCGCGAACCCCCAGGTCAGAGGGCGTTCGCGCAGATTTGCGCGAACGACTCCCCGCTCCACGGTGACCGAGGCCGCCCGCCCCACCGGAACCTCACGGGTGGGTGGGGGACGACCGTGTCGTCCCGATGGGACGGAAGCGGCCCGGACACGAGCGCCGTTCTATGACGGGAGGCCTGTGGATCGCTAGAGGGACAACGCTGTGTCTTTCCTGTGGGAAATCGCCTGCTTCACGAACAGGCTGTGGAGATCGGCTGAAAGTGAGACGTAGCGGTCAGGAGAGGCAGCGGTCAGGCGTTCGGTTAGGCGGCCACGACCTCGACGGGGATGCCGTTGAGGACCGCGTTCCCCGACAGCGGGTCGAAGGCGTTCTCGTCGGCCAGCAGATTGGAGTTCACGCCGGCTGCCCGGTCCGTTGCCACCCCCATCTGCACCCCGCTGACGTCGTGGCCCCATCCGTGAGGCAGGCTGACGACACCGGGCATCACCACGTCGGTGACCTCCACGGGCACGGTGAGCTCTCCCACCCGGCTGCGCACCCGAGCCGCGGCGCCGTCGACGATGCCCAGACGAGAGGCGTCATCGGGGTGCATCTGGAGGTGATGTCGGGCCTTGCCCTTCACCAGCACCTCGACGTTGTGCATCCACGAGTTGTTCGACCGGACATGCCGTCGGCCAACGAGCACGAGCGCACGATCGGCACCGTCGGCGCCGTCGGCACCGTGACGCTGCACGGCCTCCTCGAGCCGGGGCAGATCGTCGAGGAAGGGCTCGGGAGCCAGCTCTATGTGGCCCGACGGCGTCCGCAGGATCTCGGGCATCCGAGGCTCGAGCGGACCGAGGTCGACGCCATGGGGGTTGGCCACCAAGACGTCGAGGCTGAGCCCATCGGGATCGGCACCGAAGCCACAGCCGTAGGGGCCCGTCCGCAGCATGAAGTCGAGGATCCGGTCGGGGCCACGACGCCCACCGGCACTGAGGACCTCGATGAGCTCGTCGGGATCGCGGCCCTCGACCGGCGACCCCTCGGCTCGCACGGCCTTGGTGACGAGCTCGGAGATGACGAGGTCGTCGACCACGGCCGGGGCGGTGTCGGAACCCTGACCCGCCAGGACGAGGGCAAGCCGAGCGAGGATCTCCCACTCGTCGAGCTGATCATCGTCACGTGGTACGAGCGGAGGGCTGTAGTTGGCGACGTTGCGGCACGACAGCTGGTAGAAGGCGAGGTCGTAGTGCGACTTCTGGAGCGCGTGCGGCGCCGGGAGGATCACGTCGGCGTGGCGCGTCGTCTCGTTCAGGTAGATGTCGACGCTGACCATGGCTTCGAGACCCGCCAGAGCGGCGTCGAGGCGAGCGGAGTTGGGGGTCGAGAGCACTGGGTTGCCAGCCACGGTGATGAGGGCGCGCACCTGCCCCTCGCCTGGGATGTCGATCTCCTCGGCCATGGCCACGACCGGCAGCTCACCGGCGGCCTCGGGTAGGCCCCGCACCCGGCTGTGGTGGCGGCCCTGGCGGAAGCCCCGGCCGGTTCCGCCGGGCCCCCGGGTGTTGGCCGAACCGGCCGCCGGCTTCGGGAACATCACGCCGCCTGGTCGGTCGAGGTTGCCGGCTACGACGTTCACGACATCGACCAGCCACGACGCCAGTGTGCCGAACTCCTGGGTGCAGGTACCGATGCGCCCGTAGAGGGCGGCGCGCTCGGTGGAAGCCACCTCTCGTGCGAGCCAGCGGATGTCGGCCTCATCGATGGCGCAGGCCGGAGCGACAACCTCCGGCGAGAACGGTGCCACGGCGGCCTCGACCTCGGGCAGACCCTCGACCAGATCGGTCACCGCACCCGGGTCGACCAGATCCTCCTCGAAGATGGTGTGGGCCATGGCAGCCAACAGCATGGCGTCGGTGCCGGGGCGGATCGGGATCCAGCGGTCGGCGATCGCTGCCGTCTCCGACCGGCGCGGATCGATCACCACGATGCGGCCACCGCGCGCCTGCATCGCCTTCAGCCGCCCCGGAAGGTCGGGCGCAGTGAAGAGGCTGCCGTTGGAGGCCAGGGGGTTGGCGCCCATGCACACGAACAGGTCGGTGCGGTCGATGTCGGGGATGGCGATGGTGAGGATGGTCCCGTAGAGGTGGCCGGCCGCCACCTGCTTGGGCATCTGATCGACGGTCGACGCCGAGAACACGTTGCGGCTTCCGAGGGCCTGAAGGAACGGCCGGTTGAAGACCAGGTTGGAGAGGTTGTGGGCGTTGGGGTTGCCGACGTAGGCGCCGATGGCGTTGCGGTCGCCAGCCTCGATGATGGGGCGGAGCAGTCGCTCGACGGTGGCGAACGCCTCGTCCCAGGTCACCTCGGCGAACGTTCCATCGGGCTGGCGGACCAACGGGACGCGAATGCGGTCGGGATCGTCGATCAGCTTCCCTAGCGCCGAGCCCTTCGGGCAGATGTAGCCGCCGCTGAACACATCGTCGCCATCGCCGCGGACCCGCACGACACGGTCGCCGTCGAAGGCGATCTCGAGCCCACACGTGGCCTCACACAGCGGGCAGGTGCGAACCTCGGTGCGGGTGATGTCGATGGTCGGGCGCTCGGTCACGTCAGCTCCACTCGTCGCGGCTGGGCCCATCGTCGCGCGAGGGGCCCTCTATCGTGCTCCTCGTGCGCCGCCTCCTCCCGACGCCCGCCGAGAACGTCGTCCCCCTCGACGAGCAGCTGAGCATAGAACGTGACCGTGGCGACGGTTCGCCGTGGGTGGCCATCAACATGGTGGCCACCGTCGACGGAGCCTTCGCTCTCGGCGGCGTGTCCGGACCGATCGGCGGCGAGGGAGATCACGCCATGTTCCTCGCCCTTCGTGCCGCCGCTGACGTGGTGGTGGCGGCCGCGGGAACGGTGCGAGCCGAGGGCTACGGTCCGGCCCGCCCTGCCGCCGAAGTGCGTGCCCGCCGGGCCAGCGCGGGACGAACCGAGGTGCCGCCCATCTGCGTGGTGACCCGGAGCCTCGACCTCGACCTCGACTCGCCTCTGTTCACCGAGGCCCAGGTCCCCACCGTGGTGGCGACGACGGCCACAGCCGACCCGAGGCGGCGAGCGGCGGTGGCCGAGGTGGCCACGGTGCTGGAGGCCGGCGACGACTCGGTCGAACCGGCTCGACTCGTGGCCGCCTTGGGTGAGATGGGGCATCGGGTCGTGCTGGTGGAGGGCGGGCCGGCCCTCGACGCTCAGCTGATCGCGGGCGGAGTGGTTGACGAGATCTCCCTCACGGTGACACCGAAGGTTGCCGGCGACGCAATGCGCAACGTGTTGGGTGAGCCGTCGATGGATGTTCCGGCCGAGCTCGACCTGACCCACGTGTGGAACCAGGACGGCGAGCTGTACCTGCGCTACGTGTGGGCGGCTACTTCTTCTGGAGGCGAGTGAGCTCGCGCGCTTCACGCTGGAAGTCGCCGGCGTCGTCAAACCCCTTGTAGACGCTGGCGAAGCGGAGATAGGCGACTTCATCCGCGCTGGCCAGACGCTCGAGCACGGCCAGACCCACCGCCTCGGCGCTGACCTCTGGACCGCCGAGGCGGAGGTCTTCCTCGATCTCGGCGGCAATCGCCTCGACAGCATCGGCATCGAGGCGGTTCTTCGCCGCCGAGCCCAACCCGGCGGCCAGCTTGTCCCGGTCGAACGGCTCGCTGCTGCCGTCGCGCTTGCGCACGAAGAGGGGAACCTCCTCGACTCGCTCGAAGGTGGTGAACCGCGCCGCGCAGGACAGGCACTGGCGACGCCGGCGGATGGCGACGCCATCGTCGGCGGCGCGCGAGTCGACGACCTTGTCGTCGTCGGCGCCGCAGCTGGGACATCGCACGCCGCAACGGTATCGGGCCGCGCCTGGCCACCTCACTCCACCATCAGCACCTGACCGACCTGGAGGGTCGCTCCACCGTTGGCGGCGGCGAGCCGATCGACCAGCGGCCGCACCTCACCCTGGGGCTGGAGGCGACGGGCGATGCTCCAGAGGGTGTCGCCCCTCTTCACCCGAACCGAGCGTGGCCAATCGGGTGAGTCGATGGCGGCGGGAGCAGATGGCGACGTGGCCCGAGCGGTGGTGACGGTCGCCGACGCCACCACTCCCGAGGCCACATCCCACATCGAGGTGGCGGCCGCGGGAACGACGGAGACCGCGGTGGACACGAGGCCCTGAACGACCAGCACTATCAGCATCAGGGCCACCACTCTTCGACGTAGAAAGGTGGCGGGCGTAGGGGTCGTGGGGCGCCGGGAGCGGGAAACCGCGTCCGGGAGCGCCTGGTCCCACCCGCGGAGGCGAGGGGCGAGCGAGGACGGGGCGGGAACCGTGAGAGCGACCATGTGGGGAACCTCCGGATGACCGATGTGCTGACATCCACCACTCTGCCCAGGGGGTGTGACAGCATACGAACAGGTGTTCGTTCCCCGGTACCGAACCACGAACACCTGTTCGATGTCAACGGTGGCCTCGGGTGCTTGCGTGCCGAACGCGCGTTCGCTATGGTGTCGAACACTCGTTCGGGACGACTCCTGGAGGGCCCATGTCCGAGCTCACCGATCGCCAGCGCCGCATCCTCGCCGTCATCGAATCCGCCATGCGCGAGCGGGGCTACCCGCCCTCGGTGCGGGAGATCGGGGCTGAGGTCGGGTTGTCATCCTCCTCGACCGTCCACAGCCACCTCGCCACCCTCCAGCGCCTCGGGTACCTGCGACGCGATCCCACCAAGCCTCGAGCCATCGAGGTCCGCTTCGATCCAGAGTCCGGCGCCGCCATGGAACGCCGCCCCGTGCGCCACGTCCCCCTCGTCGGCGACATCGCGGCCGGCACCGGAGTGCTGGCCGAGGAGTCCGTCGAGGAGGTGCTGCCCCTCCCCGAGGACCTCACGGGTCGCGGCGGGCGGCTCTTCATGCTGCGGGTCCGTGGCGACTCGATGATCGAGGCCGGGATCTTCCACGACGATCTGGTGGTGGTGCGCTGTCAGGACACGGCCGAGGTCGGCGACATCGTGGCCGCCGGAATCGGCGAAGGCGAGGCAACGGTCAAACGATTCGCCCGCCAGAGGAACAAGGTCGTGCTCGAACCAGCCAACCCGGCCTACGAGCCGATCATCTCCGATGCTGCCGACGTCACCATCTTCGGGCGCGTTGTCACCGTGTTGCGCCGCCTCTGACCACGACGATCCAGCTTGGCTACCCTCGCGGCGTGCCGGAGGGAACACGCATCCTCGTCGTAGACGACGACACCTTTCTGAGGATGTTGGTGTCGATGACGATCACCGGTGCTGACGTCCTCGAGGCCACCCGCATCGACGAGGCCTACGAGCTGGCCCGCACCGAGCGACCCGACGCCATCCTGCTGGACCTGCGACTGCCCGACGGCGACGGCCTGGACCTCCTCCGCCGGATCCGTCGCACGGCATCGATCGCCCGCACACCGGTCCTGGTCATCACCGCCGGGCACGACGAGGCCAACCGTGCCGAGACGGTGCGGGCCGGTGCCGATGAGTACCTCGCCAAACCCATAGAAGCCGAAGATCTGGCCGACCGCCTCCAGCGCCTGCTGGATCTCGATCCCACCGAGCGGCGCCCTCGACGCCGCGAGATCCTGCGCCAGCTCGAAGTCGACCACGTGATCGGCGACCCCGACCCTCCGGTCGACCACACCGGCGGGGACCTGCTCGGCGGCGAAGAGGTAGGGAAGCGGCGCGGCCTCTTCCACCGGCGGCGCTGACCCGACCCGCCATCTCGACGCCAACCCGCCACAATGGGGCGATGCCGCTCGTCCCTCGTCTGATCGTTGCCGCGGCGGCGACCGCGATGGCGGCAATGTCGACGACCCCCGTCGTCGCCGTGACAAGCAACGACCCGCTCGTCGAGCTCCAATGGAACCTGGACAAGGTCGGAGCCGACGCCGGATGGGCCGAGACAGCGGGCTCGGGAATGATCATCGCCATCGTGGACACCGGAGTCGATCTCGATCACGAGGATCTGCGCGACCAGATCGTCGCCGGTCGCGACTTCGTCGATGACGACGACGACCCAAGCGACGAACACGGTCACGGCACCCACGTCGCCGGCATCGCCGCGGCCGCCAAAGGCAACGGACTCGGCGTGGCCAGCGTCGCCCCGGCCGCCCGCATCATGCCCATCCGTGTCCTCGACGAAGGGGGCGACGGCGCCATGGCCGACGTACGCGCCGGTGTGCAGTGGGCGGTCGACCACGGAGCTGACGTCGTGAACCTCTCGCTGGGAGTCCAGGGCGCGGCGCTGTTGGGTACGGGCCTGGAAGAGGCTGTTCGGTACGCATGGGACCGGGGCGTCATCGCCGTCGTGGCCGCCGGCAACGAGTTCGTGCTGTCGTCGGGCTTCGGTGATGAGCCGGCGTTGGTCGTGTCGGCCACCACGCGAAACGACCAGAAGCCCGGGTACAGCAACGGCGTCGGAGCCGCCCAATGGGGCATCGCCGCTCCCGGCGGAGGCTCGACATCGATCACCGGTGGGGGACCCGACGAGGATCTCGTGCCCTCCACGTTCTGGATCAGCGGTGAGCAGAACCAGTACCGGTACATGTCGGGAACGTCCATGGCCGCCCCCCACGTCGCCGGCGCCGCCGCCGCCCTCCGATCGATGGGCCTCTCCCCCACCGACACCGTTGCCACCCTGCTCGACACCGCACACGACATCGGTGCGAGCGGCGAGGACAGCACCTTCGGCCACGGGCGGCTCGACGTCGCCGCCGCCATCAGCGCGGCCCGAGACGACCAGGAACCCACCCCGGCACGCACCCCGGCCCCGACCCCGCCACCGACCATCGCTCCCGCTCCGACGGCGGCGACCACCACGGGCACACCGGCCCCCACGACGTCTCCCACCACTCCGGCTACCAGCGAGCAACAACCCCCGCCCGAGGGGGGGTCGACCGGGGATGGTGGCGGCGGCGGGCCCGAACTTCCGACGGTGCCCGAGGGTGAGGGGCAGATCGGTGCTGCTCCGAGCCAGCCGGTGCCCGGCGACGACCCCGACATCGGCGGCCCCGCGGCCGCCGCAGCGTTGGCGGCAACGGGTGTCGGCGTCGCCGCCGCCCGCCTTCGCCGGCGTCTGGGCTGAAGCACCGACCGCACTCCGCGCTTCGACTTGTACGCGTCGGCTCGAGCCCCGTTCGCCGCTACCGACACACGCTCCTCTTGCCACCTCCGCCACTTCGTTTGCACAGCGAACCCGGGACAGCGGCTGCGCAAACGAAGCTGGGAACTACTCTTGCCACCTCCGCCACTTCGTTTGCACAGCGAACCCGGGACAGCGGCTGCGCAAACGAAGTTGGGAGCCAGGCGTCAGCTCAGCGTGGCGATGGCGTCGTCGTATCGGGCCTTGTCCCTCGGAGTCCGCAGATCGGCCGACTCGAACACGTCGACGATGGTGCCGTCCTTGCCCACCAGGAAGGTGCCACGCATGGCCGCTCCGAGGTCTTCGTTGAACACGCCGTAGGACCGGCTGACCTCGCCGTGGGGCCAGAAGTCGGAGAGCACGGGGAAGGTGTAGCCCTCGGCCTCGGCCCACCGCTGTTGGGCGAACGGGCTGTCGCACGAGATGGCGATGACCTGCACCCCAGCCGCCTCGAAGTCACCGATGTCGTCGCGCAGCGCGCACAGCTCGCCGTGGCACACTCCCGTGAACGTGAAGGGGTAGAAGACGATGGCGGCCGCCTTGTGGCCGCGAAGTGACGACAGCTTGAGCTTGCCGTCGACGTTGGCTCCGCCCAGCTCGAAGTCGGGGGCCTCCTGACCGGTCCCGGTTGCCATGATCGTTGCCTTCCTTGGTCGACTGAGGGTGAGCGCGGCGGGAAGCTATCGGATCGGTCGCTCAGGTGGCGATGCCGTGGCTGCGCAACACCTCGTTGAGCGCCGCCTTGTCATGGCGCTCCCCCTCGGCCATGCGCTTGATCACCAGAACGCAGGGGAGTCCCCACGTGCCCCCCGGGAACTCCTTCTGGCGGTTGGCCATGACCGCCACCGACCATGGCGGCACCTGTCCCCGGCTGATCTCGTCACCGGTCTGGGCGTCGTAGACGGGGATGGAGGGGTTGAGGATCACCCCTGCACCCACCACGGCGCCCCGGCCCACCCGGGCCCCTTCGGTGATCATGGCCCGGCTCCCGATGAAGGCCTCGTCCTCGATGACCACTGGTGCGGCCTGGGGTGGCTCGAGCACCCCGCCGATGCCGACGCCGCCGGAGAGGTGCACGCGAGTGCCGATCTGGGCGCACGATCCCACAGTGGCCCAGGTGTCGACCATCGAACCATCGCCGACGTAGGCGCCGATGTTCACATAGCTCGGCATCAACACCACACCGTTGCCGAGGTAGGAGCCGAACCGGGCCGATGCCCCCGGCACCACCCGAACCCCCGACGCCGCGTAGTTGGTCTTGAGCGGCATCTTGTCGGCGTACTCGAACGGGCCGAGCTCGATGGTCTCCATCGAACGGACCCGGAAGAACAGCAAGACGGCACGCTTGGCCCACTGGTGGACGACGACCTGGTCATCGACCACCTCGGCGATGCGCCGTTCGCCGGCGTCGAGGGATGCCACGGCGCCGGTGATGGCATCAGCTACCTCGGGGTCGCCGAAGTCGATGTCGTCGCGCCGGTCCCAGAAGTCGTCGATCTGCGCAGGGAGGTCAACCATGGCGGCTGAACCTACCGGCCGGCACCACCAAGCGTCAGAGCCAGCCCGCTCGCCGCAGGACCCGGTGGACCACAAGCGAGATTCCAAACATCACGCCCAGCGCAACGGGGTAGCCCACTCGGGCGGTGAGCTCGGGCATGTGCTCGAAGTTCATTCCCCACACCCCGGCGAGCAAGGTGGGCACGGCGGCGATGGCGACGTAGGCCGAGATGCGACGCATGTCCTCGTTCTGGCGCACGCTCACCTGAGCGAGGCTGGCGTCGAGCACGGACCCGAGGAGGTCACGCAGACCGTCGAGGCGATCGATGATGCGCAGCACATGATCGTGCACATCACGGAGGGCCGCTTCGTCGTGCACGACCAGGTGGTCCATCTTCAACAGTCGCTCGAGGGGCTGGGCCAGCGGCTTGGTTCCCCGATGCAGCTCGATGACCTCGCGTCGAAGCTTGTACACCCGCTCGATGCTGGTGGCGTTCGTTCCCGAGAACACCTCGAGCTCCACCTCGTCGAGGTCGACCTCGAGGCCGTCGACCGCGGGTTCGTAGCGATCAACGACGTGGTCCACGATGCCGTGCAGCACCGCCCCCGGACCCAGCCGCAGACGGTCGGGGTGGCGCTCGAGCTCCTGGCGAACGCCGGACAGCTCGGCGGCGAGACCGTGCCGCACCACCACCACGAAGTGGGCGTCAACGAACAGCTGGATCTCGCCCAGCTCGATCTGCTCGGTGGCGTCGTCGTAGTGCGCGGTCTTCAGGACGACGAACAACATGCCGCCGTAGTCCTCCACCTTGGGTCGCTGGTGGGCCTTGATGGCGTCTTCGACGGCGAGAGGGTGCAGGTCGAACGCACGGGCCACGTCGTCGAACTCGTCCGATGTCGGCTCGTAGAGGCCGATCCACACGAACTCCTCGGACGAGGCCGCGGCCGCCGCGGCCACGATCTCGTGGGACTGGAGCCGGCCACTCTGCCGCCGTCCGTCGCGGTAGGTGGCGGCGTCAACGATCACCTCGATGACGTTACGTGACGCTGTGGAGCCGATCAGCAACCCTCTCGAGCACGTCGTCGGGCTGGGTGGTCGTGAGCCGGACGCGGCCCGTCGACCTCCCTCCGGTGTAGATCTCGCCGGGGGCGACGACGGCAGCCGACACCTCGGCCAGGAAGGTGGCAAACGACCACTCGTCGCCGTCGAATCGGTCGGGTACGGGCGCCCACAGGTAAAAGGCCCCGGCCGGCAGGGCGGTGTCGCTTCCCACGGCGCCGAGCGCGGCGGCCATCATGTCGAGACGGCGCCGGTAGCGATCGCGCTGCTCATCGACGTGGAGGTCGTCGTCGAGCGCGGCGGCCGCCGCGGCTTGGGCGGGGCCCGGTGCCATGAGCCCGGCGTGCTTTCGGAGCTCCCCGAGGTAGCCGACCAGCTCGGGGTCGCCGGCGTAGAAGCCGACGCGGAGCCCGGCCAGGTTCGACCGCTTCGAGACCGAGTGCACGGCCAGCACTCCCTGTCGCCCTGCGGTCAGGATCGTGCGGGGCGGACCCTCCCAGGTGAACTCGGTGTAGCACTCGTCAGAGAGCACCAACACCTCATGGTGCCGCCCCCACGCCGCGACGGCATCGAGGTCATCGAGGCCTCCAGTGGGGTTGCCGGGCGTGTTGACCCACAGGCACAACGCCCGCTCGGCATCGCGAGGATCGATGGCGTCGAGGTCGAGCCTCCAACGGGCGTCCAACGGCACCGGAACCGCCCGGCACCCGGCGAGGACCGCTCCCATCTCATACGTCGGGTAGCTGGCGGCCGGATACAACACCGTGTCGCGGTGGGGTTGGCGCAACCGAAGCCAATGGGGCAGCCCGGCCACCAGCTCCTTGGTGCCCACGCACGCGGCGACGTGCTCGGGCGAGACGTCGACACCGAGACGGCGGCGCATCCAGCCACACGCCGCCTCCAACAGCCTCGGCGTTCCGATCGATGCCGGATAGGGACGGGCAGCGTCGACGTCGGCCAGTGCCGCGGCGGCGACGGCCGGCGGCGGGTCGCAAGGGATCCCGGCCGAGAGGTCGACGGCGCCACCGGGAAGCGCGCCGGCGGTGTCGCGAAGCACCCCGAGGCGATCCTGGGGGTAGGGCGGGGGGACGAACCCCGGTGGATCGGGGACGCTCAACCCGCCACCTCGAACTCGGCGAAGCGGGTGCGGCCCACGTCGTCGAGGCGGGCCCGGAGGTGCGCGGCGTCGTCGCCGTGTTGCTCGGAGAGCACCTCACCTTCGCGATGGACGGCGGCGATGACGTCACCCCGGCTCCACGGAACGGCCAGCTCCACCACGACTGTGAGGGCTCGCAGGCGGTCGCCGATGGCGTTGAGCAGGTCGTCGACCCCCTCGCCGGTGGCGGCGCTGATCACCACCGATCCTTCATGACGACGGGCCAGCGCCCGCGCCCCGCCCGGGGAGAGATCGGCCTTGTTGATGACGACGAGCTCCTTGACGGCTGCGGCACCGATCTCGGCCAGTACCTCCCGGACGGCCACGATCTCGCCTTCAGGGTCGGGAGCGGAGGCATCGACGACGTGGACGAGGAGGTCGGCGTCCACGGCGACGGCGAGGGTGGAGCGGAAGGCCTCGACCAGCTGGTGGGGCAGCTTGCGCACGAAGCCGACGGTGTCGGAGATGAGCACGGCTTCGCCCCCGGGCAGCTGAAGCCTGCGGGTAGTGGCATCGAGGGTCGCGAAAAGCGCATCCTGTACGAGCACTCCCGCATCAGTGAGCCGGTTCAGCAGCGTGGACTTGCCGGAGTTGGTGTAGCCGACGATGGCCACGGTGGCGTTGCGGCCCCGGCGACGCGACTTGGCCTGGGTGTCACGCACCCGCCCGATGTGGCGGAGCTCGGCCTCGAGCGTGTGCACCCGGCGCTGGAGGCGCCGGCGATCGACCTCGAGCTGGGTCTCACCCGGTCCGCGGGTTCCGATGCCGCCCGCCTGTTGCGACAGGGCGGTTCCCTTGCCCCGCAGCCGGGGCAGGCGATAGCGCAATTGGGCCAGCTCGACCTGGGCCTTGCCCTCCATGCTGTGCGCGTGCTGGGCGAAGATGTCGAGGATCAAGGCCGTACGATCGAGCGCGGTACGGCCCAGAGCCTTCTCCAGGTTGCGCTGCTGGCCCGGCGTCAAGTCGTGATCGACGACCACGGTGTCGGCGTCGAGGGCGTCGCAGACGGACCGCAGCTCGTCGAGCTTGCCACGGCCGATGAACGTTGCGGCATCGAGGGCCGGCCGCCGTTGCACCAGACGTTCGACGACGTCGGCGCCCGCCGTGTCGACCAGGAGGTCCAGCTCGTCGAGTGATCGATCGACCTCGGCGGGATCGTCGGCGTCGAGGATCACACCGACGGTCACGATGCGCTCCCGGAAGGCTCGGTCGATGAGCCCGGCCCCGGCGCCGCCGTACTCCCCGAAGGCGCCGCGGTGCGTCTCACCATCGGTGACGGCCCGCCGGCGTCGCTGCTCGTAGGCGAGGTCGGCGTCGTCACCCGCGTCGTCGGTGCTAGCGAATCCGGCGGCCCGACGGGCGGATCCGGCTGGACCGGGGTCGTCGGGCCGAGAATCGGAACCGGGCGCCGTGCGCTCGTCGTCGCTCAACACACCACCTCCCAGTCGATCCAGCCGATCCGGACCGATGGACCACTGAGCGTGGCTCGGTCACCGGCGAACGACACGGTGGCTGCACCACCCGGCATGTGGACCATTACCGCGTCGTCGGACAGGGCCAGCCCCCATTTCCGGGCGGCCCACGCCGCCGCGCAAGCACCGGTGCCACATGCCATTGTCTCGCCCACCCCTCGTTCGATGACCCGCATCACGATGCGCCCACGGTCGGGCCCGGGCGCGACCAGCTCGATGTTGGCTTCGGGCAGGTTGCCACCGATGAGGGTGGCGGCGGCATCGATAGCGGCGCGGTCGGCGAAACGCAACACGACGTGGGGGTTGCCGACGTCGACGGCCATGCCGTCGTGAGCGCCGGCCCGGACGATCAGATCCCCGACACCGGCGGGGTCGCCGGCGGCAACCTCTCCCATGGTCACCGAGGAGCGGAGCTCGCCACCGGCCCCGTTGACCGCTCGAACACCGAGACTCACCGTTCGCCGGCCGGCGTCGGTGGCGACCTCGACCCGACCGCCGACCTCGAGGTGCACGGCCCGAGTCCCAGATCCCGCGCTCACCTGCTCGGACCGCGTCCCGCCGCCGTTGATCATCTCCGTGTCGAGGGCCGCGTGCACCAGACACCGGATGCCGTTGCCCGACATCTCGGCCCGGCTGCCGTCGGCGTTGTGCAGGACCATGGCCAATTCGGCCCCGTCGGGACCCGGAGCCGATGCCAGCACCAGCCCGTCGGCACCCACTCCGGTGTGGCGATGACAGGCGCGGCGAGCCACCTCGGCGGGATCGAGCCCGTCGGGAAGTGGATGGGTCATCACCAGGAAGTCGTTGCCGAGACCGTGGTACTTGCCCAAGCGCAGGGTGTGGTGGGCGCTCATGGTGCTGTCCAGTGTTCCAGCACATCGTCGACAACCGAAACCGGATTGCCCCGATGGACGAACCAGCGGATCCTCGGGTCGCGCCGGAACCACGCTCGCTGGCGGCGAGCGAAGCGCCGAGTGCGGGAGATGATCGCCCCGGTCGCCTCATCGAGGGAGAGGGATCCAGCCAGATGATCGAGCAGCTCGCGGTAGCCGATGGCCTGCGACGCCGTCCGCGACAGCGCGGTGGGGTCACCGTCCACCACCTCGAGTAGCCGCTCCACCTCGTCGAGCCATCCGGCCTCCATCATCGCCCCCACCCGGTGCTCGATCGCTGTGTCCACGACGTCGACGGGGGCATCGAGGCCGACCAGCACGTAGCGGGTATCGGGGTAGGCCTCCAGGCCAGGACCCGACGAGGAGAACGGACGGCCGCTCCCCTCGGTCACCTCGAGCGCCCGGATGATCCGGCGCCGGTTCGACGACTCCATCCGTTCAGCGGCGTCGGGATCGACCCGGCGGAGGCGCTCGTAGAGGGCGGCAGTGTCGGCCTCGGCCTCGAGCTCGGCCCGCACACTCGGGTACTCGGCGGGGAGGTCCAGGTCATCGACCAGCGCCTGCACGTACAGACCGGTGCCACCTACGACGATCGCCCGTCGCCCACGGCGTTCGATGCCGGCGACGGCGTGGCGCGCTGCTCGCTGGAAGCGAGCGACGTTCCACTCCTCGGTGGGATCGGCAACGTCGATGAGGTGGTGGGGGACGTGGCTCGTGGTGGCGCCTTCGGGGGTGGCGGTGCCGAGGTCCATGCCGCGGTAGACGGCCATCGAGTCGGCGGACACCAGCTCGGCGCCACATCCGGCGTGGTGAAGCCGGGTGGCGATGGCCAGGGCAACGGTCGACTTGCCAACCGCGGTGGGGCCGACCATCGCCAACGGGCGTGATGCCGGACTCGGTTGCCGGCTCAGGCGGCCACCACCGGGATCTTGGTTCGGTGCCGGGGGCGATCTCCCCGCTCGGCCATCTGGCCACGCAGGTGGTGGGGCGCAGCGCCGGTCACGGTGACAGTGCAATAGCTCCCCGCGGCCAGACCGCCGTCGGGCGTGGCGAAGTGGACGAGGCGGTTCTGGCGGGTGCGACCGGTGAGCATGGCCGGGTCGCGCTTGGAGGGGCCCTCCACCAGCACCTCCTCGGTTCGCCCGATTCGGGCCTGGTTGGCCATGAGCGCCGAACGTTCCACCACCGCCTTGAGCCGCTCGAGCCGGTCCACGCCGACCTCGGGCGAGACGAAGCGGTCCGCCATGGCGGCTGCCTCGGTACCGGGGCGGGGCGAGAAGATGAAGGTGTAGGCAGAGTCGAAGGCGGCCTCGGCGACGACGTCCAGGGTTTGGTTGAAGTCGGCTTCGGTCTCGCCAGGGAAGGCGACGATGATGTCGGTGCTCACGGCGAGATCGTCGATGCCGGCCCGGGCCGAGGCCAACCGCTCGAGGAAGCGGTCGGCGGTGTAGCCACGGTGCATGGCGGCCAGCACCGAGTCGCTCCCCGCTTGCAGCGGGAGGTGGAGGTGCTCGCAGACCGATGGGGTCTCTGCCATGGCGGCGATGGTCTCGGGGCGGAGGTCCTTGGGGTGGGGGCTGGTGTAGCGGACCCGGCGGATGCCTGCGACCGAGCCGATGGCCCGGAGAAGGTCGGCGAACATAGGGCGGATGGCCACGTCGCCCCCGGCGCGGCGCTCGGCGCGGGCCAGGTCGCGCCCATAGCTGTTGACGTTCTGACCGAGCAGGGTCACCTCGGTGACTCCGTCGGCCGCGAGCGCCTCGACCTCGGCCACGAGGTCGAGGAACGGGCGGGAGACCTCGGGGCCCCGCACGGCGGGGACGATGCAGAAGGCGCACGAGTTGTCGCAGCCGACCTGGATGGTGACCCAGCCGGCGTAGGAGACGTCGCGGCGGGTGGGCAGGGCCGAAGCGAAGGTGTCGGTGTCTCCGCTGGGCTCGGCGATCTCGGTGATGGGGCCATCGACGCGGGCCGTCGCCAGCAGGTCGGCGGCCCGCCCGACGTTGTGAGTGCCGAACACCACGTCGACGTAGGGGGCCCGCGCCCGGATCTGCTCCCCGTCCTTCTGGGCCAGGCAGCCAGCCACCGCGATCTGGAGGTCCGGCCGCTGGTCCTTGATCGACTTCAGGTGTCCGAGGTTGCCGTAGAGCTTGTTGTCGGCGTTCTCGCGGATGCAGCAGGTGTTGAGGACCACGACGTCGGCGTCGTCGATTCCGGCGGCGGGCTCATACCCACAGGCGTCGAGCAGACCCGAGATTCGCTCGGAGTCGTGCTCGTTCATCTGGCACCCGTAGGTGCGAACGACGTAGCGGCGGGCGGTCACGGGCCCGATCGTACTGGCGACCGTCTCGGTCAGGCCTGTGAAGGCGCCCGTGCGTCGACCAAGGGGACGGTGCCGTCACGGAGATCGAGATCGCCCGATTGGAGGGTCCGGCGTTCACGGTCCTCGATGGTGATCCGGATGGCCGTGCGTGCCTCACCGTCGATGACGATGTCGGCGAAGCTGGGAACGCACACCACGTCGAGCCCCGACGGCGCGAGGTAGCCCCGAGCGATCGCTGCGGCCTTGACGGCCTGGTTGAGGGCTCCTGCGCCAACGACCTGCACCTCGACCACACCCGAGGTTCGGATGACGCCGGCCATCGCCCCGGCGACCGAGTTGGGATTGGAGCGGGTGGAGACCTTGAGAACTTCCATCGTTGCGTGGCTCCCCGCCATGGTGGGTATGCCGCCTTCTTCGACGGTCGGCGAAGGTTCTCCTGCCCTCTCGCGCCCTATCTGCGGGGATTCATGCCACATGTCCAGCCCGCGACAGCGTGGCGGCATAGTGCCGCCACGCTGCGTCAAACCTGAACCTCAGATGTATCGGCTCAGTCGCTGAGCGTGATGGGCTCGTCGTCGGTGTCGACCGTGTCAGCGGCGTCGCCGGCACCTTCGACATCGACAGCTTCGACTGCTCCGTCGCCCATGACCTCACGCCGGATGCGCTCGGAGATGTCCATCATCAGCTCGGGGTTCTCCGACAGGAAGGTCTTGGAGTTCTCACGACCCTGACCGAGCTGCTCGCCCTCGTAGGTGTACCAGGCGCCCGACTTGTTCACGAGGCCCAGGTCGACCCCGATGTCGAGCAACGAACCCTCCCGGCTGATGCCCTTGCCGTACATGATGTCGAACTCGGCCTGGCGGAACGGCGGGGCGATCTTGTTCTTCACCACCTTGGTGCGGGTGCGGTTGCCCACCACCTCGACCCCGTCCTTGATGGCTTCGATCCGGCGGACGTCGAGCCGGATCGAGCTGTAGAACTTCAGCGCCCGCCCGCCAGGGGTGGTCTCGGGGCTGTTGTGCACCATCACGCCGTCGACGAAGTAGTTGTGCGTGCCCTCGACCTCGATGTCGAACCGGTGGGTCGTTTTGGATGGTGGCTTCACCCCGATCTCTAGGATCGGCATCGGGACGAGCTCGTGCCGCATCGGGACGAAGACCGGCTCGACCCCGAAGCGCCCCTGGTACGCCGGCAGCAGCTTGTACTGCATGGACGGGTGGACGAAGGGGGCGACGAGCGCATGGAGCTTCGCCGTCTCGGCGGTGGGGAACTGGAGGACCGCCTTGCCGGCCCGATCGATGAGCTTGGCGTTGATGCCCCACGTGTCCGCTATGCAGTCACGTACCCGCTCACGGGTGGTTCGCTCCATGGCCTCGACGCAGATCTCCGAACGACCGGAACCGCCACGGGTTCGCTCCTCTAGCCCTTTGGAGCGCAGGGCGAACGAGCCATCGTCCTGGTACCAGACAGCCAACGAGAGCGGGGTCAACCGCTTGATGTAGTCGTGGCTGAACACCTTCTTACCCTCGACATAGACGGCGTTCCGGAGGTCGGCCAGCTCTGGCATGGGTTGGAGGTCGTGGAACACCGCACCGTTGGCGTTGGTGGAACGGCTGACCCCGACGTTGGCGAACAGTGACGCCTTCCAGTCTGCATAGGCGACCTGGGCGGCATCGTGGCCCCAGCGCAGTCGTGCTCCATGCCCGCCGCGGGTGGGTGACAGTGCGCTGTCACCCATCAGCCCGCCCAGCAGGACGTCCCACTGGAGCTCGGACAGGTAGTGGGGCACCGACTGCATGACCCGATCGCCAACGGCAAGCTCCTGCGCCTCGCGCCAACCGCCGGGCGTGCGGATCTTGTGGTTCGGCGTGCAGGCGAACTGGGCCCGGCCGTTGCCACTCCCACGAGCGACGGTGAGCTGGAGGAAGCGGTCGGTAGGGCCGTTGTCGAACCAGCTCACGACCCTCTTGGGGACGACCTGACCCAGATCGGGGTCGTAGGAGAGCACTTCGACCGGCAGCTTCTGGTTGACGATCTTGCCGATCTTCTCCTGGGAACCGTCGGCAAGTGTGACCCGGGTGTCGTAGTGAAAGCAGCCGAACATGACGCCGATCTTCTCCCGGAGCTGGTTGATGAAGATGCAGACGGTCTTGGACCTGTTGAGGTTGGCGGTGATCTTGCGCAGGGCCTGCGACATCAGCCGGGCCTGGAGCCCGACGTGGCTGTCGCCCATCTCGCCTTCGATCTCGGCCCGGGGGGTGAGGGCGGCTACCGAGTCGATGACGACGACGTCGAGGGCACCGGAGCGGATGAGCATGTCGGCGATCTCGAGGGCCTGCTCCCCCGTGTCGGGCTGGGAGATCAGCAGCTCGTCGGTGTCGATGCCGATGTTGCGGGCGTAGAGCGGATCGAGAGCGTGCTCGGCGTCGATGAAGGCGCAGATGCCGCCGTTGCGCTGGGCCTCGGCCACCACGTGGAGCGCCAGGGTGGTCTTGCCCGAGGCCTCGGGCCCGTAGATCTCACAGACGCGGCCACGGGGCAGGCCGCCGGCGCCGAGGGCCAGGTCGAGAGCCAGGGCTCCGGTGGAGATGGTCTCCACCTCCATGGTGCTCCCCTCGCCCAGCTTCATGATGGAGCCCTTGCCGAACTGCTTCTCGATCTGGCTCATGGCCATGTCGAGTGCCTTCTCACGATCCATCGGGGTGTCCTTTCGCAACGGTTGGTAGAGAGGGGGAAGCGATGTGGAGCGCACCTTATGGAGGGGGTGGTACCGCATCGCCGGATGACTGCCGGATGACTGCCGGATGCGAACGACACCACTGTAGTTCCGAACGGGTGTTCGGTCAACGATCTCGACCCGTGGGCAGGGAATGCAGAGTTCCGGCACGAATCAGGGGAATGTGCACCGCGTCTGGCGCTTACGCCCGCTCGTGCTCGTCGCCGTCACCGCCGCCCTGGTCGTGCTCCCCGGAACCAGCCGGGCCTGGGATGTGACCGATCCTCCGACCGGCGTCAACGAACTGTGCCAGCCCGATCCGCTCCAGGCCGCGCTGGAGCCGAACACCGTCCAGCACCTCACCTGCACGTACGGGCCGCTGGTGGTCACCCCCGGCGACAACATGATCCTGTTCGGGCCGGTGACCTTCGAATCGCCCCGTGCCGACGGCTGGATCACCCGGTTCGAACCGGATCTGATCGACCTCGCCGACGGTCAGATCCCGCCGATCCACGAGGTCCACCTCCACCACGGCGTGTGGCTCAACGCCCGCTCGGCCCGTGAGGCGTCCACCCCGTTCTTCGCCACCGGTGAGGAGAAGACGGTGAGCGAGCTGCCTGCGGGCTACGGCTACCGGACGCGGCCCACCGACGAGTGGCTCTTCAACTACATGCTCCACAACCTCACCCCCAACACCTACGAGGTGATGGTCACCTACCGGCTCGACTGGCTGCCGCTCGGCGCCCAGGTGGACACCGGGGGCGACAGCGAGCCCGATGCCCCGGTCACCGCGGTCGAACCCCTGTGGTTCGACGTGGTCGGCGGCATCTACCCCATCTACGACGCCGTCGATCCCGATGCCCTGTACCACCCGGACACCAATCCCGACGGGCTCCAGCGCGGCCAGCGCCGCCCGGTGGGCGGCGGCCCCGAGTGGGGCGACTGGCAGCTCGAGGACCTCCCGGTGGCCGATGCCGTCGTTCCGCTCGACATCGCTCCTTCCGGCGACGCCACCGTCCGAGAGGACAACGCCGGGTTCAGCGGCGGAGGTTCAACCGCGGGCCAGGCCTGGCGCCTGGTGTGGGTCGGCGGCCACGTCCATCCCGGTGGACTCCGCGACGAGCTGGTGGTCGGCGGCTGCGGCTCGGTGCCCGGTCCCGACGAGGTCGTCGCCTTCACCTCCGACGCCGTCCTCAACCGCGACACAACCCCCTCCGGTGAGCGCGCAGAGCGGGACGCGGGCGAGGACGACTTCGGGTCGTGGGACTTCCTCATGAAGGCCACCGACCCCGACAGCGACACCCCGTTCGAGTTCGTGCTGCACGACGATCAGCCGGTGAAGGTGCGCACCTACTACGACGCGGCCAACCCGTGGTACGAGGCCATGGGGATCATGGTGGCCTGGGCAGTGCCGATGACGTCGGGTGAGGCGACACAGCACGAGGAGCTGAACGGGCGCTGCGACCTCACCCGCGCCGGCGCCGCCCACCCTGGAGCGCTCACCCGTGATCCACCGGAGCATGACGACCGCCTCGTCTTCGGCGGCCCGGGCTCGGGGGCCGGGCCATCGGCGCCGGGAACGCCGCCCACCGACCACGTCGACATCGCCGCCTTCACCTACCTCCCCGACCGCGGTGTCGGGTCGACCGCGCTGGTCGCTCCTGGATCGACGGTGACGTTCCGCAACCTCGACGCCGCCGCCAACATCTACCACTCGGTCACCACCTGCGCGGCGCCGTGCAACGGGCCGTGGGGCCAGAGCTACCCGCTCCCAGAGCTGGGCTACGAGACCGGCGCCGGGTTCGTGGGTGGCTACGTGGGTGGCTTCGACTCCGGCGAGCTCGGCTGGGGCGTTCCCCATGCCACCGCCGCGGCCAACACCGACACCTTCACCTACCGGGTTCCCGACGGCCTGACGGCCGGGACCCAGCTCACCTACTACTGCCGGATCCACCCCCAGATGCGGGGTGCCCTCATCGTCACGGAGGACTGACATGCACCGTCCCACCCGCCGCGCCACGTCCGCGCTTGTGCTCGCCGCGGCCTTCGTAGGCGGAGGTCTGGCCACCGCCCCCGCCGCCCGGGCGGCCGAGCACGTCATCACGGCGGTGGGCATCAGCTTCCCCGTCGCCGACATCACCATCGCCGAGGGCGACTCGCTCACCTTCGTCAACCTCGACGGTCCGATCCCCCATGACGTGACTTCAGGCACCCCAAATGACGATCCAGGCGGCGACTTCTCAAGCGAGACCGTGATCGCCACCGGTAGCCCGACGCCCGTCAACGGGGTCGAGGCCCTGGCCTCCGGCACCTACGAGTTCTTCTGCACCGTCCACCCCGAGCAGATGACGGGGACGCTCACAGTCGAGGGTGGGGAGGGCGACCAGATACCGGTGCCGGTACCGGTGCTGCCCGAGGCGCCGCTCGACGGCGTGGTGAGCGTGGGATCGCTGGTTCCCACCCCCACCTCGATCACGGCTCACGATCCCGGCGACGGCGAGCGGCTCTACGTGGCGAGCTGGGCGGCCGGGATCATCTTCGAGGTCACCCTCGCCGAGGGGGTGCCCCTCACCGCGTCGCCCTACGCCACCGGACTCAGCAGCCCGCTGGGCGTGGCGTTCGGCCCCGGCGGGATCCTCTACGTCGCCGACAGCCACCCCGCACCAGCGGGCAGCAGCCGAACCGTCGTGGGTCGAGTCACCGCCTTCCCACCCGGTGGCGGCGATCTCGCTACCGCCGGGGGGATCGTGGTCGACAACCTCCCCAACGGGCGCCACAACACCAACGGGATGGAGGTGCGCGGCGGCCGGCTCTTCGTCACCAACGGCAACTCCACCGATGACGGGGTGGAAGGAGGCGAGCCCGAGCTCCCGCTCAGCGGCACCCTGATCTCGATCGATCTCGCCAGCCTGCCCGAGGGCGGTCATGTGCTCGACGCCGGCGCCGGCACCGATCCCGACGGCGACGAAGACGGGTTCCGGGTGGAGGCAACCGGGATGCGCAACGACTACGACGTCGCCTTCGACGGCGACGGTGACTTCTGGATCACGATGAACGGTCTCGACATGCAGGACCCCTACGGCGAGGACCTGCTGCTCCGTGGCACACCCGGTGGCGACGTGGAGGACTTCGGGTTCCCCGGTTGCCAGTACGCGGCCGAAGACACCGAGCCCCAGCAGAACACCAATCCCGCCGTCACCGATGTCTGCGGCGCCGATCACGTGCCGCCGGAGGCTCTGCTGGGCCTGCACACGTCGGCCGACGGGTTGGCCTTCGGACCCTCCGGCGAGGGCCGTCCCTGGGACGGCGACATCTTCGTCGCCCGGTTCGGCAACTTCTTCGGCACGACACCGGTCGGCCACGACATCGTACGGGTGCCGATCGACGGCGACGGCAACGTGGCCGGGCCGCCGGTGACGTTCCTGTTGGGGCCCGCCCCTCTTGACCTGACCTTCGGTTCGGAGGGCATGTACGTCGCCGACTTCACCGGACTGATCCTGTTCGTGCCCGACGAGGCCGGCGCCTTGCTGCTCGCCGGGGCCTGAGCCTGTCGGCACCAGCCAGCTCCTAGCCAGGTCATAGCCGGGCCATCGCCAGGCCATAGCAAGGCCATCGCCAGTTTCCACCCAGGTCATAGCCGGGTCATCGCCAACAGCGCGGCGCGAAAGTGGGCCTCAGCACCACCAGCGCGCCGCGCTGTCTGATCCGGAGGGCATCGGGGCCGAGAGCCGCCGAGGAACGGCCCCGACAGCGGGCGGTGCACGGGCCGAGATCTCCGACGGAGTCGGAACACCCCCCACCTAGGGTTGGCGCGGTGAGCCGACCACCCGGACCCGCCGTGTTTGGGCGCGGGACGGTGGTGGCCGGCGGAGCTGCCGCTCCCGAGGCATGGAGCACAGCGGAGCGGGTGGTGATCGACGACAGCGTGGTGGCCGATCCGGCCGCGACGGTGGCCCTGCTCCACGCGGCGTGGCTGGTGCGGGCACCAGTGGTGATAGATCTGCGGGTCGACCCCTCCGTCATCCGCCAGCCGGTGTCACAATCGGTCGACGCGGTGTGGCAGCTCGACGCCGGTCACGAGCTGGGCCTCGATCGGCTGCACCACCTGGTGTGGGCCAACACCTACGACGCCCGGCCCGAGTCGCTCACCGACGCCGGCGCGCCGCGGTGGTGGTGGGCGGCCAAGGCGGCACGGCTCGGTGCCACCGAGACGCCCGAGGGCACGGCCGACATCACCCTGCCCGACGGCACGCCGGCGTGGGTCGATGGCGGCCCGCTCCACGACACCAGGCTTGACCGCGCCCTCGACACCAGTCCCGACACGACCCTCGACACCTCCCCCGCCGCGGTGGTCGGCGCAGGTGGTCGGATCGCGGGCGCGGTCGTGATCGACGCCGAGGGCGTGGCCGCCGGCGAGCTCCGATCGCTCGGCTTGGCCACACCCGCCATGATCGCCGCCGCGGTGGCCGCCGCCGACCTGGCACTGGACCAGCTCGCTGCCGTCACCCACGGGGCCGGCCCGGCCCGCATCATCGCCCCGGCCGGCAGCGGCAAAACCCGTGTCCTCACCGAGCGGCTGCGCTTCCTGATTGGTACCCGCAACACGGCCCCGTCCCGGCTGCTCGCCGTCGCCTACAACGTCCGAGCCCGCGAGGAGATCCAGGAACGCACGGCAGGACTGGCTGCCCGCGCCGTCACCCTCAACGCCCTCGGCTTCCGAGTGCTCACCGTGCTGGGCGGCGGGCGGCGGCCCCAGGTGCTCGACGAGCGCGAGGCCCGCAACATCGTCGACGCCGAGCTCGGCCAGCTCGGCCACCGCAAGCAGCGGCGCACCAACACCGACCCAATCGGCCCCTACCTCGATGCCATGACCGAAGTCCGGCTCGGCCTGCGCGATCCACGAACGGTCGAATCACGCCGACCCGACGTCCCGGGGCTGACCGAGCTGGTGCCCCGCTACCGCGACCGCCTGAGGGTCAACGGCGTCGTCGACTTCGACGAGCAGGTGGTGGCGGCCATCAGCGGCCTCCTCGCCGACGGCCCGATGCGACGGCAGGTCCAGGCCAGCCATCAGCACCTGCTGGTCGATGAGCTGCAGGACCTCACTCCGGCCCACGTCCTGCTGCTGCGCCTCCTGTCGACGCCGCGCCTCGACGTGTTCGGGGTCGGCGACGACGATCAGGTCATCTACGGCCACGCCGGCGCCGACCCACGCTTCCTCGTCGACTACGAACGGTACTTCCCCGGCGCCGGGCTGCATCCGCTCGAGGTCAACCACCGCTGCCCCGCCGCCGTCGTCTCCGCCGCCGCCCACCTGCTCCAACGCAACCGGGTGCGGGTCGACAAGACCATCGAGGCCGGCGCCGGTGCGCCCGGCGGTGACGAGCGGCTCACCATCCACCGGCACGCACCCGAAGACGGCGCCCGCAGCCTGGTGGAGACGGTTCAGGCATGGTTGGCGGACGGGCGCCGACCCGACGAGATCGCGGTGCTCGGCCGGGTCGAGGCGTTGCTGCTGGCTCCCACGGTGGCGCTGGCCGACGCAGGAATCCCGGTGAGGACGTCGGTCGGCGCCGACGTCCTGCGGCGAACCGGAGTGCGGGCAGCCCTGGCGTGGCTGCGGATGGGGCTCGACCAAGGCCATGCGTCATCCGACGATGTCGTCGAGGTGTCGCGTCGACCCTCCCGGGGGTTTCCCCGCTGGGCGGCCAAGTGGCTCGACCGGTGCTCATCGAGCCACGAGCTGCGCCGGGCGGCCGACCGAATCGACGACGAACGGGTCGCCACCCGCTTCGGTGAGATGGCCGACGACTGGGAAGCGCTCGCCGACTTGGCCGACATCGGTGCCACCACCCGCCAGCTCCTCACGCACATCCGTGACGTGATCGGCCTGGGTGGCGCCATGGCCGGGCTCGACGCATCCCGGGGCGGCGAAGGCTCCAGCCACCTCGACGACCTCGAAGCCCTCCTCCAGCTCGCCGACCTGCACCCCGATGCCGCTGGGTTCACCGGGTGGCTCGTCGATCACCTCGCGTCCGTCGCCGCACGACCCGGTGGCGAGACCGAACCGGGTGATGCCGTCACCGTCTCCACCGTCCATCGGGTCAAGGGCCTGGAGTGGCCGTGCGTCGCAGTGGTCGGCGTCACCGATGGTCTGCTCCCCCACCGCTTGGCCGAAGGCCCAGCCGCCCGGGAAGAGGAACGACGGGTGTTCCACGTGGCCATCACCCGGGGCCGCGAGTGGGTGGCGGTGCTTGCCGATGCGACCCGACCCTCACCGTTCCTCGACGAGATGGCCGCCCCGATGACCGAGGCCGAGCAGGCGACAGAGAGCGACGCGGTACGTGCGCTCGGCTCCGACTCCCCTTCGGGCGGTGGGCGCCGGGGGGCCCGGGCTCGGGTCGGCGGCCTTCCCTCACCCGATGAGCTCGACGGCGAGCAGCGTGCCCGCTTCGTGCGGTTGATGGAGTGGCGAAGGGATCGAGTGCACCGCGATGGCGGTCCGGCCTACGTGATCGCCCACGACCGCACCCTGGTGGAGCTGGCCGTTCGCAACCCGTCATCCCTCGCCGAGCTGGCCCGGTGCCGGGGCATCGGACCAGCCAAGCTCGAGCGGTTCGGCGAAGACATCCTCGCCGTGCTTCACGAGGACGGATGACCAATAACCTCACCGGCCAATGATCCTCTCCGCGGCCAAGGCCTCCGAGCAGCTCGTCCGCTTCGACCTACCGCCATGGTTGTGGCCAACCTTCCTGGCCGCGGTGGTGGTGATGCTGCTGGTCGACCTGCTGGTGCTCCACCGTGACGCTCATGCCATCTCCCTGCGGGAGGCGGCCGTCTCGTCGGCGGTGTGGATCAGCCTCGGCCTGGGCTTCACCGCGGTGGTGTGGGTGGTGCTCGGCAGCGACGCCGGGGTCCAGTACCTCACCGGGTACGTGATCGAGAAGTCGCTGTCGGTCGACAATGTCTTCGTGTGGGCCGTCGTCTTCGGCTACTTCGGCGTCCCGGGGAAGTACCAGCACCGGGTCCTGTTCTGGGGCATCTTCGGAGCCTTGGTGCTGCGGGCGATCTTCATCTTCGCCGGCGTGGCCCTGCTCGAGTCACTCGACTGGCTCCTGTTCGTCTTCGGTGGCCTGCTCCTGTTCACCGCCTACCGGGTGGCCACTCATGAGCCCGGGGAAATCCACCCCGAGCACAACCCAGCTCTCAGACTGGTGCGGCGGGTGGTGCCCGTCAGCCGCGACTTCGACGGCCAGAAGCTGTTCACCGTCCAGAACGCCAAGCGGGTGGCCACTCCGCTGTTCGTGGTGCTCGTGCTGATCGAATCCACCGACGTCGTGTTCGCGGTGGATTCGGTTCCGGCCATCCTCGCCGTCAGCCGCGATCCCTTTGTGGTGTTCAGCTCCAACGCCATGGCCATCCTGGGGCTTCGAGCCCTCTACTTCTTGCTGGCCGGCGTCCGCGACCGGCTCGTCTACATAAACCAAGGGCTCGGGGTGATCTTGGCCTTCGTGGGCGTGAAGATGATCGTGAGCGAGTGGTACCACGTGCCGACCTGGGCGAGCCTGTCGGTGATCACCATTGCGCTCGCCGTCACCGTGGTGGTGTCGCTCCGCCACGACCCCACCGAGGCCCCGGTGGCCGACATCACCCGGTGAGCGGCACCCGGAGGCCGGCACCGTCGAGTTGCTCACGCCAGCAGACTTCGACGACAACCGCCCGTGCTCGTCCCGTCGAGACTTGCCGATTCGACCAGAGCGGCGAGGAGAAACGTACGGATCGGCGAGAGGTGATGCGGCCGAAGTGATCGAATCCATACATGTCGCATCCATGCTGGATCCGTTGACCGAGCGCCGAGGAGGCCGGGATGTCCACCAAGAAGCTGCTCATCTCCCTGGTGGTGGGTATCACCGCTGCCGTGGTGATCGCCGCGGTACCGACGCAGGCCGACCCGATCGACCCCTGGCTCGATCTCACCGGCAACGACTGCACCGGTCCGGAGGACGAGGGCCTCGAACCCGGCACACCGGAGTTCCAGGCTCGCGACGAGCGCAACCAGCAGTGCGCGTCCCAGCGATTCCTCGACCGGTCGTTCCAGCCGCTCGGCAACACCGCCCCGACCTACGGGCAGGATCCCTATCGGCTCCCGCAGCGCCACGACGATGTGCGCTTCCGCTTCGACCTCCCGGTGATCCCGGGGGTGCCCTCCGCCGAGGTGTACCGGCCCTGCTCCAACGCACCGGGCGACTGCCCCAACCTCCCCGCCGGCTTGGAGCGCTTCGATCCTCCCTACCCGGTGGTCGTCGTGTTCCACGGCTTCGTCGCGTCGAAGGAGCTGCACCGGATGAACACGCAGGTGTTCGCCGAGCACGGCTACCTCGCCGTCGGCGTCAACGGCACGCACCCCTCCCTTGTCGACGACGTGCCCTCGTTCTACGGGCCCAACTCCCAGCGGACCGAGAACGGCAGCGATATGCTCGATTGGCTCGCCACCAGCGATCACCCGATCGCGGCCGACGCCGACTTGGACCGCGTCGGATTCGCGGGCCACTCGCAAGGCGGTGGCGCCACCCTCAGCTACCAGGGCGATCCGCGAGTCCACGCCCTGATCGTGTGGGACGGCGGCACGACCGCATCGGAGGCCAACAACCAGCCGACGATGTACCAGACGGCCGAGCAAGGGTTCGCGACGCCCACCGCGTTCAGAGACGTACCCGGGTTCATCGAAGCCGGCCCGGGATTCGGCGACTTGCGTTCCCGCAACGTCGACACCTTCGCCGTGACCGGACGCGCCACCACCCATGTCGACTACAACGGCAACGGGGGCCCCGGCGGCAACCGGCTGTGGGAGTCGGCGTCGAACTACTACAACCTGGCCTGGTTCGACCGCTACCTGAAGGGCAAGCTCGCCTTCGACGCTTCCGGCGAGGTCATCACCACGGGCGGGCGGGCGGAGGCTCAGGAGCGTGCCCACCGCCAAGAGGTGGCCGAGGGTGCTTACCTCCGGCTCATCGCCGACACGTTCGACGATTCCGTCGACGCCCACAACATCAGCATGGGCTGGTGGGATCCCGACCAGGCGATCGAGTCCCTCGATCCGCTCTTCGGTGGCAACGTGCCCTACCGCATCGAGGGCCTGCCAATCGCGGACCGGCTCAGCTTCTACTACCGCCACGGCTGCTACGTGTCAGTACCCGACTACCTGAACGGCGGGACCGGTGCACCCGACGACACCGTCGCCGCCGCCGAGCGGGCAGATACAGGCCCCGAAGGTGACGTCCGGACGAGCGGCTGCACCGAGATCCAGTGACACCCGCCGCGGGCGGGCAGGAACGCTTCCCGGCGCCGCAGGAGATCCGTGCGCTCGTGGCCTACATCACCCGGTGAGCGGCACCCGGGCCGCGGTGGTGTAGCGGGCACCCGCAGGCGTCATCCGGCTCTGCACAACCGCCAGCTCGCTCACCGGGAACGTCGCCGACACCGGCAAGCCCCCGAGGGCGTCGAGCCGGGCCCGTCCCCGGCGCCGGCGGGCCAGGGTGAGGTGGCCCACGAAGGCGTCGTGGTCGGGAGGCCGCCCCAACCGGCCGGTGGCCAGGGTGACGCTGAGGGCCAGGTCGTCGAGACCAGCGACGGGGGCGACGAGCACGTTGCGCCCCAGCACCGTCGAGGACGGCCCCAGCGTCGCGGTCAGGGATCGGTGACGGCGAGCCACTGACCCCAAGATCCGCTCCAATGCACTCGACTCGTCGCCGTCGAGGGTCCCCAAGAAGCGCAAGGTCACGTGCCACTGATCGCCGGTGGTCCAACGAACCCCGGCGATGTCGGGACGCTCGAAGGACCGCAAGGCGGCGATAGTGGCGTCGTCGGGCCAGACGGCGACGAAGGTGCGGGCTCGACCCGCTTGGCCACTCACGGGCTGGCCAGCAGCTTCTGGCGCAGCAGCGCCAGCAGCGAGATGGCCGCGAACTGGCGGACCCGATCGCGGTCACCGGGGAGCCGGACCAGGGTGGCCTCTGGTTCTCCATCGCCCAGGGCGCCCATGTCGATGCCGAACCACACCGTTCCCGGCTTCTGGCCCTCCTGGGGCTCGGGGCCCGCCACTCCGGTGGCGGCGATGCCCACGTCGGCGCCGAGCATGGTGCGCGCCGCGGCGGCCATCGCCATCGCCGCCTCCTCGCTCACGACCGGTCCCGGACCCAGGTCAAGCAGATCCCGCTTCACCTCCGACGAGTAGGTGACGAGGGAGCCGCGGAACACGGCCGAGGCGCCCGGTACCGCCGTGAACCGGGCCCCGATCAGGCCTCCGGTGAGCGACTCGGCGATGCCCAGGGTGAGCCGGCGTTGGGCGAGAAGGTGCTGCACGGAGTGCTCCATCGTCTCGTCATCGACGCCGAACACCAGGTCGCCCAGCACGACGCGCACCTCGGCCTCCTCGGCGTCGATGAGCCGCGTCGCCGCCGCTTCGGTGGGGGCCTTGGCCGTGACCCGCACCTTGATGCCCTCGATGCCCGAGGCCAGGAACGCGATGGTGGGGTTGCCAGCGGCCTCGAGGGAATCGACCCGAGGGGCCAGCACCTCGGCCAACGTCGATTCGGCCATGCCCCAGGTTCGGAGGGTGCGCGACAGGATCACCGACGACGCCCCAGCCCGGGCTCGCAGATCGGGCATGACGCAGCAGGTGACCAGCTCCGTCATCTCGTAGGGCACCCCGGGAACGGCATAGATGACCTTGGCGGTGCCGTCGACGGTGACCGGGCAGATGAGCCCGGGGGCGGTGCCGGGCTGGCGGTCCATGACCGCGGCACCCACCGGCACATCGGCTTGGCGCGCGTTGCTGGCCGCCATCTCCCGTCCCCGCGACCCGAACATCGACACGATCCGGTCCAACACCACATGATCCGTCTCCAGCTCGACGCCCATCACCTCGGCGACCGCCTCGCGGGTGATGTCATCCTGCGTGGGCCCCAGGCCGCCGCAGACGATGACGGCGTCATTGCGATCGAGCGCCAGGCGGAGCACGTCGACCATGCGCCGGTGGTTGTCGCCGACCCGGGTGTGCCAGTGGCAGTCGATCCCCGACAGGGCAAGCTGCTCGCCGATCCAGCTCGAGTTGGTGTCGACGATCTGCCCCAAGAGCAGCTCGGTTCCGATGGCAACGACTTCACAGCGCACGAGCGGCAGCCTCGCGCGCCGGGTCAGGCCGACGCCGGGTCGGTCTCGGCCAGCTGATCGTCGGCCACTCGATTGGCGTCGAGGAAGTACTGGCCGCCCGACACGACCGTCAACACCACCGATGCCCACAGCACGCTGTTGGCCACCCACGTGTGTGCCGCGGTGAGTGGCAGCAGGGCGAACCCGATGGCCACCTCCTGGGCCACCGTCTTGATCTTGGCCAGGGTCCGGGCCGGAACCGTGATCCCCTGCCGGGCGACGACGGAGCGGTAGGCCGAGATGGCGGCCTCGCGCACGGCGATGATGGCCACCGGGAGCAGCCAGAACTTCTCGTCGGCGACCAGCACGAACAGCGTGCCCAGGACCAGGATCTTGTCGGCGAGAGGATCGAGGAAGGCGCCCGAGCGGGTGGTGCCATGGCGACGGGCGTAGTAGCCATCGAGCCAGTCGGTGACCGACAGGATGATCCACAGCGACACCGCCGGCCAGGAGTCGTGGCTGTCGAGCACCATCCAGAACAGGAGCGGTGACAGCAGGATGCGGCCGAGGGTGATGGCGTTGGCCGGAGTGGCGATGGCGTCCTTGCCGAAGCTGTCCGTCATCGGGCCGCGTCCCCGTCAGCCCCTACCGCCCCGGCCGCCACCAGGTCGATCCCGGCGGCTTCGAGGACGGTCACGTCACCGAGGTGACCTGGCGGGAGCGACCCCGGCACGTGGACGACACCGTCGATCTCGGGGGCCTCACGGTGGCTCCGAGCCACTCCGGGGGTGTCGACCAGCACGGTGATCGTCGATCCCACCAGGGCGTCGCGAGATGCGGCGGTGATCGGGTCCTGGACCTCGGAGAGCTCGTTGATCCGATCGGTGACCAGGGCCGGGTCGACCCGGCCGTCCTGCGTAGCGGCGTGGGTGCCTTCCTCGAGGCTGAACGGAAACAGCCCGACCCAGTCGAGCCGTGCCTCGCAGAGGAACTCGACGAGCTCGTCGTGGTGCTCCTGCGTCTCCCCGGGGTAGCCGACGATGAAGCTTGTGCGGAACGCGGCATCGGGCGTCTTGGCCCGGATCGATTCGATGCGCTCCAGGAACCGGCCCCGGTCACCCCAGCGTCGCATCCGGCGCAACAGCGACTTGGCCGCGTGTTGCAACGACAGGTCGAAGTAGGGGACGCCGGTGGCGATGACGGTGTCGATCAGCTCGTCGGTGAGCTCGGAGGGGTACAGGTACAGGAGCCGGACACGGTCGACGCGGGCCGCTACCTCGCCCACCAGCGGGACCAGGCTGCCCTTGGCCGACCGATCTGCTCCGTAGGACGCCAGATCCTGGGCGACCAGCACGACCTCGCGCACTCCGCTGCCGGCCAGGCGGTCGACCTCGTCGAGGATGGCGCCATCGGTGCGGCTTCGCTGGGCACCCCGGAACGAGGGGATGGCGCAGAAGCCGCACGTGCGATCACAGCCCTCGGCCACCTTCACGTAGGCCCAGGGAACCGGGTGGGAGGGTCGGGGAAGGTTGAGCAGGTCGAAGTCGGGGCGGCGGCGTGTGGGACCGAGCTCTACGGCCACCTCGCCAGAGGCGGCTGCTTCGCGGCCGTCCACCAGCGAGGTGCCGAAGGGGGCGATGCGGTCGACCTCGGGCAATGCCGTCGCCAGCTCGTCGCCGTAGCGCTCGGCCATGCAGCCGGTGACCACAAGCTCGGCTCCCGGCCGGCGAGCGTCGGACAGGGCCAGGATGGTGTCGATCGACTCCTGACGAGCCTCCTCGATGAAGGCACAGGTGTTCACGACGACGAGATCGGCTTCGTCGGCCGACGGCGCGGGCAGTAGACCCTCCGCCGTCAGGGTCCCCACCAGCTTGTCGGAGTCGACACGGTTCTTGGGACAGCCCAGCGTCTCGACCCAGAACCCCCGTCCCATCCGGGCAACGGTACCGGACGCCGTCTTCACCACTCAGGTCGACCCCACCTGAGGGGCGTGGGCCGTACCCGACGAACTACATCGACTCGGGCCTGGGTAACGTCGCAGGGGTGATGATCGAGGGGCCAGGCCGCGGGCGAGACGCCACCGTGTTCGATCTGGTGGGCGGCCAGGCGTGGTTCGACCAGCTCGTCGAGTGGTTCTACGAGGGGGCGGAGACCGACGCCATCCTGCGACCGATGTACCCCGACGACCTCGCCGACCCCAAGCGCCACCTTGCCCTGTTTCTGGCCCAGTACTGGGGCGGACCAAGCACCTACCACGAGGAGCGGGGCCACCCGCGCCTGGGCATGCGTCACGCCCGCTTCGCCGTGGACGCGGCGGCGGCCGAGGCCTGGCTCACCCACATGAAGGCGGCGCTGGCGAAGATGGACCCTCCGGCCGAGATCGCCGCAGCCATGGTCAACCACTTCGAGGGGGCAGCCCACTTCCTCATCAACACCGGTTGATGGGGCGCCGCAGCGGGCGCGGGTCGCGAGATCAGGCGACTGGTGCAGGGCGACGGCCGATGCGGACACCGGGGTGACGCAGTTCGGCCTGGCGCAAGGCGACGAGCATCCGAATCATGGGCCAGGCCGGATCGATCTCGAACCTGCGATGCGACAGCCGCGGCGACGTGGGTTCCGCATGGTGGTTGTTGTGCAGCCCTTCGCCGGCGGTGATGAGGGCCAACCAGCGGTTGTTGGTGGCCAGCACCTCGTCGTAGGGACGGCGGCCGAAGCGGTGGCCGACAGCGTTGATGGAGGCGTTGAGGGCCAGATAGGCGTTCATGTGCACGAAGGCGGCCAACAGGCCAGCCCAGGGACCGAGCAACAGGATGAGCAGGCCGATTCCGAAACCCAGGCCGGCGAGTGGCCGGTCGAGCAGCCACCGGTCGAGCCGGCTCGGCGGCAGGTCCTTGGCGTAGCGGCCGACGGTGACGCCGTCGCGGGCCGTTCGCCGGTACAGCACGACGTTGCCGAACTGGACCTTCCAGAAGCCGAGGATCAGCGGGCTGTGGGGGTCCTCCGCGGTGTCTGACGACGCGTGGTGCTTGCGGTGCACGGCCACCCACTCCCGGGACTTGATCCCAGTGGACATCCAAATGAAGATGCGGAACGCCAGTGCGGCACCCGGCTTCACGGTCAGGGCCCTGTGCGTCAGGGCCCGGTGGAGATAGACGGTGGTGGCCAGCGTGGCCAGCTGGGCGGTGGCGAGTCCGATGAGGATGGCGATGATGGCGAGCAGCACGACGATCGAGCCTAGCCTACCTACCAGTAGGTAGGCTAGGGGTTGTGACCATCGCCACGCCCATGCGGCAGCAGATCTTGGGTGTGGCCCGCCTGCGGTTCGCCGAGCACGGCTACTACGCCACCAGCCTCACCGACATCGCGTCGGAGGTGGGCATCAGGCGGCCAAGCCTCCTCCACCACTTCCCGTCCAAAGAAGCGCTCTACCGAGAGGTCCTCGTCTCGGGGTTCGCCGACTGGGCTGCGCTGGTAGAGGACTCAGTCACCGATCTGCTCGACGGATGGCCGCAGGTCGAACGAGTCATCCGGGCCGCCTTCCAGTTCTTCGAGGAGCACCCCGACTTCGTCCGTCTCATCCGCCACGAAGCCCTCGACGGCGGCCCGATCCTGTCCAGCGAGCTGGGGGGCCTGCTCCGGCCCATGTTCGAGCGGGCGGTGGGCTTTCTCGAGCGCGAGATGGACGCCGGGAGCCTTCGGCGCTTCGATGCGGGTCACCTGCTGCTGACCGGCTACGGCGCCGCGCTGTCGTGGTTCTCCGATGCGCCGCTGATCGACAACCTCATCGACGGCGACTCGCTCGATCCCGGCCAGATCGCCACCCACCGCGACCAGGTGCTCGAGATATTCCGAAACGCGCTGGAACCCTGACCCGCCCGCTGGGCCAGACTGTCGTCATGCCCGACATCTCGCTCACGTCGGTGGACAAGCTCGAGCTCACCCGTCCGCATCTGCGCCAGCTCCACGCCCTCACCGAGGCGTTGAGCGCCGAGGCGCTCCCCGAAGATCCCCCGACGCCCTTCGAGCTCTACGAACGGCTGATGCGAATCCAGCCCGACCATGTCGATGCCACCGTGATGCTGGCCCACCGTGGCGATCGGCTCGTGGGCCGGGCCGTGGTGAGCGCGGCCAGCATCGGGACCAACGAACACCTCGTGAACCTCGCATTCGGCGTGCATCCTGACGAGCGCAATCAGGGCGTCGGCCGGCGACTGCTCGAATCGGTCGTCGATCACACCGATCTTCTCGGCCGGACCACGATGCTGTTCTTCACCAGCGAGCGGGTCGGTGCCGGCGAGCGGTTCGCCGAGCGCATCGGTGCCAAACGCGGCCTGGTGAGCCACACCAACCGGCTGGCACTCGCCGACGTGGATCGCGACCTCCTCGATCGGTGGCTGGCCGATGGACCGAGATCGGCCAGCGACTACACGATCGAGTGGGTTCCCTCGCCCACGCCCGACGACCTGCTCGACGACGTCATCTCGGCCTACCACGTGATGAACGACGCCCCCCGCGAGGAGCTGGACATGGACGACGACGTCCTCACGCCTGACGTCGTTCGGGGGTGGGAGTCGGCGATGGTCGAGTCCGGTTCCGAGAAGTGGTGCGCGCTCGCTCGCCACGACACCACGGGCGAGGTCGCCGGGTACACCGAGGTGCTGTTCCACCCCACCCACCCGACCTGTGTGTACCAGATGGGTACCGCGGTGGCTCCGGCCCATCGTGGCCACCGATTGGGCAAGTGGCTCAAGGCGACCATGCTGGCCCGAATCCTCGACCAACGTCCCGAGCGGATCGACGTCCGCACCGAGAACGCCGACTCCAACGGCCCCATGCTCGACATCAACAACGAGCTGGGGTTCACGCCCTACATCGCTGAGTGCGTGTGGCAGATCACCGTTGACGGGGCTCGCTCGGTCCTGGCGTGACATCCATCGAGGTCCGACGGGACGTCGACGGCATCGCCCACGTCCGGGCGCCCGATCGCGCCGGCGCGTTCTTCGGCCAGGGCTACGCGGCGGCGGCTGACCGCTGCTTCCAGATCGAGGCCGATCGGCGCCGGGCCCAGGGACGTTGGGCAGAGATCGTGGGCGCAGCGGGCGTGGCATCCGATGTGCTCCACCTCCGAGTCGGGCTCGCCGACACCGCCAGGTCCGACGTCGAGGGCCTCAGCGACGACGCCCGGACCGCCCTCGACGCCTACGCAGCGGGGATCAACGCCTGGTTGGATCAGGCCACCGACGACGACCTGCCTCCTGAGCTCGGACTGCTGGGTGCGCCCCGGCCTGCACCATGGGAGCCCTGGCACAGCGTCGCCGTCTACAAGTACCGGCACCTGCTGATGGGCACCGCACAGACGAAGATCTGGCGGTCGGCCGTACTGCGATCGGTCGGTCCGAGCGTCGCTTGCCGGCTGTGGCCCGGCCTGGGTCGAACAGACCCCTCCACCGACGGCGTCGATCTCGACGCAGCCTTGATGGCACTGGCCGCGGTGCCAACCCAGGAGGCGGCGTCCAACAACCTGGTGGTGGCGGGCACTCGAACCGCGTCGGGCAGACCGCTCCTCGCCGGCGATCCGCATCGCAGCTTCGACCTGCCCAACGTCTACTGGCAGAACCACATCACGGGCGGCGAGATCGACGTCATCGGCCTGTCGTTCCCTGGCGTCCCAGGCTTTCCCCACTTCGCTCACAACCGCGATGTCGCCTGGTGCGTCACCCACGGCATGGCCGACGACCAGGATGTGTACGTCGAGCGCGCAGCCGACCTCGAGTTGGCAGGCATCGAGTCGGCGACGATCCCCGTCGCCGGCGCCGACCCGGTCACCGTCGAGGTAGCCACCGCCGCCGACGGCCGGCGGGTGATCGCCGGCGGTCGGGCCGAGGGGTGGGGGCTGAGCCTGGCCTGGACCGCGACCGCGGCGCCGGACACGACGTTCGATGCGCTGGTGCCGATGATGGCGGCCTCGTCGGTCGATGAGCTCGACGCCGCCATGTCGCCCTGGGTCGTGCCGGTGAACAACGTGCTGATGGCCGATGGCGACGGCACCATCGCCTACCGGATGCGCGGTCGGTTGGCCCGCCGAGACGGGCGCAACGGGTGGACGGTGGTGCCGGGCTGGACGGGCGAGCATGGGTGGGTTGGCTTCGTCGACGACGACGATCTGCCCCGCCGCCGCGATCCCGACGCGGGATTCCTGGCCACGGCCAACGAGGATCTCGGTCATCACCACCTCTACATCTCCAATGACTGGGCCCACCCCGCTCGCGGCATCCGGATTCGCCAGCTGCTCGAATCCTCGTCGGGTTGGACCGCTGACACCATCACCTCTGACGTCCTCGGCGACGAGGTGTCGCTGGTGGCACCGGCCTTCGTCTCACTGCTCACCGCGTCTCCGGACGTCTCCGGGCTCGAGGCGGTGGCCCAGAGCATGCTCGCCCGGTGGGACCACCGAATGGACCCTGACTCGCCCGCGGCCGCCATCTACGCTGCCTGCCGGGTGGCGCTGCTCGACGTCGTGGCCGCCGCCGTTGGCTTCGACGGTCATCGGTTGGGTGCCGGCGCCATCGAGCCGGCCCCCGACGAGATCGCTCGCTCGCAGTGGAGCCGGCTTGCAGTGCTGGCCAGCCACGCCGATGACGACCTGGTGACTGACGTCGGCGGTTGGGCTGGCGCCGCACGCTCCGCGCTGAGCGGCGGCGTCAAGATCCTCGTCGCCGCCCTCGGAACCGATCCGACGGCGTGGCGTTGGGGTGACCTGCACCCGAGCGCCCCGTACCACCCTCTGGCCGTCACCCGCCCCGACCTCGGCGACGAGCTGGTCGTCCCCGCCACCCGCGAGCTTGGTGGCGACAGCGAGACGGTCCGTTGCACGGGCGTGTCACCCCCCTCGTTGGGGGCCATGCGCGGCTCGGTGGCCCGCTACGTGTTCGACCTCGGCGACTGGGACCAGAGCCGCTGGATCGTGCCCCACGGTGTGCACGGCGACCCACGGAGCCCGCACTTCTCCGATCAGCTCGACCGGTGGGCGTCGATGAGCATGGCGCCGATGCGGTGGTCGCCGGAGGTGGTCGACGACGCCACCGGGTCGGTGGAGCAGATCGGCGGCGTGGCGCCGCTCAGGGGTGAGCAGCGGTGACGGTGGTAGTTATGCCGCCCCGGACGTTCCACCGGGTCTCGACTGTCATCGAGCGTGGTGACAGAGCGGCGACGAGATCATCGAGGATGAGGTTGGTGACGTCTTCGTGGAAATGGCCCTCGTCGCGGAACGACCAGAGGTAGAGCTTGAGGCTCTTGAGCTCGACGATCTGGCCGTCGGGCACATAGGTGACGGTGACGGTGGCGAAATCAGGCTGACCGGTCATCGGGCAAAGACAGGTCAGCTCTGGGCACACGCACGCCACCTCGTAGTCCCGATCGGGATGGGGGTTGTCGACGGTGACGAGCTGGCGGGAGGGCTGCGACGCCACGAGGATCAGCCTTCGATTGCGGGCGTGGACCCCGTGGGTGGATCGCTGGGCGTGACGACGGCGACCGACCCGGTGACGTCGGTGACCGGTTCTCCAGGATCGTCCTTGCCCAGGATGCGATTCATCTTGGTGCCGCAGACCGGACAGATTCCCTTGGCGGCTCGCCGACCGTTCTTGAGCGCGACGATGGTGCCGGGGAACGTCCGCTTGGCACGGCACTTGACGCAGTAGCCCTCGTAGTCGGTCACACGGTTCCTTCCACTGCACCATGTTTGCAGCCCGCCGGACACCCGGGGTACCACCGGTTCAGTTGTACGTCAGAGAGCAAGGGACGGTACCGCAACGGCGTAGACGCCGAGGAGCACCACGCCCTCCCACCGCACCACCGTGCGTCCAGTGGCCATCATCATCCACGCCGCCAGTGCCACCCCCACCATCAGGTAGGTGGCAAACCCCGACAAGGCGGCATCGGCCAGCGGACCGGGACCGACGAGTGCGGCCGTCGCCCCCACGGCGAGGCTGTTGAACATGTTGCTGCCCAGCAGGTTGCCGATGATGAGCTCGTCTTCCTGACGCCGGGCGGCGGCCACCGCGGTGACCAGCTCGGGCAGCGACGTACCGAGGGCGACGAGGGTGAGCCCCACGAACCCCTCCTCGAGCCCCACCTCCGACGCGATGGTCGTCGCCCCCCACACCAGCGCCTGGGCCCCCGCGAGCGTCCCCACGAGGCCGACCAGGGTGCGGACCGCCTCGGTGCTGGTGCGGTGAGCGTGGACCTCGTCGAGGAACTCCTCCACCTCGGCCGACAGCTCGACCTCGGACTGGTCGCCGGCGCCGTACAGCAGGGTGCCGACGACGGCAACGATCAGCACGACCAGAAGGACGCCCTCGATCCGTGACAAGCCGTCCTGCACCGCCACCGCGAACACCACGACGGTGGCCGCCGAGAGGGGCGCCTCCCTTCGAAGCGTGCGGCTCCCGACCTCGAGGCGGCACAGCAGGGCCGCCGCCCCCAACACCAAGGTGAGGTTGGCGATGTTCGATCCGATGATGTTGCCGACGGCGATGTCGAGCGAGTCCTGGCCAGCGGCCAGGCCCGAGACCAGCATCTCGGGTGCACTGGTGCCGAACCCGATGACGATGGCCCCGATGACGACCGGGCTGACCCGGAGCGCCGCCGCCAGCCGGGCCGCGCCGACGACCATCCAGTCGGCGGCGCGAGCCAGGAGCACGAGCCCCACGACGGAGACGGCTATGGCAGCGATCATCGGGGCGGAACCATAAGTGACGACGGGCTCACACGCTGGTGGTCAGTGCCTCGAGCTCCTCGATGGTCATCAGAACCTCGCGGGCTTTGGGCCCGACGGAGGGGCCGACCACGCCCTTCTGCTCGAGCAGGTCCATGAGGCGACCGGCGCGGGCGAACCCCACACCCAGCTTTCGCTGGAGCATCGATGTGGAACCCAGGCCAGATCGGACGATGAGCTCCATCGCATCCCAGAGCTTGTCCTCGTCGTCGTCGCCTGATTCGGTGTCGGCGAAGAAGTCGCTCTGCGATCCACCGCCCTCGCCCACGACCCCCTCGACGTAGGAGAGCTCGGGGGCCTGGCGCTTCCAGTGCGTCACGATCTTGCGCACCTCGTCCTCTTCGACCCAGCTGCCCTGGATGCGGCGGGGTGTGGACGACGACGGACCGAGGAACAACATGTCCCCCTTGCCGATGAGGCGCTCGGCGCCATGAGTGTCGAGGATCACCTTCGAGTCCGTGCCGCTCGACACCGCGAAGGCGAGACGAGCCGGGACGTTGGCCTTGATCACGCCGGTGATGACGTTGACCGACGGTCGCTGGGTGGCGATGACCAGGTGGATGCCGACGGCGCGAGCCATCTGGGCGATCCGGCAGATGCTGGCCTCGACGTCGCGGGCGGCGACCATCATGAGATCCGAGAGCTCGTCTACGACGACCACGATGAAGGGGAGCCGCTCGTAGGTCGCCCCGGTGGTGGGGTCGTCGCGGAGATCGCCACGGTCGTAGGCGCTGTTGTAGCCACTGATGTCGCGGACACCGACTTCGGCCAGCAGGTCGTAGCGGCGCTCCATCTCCTTCACGGCCCATTGGAGGGCGTTGGCCGCCTTCTTGGGATCGACGACCACCTGGGTGATGAGGTGGGGCAGACCGTTGTACTGGCCGAGCTCCACGCGTTTGGGATCGACGAGGATCAGACGGACCTCGTCGGGCGTCGACCGCAGCATCAGGCTGGTGATGACGCTGTTGATGCAGCTCGACTTGCCGGCGCCGGTGGCGCCGGCGATGAGCAGGTGTGGCGTCTGGGCCAGGTTGAGGAGCACCGGTCGCCCGGCGATGTCGCGGCCCAGCCCAACTTCGAGGGGGTGCTTGGCCCGGCGAGCCTCAGCGCTGTCGAGGATGTCCCCCAACGCGACCTGGTGGCGCTTCTGGTTGGGCACTTCCACGCCGATGGCGGAGCGACCCGGGATGGGGGCGATGATGCGGACGTCGGGACTCGCCATCGCGTAGGCGATGTCTCGGTGCAGGCTGGTGACCTTCGCCACCTTGACGCCCGAGCCGAGCTCGAGCTCATAGCGGGTGACCGTGGGGCCCACGGTCATGCCCACGAGACGGGTCTCGACCCCGTGCTGAGCGAGGGCGTGCTCGAGTGTCCGGCCGCCCTCCTCGACCGCGTGCTGATCGACCTCCTGCTCGCCGGCCGACGAGAGCAGGCTTGTCTTGGGCAGCTTCCAGATGGTCTTGGTGGCAGCAGGCCCGAGGTCGAGCGCCGGCTGTGCGTCGGCCGGCGGCACGTCGAAGGGCGGGCGACCATCCTCATCGAGGTCGGCTGGGGGGCGATCGGCATCGGGAACCGTCGCCCCCGCTGCCCCGGGCGAAGCCGCGACGGGGTGGGTGCCATCGGGTCGCGGCTCTGCGGTTGGGTCGGTCCCGTCCCGGTCCTGGTCGTAGAGCCGGACCCCGTTGGCCTCGATGACCGGACGTCCCGAGGCGTTGTCGGTCTGGTCGGTTGGCGCCGGTTTCTCTGTGTCGGCGTCGAGACGAGTGAGCGACCCCAACCAGTCCCAGACCCGGCGCAGTGGCGGGCGGGAGGTGGCGGCCACACCGACCGCCACATCGCGAGCGCTGGTGCGGGCCAGTACGAGCAGGGCGACCACCGCCACCGCCACGAGCACCACCGACGCTCCGGTCGGCGCTAGGAGTGCCCGGAGCGTTCCTCCGACCACCGCCCCGCTCACGCCGCCTGCCTCTCGAACGGCGTCGAGGTCGCCGCCGATGCCCGGACCACCGCGAGCGAGGTGGAGCAGGCCGGTGCCTGAGATGGCCAGGCCACCGAAGCCGACGACGGTGCGCCCGCTGGCCGCGGGCTCGCCTCGCACGAGGGCGACGCCGAGGGTGGCAAGGGCGGCAGGGAGGGCGACGCCGCCGACGCCGAAGGTGAAGGAGGCGATGCGATCGACCGCGTCACCCAGCGGACCGGCGAGGGAGAGGTGGATGGCGAGGGCACATACGATGGCCGCCGCCATCAACCCGATTCCCCACACGTCGTCGGATCGCTCCGAGAGGTGCTGGGCGGCGTCGGCGAGGAGTCGGCGACGAAGCGACGGCGGTCGTTTGCCCCTCGCCGGGCGCCGTCGGGACGACCGGCGCGGTGAGGACGCGGGGGCGCGACGAGTCGATGAGGTGGGACGGCTCCGCCCGGAGGCCTTGGCCACAGCGCTACGCAGCGTACCAGGCCGACCGCGTGCGGGAATGGCCTTTCGCCGACGTCTGCCGCGGTGAGCGGCTCAGGCCTCCATGACCACGGGGACGATCATGGGCCGGCGCTTGGTCCGCTCCGCCACCAGGGAGCCCACAGCCTTTCGGGCGTGGCGGCGGATGGACTCGTGGTCGAGTGCACCGCGGGCGGCCGCCTCCTCCAGACTCTTGCGGACCGCGGCCCGCAGCTCGTCGAACAGGTCCTCGGCCTCGGGGGCGTGGATCCAGCCCTTGGTGATGATCTCGGGCTCGGAGATGACCTCGCCGGTCCGGGCGTCGGTGGCCACCACGACCACGACCACACCCTCATTGGCCAGCACCCGGCGATCCCGGAGCACGCCGTGGCTGACGTCGCCGACGATGCCGTCGACGTAGAGGTAGCCGGAGGGCACCGCATCCTGGTGGAGGTGGCAGCCGTCGTCGTCGAGGAGCACCGCGTCGCCGTCGGTGGCCACCAGGACTCGGTCCTCGCTCATGCCCATCTCCACCGCCAGCCGAGCATGGTGGATCATGTGGCGGAACTCGCCGTGCACAGGCACGAACCACTCGGGGTCGACGACGGAGTGCATGATCCGCAGCTCGCCGCGCTGGGCGTGGCCCGTCGCGTGGACCTCGGCCAGCCCAGAGTGGACCACGTCGGCACCACGGCGATGGAGACCATCGATCACCTTGTTGACGTCGGCCTCGTTGCCGGGGATGGCGTGGCTCGACATGACCACGACGTCGCCCTCGCCCACCGTGATCCACCGGTTCTCGCCCGCCGCCATCCGGGCCAGCGCCGACATCGGCTCGCCCTGGCTCCCGGTCGAGATGATGCAGGCCTCCTCGGGTGAGAGGTCGCCGGCATCGGCGATGTCGACGAGACGATTGTCGGGGATGTGGAGCAGGCCCATGTCCCGGGCGGTGGCCACGTTGCGCTTCATCGACAAGCCGAGGGTGGCGATGGTGCGGCCGTTGGCGATGGCCGCGTTAGCGATCTGCTGCACCCGGTGGATGTGGCTGGCGAAGCACACGCAGATGATCCGCTCGTCGGGATGTTGGGCGAAGACGCTCGACAGCACCGCGCCGACCGAGGTCTCCGAGGGCGAGTGGCCCTCTTCCTCGGCGTTGGTGGAGTCGCCGAGGAAGAGGCGCACGCCCTCGCCATCGGCGATGGCGCCCAGGCGGCCGAGATCGGTCCGGCGGCCGTCGACGGGGTTGAGGTCGATCTTGAAGTCGCCGCTGTGGAGCAGCACTCCCTGCGACGTGCGGATCGCGGTGGCGAAGCCGTGCGGCACCGAATGGCTGACCGGGATGAACTCGCAGTCGAACGGGCCGATCTGGCGGCGCTCGCCGTCGTGGACCGTGACCAGCTCGGTGCGGTCGATCAGGCCCGCCTCGACGATCCGGTTGCGGGCCATCGCCAGGGTGAGCGCCGAGCCGTAGATCGGGAACGATGTGTCGCGCAGCAGGTACGCCAGCGCTCCGTGGTGGTCCTCGTGGCCGTGGGTGATGACCGCCCCCTCGATCCGGTCGGCGTGCTCGTGCAGGTACGAGAAGTCGGGCAACACGAGGTCGATGCCCAGCATGTCGAGGTCGGGGAACATCAACCCGCAGTCGAGGAGCAGGATGCGGTCGTCGATCTCGATCGCCGCACAGTTGCGGCCGATCTCACCGAGACCACCGAGGAACACGACGCGCACAGGAGCAGCCATCTGCTCAGTCTGGCCTGTCGCCACTACAGGGGCGAGCGTGCACTCCGGCGATCGTCTCGCTACACGGCTCGGGGCACGACGGCTTCGATGAGGTGGGGGCCGGGCTCGGCCAGCGCATCCTCGAGAGCCGCGGCCATCTCCTCACCGGTGGTGGCCCGGCGGGCGGGCACACCGCAGCCCTGGGCCAGGGCTACGAAGTCGAGATCGGGGCGGGTGAGGTCCAACATGTCGAGCGCCTTGGGTCCCGGCTCTCCTGCACCCACCCGGGCCAGCTCGAGGTTGAGCACCGCGTAGGACGAGTTGTTGAACACGATCGTGGTGACGTCGAGGCGCTCGCGGGCCTGGGTCCACAGCGCCTGGAAGGTGTACATGGCGCTGCCGTCGGCCTCGAGGCAGATCACGGGCCGGCCACCAGACCCGATTGCGGCACCGGTGGCCAGGGGCAGCCCGATGCCGATGGCACCGCCGGTGAGCGTCAGCCAGTCGTGCGGCGGGCACCCGGCGGTGGCAGCCGGCGCCCACAGCCCCGACGTGTTGGCCTCGTCGACGACCACCGTGTCATCGGGCATCAGTGCCCCCAGGGCCTGCGCCACGCGCTCGGCGGTGAGATCGCCGCGGGGCCGATCGGGCCGCGCCGGGGGCGCCGGCACCGGCTCGGTCCCGGCGGCGACCAGATCAGCCACCGCCTCCAGTGCCGCCACCGCGTCCTGTCCGGGTTCAGCGAGCACGTGCACCGCGCACCCGGCGGGCACGAGGTCGCTGGCCTTGTCGGGGTAGGCGAAGAACGAGGCCGGCGACTTGGTACCGGCCAGAACGAGGTGGCGTGCCCCCTCGAGCTGGCGGGCGGCGAACTCGGCCAGGTACTGCAAGCGGTCGAGCGCGGGGACACCGGCGCCGCGCTGGAGCCGGGCGGGGAACGTCTCGCCCAGCACCGTCGCCCCCGTGGCGGTGATGAGTCGGTTGGACGCCCGCAGGCCGGCATCGCGATGACCGGAACCACCGACGAGCACGACGGTGCGCTCGCCCGAGGTGAGCGCCTTGGCCACCTGGTCGACGATCGTGTCATCGATGGGCCGAGCCGAGGGGATAGGTAGCGGGGCGGCAGGCTCGGCTCCCTCACCCCACGAGGCATCGGCGGGGAGCACCAGCGTGGCCACGCCACCGGGCGGGGTCGATGCCGCCAGCACCGCTTCGGCCCCGGCCCGGGCCACCGCCCCGGCGGTCTTGGGGCGGGCGATCCACGTCGAGCAGTTGCGGGCCACCGTGTCGATGTCGGACTGGAGGGGCGCGTCGTAGCGGGCGTGGTAGGTGGCGTGGTCGCCCACGATGTTGATCATCGGCGAGTAGGCCCGACGGGCGTTGTGCAGGTTGGCCAGCCCGTTGCCGAGGCCCGAGCCCAGATGGAGAAGCGTGGCCGCCGGACGGTCGGCCATGCGGGCGTACCCGTCGGCCGCCCCAGTGACGACGCCCTCGAACAGGCCGAGCACCGACCGCATCTCGCCTACGGAGTCGAGGGCGGCGACGAAGTGCATCTCCGAGGTGCCCGGGTTGGCGAAGCAGGTGTCGACTCCGGCATCGGCCAGCGTGCGTATGAGCGCCTGGGCTCCGTTCATGGTGACTCCTCGTCAGTCGAAGACGGCGCCGGGGTTCAGGATGCCGTCGGGGTCGAAGGCGGCCTTGATACGGCGCAGGAGCGCCACCTTGGCCGGGTCCTCCAGCTCGAGGAAGTACTTCTTCTTGGTCCGACCCAGTCCGTGCTCACCGGAGATGGCGCCTCCGAGCGCCAACCCGTGGGCGAACAGCGAGCGCATGAGCTCTTCCCGGGCTGTGTCATCGGGCTGGAACACCGAGAGATGCACGTTGCCGTCGCCGGCGTGACCGCACCCGGCTACCAGCGCGCCCTGCTGGGCGGCCAGCTCGCCGACCCCGGCCATGAAGTCGGCGATCGACCCACGCGGCACGACCACATCGACGATGTCGTCGGCACCGGCTCCCTTGGCCAGGAAGAACGCCTTCTCGCGGGCGGCGATGAGGTGGGCTGCGGCGTTTTCGGGCAGGACATAGGCGTCGATGGCTCCCAGGGCCAACACATGTTCAGCCAGCTGGGCAACATCTTCCTCCAGCCGGCGCTCGTCGCTCTGCTCGAGCTGAACCACGAGGTAGGCGAGTGCTGTCTGCTTCACGTCCTCGGGCACACCGAGCTCGAGTCCGAGGTTGTCGACCATGGCCGCCATGGTCATGAGGTCGATGTACTCCACGATCATCGGCGCGATGCCACTGGCCACGATCTTGGGCACTGCATCGGTTACGGCCGCCAGCGTGGTGAACGGGGCCAGCACCGTGCCCTGGTGAGCCAGGCGAGGGTACAGGTGCAGCGTCGCCTCGGTGACGACCGCCAGCGTGCCCTCGGAGCCCACGATGAGCTGCGTGAGGTCGTAGCCGGTGGAGCCCTTGACGAACCGTCCGCCGGTGCGGATGACCTCGCCGGTTGCCAGCACCGCTTGGAGCCCGAGCACCTGATGGCGAGTGACGCCGTACTTCACTGCTCGCATGCCACCGGCGTTGGTGGCCACGTTCCCGCCGAGACTGGCGCTGTACTCGCCAGGGAACACGGGGTACACGAGTCCGAGGGGGACGAGTGCCTCGTCGAGCTGGTCCAGCGTCACGCCCGGCTGCACCACGGCGACGAGGTTCTCGACATCGATCTCGATGATGGTGTTCATGCGCTCGAAGCTGACCAGCACCCCGTCAGGGTGGGGGATGGCCGCTCCCGAGAGGCCGGTGCCACTTCCCCGCGCCGTGACCGGGATGTGGCCGGCACCG